>JANQNN010000053.1 GCA_028279545.1 Nitrosopumilaceae archaeon
AAAATTTTAGTAAGATAATTCTTTATCTTATTGTATTCTTTTTTAAAAAAATTAATAATTTTTTTAGTTTCAAAAGAAAAATTTACTAAAAATTCAAAAAATTCATTTTATAATTTCCTTTCTTCAGAAAATCTAAAGTAAACGAAGAATATATATATCAATTCATAACCGAAAATACACCCACTACATCAAATGATTTGGTTCCTCTATGAACTAGAGAAAAAGTAACTTAATATTAGGACATTTAGTTGTTGTTGGAAAACAATTTGAATCATTGATTTAAATCAGGCTTATAAAGATCAAAAAAATCTTGATATACATCAAATGATTTAAACCATTGATTCTTATCGTAACAACACTCATGTATACACGTATATACATGTTTGTTTTATATGTACAGTACATGCATACACATCGACCACATCCCTACTGTACATTGAGATGCTCATCTACATGTACCTGTAATTGAATTTATTGTTCCTGAACTTAATACCAACACTGCTGTATTTGCCGAGGACTGAGAGATTTGTCCCAAGCATCGCTTTCAATAAACTTTACTTTTCTCACGCAACATGTATATTGTCTAGTTCCATTATAAATTTACTTAGTTGCTTTTTCTTTTTAATCGCAATGGGATCGATGATAATTTCTCTTCCATAATTATCTCCCTTCCCTTAGGAAAGTGTTAACATATCTTCTGACAAATTCATACTTTTAGCTTGTAAGTTTCTTTCTACTCCAACCTAATGGAACAATTCTCAAATGCAGAGTCCTGACCCATTTACATATAAAATTTTACATCTACGTGTACATGTATTGTTCATTTTTGGTTTTCCGGTTTTTGCTAACTAGTGCCATTGAGCTGCATATTTTCTCGACAAGGAAAACGAAAACCTATCAATATTTGGCCGGGGTGCTCAAATATGTTCTCCGGCTGAGTTATGTTTTGAGTTATGATGACTATGAATACTTGAAATTTTTCGTTACTCTGCAGAATATTTAGTTTCACATGTACTCATGTACATGTATATTACCCTAGTTCTTATCGAGTACTCGTACACCCAATATTATTTCTTAGTATTGTTTCTCCTTCCAAGCTTTTTCAACTCGGCTATAGCTTTCAAATTTTTTAGGTTAGAATCTCATTTCACATTTTGATTACTGAAAAGCTTTTGCTAATTAAAACTCTTTGGTCCATTCCATAGAATATAGAATTAGACAGAGTTGTCACTATACATGGATAGAAGGTTTTCCTACGTCCACTGAAGTTGCTATCATCGTCGATAATACTAGGGATGATATTAAAAAAAATAGGAAAAATATTTTTCCGTTGAGGCTATCTAGCTCAGATGTCTAGCCAATCGTTTATCTGATGGCTGAATAGCCCAGAAATAAAAAAATCTAATTTAAAAAAATTAAATATTTAAGAATATAAAAGGTTTGACAAAAATTTCAACAAAAACAGATTATAAATGCATATTTCTAAAGAACTATTTGAAAATAAATGGATATACAGGCAAAACGCGTTAATACAGAACTGGATAATGACGATAGTAGTATAGGGGTGGGGGATTCTGGATCAAAGTACTAGAGGGGGGGGGGCCCTCCTGGCTAAGTATAGTAGATATATTTTTCCTATAGCTCTGCAGTACTAAGGCCGATTTGAATTCTGTAAAGTGGATCTGGCTCTGGTAGGTGTCTAGTATCCAGGTAACCATAGTAACCGCGGCTACTAACCTCCCATAGTACTTTTTGGCTGCCCAGGGAAAT
>JANQNN010000016.1 GCA_028279545.1 Nitrosopumilaceae archaeon
TTGTTAGGACTTCGAAAAAGTTCGTAAGAGCTCCGTAAAAGGTGGCACCATTTGAAAACGATTTCTGTAATCCAGATTCCAAAACAACTGACCCCATTCCTTCATCCATACGCAGTGTGAATTGAGGCGTCTTTTTAGGAAGAATGGCGGCCGGCATAAAATCTGCTAAGGGCAAGTTAGGATGATGAAAAAGTACCTTTCTAACGAGTGACACATTTCCAAAGGCTGGATTCATAAGATTCAACAAATTCGCTACTGACAACAAAAATTCATCTGAAACATCCCCTTTTTTCAGCATGGAAGTATCCATCTCACCTGAAGATGCAGACACCAAACTGTCAGTTGGAGCTACTATAGATGGCATAGAGCTTGATTTCTGCAAAGTAGAAACCTTTTTCTTTAATTCTTCCAATTCAGTAACCAACGGAGTAATACATTTCGCTCGTATCGCACTGTCCAACTGCTCCAAATTCGCTGCCATTTCCTGTCTTACAGATGTAATTTCTTTCTCAAAACTCAAGGTAGATTTATCAATTTTTGTATTCAGTTCGGCAATATGTTTTGAAACCATCACCTGAGAAGACTGAATTGCTGCTAAAATCTGATTCAAGGACACTGTTTCTTCCACGACAGATTCAGCTGTAACTACTTTCTCACCTTCATCCTTTCTTTCACTATCACCTTGTTCCTTCTGCATCACTTTTTGTTTATTTTCATCATTTTTGGCTTTGACAGACTAGAGGCTAATGCCATGGCTAGAAGTGATTCAGCCTCTGCTAATGCAACAAGTGAATGTTTAGGTCACGATCTACCATTCGGTGGAACACAAAAAATTTCCTTTCCTTCTTCATCTATCATATAGGCCAAAATAATTGAATCACTAATATCCAAAGGTTTATCAGGATCAACCGAAAAAGCAAACTTTAGATCATCGGGCACATGTAACCAGACGTTACCAGGTGGTACCCAATAAAAGTCCTTGAATTCTTCATCTTTTGAAAGGGCCACTGAAAAATGAGAAAAAAAAAGTCCAGTGATGGGCAACGTAGCAGCGGATCTCCTTTGGCATTTGTCAGGTTGAAAATCATGCAAAGAGTCAGAAAATCATCTTTTTCGGGGCTCGAATCAAAAATGGACACTTCGAGCCATCTTCCAATTGGTATTCAATAACCGAAGAGGTGGTACTCATCTTCTTCCAATAATAATAACAATCCGGTAAAAAGAGGCAATAAAATGGTAGTATAACTGTTCCCAACTTTTAAATTTCGCAAAACTTTCAAAAAAAACTTTTGAATTTTGCAAAAAACACAACATGCCATGTGGTTAGCAAGCTATGTCAGCTATGTCAGTATTCAATAACCGAAGAGGTGGTACTCATCTTCTTCCAATAATAATAACAATCCGGTAAAAAGAGGCAATAAAAT
>JANQNN010000020.1 GCA_028279545.1 Nitrosopumilaceae archaeon
CAGGAATCACTCTTTTCTTTGAGTTCTCAGCAAATCTGTTATCATGGTCAAGCTTTACTTTTCTGAAATTCACGCGTGATTCAGATAAAATTTATTCATGTTATAAAGTTAAACCTTCTTAAAATTTTTAGAATTTTGCGTATGCGAAAAAAGAGATAACTTAATTTCAAATGATATTAATGTCCTTAACTCTGATTACTCATAATTGGAAACTAATCCTTTAGTATCTATTATAATAGTAAATTTCAACGGAAAACAATTGTTATCCGATTGCTTAAATTCAGTACTAGAAAACCATTATAAAAATTATGAAATTATTTTAGTTGATAATAACTCTACAGATGGAAGTATTGAATTAATTTCAGAAAATTTCCCTTTTGTAAAAATTATCAAATTATCTGATAATCATGGTTTTTCATATCCTAATAATCTTGCAGCAAAAAAGGCTAAAGGTGAATTTCTTTTATTTTTAAATAATGATACAACAATTACGAAAGATTCAATTTCGGAATTAATCAATATTTTAAAAAATAATGACTCAATTGGTATTTGCCAAAGTCTTCTGTTAAGACCCAATGGTGAAATAGATTCTAGTGGAGATTTTCTCCATGTCTTGGGTTTACCATATTGTTCTACACAAAAAATTGTAGAACCAAGAAAAATTTTAAGCGCAAGGGGAGCTGCTTTATTTTCACGTAGAGACCTTTTTCAAAAATTAGGAGGATTTAACGAAAAATTTTTTGCTACCTTTGAAGATGTTGATCTTTGTTGGAGATCATGGATTTATGGTAAAGAAGTTCAAGTAATACCTAATTCTATAGTGTATCACAAAGGAAGTGAAACTATAAAAAAAATCGAAACAAAAATTGAATCGCACAGCTTCAATAATTTTTTACTTTTGAATATTCTTAATCTAGAATCAAATAAAATTCCTAGATTCATTTTTAGCCTTCCAAAAATTTTGTTTGTTAACAAAAAATCAGATTCATTAAGGAATATGAAACCAGCCTCACTTAAACAAATTATTTTTGGTTTTGTTTGGATATTAAAAAATCTACCCTATATCCAAAAAACAAGAAAAACAATTAATTCAAAAAGAACTATTTCTACTAATCAATTAATGGAATTGGGATTAATCCAAAGTGATTTCGAATGAGCCAAGATAAAATTCCACATGTAGTAGTCACGGGAATGCATAGGAGTGGTACCTCATTTTTAATAAGATCACTAAACCTTTGTGGATGCTATCTTGGACCCGAATCTGATTTTTACGATACAGAAATAGCTCCAAAATTTGGTAACCCAAAAGGCCATTGGGAGAATATGCAATTTGTAAACCTTAATGAACAAATTTTAAAGGAAAATAATACGACCTGGGATACCATTTCTTCTGAAATTACAAAAAAGCCTAAAAATCTTCAAAGCAGCACTGAAAAAATTTTAGATTCATTTCATAAAAAAAATGCAATTGGATATGGCTTTAAAGATCCTAGATTTTCAGTTACCCTTGGATTTTTGGCTGAATATATTCCAAACTTAGTCTTATTAGGAATTTTTAGGCATCCTCTAAAAGTAGCTGAATCACTAAAAATAAGAAATGGCCTTACATATCAAGAGTCCTTATCTTTGTGGAAATTTTATAATGAAAATTTATTAAAATTATTACAACAACACAATGGGTTTTTAATTGATTTTGATTGGGAACAAAAAAAATTACTCGACGAGACTTCCAAAATAATTAAAAAATTAGGTTTAGTGGAAACTAACTTGGAAAATTGGTTTTCATCTACAGAAAAACACAGTGATAAATCAATGAATTCGTCTTATGTTTTATCATCAGACATAAAAAATCTATATGAACAACTAAAAGAGTATAGTATTAAAAATAATTTTAGAGAAATATCTATCCCTATTTTCTCTGAAGATGAGTATAGAAAAATAATTTCAGATTCAATTACTTCATCAAATTCTATTTATGACATGACAATTAAATCTGCAAAAACTGAAATAAAAAAAATTCAAAATGATGTCTCATTATTAGACACTAACGATCCAATTATTTCACTACTAATAATTTACTTTTCACGAGAGGATTTACAAAAATCTTTTCCAGAACTTCGTGAAAATGGAGATTTAAATAATTTTATTAAGTGGGCAAATCAAATATGTCAGGGAAAAATTAAAGGAGAAATTGAAACTAGAGAGAAAATTTTAAGATTTTCAGATTGGTATTTTAAAGCAAATAATTATTTAATTAATCGAGAGAAGATCTCTGATAATTTTGACAGAGATAGAAGGAACTTAAGAGAAGAGATCTCTAAGCAAAAAAACATTATAGCGGATTTTGATCAGGATAGAACCAACCTGAGGGAAGAGATCAAAAAACAAAAAAACATTATAGCAGATTTTGATCAGGATAGAATTAACCTAAGAAAAGAGGTATCCAATCAAAAATTAGATTTACAAAATCTTGAAAATGCTAAGAAGATTTTAGTGAAAGAAAAGGACAAAATCACAAAGGAAAAAACAACGCTTTCAGAGGAAAATACCCAGCTTTCAAAGGAAAAAACAAAGCTTTCAGAGGAAAATACCCAGCTTTCAAAGGAAAAAACAAAGCTTTCAGAGGAAAATACCCAGCTTTCAAAGGAAAAAACAACGCTTTCAGAGGAAAATACGCGACTTGATAAGGAAATTGTTGAGAAGGAAAAAATCCTCAAGGAATTTGATCAAGATAGAAACAATCTTCGAATCGAATTAGAAAGTAACCAAAGTGAACTAGAGGCAATAAAATCAAGCAAAATATTCAAAATCGCAAGATTTGCAGGCTCAAAACTGGACAAAGTTTCAAAAAAAAAACAAAAAGCTTTGGGAGTGACACCAATCATTAAAACAAGTGTGGAAATAATAAAAACAGAAGGAGTTAATTCATTTGTTACAAAGGCATCTGACAAAATAAAAAGAAAAGAATTCTCTATTTTATCACCCGAACTTTACCAACCTATTCCGGTCAATACTAAAACTAAAAAATTAATTCATGAAGATTTAGATATAAAAGTAATTTATGAACCACAATTCTCAATTTCAGTAATAATTCCTACTAACTCAACGGAAGAAAAATTGCAACCCCTTTTAGAAAATATTTTTTCTCAGAAGGGAGTTTCAGACCTTGAAATTATTATTATTAATTCTAGTAATGAAAATTTAGAAAATTTATCTTCTGATACTGTAAAAATAGTCAATATCCCTTCATCTCAATTTAACCATGGTTCTTCTAGAACACTTGGAGCTGAAAAAGCAAACAACGATTATCTTACATTTTTTACAGATGATGCAATTCCAATAAATGATCATTTACTTTATGACATGTGTAAAATTATTTCCAAAGATCCAAAAATTGCAGCAGCTACGGTACGACAAATCCCACAAAGTAATTGTGATTTGATGTATTCCTATTCCTTAGATTATTTTTACAACTTTCTTGGGCTTGATGATGATCGCATTGTTTATTGTGATAATCTAGAAGAATTGGATAAGGATGAAAAACGGAGAATCTGTCAAATAGATGATGTTTGTTCATGCTTCAAAAAAAATATTTTCGATCAATTCAAATACAAATCTATTCCTTATGCTGAGGATCTTGATATAGGTGTACGATTAATTGAAAAAGGATACAAAATTGCACAACTTTTCTCAAATGGAGTAATTCATTCACATAATCGTGAGGCATCTTATTATGTAAAGAGGCAATTTATCGAATCTCAGGTGCTATCTCCCATCCTGGGATATCCCACTGTAAATTTCAAAAATATTGGGATTTCTAGCATAGAAAATTTAATTTCTAACTTTTATATGCTATATCGGTCAATTTCAAAATCCTTGGATTTAACGAATGAAAAATCCTCTGTTAAGTTTTTTAAAAATTTCACCGAAAACCTTCATTCTCAAAATTCCCAAGAACCTAAGTCACATGATTCTTCCTTAGATGATCTTTTTAATCAATTTGGTATTTTAAAAAATAATAATGAAGTAAAATTTGGTGTCAATCAATTTATTGCTGCAATTGAGCCATTTGAGAAATTTTTAAGGAAAACTTACCATGAAAATTATTTAATAAAAAATGATGTTTCCTCTACTTTATACAAAATTTTTGGTTCAGTTTTGGGCAATTCATTAGGTGCGTATATCTATAATGCCAGACAAAATAATAAAGATAAAAATGAATTTTTAAAAATAGAGAAAATTTTGGGAGGAATTTGATGAGAATCTTATTTGTAACACATCAGTTTTTTCCTCTTCATCATACTGGAACTGAACGGGTTACCCTTGACATTTCAAAACAACTCCAAAGGATGGGTCACCAAGTGACCGTTCTTACCTATGAACCAAGTAGTGTTTTGAAAAGTGAAAACAATTCAAATTTTCTATACTCTGGAACAGGAACCGAGGATCCTGATTTTAAAAAGTTAAATGAAAATATCAAAAGAAAAGATTATCTTTACGAATCCATTCCAGTAATTTCTTTCCGTCATACTAAATCAATTTTAGGTTTTGAAATTTTTGATTCTACAATAGAACCCTTCCTTACGGAGATTCTTCAAAATTTTGATATTGTACATTTTACCCATCCAATGCGTTTTTGTAGTGCATTAAAAACTTGTAAAGAACTCCATATTCCGACTGTTTTGACTTTAACTGATGTGTGGCTTCTATGCCCAAGAGGTTTAGTTACAAGCGATATGGAAATTTGTGATGGACCTGATGAAGGAAAAAATTGTATGGAATTATGTCATTATGATAAAAATATTCTTACTAGGTATAAAGATGCAAAATATTTTTTTGATAATATTGATTTAGTATTCTCAGGTAGTAAATTTGCTAGAAATTCATATTTAGAAAATGGTTGGAAAAGAGAAATTCACTTAAACACATTTTCTGTAGATTTTTCATTTGTAAAAAATGTTGAAGATCCTAAAGAACTTGTTTTTGTTTTTATGGGAACTTTTGGATGGCACAAAGGTCTTCATGTTTTAATTGAAGCCTTCCGAAGTGTAAAAAATGAATCAATAAGGCTAAAAATTTTTGGAAGAGGAGAAAAAAACAATCCATACACAGATACAATCACATCTTTGGCAAAAGATGATAAACGAATTGAATTTTGTGGGGTTTTTGAGTATGAAAATATTGCTAAAATCATGAACGATGTTTCTGTAGTTGTAATCCCCTCAAACTATAAAGAAAATTTTCCTCTTGTAATGCAATTGGCATTAGCTTTCAAAAAACCTGTAATTGCATCTGATACTGGTGGACACCCAGAAGTAATTCAAGATGGGATTAATGGATTTCTTTTTGAACCTGGAAACGTGGCAAATTTATCAAAATTAATACAGAAATTTGCAGATAACCGTAATTTAGTAAACAATATTAAAAAATCCATAAAGCTACCCCCAAGAATTGAGCAAGAAGCTTTCAATTATGAACAGGCATATTATGAAATGTTAAAAACAAAATAATAAAAAACTACTACGAAATTATTAAAAATAAATTAATGTGTGAATTATTTTTCTTTATCATACCATTGTATTGTTTTTCTTAATCCTTCCTCAAGGCTTGTCATTTTTGTTCCTTTTAATCTCATTATTTTATCCAAATTAGGTTCAAAATTTGTTGTTTCTGTTTCTCTCATGGGTCTATATTCAATTTTTATGTCTTCATCTAAAAGTTTGATCACAATTTCAACGAATTCCTTAATTGATAAAGTATCTTTTGAACCAACATTAAAAATTTCTTTTTTGAAATTTTGATTGCCTATACAATTATGAATAATCTCAACAACATCATCAACAAAAACATAGTTTAGTCTTTGTGTCCCACCCAAAATTTGAATTTTTTTTTCAGTGATTGCTTTTTTAATTATAACTTGAGCTCCATATTGATCACCCTCAGGTCCATACACATTTGTTAATCTAAGTATGGTAAAATCTAAATTTTGTTTTTGATTAAAAAATTTTATTATATTTTCCCCTATCATTTTTGTAATTCCATAAATGTTGTTTGGTAATAATGGATCTTCTTCTGTTGCTTTTTCATTAATAGTTTCTCCGTAAACTTCTCTTGATGAAATAAAAATTAATTTACAATTTAATTCTGAACAAGCGTTTGCAACGTTAAATGCTCCAAATACATTAATTTTAAATGCATTTTGTGGATCATTGTGGCATTTTACTAATCCTGTAAGAGCTGCCAACTGGATTACCACATCTGGATTTATTGTTTTTATTTCTTCTAATAAATTGCTGTTTTCAATTATTCCTTCAATAACATCTATCTTGTAATCTTCAAGAAATTTTTTAGTTTTTAAAATATCCTCTTTGGGGGCGTATACAATAATTTTATGAATTTCTGAATATTTTCTTATAAAGCGTTTACCTATGAAACCTGCTCCACCCACTAAGAGTATTTTCATTTTTTTTCTTTGAGTAATTCTATTAAAAATGATTCTGAATCCTTCAAAAGTAACTTCAAAAATTTTTAAATTTAGATTTGTTTATTTTAATTTTTGGGGGTTAGGACCTACCAATATTTTGAAAATTTTTATACGAAGGTTTATGATTTTTTCATCTATTTCGAAAAAACATATTTAGCATATTTTTTAGTTTTAAGCAATGCCTTTCAATTTCAAGAAATTAGATATACCTGACGTAATTCTTATTGAGGCCAAATCGTTTTCTGACGATAGAGGCGTTTTTTTTGAAGGATTCAAAGAATCTGACTTTTATTCAAATGGAATAAAAATTAAATTTGTTCAAGATAATATTTCACACTCCATTAAAAATGTCTTAAGAGGGCTTCATTACCAAAAAAACCCAACGGCACAAGCCAAACTTGTTATTCCAATTAAAGGAAAGATTTTTGATGTAGCAGTTGATATTCGAATTGGTTCTCCTTATTTTGGGAAGTGGGTTGCGGAAATTTTATCTGAAGATAATCATAAATTCATGTTTATCCCTGAGGGTTTTGCCCATGGCTTTTGTGTTTTAAGTGAAGAAGCGGATATACTATACAAAGTAAGCAAAGAATACTCCTCAGAAGATGAAAGAGGAATTAACTGGAACGACTCTTCTTTAGAAATTAACTGGCCAATTTCAAATCCAATTTTGGCAAAACGAGATTTAGAATTTCCTCTGTTAAACGAAATTGATAACAATTTTTCTTATGATTGATCCTTTTTTCACTAAAGTTAAATTGGAATTGAGACTTTTTTAATTATGAAAATTCTTGTTTGCGGTGGAGCAGGATTTATTGGAAGTTCCTTTATTAAAAATTATTTGAAAAATAATCCAACCCATAAAATTACAAATCTAGATAATCTAACAATCGGCTCCAATCTTGATAATCTTAAAGGATTAAAAAATAACCCAAATTATGAATTCATAAAAGATAATATAAAAAATCACAATATTATTGAAAAAATTACTAGTGATGTAGATTCGGTAATTAATTTTGCAGCTGAATCACATGTGGATAGGAGTATTTCAAACCCTCGACCATTTATTGAAACTAATGTTTTAGGAACATATTCTATACTTGAGGCAATTAGAAAATTTGAAAAACAATTCATTCATGTCTCCACAGATGAAATTTATGGAGATGCTGAGGGGACAACTTCTTTTAATGAAAATTCCCAAATAAATCCTAGTAATCCCTATAGTGCAACAAAGGCCGCAGCCGACCATTTGGTTTCATCATACCATCGAACCTATGGTGTAAATTGTATTACAACACGATGCACCAATAACTTTGGACCAAATCAGTTTCCAGAAAAACTAATTCCAAAATCAATAATTCGCTCAATTAAAAATCTTAAAGTTCCTCTGTATGGAGATGGTCAACAGATTAGAAGTTGGATTTATGTTTATGATCATGTCCAGGCACTAGAGTCATTAATTTCAAGGGGAGAATCTGGTCAAGTTTACAATATTACTGCATATGAGGAGATTACAAACAAAAGTATTGTTGAAAAAATTTTAAAGATTTTAGATAAACCCACAGACCTGATAGAGTATGTAGGAGACCGGCCGGGGCATGATAAACGATATTCTATTGATTGTTCCAAAATAGGTAATGATATAGGATGGAAGCCTTCATACTCTTTTGATTCAGCTCTTGAACACACTGTAAATTGGTATCTGGAAAATAAGGACTGGTGGGAACCTCTTGTGGATGAAAATACATTACACCCTCAACCCTGGACGCTCAATTGGAAATGAAGTTTTTAGTAACTGGAGCAAGTGGATTAGTGGGGCAGTATGTTGTACATGATCTTATAATACAAAGTCATGAAGTATATTCAATTTATCATAAAGACAAACCCAAAGAAGGTATTCCTGTTAATTTAGACCTAACAAAATTGGAAAAAATTAAATCAAAAGTAATGGAAATAAATCCTGACGTTATTATTCATCTTGCTGCAATGACAAATCTTGATTTGTGCGAAATAGAAAAAGAATTAGCTTATACAATAAACGTAAAAGCTACAAACATGTTGGCAAAAGTTTCTGCCAAAATTAATGCTTTTTTTGTATATGTATCAACTGACTATGTTTTTGATGGAGAAAAGGCTTTGAAAACAGAAGATGATACTCCTTGCCCACTTGGTTATTACGGAATGACAAAATACCAAGGCGAATTAGCTCTAAACAATTTGGCGTCAAATTGGGCAATTGCAAGGACAAGTACTCCATTTGGAATACACACAAAAAAGAAAACTTTCCCACTCTGGGTAATAGAAAACCTAAAAGATAAAAAAAAAATTAAAGTTCTAACCGATCAATTCACATCCCCTACATATGTTTCGAATTTATCAAAAATGATTATCGAAATTGGAACAAAACAAATCAATGGCATTATTCACCTTGCAGGCGCCTCAAGGATATCTAGATATGATTTTGCAATATTGATTGCAGAAAAGTTGGGATTAGATAAGAATTTGTTAATAAAATCAAAAATTGAAGACATAGACTGGAAGGCAAAACGTCCAAAAGATTCTTCACTTAATGTTTCAATGGCCACTGAAATTCTTTCTGAAAAACCTATGCCGATTCAGCAGAGTTTGTCACTTTTAATAGATGAGATAAAAAAATGATGATTTCTTTTATATTATCATGATTTAAAATTTAGAAAAATGAAAGGAATTATTTTGCATGGAGGTCATGGCACCAGACTTCGACCCCTTACTCATACTGGACCAAAACAATTGCTTCCTATTGCAAATAAAGCAATGTCGCAGTATGCTCTGGAGGACTTAAAATCTACAGGTGTAACAGAAATTGGAATTATTATAGGAGATGTATATCCAGAAAAAGTAAAAGAATACTATGGTACTGGGGAAAAATTTGGGGTAAAAATTTCCTATATTTACCAAGAGGCCCCAAAAGGGATTTCTCATGCTGTAAGATTATGTAAGGATTTCATCGGTAATGACAAGTTTATCGTATACTTGGGAGATAATGTATTAAGAAAAAACCTTAATGATTATACCAAGAAATTTGAAGCTTCTGATTCTGATGCAATGATTTTATTGTGTGAAGTAGATGAACCCCAAAGATTTGGAATTGCAGAACTTGATAAGGATAATCCAGGAAAGATTAAAAAAATTATTGAAAAACCAAAAGAACCTAAATCTAATTTAGCAGTCATTGGAATTTACTTTCTTACTTCCAAAATTTTTGATATTATTGATAATTTAAAACCCTCTTGGAGAGGAGAACTTGAAATTACAGATGCACTAGATATGTTAATGAATCAAGGAAACAAAATTGATTATGATA
Organism: Nitrosopumilaceae archaeon; assembly: GCA_028279545.1. GTDB lineage: Archaea > Thermoproteota > Nitrososphaeria > Nitrososphaerales > Nitrosopumilaceae > Nitrosomaritimum. Next base: position 9,828 of record JANQNN010000020.1, read on the forward strand.
TTGTTACTGGTTGGTGGAAGGACACTGGAACGCCAGAAGATATAATTCATGCCAATAAACTTGTTTTGGATTCAATTGGAACAGAAAATCAATTTTTAATTGATAAAGATTCGAAAATATCCAAAAATATTGTAATTGGAAACGGAACAGAGATTTCTAGAGATTCTATTGTTACTGGTCCTGCAATAATTGGAAAAAATTGTAAAATTGGACCTTCAGTAAGATTAGGACCGTACATTTCAGTTGGAGATAATTGTATTTTAAAAAACTGCACACTTGAAGAATCAATAATAATGGCTAATTGTGATATCAATGCCAAAGTTGACTTGTCATCAAGTATTATAGCAAATTCATCGGAAATTAAAGGAAACAAAATTCCAAAGAAGCAGCAATTTTTACTTGGAGAAAGATCAAATCTTAAAGTATAAACCTAAAATTTAACTAAAAATAAAAAATTTTTCAAAATACATCATCCGAAATTTCTTTACTAACCCCTTATTGCATTAATTTTCATCAAAAACTATAATCAAGGAAGTTTTTTTAGGGTAAAAATAAAAAACGTTTCCCCCAAAACTTATTCGAACATATTTTTAGGATTCCCATCCTCGTCTATTACAACTAACACAAAACAAATTCAGTCCTGGTTGTTCCTTTTTACAAAATTTGCATGTTTGTCTTAGTTCTATCGCCATTGAAACCAAAGTTTAGAATTATATTATTAAACATAACTTACTGTAACATTTTTTTTGTTACAAAATAAAAAACGTTTCCCCCGAAACCGTCATGGATCTAATTTTTAAGATCCCATCCTCGTCTATTACAACTAACACAAAACAAATTCAGTTCTGGTTGTTCCTTAAGACAAAATTTACAAACTTGTCTTAGTTCTATCGCCATTAAAAACAGAGTTTAGAATTATATTATTAAACATAACTTACTGTAACATTTTTTTTGTTACAATGAAAAAATATAATGTTACACCACCACAAATTTTGAAATTGTATAATTTTTCTAATCACTGATAAAAATTATAAAAATTATCGTAACGTCTTAACTATTTTTTTCTTAAATTTTTTTCAAAATATTTTATAATCATCAACTTACAAATCCTTAGATATTTTTCAAATTAGGGAATCTTAGTGTTATGTTACTCTGAAAAACCAAGTAAAATTATGAAAAAGTTTAAAATTAAACCTTTTTTTCAAATTTGAATATTGTTAACCGACGGTGTAAGTCATTTTGTTCATCCTGATGATGAAATGATGAATTTTATTCTAAAAAGAAATCGTCCTCGAGAATTGTATTTCACATCAGGTGCGCAACATACTAAAATATTTGTAGACGCAATAAAAAAAATTAATCCCTCGTTTACAAAAAAAAATATTCTTGAATATGGTTGTGGACATGGAAGAATAACTAGACATCTTAATTCCATTTTTCATTACTCTAAGTTGACTGTAGCTGACGTATGGGATGAAGCAGTAAATTTCTGTGGAAAGGAATTTAATGCAAATACTTTCGTTGTTTCCCAAGAAAATAAAATTTCATCTTTAACTGAGAAATTTGACATTATTATCAGCTATTCTGTGTTTAGTCACTTACCACCGCATCTCTTTGAATTTACCTTATCTGAGTTATCGAAAATTCTTGATAGCAACGGATTATTTTTATTTACTGCAAAAGGTGAGTTCCATGTAAAAAAATTTAATCTATCTATGGAAAATGGATATCATTTTGGAAGAGAGTCTAATAAAAAAAATGAAACTAAAGGAAGAATACCTGATGAACAATATAGTTTAATGGTGGTGACAGAATCCTTTGTAAAGAATTTATTGAAAAAAGCAGGCCTCGAGTTGCTTTACCATATTTCAAGTTCAAATTTACCAAGCAAGCAAGATCTGTATGTTGTGAAAAGAGCTTAATTTTTTAGTTTTAAAATTCAAAATATAATTTTAACTTTTTAAAAAATATAATGTAAATCAAATATGAAATACTTGGCCTAACTTCAAAAATTAAATCAGGACTACTAATTCTTTTTTGAGATCATAAAAAATACAAATTACATTAAACCTTCCAAAAATTGGATTTGAGAAAGTAAATTCCTTTACCTTTTTGTTTTTGTATTCAAGTTAGAAGCCCTTTCAACAAATTTTGGGTATCCAGAAATTATCAACTTTGAATTTAATTTAAGGCTCAACAAACTTGTACAAACCACAAACACTTTACATATTGGTATTGAATGAGAGTTGATACATTGAAAATAGCATGTATTCCTGCCTACAATGAAGAAAATTCAATATCAGATGTTGTATCGAAATCGTTGGAACATGTAGATAGAGTAGTAGTTTGTGATGATGGTTCTACTGATAAAACAGCTAAAATGGCCCGTGAGGCAGGGGCTATTGTTATTTCTCAAAGTAATCAAGGTTATGGGGCCGCAATTTCATCTTTGTTTGATTATTCTAGAAAAGAAAATGCGCAAATAATGGTTACACTTGATGGCGATGGGCAACATAATCCAGACCAAATCCCATTGCTAATTGATGCGATTACAACACACAATGTAGATGTAGTTATTGGGTCAAGGTTTTTGGATGAAACCACAAAAGCTTCAGGATATCGTAAAACTGGAATCAAAATTATTACTTCTGCATCAAACTTTGGTACTAACTTTAAGATATCTGATTCTCAATCTGGATTTAGAGCATATTCAAAAAATGCAATTGATGCAATTCATCCCACAGAACAGGGAATGTCAGCTTCTACAGAAATCTTATTGAAAATATCAAATAAAGGATTGTCAGTAGCTGAGGTTCCAATTACTATATCTTATGAAGGAGATACATCCAAACAACATTCAATTCCTCATGGGGTGTCTGTTTTAATAAACACCATAAAATTTGTATCAATAAAACATCCTCTTCCTTTTTATGGTATTCCCGGAATTATTTTGTTAATTGTTGGAACCATTACTGGAATTCAATTTTTAAATGCATACTTGAATGAAAATCTTATTTTCTATGGTTCATTATTAGCTTCTGTACTCACTTCTCTTTTAGGAGTTATTCTCATTGTTACCTCCATAATTTTATTTTCCTTAAGTGTCCTTATTAGGGAAAATAAGTAAGACGATATTTTGAAAAGATTGAAATTTCTAAATCACCATCCAAGCTTAAAATGGAAACTATACCATCTCTACAGATTTTTTTATGATTCTGTAAATTATTTTGGAAAAAATTCTTCGGAATTATCCCCCGAGGGTTTATTATTTATTGGATCTGGCGACTTTAGAAAAGTTGGAGAAGAATTTTTTAGTCATTTTCAAAACCTTTGTAATCTAAATCCTACCGATAAAATTCTTGATATTGGATGTGGTCAAGGTAGAATGGCAGTACCTCTAACTAAATTCCTTGAATCATCTGGTGCTTATGAAGGATTTGATATTTTTCAATCTGGAATTGAATGGTGTAAAAAAAACATATCAACAAGATATTCTAATTTTAATTTTCAACTGGTAAACATTTACAATAAAGAATACAATCCAAATGGCAAAATCCAGCCTTCTGACTTTAAATTTCCCTATGAAAGCAATTATTTTGACTTTATTTTTGCAACCTCAGTTTTTACCCATATGTTACCTGAGGATTTGGACAACTATTTTGCTGAAATTAACCGGGTTTTGAAAAATAACGGAAAATGTTTATTGACTTTTTTATTATTGAATTCACAATCACAAAATTCTATAAAGTTAAAAAAAAGTAAAATAGAATTTGAATATTTAGATGAAAATTATTATCTAATGTATCGTGACGTTCCGGAACACACTATAGCGTATAAAGAAAAATTTATCAAAGAAATTTATGAAAAACATGGTTTGATTATTGAAGAACCAATAAGATATGGATCCTGGTCTGGTAGAGAAAATTTTCTTAGCTTTCAAGATTTAATAATTTCAATTAAACCTGTTTAGTAATTTTATTAATTCTTTTTCAAGTTTTTGTTTTGGAAAAAAACCTAATTCTTTTTGTGCCAATGAAATATCTGAAACACTATATTTTATTTCTCCACGTTTTGCTTTTCTATAAATTACTTCAACTTTTTTATTAGTTATTTTTAAAATCATTTTAACAAGTTCATTAATTGAAATAGATTCTCCTGTTCCAATATTATATACTTGCCCCTTTTTTCCTTCAATATTTTTTATTGCACAATCAAATGCTGTCACTACGTCAAAAATTCCAATAAAATCTCTTGTTTGTGTTCCATCGCCATTTATTTCGATTGGTTTATTTTTTGAAATATTTTTTAAAAATTTTGAAATTACACCAGAATAATGATCGTTTTGCCCTTCACCAAAAACGTTAAACATTCTCAAAGATATTGCATCAATTTCAAACTCTAGTGAAATTTTTTTTAATTTTTGTTCTACTTCAAGTTTACTTTCCCCATATGGTGACAAAGGATTTGTTTTTGCATTTTCATTTACAGGAATTTTAGAATCTTCATATACAGCAGAAGATGATGCAAAAATTATTTTTTTAATTTTATTTTCAATACAACATTTAATTACATTTTCAGATCCAGTAACGTTTACTTTGATTGTATCATCAGGATTAATTACAGAATCAGCTACATCTGATTTGGCTGCAAGATGAATTATCAAATCAAATCCAATACAAGTTTGTTTTAATTTTTCATAATCCAAAATATCTCCTTTTACAAAGTCAACTTTTTTTGCGATGAGAAATTCAATATTTTTTTTTGAACTATTTGATAAATTATCAAAAATTGTTACTTGGTTTTTTTTTGAAAAAAAATCCGCCAGATGTCTTCCAATAAAACCAGCTCCCCCAGTAATTAGAATTTTCAATGAAATTGTGTAAAGCGAGCCAATTATCTTGGTTTCTATGTTATCAAAAGTTTAAAATTCACGAAATTTGATAAAATTTTTAGAGTTTTAAAGCCCAAATTAATAAAATTCTCCAGATCAAAAATCAAAAAAAGACGAAATTTGTAAAAATTACAATTTTTTTTAGAGAATTTACATATACCACTTGCTAGTCATGAAATTTCTATAAAGAATTGATAATTTGTGGACAATTCGTCCATTAGGGTTAAATACAAACTATTTAGAAAAAAACACAATAACATGAATAACGAAATAGGACGTAAACTAACTAGTCTTACACTAATGACAATTATGGTTGCCGGTGGATTGACATTTGCAATTCCTGGCGTAGTGCCAGCTGCACATGCAGCCAACGCCAACCTATTTGTATCCGCAGAAAACTCGCAATTTGATAACTACATGTCAGGACCTCAAGTAATTGAGGTCGTTGTGATTGACTCGGACATTAATGATACAGACGATGCAAAGGGTGAGCCTGATGTTACAGTAAACGGTAAGATTCTTAGAATGGTTCAAGCCGTAGACGGTAACTGGTATGGTTACTTTGCAGACCGAGATATGGCCCAAATCGCAGATGCTACTGCCGGCGCAGCTGGTGTAGGTACTGACTTTGGTAATTTCTGTAGCAATACTGCTGACCTCGATGGATTAGCTGGTGCTCCAGTTGTAGATGTTTCAGACAGTGTAGGTATCGCCGTTGGTTCAGCCATTGGTGGTTCTCTAGCTGTTGGTTCTGCAACAGGTGGACCAATTACTGCAGCATGTGTGGGTGACTTCACCGGTGGTGACACTCAGAATGTTCTCAGAGAGGAAAAGCAAGTCAACCCAACTATTCCCGCTGGCGCACTAGCAGGACAAATTGGTATTGACCCACAAGCATGGCCATTCATTCAACTTTATCCATTAAACCCAACTGGTAACGTAGTCGTACAGTACAACAAAGGTGGTGGTGCTCAAACAACAACACTAACTTTTGATACTGCAGAGGCATTTGCCGGAGCGGAATTAGATAAAAGTTCGTATGGAGGAGGCGATGAAGTACACGCTACAATTACAGACCTTTGGCTAAACATTGACCCAACAGATGAAGACTCTTGGACATTTGGTACAACTGGCGGTGGCCCATTGGCTGCATCCACAAACTACCAAGTATTCGATGAGAACGGAAATGCTGTTGGTAACATTGCTGCCAATGCAGGTCCAGCAAACTTACTAACTGGTCAACTCGGAGCTTTAATGTGTGATGATAACTGTATTTTGATAACAGATGCAGATCTGCAAGGTACAGGTGCAGTTATTACACTTAGAGATAACGATGATTCTGTATTATCTAACGCCGATGGTGATCCCGTCCCTGACGGTATCATTGATCCTGAAAACCCATTTGATTGGCAAACCGCAACAGCAATTACTCCAGCAGGAGTACCTGTCGGTCCATTCAACATGTTAGGTCAGGTTCCAGTCACAATAACAGAGCAGGGTCCAAACAGTGGAGTATTTGGTACATATGATGAATCAGATAGTTCCAGTGTTGTAATCGTAGGTGCAGCAGCAAGGGGAACCTCTGCAGCATTTGATTATAATGATACCCCAGCTTCAGTTCTTGTAGGATTCTCATTTGGTAGTATTGACATTCAGCTTGAAGACGATTCATGGGATTCTGGTGAAGCAGTTCCCGTAATTCTCGTCGATGGCGACATGAACCTCAACTCTCGTGCAGATGAAGATCTCGATTTCAATAATCCTAACGTATCTTTGTTACCAGCATTACAAACTGGTTCACCTGCAGTGTTATCCAGCTTAACCGCTGCTACATACACTGGTGGACCAATTGCTTGTGGACCTGTCGGTTCATTTAGTGACTGTGTACAAGCATACAGTGAAAGAGCAATGTTAACCACAACAGGGTTAACAAACGTCGGTGCAGACGTCTTGACTTTCACTCAAGGAACAATGGGCGACTTCTTCAGTGCAGTACCAGTTAATGACCCAACCTTCAGAGGCTTCGCATTCTACAACTATGATATTAGATCATTTGGTGATAGTTTGGGTGCCACTGGAGTAACAGCATTAACCATCGCTGGCGTACCAATTCCTGCAGCAGCAGGATCCGGTTTGCAAGGTCTTATCTTAATTGATAATACCGTTGCAGGAGCAAGTGCATTTGGTGGATTAGCAGCAGCTACACCACTAACTGTAACATTTACCCTTGCAACAACAGCAGGTACAGTAGCAGCACCAGGAACAGTGTTACCAGCAGCCTCAGATATTGTTGGTTGGGGTTTCACTGATGATGGTGTTGAAGCAGCTGAAAGAGTGAACAGTCAAATCGTCAGACTCGAACTAGAAGAGACTGGTGATAACACTAGTACATTCGAAGGATGCTTAGAGTATGCAATGCTTAACCAATTGAACATATTGAATCCAGCAACCTATGCAGGACTTGGAACCTTTGACAGTTGTCCAGACTTTATCGTAATGGAAGATTCCACCGATGAAGATTCACCAAGAGTCAACTTCCTTGACTTAGGTGCAGATGGTGTTTCTACACAAATCTCTGACCAACAAGAGGCTCCAACTCATTCAGGTGTTGTTTCATTTGATCTAGATTCTTACAAGATTGCTGACACAGTTAACATTACATTACAGGATGCAGATCTTAACGTAGACTCTGACCTCATTGATATATTCACAGTTGTTACTGGTACTCTCTTTGCTGAACCTGCACGTGATACTGTAGGTACTGCAGGATTACCAGTATTCTCATTCGGACCACTAGGACGAATGTTAGATGTTACCTTTGATGATGCCTCATGGCAAGCATCTCCAATTTGTGTTCCAACAGGCGGCGCAGACGCCGGCTTAGGTGCAAGTGGATTCAGCTTAGTTGAACAAGGTGACACATCCTCTGGACTCTTCGCAGGAGACTTCCAAATCCCAACTAACTGGTGTAGACCAGGTTCCGCAACACCTGAGACCACCACTGGTTTGGATATTGAAGTAAACTACGTTGACTTTAGAGATGCATCTGGCGAAATTATTGAGGTAGGTGACAGCGCAGGAGTTCGCGCAAACACCGGTTCAGTAAGTCTTGACAGAACAGTCTATCCAGTACCATTTGGTGTACCAGCGGACTTTGGAGTTGTCGCAGGAGAAACCTCTCCTGAAGATAGATCCATCTTCCCAGTTCACGCATCTGGTGTGGCTCCTGACTTGACTGCCGCAGGTACATTCTTACCAAACGGAGATCTGACTATCCACGTACGAGTAAACGACCCAGACTTTGATATATCAGCAGCAGGTGAAGACGTCATTAACCAAAACACTGCCGCAGCTCCAGTAGGTCCAGTAAAGGTCTCTGTAATTAGAGGTGCTGAAACTGTGATCTTAGGATTTGCCGGTGGTCCAACAGCAATTGATGGTACAATTAACGTTGGAGAAACCTTGGTTGGTGACGGTATGGTATCTAACGGCGAAATCGTTGTTAATACCAGTACTCCAGGCTTTGGCGGTGTAGTAACTTCAGGTACACCAGCAGGCTTTGGTGTTGGTCCAGGATCAGGTCCACCAGGAACTGAACCTGTAACCATTACACAGGGCGTAACAGTAATTGCAGCAACATTTGTCGACAATGCAGCCAACGGTATTGATTCAGGTGATGAATTAAGTACATTTGGCGCAAACACATTTGTCGATGGTCTCGTAACTATCAGTGATCTTGATGGTAACGTTGTAGCAGCAATATTTACTGACACTGGTGCAGCAGGTCTAGGTGATGGTTCTGAAATTACAGGAATCGCATCATTTGGAACTGGCGCAGTACTTATCTGTCAACCAGGAGCAACAACTTGTGCTAGCGGAACATTTGTCAATATCGGTACATCTGCAATAGATGCATCCGAACTCAATATACTAACTTCAATTGATCAACCACTTCCATTACCAACAGCAGTAACATTAGATGATACTGCCGTTCCACCTCCAGCTGCTAGTGCAACTGCAACAACAGTCGCAACAGCAACATGGGATGACTTGAATGGAGACCTTAACGTTGATGATGGTGAATTAACCATTAACAATCCAGGTCTTGGTTATACCAGTGGTGATGTATTGGACATAGTTGCCGGTGGAGTAAGCATTGCAACTGCACTATTTACAGATTCAACAACTACCTTGGAAACTGCTGAGCTAACAATAGCTCCTGACCCAAGTGGACTTGGATTTACTAATGGCGCATGTACAATCACTCCAAACCCAGCTATTCCAGGAGTAACTGCAGCATGTACCTTCACTGATACACCAACTGTTGTACAGTTTGGTCCAATCGAGGAAGTTGCACCAGATGCAGGTATATTTGAAATTGACTTAGGAGTACGATACACTGACGGTCCATCAAGCTCTATCTGTCCAGCAACTACGGCATTTACAGCAACTGATGGTTCAGGTCTTGCAGGCGAATTAAACAGATTCTCAGCAGCATCTCCAGCTGGTGAAAACTATTGTATCTTACAAGGAGACATTCTCCAAGTAGAATACACAGATCCAGCTGATGCATCTGGTGATGTAAATACTGTCACTGATTCTGCTACCTTCGACCTTAGAAACGGTGTATTGCAATCTGACAAATCCGTGTATATCATTGGATCCGATATAATTCTCACATTAATTGAACCAGACTTAGATCTGGACAATGATGCAGCAGAAACTTATGACTTGGACTTAATTGAATGGGACTCTGATGCCGCAACCGTTTCCATGGGAAATGCTGGCGGTGCAGCAGCTTCATTTGACCCAGAACCAACTGACTTCAGAGAAACAGGTGATAGTACTGGTATCTTCCAGATTATCATTGAAGTTCCTGAATCATTGCTTGGTGATAACTTAGAAAGAGGAGAAGAAATTGTCCTCGAGTATACTGACTGGGGCCCAAGCGGATCTGACTTTGTAGGTGATGAAGATGAAGATGTCGTCTTGACAATCTACACTTCAAACTTCGGAGCAACTGTTGAACTTGACCAAAAAGTCTACACATGGACTGATAAAGTATATGTTACAATTGTAGCCCCAGATCACAACTTCGATAGTGACTTAGTTGATGAAATCGGAAACACTGATTTAGACCCAATAAAGGTCTCAACCAGAGGTGACGATATCGACAACTACAAACTTGTCGAAACTGGTACTGACACAGGCATCTTTACTGGTGAGGTAATTCTTACTGGTTTCACACATGATGCTGATGGCGATTCCAGAACTGGTGATGCTAACGGTAACGATGTAATATCAACTGCACCTTCAGGTGCAGGTCCAACTGATGGACTATTGCCAGCTGATGATGATGACGGTATTACTGTCTCCTTTGAATTCTCAGAGGATGAAACAGTAGTCGGCTCAGCACTTATCAGATGGAACATTGGTGAGGTACAGTGGCTTGAAGCAAGCTATCCTGCAAGCGGAACTGGCGTTGTAAGAGTAATTGATCCAGACATGAACTTAGATCCAGAAGCAGTCGACAACTTCGATGTCGACGTATGGTCTGATTCTGACGCTGGTGGTATCGATTTGACTGTAACTGAAACTAATGAGGCAACCGGTATATTCGAAGGAACAGTGTTCTTCACCGTTCTTGATGAATCATCTGGTCACAGACTCAGAGTTGCAGAAGGTGACACTGTCACTGCAGAATATGAAGATAACACCTTACCTGATCCATATACAACAGCAGATGAACTTGATATCACTGCCACTTCACTCATAGGTACTGTAGTACCACCTCTAGAGAGAGCTCCGGCTACTAACTGTAGAGTTGTTGATGCCTTCGGAAATACTCTAAGTAGTGTATCCGTAGACCAACAGGTACAAATCACTTGTGATGTGTCAAATGGCCAAGATAGAGAGCAACCATTTGCTTACTTGATACAGATTCAGGATGCAAACGGCGTTACAGTCTCACTAGCATGGATTACTGGTTCATTGTCACCAGGACAATCATTCAGCCCAGCTTTGTCGTGGATTCCAGAAAATGACGGTACATTTGATGTAACCGCATTTGTTTGGGAGAGCGTTGATAATCCAACTGCTCTATCTCCACCTGTAGATACAAGCATAACTGTCGTATAAGACTAGCAAATTCACACTATTCCTTTTCTTTTTTTTGAATCTCCTCTTAACGATAGTTATGGATAAATTTTCCAGAAGTAATATCTAGGTGATAAAATGACCTACTTTAACGTGAATGAAAAAATTCTTGTTTTGTTTATATTTTCTGTACTAATCTTTCCAATCCAGGAAAGTTTTGCTGATTTAGAAGTATCAACAAACAGTAATGTTTTTGCAGAGAACCAACCACTTTTCGTATATGGAAAAGGATTGCCAAATGAAAATTTAATAATTAGATTATTTGCTCCTGATGAAACTATTGCGAGATTTGATCAAGTAACTACTGATAATGAAGGGTCATTTAATTACAATTTAATAACTTGGCCTATTTCTTCTTCTAGCTTTCCTTTTGGGACTTATACTGTTGAAGTAATCAGCACAGAGCAAAGTGGGTTGTCTAAAAAAATAAACGTTGAATTCACATCAACCACAGAATTAGTGGAAATCCCAGTGGATAGGGAGATAAACACTCTTGTTTTTGCACCAGAGACTGCAGCAATCAATACTCCAATTCGAGTATTTGTTCAGACTACAAGTGACGGTCTTTTAGTTGGAAATGACCCATCTCAACTACTTGAAACTACCCATGTTCATTCACCATCAGGAAAAGTAGAAACCATTACTGATTCGTTTAAAACACTGCATCAAGGTTTGTATTTTGTTGATTATGTTCCAAAAGAAGAAGGTACATTTATCTTCCATGTGGTAGCATTTAGTCAAGGAGCAATTTCACAAGCTTCTGCTGCAACTTTAGTTCAAAGTCAGGATATTAGCGGAGTTTATGATCAAATTATTGAACTAAATTCTATTTTAGATGAAACATCTAAAGAACTTGAAATTTTAAAATCTGAAGTAAGAGAATTTGGATCTACTTTAGGTAGTGCCAGTGGAAATATCGATAAAAGCGTTTCTTCGGTTTCTGACTCTGTAGAAAATATTGAAGAAGCATCATCACAACTAAATTCTTTGTTATTTCCGGTAGTAGCATCAATTGGAATTATAGTTGCCCTTCAAGTGGCAATCCTTGCTAGAAGAAGATAGTTATAATAATGTAGAATAAATCAATAAACTTATGCCCAAAGTGGCAATACTTTTCGTCGTAGTTTTGCTTACCGCTACATTTTCAAACTCATATTCATTTACCGGTGGAGATTTAGTGAATGAAAATTTTGTTCCAAAAAGCTATGAAACTTTTTTTAATTCAGGAATTGTAGAAGTTTCTTCTGATTTTTTCACGGAAAATAACTTTAAAAGATATGTAATTTTTGGAGCAGGATCGAACGATATTGATTTATTGAAAAAAAATTCAATATACGGAATTGAATCCGAACGAGGATTTTTTCATGTGGCAGTAATGGAGGAGAAAGCTGTTTCAAATCTTATTTCTCGTGGCTATTATGTTATTGAAGATTTTAAATTAGATTTTCATTCAGAAGAAGAAACTATTGATGCCTCAAGAATTGGAGAAATTACTGGCTCAAAACTTGCGGAAAAAAATTATAATGCCACAGGAAATGGAATTAAAATTGCAATAGTTGATACCGGTGTAGATTTTTCAAACCCAGACATTCAAGAATCTCTTGCAAGAGACAAATTCAATCATCCAATAATGGTTGATGCAGATGGTCAAGGAATAATATTGACCAATGCTACCTTCTTTGCGTATTTAGATGAAGACGATATAATTAAAAATTATAGTAAACCACTACCTGAAGGAATAACATCTGGAGTTTATCAAACCAAAGAAGGTATTTTCCTTGACATTTTTCAAGATGGTAAAGGAACACAAGTACCAATTTACAATTCATTTTTTCCTCAAATAGGTATGCAAACTACGTTTAATGGAACAGTAACCAGCGATATGAAAATTGGAGATAACAATAGAGATTACATAAAATCAAAAAGTGGAATTTATCATCTTGGAATAATGTATCAAGGAGGTTTATCTGGACCACAAAGTAGAGTTCAAGTAGTTCCTGTTCTTTTTGTAGATTCTAATGTTTCAGGAAAATACGACACCATAATTCCAGACATGTCAACCTCATGGGAAGATTTTACTAGATTTGATTTAGAACCAAACGAATTACCAGACTATGATTTTGATTTTACTGATGAAAAACCAATTGTTTTAGGAAGTGGAAACGAATTTCTTGTTTATGACTCAAATGAAGATGGAAAAATGGATTACAGTGCAGGTACGGTGGGGGCAAGAGTCTTAGATGTTTATGGTGTAATTCAAAATAAAACCATTAAGGTTGATGAATCAGTAAATGCAATTAACGGCACTCTTCTTCCATCAATTGATCCTGAAGGAAATTTCTTTGGAGTAATGACAGATTTTATGGGACATGGAACTGCAAGTTCAGCTTCTATTACTTCCGTGGGATTACAAGAATATGATATTTACAACAACACAAAAAAATTTGTAATAAAAGGAGTAGCTCCTGATGCAAAGATAGTTCCAATGAAAGCTCTTTGGTTTGGAGATACTGTTTATGCATGGCTTTGGGCTGCAGGATTTGAAAATGAAAAAGACAATTGGAAATTTTCTGGAAAAACAAATGTAGATATAATTTCTAATAGCTGGGGAATTTCAAACTTTCCGTCTTTAAAGGCTGCACCTGGAATGGATGTTATATCTTTAATTGCAAGTATTTTAGCTACTCCAAAATCACTTGATGATAATTATCCAGGAATAACAATGGTGTCAAGTTCTGGAAATTCAGGGCCAGGTTATGGAACAATGGGAATGCCAAACGCTGCACCCTTTGGGATTTCAGTTGGCGCAACTACAAACAATGTTTTTGTTGGATATGGTCCATTTGAAAACCAACCAAGATTTGGAAATACAACTTCACATTACAATCATGTGGTTGATTTTTCAAGCAGAGGTCCTGGAATTTTAGGTGATCCCAAACCTGACTTGATGAGCATTGGCGCGCACGGTTTTACACCCTCCTCAGTGTTAAAATTTCATAAAGACTCAAAAAAAGAATCTTTTTCTTTATTTGGCGGGACAAGTATGGCAGCGCCACTTGTATCTGGGAGTGCCGCTGTTTTAATGGAAGAACTGAATAAACAGTCAAAGGAATATGATCCTTTTACCATCAAAAATATCTTAATGTCTACTGCAACTGATTTGCAAAATGATCCATTTAATCAGGGTTCGGGACTTGTAAATGTAAATTCCGCACTGGAATTTGTAAATGGAGACAATGACCTCTTTATTGTTTATAACGACGCGTCTTATGAAAATATAAAAAATATTTTGGATCCAGCAGTAAATTCAATAAACTCTACTGACCTTGGATTTGAAAGATTCAAAATTCCTTCAAAATCAATGCCTATGACAAGTTGGTTTGCAGGGCATTTATTGCCTGGAGAACGAAGCTCAGCTGTATTCACCGTAGAAAATCCTAATGATTCCCAAATGGAGATAAAGGTTAAGCCCCAAACGCTATCTTTAATCAAAAAGAATCAGTTTGATGGTACAACTAAGGTAATGCAACAAGATGCTAATTTCCTAAAAGATCCAGATCTAAAATCCAAAAATGCCTATATTCCAAATTATGTTAAACTTTCAGATGTAAAATTACATAAAGAATTTGGAGAATTCTTTGATGAAGAAAATCCAATCCCCAATGACAGCTCTTTATTAATTTTGAATGTGAATTTTCCATTTACCACTTTTATGAATAAAACTGATGACATTTATGCAAATGATATTAAGATTTCTTCTCTTTACCTTTATGATTGGATTGATAAAAATAACAATACCAAAGTTACTAGCAACGAATTATCATTAATTAATCGGGGAGGTTCATGGGGAACGGTTCAAGAATTAAGAGTAACTGAACCTGCAGATAAATTTGAAGGAACTCCTTTGGTTGGAGTTTATCCCGTTCCAACTCGATACTCTTACTGGTTAGGAGATACAAAACTAAACTCTACCTCAATGGATTATACTTTATCAGCTAGTTATTATAAAAAACAAAATTGGTCTGTCTTGTGGCCTGAATCTTCATCAATTTCAATTCAACCTCAGGATTCAGCTACAATAAAAGTAAATTTGGTATTGCCAACAGACATTCAACCAGGAATTTATCAAGGATTTATAACTTTTGAAGGATTCAAACATTCAGTAAATGCTCCTGTTTCATTTGTGGTAAAACAACCAATTGAGAAAAAAGACACTGCGATTTTGATTGAAGGAAATCAAAGTGAAGATGTACTTTATGGAAATGGTTATGTTAAAGGTGCTTTTGACATGGCCAATCGCTATATGGCTGGAGATTGGCGGCAATATTATTTTGACATTAATGATGAATCAATTAATTCAGCTGCAATTGAATTATCTTGGATTAATGATGACACAAATCTTTCTGTTTTTGTAATGAATCCCAAAGGAGAAATAATTCAAACTAATATGCCATCAGGAATATTTGGACATTTTCTTGGTTGGGCCTCACTTGATTGGTTGGGTAGCTCTGTGTTTAGTCAAGGAGGAGGTTTTTTTCCAGTAAAAAATAAAGACAACACATCAACAGTAATTTATGTTCCAATTAATCAAACCGGTACCTATTCAATTTTAGCACACACTACATTGTTTGGAGGAAATTCAACTACCGAACCTATAACTTTAGCTGCAAAATTCTCAACCATTTCTGCTGATGTCCAATCCAAACTAAATGAGTTAAACCAAACAAAAATTACTGAAGAACCGGATTTTCTCAATAAAACTCAACTTGCTTCTGAAGAACAAGAAGACGAGAAAATAAATGATTTACCAAAATTCAAACAGCCAGATGAAAAAATTCAAGAGACATCATTTCCAATAGAGTTGATTATAGGAATCGTTATTGGAATTGCGATCGGATTGGGATTTGTTTTTATCACAAGAAGAAATTCAGGCAAATAATTGAACAAGGTTTATAAGCAATTTGGCGAGTACGTCAGCTTGAATGTCGGAGCTGGGGACAAAGAAGTCTGACGGATTATCCCGAAGAGACTTTCTAAAGTTAATAGGTGCTGCAGGCACGGGATTAGCATTTGCTCCATTTGTACCATTTGGAAATTTTATGCCAAACCCTAATCAGGCATCATTAGAAAAAGTCCCAGTTATTTTACCTGATGGAACTCAGGCAAATATCAATACTTATCCAATTAATCATGGTGAAGTAATTACCTATCCAGCAACAGGTGACGCAGCACTTGATGCTGAAGCTTTTCGTAAATGGCAATTCATTAGACTTCCTGAAGAATTAGGTGGAGGAAAAAATGATGTTTCAGCTATACGCGCATACAGTATGATTTGTCTTCATCTATGGTGTTTGTGGAAATATTGGCCTGATGAGGGAAGAAAGAGAGGAGAATGTCCTTGTCATGGAAGTATGTACGATCCTGTTACAGGAACTGCTTTTGTTGGTCCTGCATCAGTACAAGCTGCACCATCAGACACATTACCAGAATTATCTTTAGAAATTGATTCAGATG
>JANQNN010000045.1 GCA_028279545.1 Nitrosopumilaceae archaeon
GCGGGGCGGGCGAAGCAATCCATCACCAAGTAGACTCAAGTGGATTGCTTCGTCGTTTCACTCCTCGCAATGACGCCACGTCAAAAAATACCACTGCCCTATTTTATTTGATAATCAGGCAAAACAAAAGGCTAAAGATTATCAAAAAATTATTGAAAAATGGTATAATCCTGAGATAATAAGGGGATTTTTCAATAAACACATAGAGGTTTAGCTATGCAAAGTTAATTAAATAACTAGAAGGAAAGAATAATTGAAATGATGTTTGATGAATTGGAAAAAATTAACACACGCCCAAATCCATTTGAATTTTATACAGCTAGTGATTTATGGACTGATGAGTACACATCAAAGCAGATGCTTACATATCATTTACAGGAAGATGTTGATATTTCTTCTCGAAATATCGAATTTATTAATCGTTCCGTTCAATGGATTGTATCGAATTTTCAAGTAAAAGAAGGCACTCAAGTTGCTGATTTTGGTTGTGGGCCGGGTCTATATTCAAATAGATTTGCAAGATTTGGTGCCGAGGTTACAGGAATAGACTTTTCTAAGAATTCAATTCAATATGCACGGGAAGTTGCAGCTAAAGAAAATTTATCGGTTGACTATGTAAATGAGAATTATCTTGAATTTGAAACGGATAGAAAATTTGATCTTGTAATAATGATTATGTGTGATTTTTGTGCACTAAGCCCAGCTCAACGTAAACAACTTTTAGAGAAGTTTCATAAAATTTTAAAACCCGATGGAGCTGTTCTTTTAGATGTACATTCACTAAATGCTTTTAAAAGTAAAGAAGAAGTCATAACTTATGAACCTTATTTGCTTAACGGTTTTTGGTCTCCCAACAAATATTATGGTTTTTTAAATACTTTTAAGTATGACAAAGAAAAAGTAATTCTTGATAAATACACAATTATAGAAAAATCTCGCACAAAAACAATTTATAATTGGTTGCAGTATTTTGATATCGAAACTTTAAAAAGTGAATTTGAAGAAAGTGGATTTATAATCGAAGAATTATATTTGGATGTTGCAGGGAATCACTTTAATGAAAAATCAAATGAATTTGCTGTTATTGCCAAAAAATATTAATATTCATACCAAGATATTGATTATATTATTTCATTGATAAAAGAAAGAGAGAAATGAAGATCCAAATAGGTGTTGTCTACGTGACAAAATGCATAAGATCACTTGTCCGACTCTGGCTCTTGCAGGAGAGGATGAAGGAAAATTGTTGATTGATCAAACACGTGAATTTTATGAAAAAATCTCATCAGAAAAAAAGGATATGTATATATTTTCAATGAAAAATGATGGTTCTGATGATCATTGTCAGCTCGATAACCGAACAAGTGCAAATAGAGTGACATTTGACTGGTTAGACACGGTGTTTAATAATGGATAAAATAAAATTTGTAAGAAGTATTTTACATATTTTATTATTAATTTTAACAACTGTATTTTTTGCATTTTCTTTATTATCATCTGTATCCGGGCAAGAAAAGCTAATTGAAAATCTTCCTAATACACTGCCATGGATAGCGTTATATTTAATCAATATAATAACTTTTCGTAATGAAACACTTGGCGGAGTTATTATGATTGCTTTTGCTATATTTTTATTTTTCTTTTTCAATATTTTACCTAATAACAACTGGATTGTGTTATTTGTCTTTATTTTGCCAATTTTGCTTTTAGGAGTAATGTTCTTGATAATCGGAATTGTATATAATAAATACAAACAAAGCCGAATTCAATAAGCAATTGCAACATTCAGTTCTAAAGCCTTTTGATTAGGGGATTTAAAGCCTAAAATTTTCATAGGTCTATTGTTAATCCAGTT
>JANQNN010000026.1 GCA_028279545.1 Nitrosopumilaceae archaeon
AAATAAACGGGCTTGGAGGGCTTCGATCCCTCGACCTGTAACTTAGGAGGCTACCACGCTATCCATATTGCGCGTCAAATTGACTCTGCGCCACAAGCCCAGCAAAAAAAATACTTGTAATTATTTAAGCGTAATCAGAATTACTTTCCATAAAATTCTGCAAGTTTTTCCAATTTGGATGTTCTTTTTCATTCCATTTTTCAAAATAGACTACGTCATTTAGGTCAAGACGGGGAAGCCAACCTGAGGTTTCTAAATCTGGTTTGGATGCAAATTCGTCAACGTAGCCTAAACACAAGTAGGCTACAGGAACCACTTGATCTGGTAAATCTAATACATTTTTTAAAACCTCATTTGATAGTATGCTTACCCATCCAACACCTACCCCTTCTGTTCTTGCTGCAAGCCAAAGATTTTGAATAGCGCAGCAAACGCTATACAAACCTGCTTCTGGAATGCTTGATCTTCCAATCACAAATGGACCAAATTTTGAAGGGTCATATGTTACACAGAGATTAACTGGAGATTCTAAAATTCCTTCAAGTTTGAAGGAAAGGTATTTTGATCTTTTGGGATCTTCAATTAATTGTGCTGATCGGTTTTTTTCCTCCTCAAAAGATTTTTTTATTCTTGATTTCGTTTGAGAATCTTTAATTAAAATAAAGTTCCATGGTTGTGAAAAACCCACCGAGGGAGCATGATGTGCAGCATTTAAAATTTTAGATAAAATCTCTTCTGGTATTAATTTAGAAGTAAAATGCTTTCTAACATCTCTTCTAGAATGTATTGCTTTGTAAAGTCCATGTTTCTCTTCCTTGGTAAATTCTTCCATAATCTTTCTTTTTATTCGATATCTGGTTTGTTAAACGTTAATAATGTCTGAAGATGGTCTTGATTTTCAATGGGCCGGTAGTCTAGCTGGTTAGGATACCGCCTCGACACGGCGGTGATCGTGAGTTCGAATCTCACTCGGCCCATTTTTTTCATGTGGATCTGTCAAAATCCTTTTCAATTGTACTCCAAGCGCTTTCTGCAGTGATTATACCTTCAGCTCTGAAGCTATTGATTTTATTATCCAAAATGTTCTGATAAATTTCGTTACTTACATCAGATCTTTTTAGTTCAAAAATATTTTTCAATGGAATTTCAGCTCCAGGGCTAAAAAGTGCCCTTCCCGGCATGGCAATATCTATTGTTGAATATTGTCCAGAGCCCAATAATTCTCCATCAGCATATAATTGATAACCAATCAAAGAAACGGTAAATGTTGTATCGCTAGGATTTTTTACAAGAAAAGTTACATCCAATTTTGCAATATTTTCTACTCTATTAACATTGGATACTTCTACCTCAAATAGATCAATCTCAACTTGTTCTAAATCTGGAACATCTAAGGTACCATACCAAAGAATTGCTAACAATAAGGCTCCTAGCGCTGCAATAGCCGCATAAACTAAAAGTTTACTTTGAAGTGCCAAACCAATGATAGCACACAATATTCAACTAAAAAAGGTTGTCAAGATCCAAATACATAATATTTGATTGACTTTTACAAAATTTGTGGTTATAGAACAAGCAATTATTACATGGATTCATCTTGTTGCAGCCGCGATTTGGGTTGGTGGTTCTCTTTTTATTGGAATAGTTTTTTCACCTCTTCTAAAAACAATTAGTACATCATTAGAAGAAAGAATCCAAATAATGATTAAGGTTGGTAAAAGATTCAACAAAATTGCTGTTCCTTCCCTGATTATTTTAATGGCTACTGGATTATATAATTCACATTTACTTCTAAGTAAACCGGATTTATTGTTTGCAACAAGCTATGGAACATTTCTTACAATTAAAATTATTTTAGTTATCGCATTAATTATTACCTATGTAGTACATGTAAGAATAATTAGAAAGGACGTAGAAGATCAAATTATTTCTAACCAAATGCCACTTGAACAAATTCAAAAATTAAGAAAAAAAATAATTATTTTAGGAGAAGTTACTGTAGTTTTATCCGTAGCAATACTTTTCTTTGCAGCTTTACTTGATGCTGGCGTGTGAAATTCCCTCAATTCTTACCTCATAACCATCTTTTAATTTTCCAATTCCGTATTTACAACCTGTAATTTTTGAGGCGACAAACAAATTTGTTTCCAAATGCTTCGAAATTTTTGAAATCTGAAAAATTGTTATCCCAGAAGCCAAGCTTGCAGGTAAGACAAGCATATCGGCAAGATGTTCATCTACACTAAACTTGTTTTGGATAAATTTTTCAAGATCAATATCGAAACTCTGAGTTTTGTTATTAAACAAAGAATCTAATCCAATAATAGAACTATCATCAATACTACTGACTAATACTGAGGCACCTGAACTGATTGATGGTTCTTCTTTCACCAGAGTTTTTAGAGAAAAACCATTCTTAATCAATTTCCGTTTAAAGTCCTTTACCTGACCATTTATCAAATCAAAAGGTAATTTTGAATGAGTACCTATTATTTCTGCAGTTTTTATTTTTCGTTTTCCTAAAGTTATAGATTTTAATTTTTTAGAAGGAAAAACTTCTAATTCGATTATTCCTCCCCCTTTTGGATAATAGCCTCTTTTAATTATTTTAATTGAAAAAAAGATTCCCATTCTCGCATATGCTTCCTTTAAAATGATTTGAGTATAATCTATGGTTGGGCTCCAAGGAACATTTGTACCCCCTATAATTCTTAAGATTAATTTTTTCTTGCAAATTGCAACAACTGGAATTAAAACTTGAATTATTAATGAAATACTTCCTGCAGTTCCAACATTTTCTGAAAGATTCAAACTCTGAACATTATTTGGAATATACTCTAATTTCATGTCGCCAGTTTTTAAATTATTTTGTTTGGAATTACAAATTTTTTTTAGAATTTTTAGTGCAGTTAAATGTTGAGGCTTTAATCCTGGATTTTTTCTATTTTTTCTAATGTTTTCAATCTTTAGTGGTTGGTTCAAAATACATGATAATGCAATAGCAGTTCGAACAATTTGCCCTCCTCCTTCTCCAAAAGAACCATCAATCTCAAGAAATTTCATATTTACCAGAGTAATTTATAATACTTTTTTAAAAACAATTTTCTTATCTTTTATTATGAATGGTCTTTTGATTGGTAGGTTTCAACCATTTCATTTTGGACATTTAGAAGCGTTACATTTTGCCTTATCCAAAGTTGAAAATTTATGGGTAGGTTTAGGAAGTTCCAATAAACCTATACAAAAAAACAATCCATTCTCTGCAGAAGAAAGACAAAAAATGATCATGTCTTCTATTGACGATTCAAGTAAAGAAAAAATTAAAATTTATTTTATTCCTGACTTTGAAAATCACCAAAAGTGGGTAGAGCATATAGATAGCATTGTGCCAAAATTTGATGTGGTCTTTTCTAATGATGAAATGACAAAATATCTTTATTCCAAACGTCAAAAGCAGGTACTCTCTATTCCTTTTACAAAAAGAGATATTTTATCAGGAACAAATATTCGCGATCTGATAATCCAAGATCTCCCTTGGGAAAGTCTTGTTCCAGAAGGTACAAAACAATTTTTAAACAAAATTAATGTCAAACAACGATTAGAAAATCTCTAATTATAAATAAACCCCAAAAGGTGTTTCATTGGAGATAATATTTGGAATATTTATCAATGCTTCCTGGCCCTACAAATGTACCCAACAGGGTTATGCGTGCTATGTTAGCACCAATCATAAACCATCGAAGCGACGATTTTGTAGAATTATACTCTGACGTAGTAGATAAAACTCAACAAGTTTTCCAAACTCAAAATGACATTGTAGCTCTTTCGGCATCTGGAACAGGAGCCGTGGAAGCTGGAGTAATTAATTTAATTAAAAAAGATGATAAAGTAATAATTCCAGTAAACGGAGAATTTAGTAATAGACTTTCACAGCTAATTGCAGGTCAAGGAGCAAATGTAATAAAACTTGAAACTCCACCAGGTCAAAATGCCACCTTTGATCAAGTAAAAGAAGCTTTTGATAATAATAAAGACATTAAGGCATTCTATGTTGTTCACAACGAAACTTCTACTGGAACCATGGTTAATTATTTAGATAAGGTATCTGATTTAACATCTAGAAACGATTCATTTTACGTTGTAGATTCAGTTTCATTGTTGGGTGGTACCGAACTTCCCGTAGATAAATGGAATATCGATGTTTGTATGACAGGAGCTCAAAAAGCAATTGCAGCTCCTCCTGGAATTTCTCCTATCTCTGTTAGTCCCAAAGCTAAAAAATACATGATAGAAAATCCGCCACCAACGATGTACTTTAACCTGGCAAGATATTTCCACTACTATGAAGAATCCAAGCATACTCCTTTCACTCCAGCGTTACCTTTACTTTATGCATATAGGGAAGCTCTGGAAATTATCTTAGAAGAAGGTTTAGAATCTGTTTTTAAACGCCACAAGACTTGTTCTGATGCTCTTTATTCTGGATTAAGTGCAATTGGTCTAACACCATTTGCTAAAGAAGAGGATCGTTCAATTTCAATAGTTGCTCTGAATTATTTGGAAGGTTTACAAGATAAAATATTTAGAGATACTTTGGCCAAAAAATTCAAAGTGTTAGTAGCAGGAGGATTTGGAGATCTAAAAGGTAAAGTATTCAGAGTTGGTTGTATGGGTGAGGTTAGTCCTTATCATGTCATGAGGACAATTTCTGCAATTTCCTCTACGTTAGCTATGATGGGTTATGATACAGATGCTCAAGCTGGTCTAAAAACAGCTGAAGAGAAATTAAAAGATCTTTAATTCATGTTAACTTAATATAAGGAATTTCGCGATCGATCACATTGACTTTCACCAAAGGTTCTTTATTACTAATTGATTATACTGCAAAAGTTAAAGACACTGAAGAGATTTTTGACACAACTTTAGAAGAAGATGCAAAAAAATATTCAATTCATGAATCAGACATCAAATACCAACCAAAATTAGTCTCTATTGGTGAGGCATCCTATCCGGTCCTAAAAGGGCTTGATGAAGCCTTGACTAAAACTGCAGCAGGTGACAAATTAACTGTAGAGGTAACACCTGACAAAGGATTTGGGGAGAGAGACTCTACCAAAGTCCGAATGATTCCAATTAGAAAACTTGGAGAAGACGCAGAAAAGGTTTCTGTGGGAGATACCATTGAAGTTGATAACAAAAAAGGAATAATTCGTTTTATTGGTTCAGGTAGAGTCCAAGTTGACTACAATCATAGATACGCTGGAAAAACTATACTCTATGATGTAGATGTCAAAAAATCATTAGATTCAGAAAATGATAAAATTTCTGGAATATTACAAAATAGATTACCTGTAGAAAATTCCAAAATAGAATTTACCGTTAAGGAAAAAGAGGCAAATATTAACATCCCTGAAGAAATACTAAGAGCAGACGGCCTCCAAATAATGAAACATTTCATTCAACTTGATATTTTCAAATTTGTACCTTCATTAGAGAAAATTAACTTTATTGAAACTCATAAAAATAAACAAGCTCAAACTAAAAAGCCCGAGACTAAAAAAGAAAAAGCCCCAGAACCTAAAGCCGCCTAAATTACATTCGTACTTCTTGCTAAATTTGTAGCCTTCTGCTTTGTCATTTTAATTTCTTTTAAAATGGTATACCTTTCAGGTCTCAGCTCTTGGGCAATCATTAAAGCATCTACTACTTCATTTTTTTTCAAACCAATTTGTCTTGCAGTTGTTGGTGCACCAACTTCTTTTAGGGTTCTCACAATTTTTTTCCAATCTTGACCATGCAGTTTTGACATCATTATAGAACCAATACCACATTTTTCTCCATGAAGTCCCTTACCTGGTGCAATTTTATCCAGTGCATGAGAGAAAAGATGTTCAGCTCCTGAACAAGGTCTACTACTTCCTGCGATACAAGATGCAACGCCCGCACTGATTAAAGCTTCAACAATAACTCTAGCATCTAATCCTTTACGGGAATACATACTAGAATTGTCCATTACTATTTTTGCACTCATCATTGCCAAATCAGCAGAATACATTCCATAGTATTCTCCAGTTTTTTTATGACCTAATTGCCAATCTTTAACAGCTATAATATTTGCAATCAAATCACCACATCCACTAGCCAAAAGTTTTTTTGGTGCTTTTTTAATAATGTCTATATCAACAAAAACTCCCAAAGGAGCGCTTGCAACAATAGAATGAGGCATATCACTTTTTACGGAAACAAAAGGACTTGCCATTCCATCATGAGATGCAGCTGTGGGAACACTCACAAAGGGAATGTCAAGATTGAAAGAAACCATTTTAGCTGTGTCCACGGAACGTCCTCCTCCTATTCCCGCTACAATATCACTATGGTCTTTTTTAACGTCTTTTTGGATCTGGTTTAGGGTATTAATTTGATTATTTTTTGATGTGTGCCAAACAAATTTGATTTTATTTAATTTTAAGGATTTTTCAATTTTATTCTTAAGGATTTTTTTGACGTGAATTCCCGAAATTAAGGAAACTTTTCTAGGCTTATTTAGAGAAAAAAGAAATTCTCCAAACTTTTCGATGTTATTTTCTCCAACCATTATTAGCCGAGGTAATTCCATAGTGTGTGATGGCATTTTCTCTTTCTTTTTTGCCAAATTCGTTATTTGATGACATCAGAAGGTTATTTAAAAGGGTGAATAATACATACATTATCTCTAAAGGTGTATTTTTTGTCAAATAATGTCCAAGAAAAAATTCTGCACGGAACAACCACTGTAGGTATCAAAGCCAAGGATGGTATAGTATTGTGTGCAGATATGAGAGCCAGTGCTGGCTATTTCATTGCAAATAACAATACTATGAAAATACAAAAAATTGATCTTCACGCAGGCTTGACTTTAGCAGGTGGAGTTGCTGATGCCCAAAACATTGTTGATATTTTACGTTATCATTCCAATCTTCATAGAGTAGAAAAACATGGACCAATCTCAATTCACTCTCTTAGTAGACTTTGTTCTCTCATATTCCATCAAAATCGTGGGTATCCATTCATTGCTGATATTCTCATTGGGGGTTATGATGCAAACGGACCAGCATTGTTCAATGTTGATATGTTTGGTTCAGTAGAAGAAAAAAAATATGTGACGACTGGAAGTGGATCTCCTGTTGCATATGGTTTACTTGAGGACGAATATAGAGATGATCTAACCGTTGAAGAAGCCAAGAAAATAGCTTTAAGAGCTGTTAAGGCTGCAATAGTTAGAAACATTGGGACTGGCGATGGAATTAACATTGCAATAATGGATAAAGATGGTTTCCGTCTTTTGACAGAAGACCAAAAGAAAGCAGTAATAGACCTTTAGAAATTTAACGAATTAAAAACTCTCATTATACTTTAGTGATTTAATGCAAAGGAAACTTCAAGAAAAAGAAATACCTGCTAGCCAAAATATAATGGCCACAATACTGAAAAGTATTCCCAAAGAAGCATGTTTAACAAAAATAGAATACGAGGGACCCAGAATTGCCCTCTATACAAGTTCCCCACGGTATCTTTTAGAGCATAACGAAAAAATCTCAAGTTTGGTGAATATTATCAAAAAGCGAATTGTCATAAGAACTGACGAATCTATAAGAAAACCAGAAGCTGAAGCTAGGAAGATTATTACAGAATGTGTCCCAGAGGAGGCAAAACTTCAAGGGACCCTTTTTGATACTGCATATGGCGAAATTTCCATTGAAGCCAAAAGACCATGGTTGCTTCAAAGAAATGCAAAAGAATTCAATCATGCAGATGTTACTGAAAAAACAGGCTGGAAAATTCGTATTAGAAAAGCCACTACGATTCCCTCACGAACCATTCAAACAATCAACTCAACTCTCAAACAATCCTCAGGTGATAGAAATAAACAACTAAAGGACATTGGAGATGAAATTTTCAGACCTAGATTAACTCAAAAATCAGAAGTTTCCTTGTTTACACTTGGAGGATTTGGTCAAGTAGGAAGATCTTCTATGTTGTTATCTACTCCGGAAAGTAAAATTTTAGTTGATTGTGGAATCAATCCTGGAGCAAAAACTCCAATGGATGCATATCCTAGACTAGATTCTTTGAATATTACTTTGGATGATCTTGATGCTGTTGTAATTGGACATGCCCATTTGGACCATACTGGATTTCTTCCTGTATTATGCAAGTACGGCTACAAGGGACCGATTTATTGCACAGAGCCTACATTACCTATGATGAATCTCATACAATTAGATGCGATCAAAGTTGCTACTGCGCAGGGAAGGGCTCCAATTTACTCAGAAAGAGATGTAAAACAAATAATGAAACAAGCTATAACTTTACCTTACGGAACTGTAACTGATATTTCTCCGGATATAAAATTAGTACTTGCAAACGCTGGACATATTCTCGGTTCTGCTTTATGTCATTTCCATATTGGAAATGGTGATCATAACTTTGTTTATTCAGGAGATCTTAAATTTGGAAAAAGTATTTTGTTTGAAGCTGCAAGTTGGAATTTCCCTAGAGTTGAAACCTTGTTAATTGAAAGTACATATGGATTGAAAGAAGATATTCAACCAAGCAGACAAGAAGTAGAATCTTCTTTCATTAACGCAGTAAACAATACTCTAGCAGATGGAGGAAAAGTACTAATTCCAATTCCCGCCGTGGGTCGTGCCCAAGAAATTATGATGGTTATTGATCATTACATGAAATCTGGAGAAATGGTTGAAGCTCCAGTATTTACTGAAGGAATGATTTCAGAAGCTTCTGCAATACATGAATCTTTTCCTGAATATCTTGCAAAAGAACTAAAACAAAAAATCTTAGAAACAGATGACAATCCATTTGATTCGGAATATTTTACAAATATTGAACATGCTGATGCAAGAGAAGAACCACTAAGAGAAGATTCTCCTTGTATTATTCTTGCAACATCTGGAATGTTGGAGGGTGGACCTGTGTTAGAATATTTTAAAAACATCGCACCTGACTCAAAGAACAAGGTTTTGTTTGTTTCCTACCAAGTAAATGGAACTTTAGGGAGAAGAGTCTTGGATGGATCAAAACAAGTTTCTATGCTTGGTAAAGAAGGAAAGGTTGAAGTTGTAACCATTAATTGTGGTGTAGAAAAATTAGATGGGTTTAGTGGGCATAGTGATTATAATCAATTAATGTCGTTTGTTCAAAGATTAAGACCCAAACTTCGAAGAGTTTTGGTAAATCATGGCGAAAGAAAGAAATCTGAAAATCTTGCAATGAATATTAGAAGGATGTACAGAGTACCTGCTCATTACCCCCAAGTTCAAGAAGCAATAAAATTATTTTAGATCGTACTCAGGTTTCCAGATTTTAACACTAGAAGGAGCAACGATAATTCTTTCTTCTCCTAATCTTGCAATGTCTGCATCGGCAGTTTTTGCAATAGAATACAAATCCTCCACAACTTTTCGAAGTTGATCAACATCTTTTTGAGCTAATGGAGTAACTCTCAAAATCAAAATCATACCCTTTTTGATATCCTCTTTTATAGAATGGACATCACTTGGGTCTCGAATAGTTATGGCCTTCAAATAGGTGGGATTTTCTTGTTTTTGCATCCTTGATAAAAATGCGATCTACTTCCTCAAAAACTCTTCTTTAGTTTTAACAAATAATGGTAAAAATTCACGCCTAGATTCTAAATTTTAGATAATCTTCCTCAGCGGCACCAATTGTAGTTACTTCTTTCTTTTCTTGGTCTTGAGAAATTACTACCAAACTCTTTTCCTCTTTCGGTGCATCTGAATATCTTAAGGTAACAGATGCTGCAAATTCAATAAATTTTTCTGAATTTTTTCCTCGCAAAATTGATACAGGACCCATATGATCACGCGATTCTAACAAAATATCTTTTGGTAAGGCAATTGCCTTTATCATTTCATTTTCATCTTTATTTCTTCCAACTACTAATTTTGTTGTATCATCTAATCTAAACTGTCTTCCTACTTTTAACAAATCAATATCGTTTATTGTTGGCGTCTCAATGTGTTCGAACAAATCTTTAGCTCGTAAACCAAAAGCAGGATCTGTTAAAAGACAACCTCCACCAGCATTTGGTGGATTTTCTATCCCATATTTTTCTGCCATCTCTAACTGAGCTTTTCTAGTTCTTCCCTTAATCATTCCAAGATTTTCTCGTTTGATCAATCCTTCTTTTTCAGGATCAGTTTCAGGAAGTAATGCAGCAGATAAAGGTCTTACAATTTTTCCTAAAAGTCCAGTTTCTTTTTCAATAGTTCTCAAGGCAGGAGCATGTTGACTCATTGGTCTTTGTCCTAAAACTTCTCCAGAAATAATAAATTCTGCACCAATTTCTTTCATATGTTTTTCTGCAGCTTTAAACATCATTGATCTACAATCTACACATGGATTAAAGCCCGCACCCATTCCATATTTGGGATGCTTTAACATTTCAATATACTCATCACCAAGGTAAACAGTTTTTAGATTGACATTTAGATCATCTGCTCTCTCTCTAATTTCAAATCCACATCCTCGACCACAATCAAAATCACAAAATGGAGTTTTTATTGCAACAGCCGAAACTTCAAAACCTTGTTCTTGCATCATTTTCACGGCAAGCTGACTGTCTAATCCTCCAGAAAGTAATGCCACTACCTTCTTTTTTTCATCAACCATAATTTTCAGATCTTTAAATCGTATATACAAACTTTACATCATACATAAATTAAGAAACAACCGTAAAATTTTGTGAAGGAAAGAAGAAAAAAGCTCTTAAAATTTGCCAAAAAAATTGACTGTGACACCTTAGTGGCCTTTGAGCCTGAAAATCTATTTTATTTGACTGGATTTTGGGGAGAAGCAATTGGGGTTTTGGAAAAAGGAGGAAATACAACTATCATTGCTCCTGAACTTGAAGTTGGAAGAGCAAAAGAAGAATCTAAAGATTGCAAAGTTGTTACAGGGGAAAGGGGTGTTGGTTTAATTTCCACACTCGTTTCACAAATCAAGAAAAACAAGGTGTGTACGGACTGTAATGATTTTTCAATTATGACCTCTTTGAAAAAATCAATACCTAAAATTAAATCGACTACTGAGCCATTTTATAATTCCCGAATAATAAAGGATGAAGAGGAAATCAGAATTCTCAAAAAAGCCTCAAAAATTATCGATAATATGTTTGATATTTGTTCAAAGAGGATGAAAATAGGGCAAAAAGAATCAGAGCTTCAAACAATTTTGATGTCATATGCGTTGGACCAACAGATGTTTGACACAGGTTACAAATCCACTCTCAATCCCCTTATCATAGCTGGTGGTCCAAATGGAGCTTTACCCCATGCACAAGTTACTCAGAGAAAATTCAAGAAAGGCGATCTTGTAGTGGTTGATTTAACTCTAAGATACAAGGGATATGTATCTGATTCAACTCGAACCTTTGCCTTAGGGAAAATTTCTTCTTCAGAAAGGGAAGCCTATGAGATTGTTAAAGAATCGCAAAAACTAGGATTAAAAGCAGTAAAACCCAATGTAAAAACTAAAGATGTTGACTTGGCCTGCAGAAAATTTATTGAAGACAAGAATTATGGAAAATATTTTATTCATTCTACCGGACATGGGATAGGATTGGAGGTACATGAGTTACCTAATATCTCATACAGAAGTGAGGCCAAACTTAAAGAAAATATGGCAATTACCGTAGAGCCAGGAATTTACATACCAAATAAGTTTGGGATTAGAATTGAAGATTCTTTAATTGTAAAGCAAAACCCCGTTATTATGCATAAATTTACAAAGGATTTGCTTATCATTTAGGTCCAAATTTGTTTTAATCGTAAAAATCTACCAAGTCAATTATGTACTTTGATTCATCATCATTTCCTGAAACATCTCCTGATACCATGTCAATGTTCCAATTATAATGAAGATTCTCTTTGTATGAATCAAATTTAAAGTCAACTTGATAGACCTCATTTTCAATATTAGAAATGCTTACATTGACACTAGTATCTTTATTTTGAAAAATTTTCTCGTTAGGATATTTTTCATTAATTTCTTCTGAAATAGCGTCCATAACGCGGTAACCTTCTTTGTTTGGTCCATTATAAGCCATCAAAGAATCTAAAACTAATTTTTCATTCTCGGGTAAATTAGAAGGAAGACTACTTTGTAAATCACCTTTGGTTAATTCAGGGATAATAAAAATAAGTAAAATTGCAATTGCTGCCAAATAAATTGGGGCACGTTTAATTAGAAATTTTTTAAATTGAGATTCTTTTGGCTTTTCCTCTTTCTTTTTTGAGTTTTTTACCATTCTTTCTTCATTCCTACTTTTTTGCAGTTAAAATTAAAACTTCCCAAGGAAATTCCATTGTTTTGTCATTCAAAATGTATGATTTCACGTTTTCTCTAACTGCATTTTTCAATTTTACTCTTTTTTGTCTATCTAAAGAATTCAACTTTTCTTTTAGTGGTTTTGCAACATATCTGAGATAATTTTTCCAATAATTTTCAAATGTGCCTGGATTAAATTTAAAAACAAAATTTTTTACTTTAATTTTTTCAAAACCAGCTTTTTTTACTTCATTCCTAAGGGCAGTTTTTGTTCCAAATCTATCTAGATTAGGAGAACCTGGAGGAATATAATCCGGAATAAATTCCGTTACCACATCTAAAATACTACTAAAAAAAGGAACTTTTTTTGAAACACCATGCACGGATATACCAAGTTTACCATTTTTGTTTAGATTTTTTCTTATATTTTTTAGCGCATTTTGAGCATTAGGGAAAAAGAAAAGGGCATATTGACAAGTAATTACATCAAAGGGTTTTGCAAAGTAACAATTTTCAGCATCCATAATTACAAAATCTAAATTTAATTTGGATCCGATCCATTTTTTTGCAGTTTTTATTGCAGTAATTGATGTATCTGCGCCAATAACATATCCAGAATTACCCACTTTTTGATTAATTTTTTTTGTAACAACACCTGTACCACAGGCAAGATCAAAAATCCGGTCTCCTTTTTTAATCTCTAAGAGGTGGATTAATTCTGATGTACTTTGAAAAGGTCCCCGACTAACACTTGCCCATCTTTTATGGTAACGGGGAGCAACTTCATTCCAAATCGCAATGTTTCTTAGTTTGTATTCATTAGGGTTGAATTTCATTTTTATAATTGATTTTTTTGTTTTATTTAACTTGTTTAAATTCCCATTCTATGCTTCTTCCCGTCTCATGAAAATACCTGTGTTCAATTTCTTTTAATTTTTTCATTAAATTATTTGATGGAGTTTTTTGAAATTTTATTTTTAATTCTTTATAAGAAGCAACAATTCTTCGCAGCTCTGATTTTTTCATTTTAATTTATTTTCAATCTCATGTCTGATAAATTTAGCAATTTTTTGTTTTGTTTTCCATCCAGATGATTTTACTTTTTTTGAATCAATAATTAGTACTTCATTGTTTTCAGGATTTTTTTTATATCTTAACGAACCAATGTCATTAGCAATAATCATATCTGCATTTGTTTCTTTTAATTTCTGTAAAGATGAGTTTATCAATTCTTTTTTGGAAATATTAACCTCCGCCTTGAAACCAACTAGAAAAACGTTTTTTTGATACTTTTTAATTTGATCAATAATTTTTGGCGCTTTTTTGAGGCTAATTTTGATTTTTTTTGCTGTACTTTTAATTTTTTTCTTACTGGGTTTTTCAGGAGTATAATCAGCAATTGCTGCTCCCATGATTACAATATCAAATTTTTTTTCCATTTCCTTTTTTACAACTTCGCTCATTTCTTTGCTAGTTGAAATTCTAATGACTTTGGCTCCTTTAGGAGGTTTTTCAGTTCCAGGGCCATACACTAAAGTTACTTTGGAACCTGCAGAAATTAATTCTGATGCAAGTAAAACTCCAGTTTTTCCGGAGCTTTGATTTGTAATTACTCGTACTGGATCAATATATTCAATTGTAGGTCCTGCAGTAATGAGAATTTTTTTATTTTTCAAAATAGACGAGTACCCAAATTTTTTTAGAACATATTCTAAAACATCCTCAGGTTCTGGAGCCTTGGCTTTACCTTCAATCATTTGAGGACTTACAAAATCAATTTTATTTTTTAAAAATTCAATATTTTTCTTTATTGCAGCATTATCATACATTGCAGCATGCATTGCTGGACAAATCACAATAGGAATTTTTGATCCAAAACCAACAGTTAGAACAGTGGATATTGGAGTATCATCAATTCCATTTGCTAATTTCCCTAAGGTATTTGCAGTAGCAGGATAAACGACAATTAAATCTGCTTGGTTATAGTCAGCTAATTTGATATGCTCGAGTTCTCCTGTAAGCTTTGTAATTACTTCATTTCCAGTTGCCCATTTGAAATAGTCTGGTTGGATTAACTTTGTCACAGCACTACTTGCTACGCATTCTACTTCTGCCCCATGTCTCATAAACAAACGAGCAAGTTCTATTGATTTGTATGCAGCTACACTTCCTGCCACACATAATACAATTTTTTTTCCTGATAATTCAAATCCTGAGGAATTCACAATATCTAAAGAAGGATGATCTTTTTTCTTGTGAACTTTCTTTTTACCTACCAATTTCTTCCCGTAATTTTTCCAATTCGTTTTCTTCCATTGAAAACCAGTTGTCCGGAGAAGGAAACGTTCCGGATTCTACTTCGTTTTTATAATTTTCAAGTGCATTTACAATGTCGTTTGATAAATTCAAGTATCGTTTTGCAAATTTGGGTTTAATTTTGTCGTACATACCAAGTATATCTTGAATTACAAGAACTTGCCCATTGCATCCCATTCCTGACCCAATTCCAATTGTTGGAACTCTAATTGTTTCTGAAATTATTTCAGCTACTTCATGACTCACCATTTCTAAGGCAATACTAAATACACCAGCCTCTTCGAGTTCTTTTGCATCATCAATTAATTTTAAAGCTGTATCTTTGGTTTTTCCTTGAACCTTGTACCCTTGAGACAAAATTGTTGTTTGTGGTTGTAGGCCAATATGACCCATAACAGGAATTCCAACATCAACAATAGCACTAATAGTTTCAGCCATTGATGCTCCGCCCTCAAGTTTTACTGCATCAGCTCCTGCTTTTATTAGTCTACCAGAATTTTTTATTGCATCATCAATATTTACCTGATATGACATGAAAGGTAAATCTGCCACTAAAAGCGAATTTTGTCTTGCACGACTTACAGCTTCCGTAAACATACACATTTGATCCATGGTTACAGGAATAGTGTTTTCATAACCCAACATTACCATTCCCGCACTATCACCTACGAGAAGTATGTCGATTCCAGCTTTATCACATAATGATCCAAGTGTATAATCATAACTAGTTATAACGGAAATTTTTTTTCCATCTTTTTTCATTTTAATTATATCTTGTACAGACTTATGCAATTCGTAACCTCTTTGTTAAATTATTTTTTATTTCGTTAATATTTTCAGAAAGATTTTTTCTATTATCAAAATTTTCCAAGATCTTTTCAAGTGACTTTTTATTTTTTTTTGATAATTTTTTACATTCTTTTATTAACAAATCCATTCCACGAGTTACATTATCAACTATGGTAATATGGGCAGTTTGGGAAGTTCTAGAAAGCGGATTTAAATCAAAAGTTATTATCTTCTTTCCGGCCTTTCTTAATGCCAAGGTTCTATCGCCATCTTCTAGAGGCACCACAACTACGTCAGCAGCAAATATTCCATTTTTATCAACAATTCTTCTTGCCGAATCAATTCCCTTAAGAGTCGTTTTAGAGGCTGAATTTGTGCCTAAAACCTCTGAAAATCCATTTTTTTTGATAGTTTTTACAATGTTGTTTTTTCTTTTTTGATTTGAATAAAAGAGATTAACCTCAACTTTTGCTCCAGTTAGTTTGGCAAGCTTTACTATTTCCTTTGGACACAAAGCAGCAACATTTCCATTTACTGAAATTACTGGTAATTTAGCCAATAGAATCTGTGCGGCAGCTGCTTTGATTGCAGATTTTGCTGCCTTACCAGTTTTTTCACCTAATAAATAATCAAACGCTTCACCTCTTCCTTGGGCCAAGAGACCCTCTTTTGCAACTAATCCGTTATCAAAACCCTCAACTAATTTTTCACGTATTAACAATGATTTTGCTCTCGGATGAGATTTTGGAATTAGAGACATTAAATTTCATTTAGTTGTAAAGTAATCTTGCCCCTTGATTATCTAATTGTGAAGAAATTATTTTTCCTTCTGGGTAATTTTTAAAAATTTCCAACACTTTATTTTCTAATTCCTTAGGTACTATTGAAAAAACTGTTTCTCCAAAAAGAGCAATGCCACTTTTAATTCCATTAATAGATAATTCTTGAATTAATTTTTCCATTCTTGGAGTCATTACATTAACATATTGTGCAAATTCTAGTGACATATCTTGAAAATGATTATAATCTTTGGACTCAATTAGTTTTTCCACCATTTTTCCTCCAAGTCCATTTATTTTGGAAAGTTGATGTTGCATAAATTTTTGTGTAGAAATCGGTGAAAAACAAATCATCAAAATTGAAACATCATCAGCTTTAATTTGTTCAACTTTTCCAACACCAGGGGCACCTGGCTTAGTTCTTATTTCAAAACCACCATAATAGGATGCTAAAACATCACCCAAACCTGTTTTACAATTTACTTCTGCGTTATGTGCAATTGTAGCAATTTCCCATCCATTCAATTTTGTGTCAAGAACTTGATTTAGAGCATAGGAAAGGGATAATGCAACTGCTCCGCTAGAACCTAAACCATACCCAACAGGAATTTCAATTTTATGTTCTATATCAAAGAAAAACTTTTCAAAATTTCCTAATTTTAAAAATTCATTTAAAACAAATTCAGAGACATCTGTCTTATCAGATTTGAATCCTTTTATTGAAATTTTAAAATTTGTTTTTTGATCAGTTAATTTAGAAACTATAACTTTGGTCGTAACTCCTTGCTTAATTGAAAAACCCGCCCCCATAGAACCAAATTCTTCTGTGTCTTTTTGATTTCCCTCAACATGTGCCTTAAAGAATCCAGTAATATGTGCGGGACAAAACGCTATCGCCTCCATGATCTAAATTTAAACTGGCCATAAAATATAAGAATATGGCTTAAATTAACTAAATTAGTTTAAATTGACTAAATTTGTTCGACGCCTACAAAAAATTGGAAGCAGCATTTTAGTTTCTCTTCCAAAAGAATGGATTGAATCTTCCAATTTAACAAAGGGGAGTCAAGTCGAGATTGAAACCGGTCAAGATAGTCTTTCTATTTCTGCAAATAAAGAAACACGGTCTACAAAGGAGCTTGTAATTTCTTATCCACTTTCTAAAGAAGAAAATATTGTGGCAAACATTACTGGAGCGTATCTTTTAGGTTATGATATTATTCAAATAAATTCAAAATCGATTATTCCCGGTGAAGATCGTGAAAAAATTCGAAATTCAATGAGAGGATTAGTTGGAATGGAAATCATTGAAGAAGATGCTTCAAAAATAAACATGCAATTTCTTTTAGATACTGCAACATTAAACCCTGAAAAAATTCTCAAAAGAATGAGTTCCATTGCACTTGGAATGTATGACGATGTTTCTAATGGTTTAATTTCAGAGGATAAATCTAATTTACAAACATTATCAAAACGAGATGTTGAAGTTAACCGACAATATTTTCTTCTAGTTCGCTTAATTCGAAGTACATTTGTTGATAAAAGGTTAGCAAATATTTTTCATTTAGAAAATATTGATATTTTAGATTACAGAGTAGCTGCAAATCTTTTAGAAAATGCAGGAGATACGATTGTAGAGCTTGCAGATTTTATTTATGATTCAACCTTATCCAAAGATCTTTTAAAAAAAATTTATTCAGTTGTCCAAAATTTTGGAGGTTTGGCAGAAAAATCTATTGATGCCTTTACAAGACCGGATAGAAGTCTGGCTATAGAAGCAATAGCTTCCCATAAAGAATTCCAAGAAAAACTATCAAAACTTAGAATTTCAATAGGAAATAAAAAACAAATTCCAATTGATTTTTTGGATCTAGTGTATATGTTTGAAAGAATTGCAAAGTCATGGGCTGATGTTGTGGATCTTATAAAACCAATTTACAATAAATAATTAAATTAATTTTTTCTTGGCAGCATAAGTTAGAACTGCACAAATAGTTTTTGAATCTTGAATTTTTCCAGTTTTAATCATCGAAAGTAATTTTTTAACATCAACTTTGACCACTGATAAAATTTCATCATAATCTAAATTCAAATCAGAATTTTTTTTCACCCCTGTAGCCACGAAACAATGGATTATTTCAGTATTGTAACCAATAGAAGGATAGTAGGAAATAATGGGAGTCATTTTTTTTGCCTTATATCCAGTTTCTTCCTCAAATTCTCTAAAAGCACATTTTATGGGTTTTTCACCATTTTCTAAGGTTCCAGCAGGTATTTCTAAAACATAACCGTGGGGATATCTATGTTGTTTAACTAAAATTACTTTTTTATTCTCATCAAACCCAAGTATTGCAGCAGCACCTCTATGTTCAATCATTTCTCGTTTGACTTTTCTACCTTCAATTTCTCCTTGGTAAACACTAAGACCTAAAACTTTTCCCTCAAAGATTTTTTTCTTTTTCATACTAACCAAAAATTTTGATATTATTTAATTTGTTTGATATGCAAGATGTAATGTAGGAGAAATTTTTGATTCATCAATAGCAGATTCGAGCCATTCATGAAGAAATGTTATTTTTTTAGGAATAAACAAATCCGCAGATTTAACATTTTCCATATTTCTTACCATCTGAGTTAATTTGTCCATTTCGAAAATATCTTTACTGTACATAAACAATACAATTTGGTTTTTGGCAATAAATGGTATTTGTAAAAAGGATTCTGAAAATTTATTTTCCATTTTTAGTAGAGTTTCTTTAAGGTCTCCATCAATCCACGAAAGTATTGCATGTGGAATAAACCCTTTAATTTTTGTTGGATCATATGTCAAAGTAAATTGAATTCCTTCGTTTTCATTTAATTTTTCTATACATCTAGTAATTGTTTTGGTTGAAAAATTTGTAATTTTTGAAATGTTTTCAATTTTTTCTCTTGGGTTTTTCATTAATTGTTCTAGAATCTCTAAATCGGTTTTGGTGAGATTTGAATTTATTTCTGGATTTTCTGATTCAAAAATTGACAAAACCCTTACATCTTTCATTAATTTTTTTGCCAGATCAATTTTTTCATCTAGATTTCCTTTGGCAACAATACCACAAACAGTAATTCCACCAATACATGGAACAACAAAAAAGGGTTTACCTACTTGGCTTATTTGTTTTAAAATTTCCTTAATGTTTTGACCTGAAACAACGATGTACAATACACCTAATCCTAACACTGGAGGGTCTACCTTTACAGTAAAATTTTCAATAATGTTCATGTTTTCCATTTTTCGAATTCGAGCTCTAACTGAAGAACCAGAAATTCCCAAATTTTTTCCAATTTGGCGATCTGACTCTCTACAATTATTCAATAGCCTACTTAGTATTTTGATATCTGAATTATCCAAGATTGAATTTCACCATTCTTTTAAGATATGAGGCCCCTTTTCCTTATAAAATTGTCTGTTATGTTAGCACTATACACCAAATACATTAAATATCAGACAAAAATTATGATATTCATGTACCAAATGCGGTTAGCCAAAAGGATGCTTTTTAATAAAAAAGGAAGTCTGATTGGAGCCGTTTTGGCAGTAACAATTGGAATATTAGTGATTCATGTTAACTTTGTAATCTTTCAGGGTTTGTTTGATGCTATTGTTCGAGACATTAGCAATTATCGAAATGGAGATATTCTTGTCACCGATGATGCAGACTATATTGACAAATCAGATTTAGCTTTGGTAAATTGGTTTGAACGGATTCCATATGTACAGGGGGCAACCCCGAGGTTATCCTCGTCTGCTGAAATTAATATGACAAAAAATGGAAAGCTAATTGAAGAAACAAGAGTTCCTGTTGTGGGAGTAGATCCTCTACGTGATGTAAAAGCTTCTACAGTCCATGAGACCGTAGCAGATGGAACTTATGTTCTTAATAGAAATTCAATTGTTTTAGGAAATAATGTAGCTGAAGATCTTGGAAATGCACAAGTTGGTGATAATTTAAAATTGCTTGTAGTTGATAGAACTGGGGAAGATCAGATTAGAAGATTTAATGTTGCTGGAATTGTAAAATCTCCTGGAGGTCAGGGATTAGATTACAGTGTAGTAATGCACATAGATACTTTGCGAGACATGATGGGAAGAAATGGGGAATCTGGTTCTTTCATGGTAAAATTAAACGACCCCAG
The DNA here is from genome assembly GCA_028279545.1 of Nitrosopumilaceae archaeon. Lineage (GTDB taxonomy): Archaea > Thermoproteota > Nitrososphaeria > Nitrososphaerales > Nitrosopumilaceae > Nitrosomaritimum. The sequence continues at coordinate 20,409 of JANQNN010000026.1, forward strand.
TAAAGCATTTGAAGTTAAACAATTCTTTTTAGCTTCATTTCCCAATGAGGATTTCCTTGCTGAGACTATAGAAGAATCGGCTGAAGAACAGTTAGCTGGATTCAGATCCGGTATTGCAATGATAAACATGATAGGGTATTTTGGTATGATGTCATCAGCTTTTGCCATAGTGACAATTCAGATGATGTTAGTAAATGGAAAAACTAGGGAAATTGGAATTATGAGGTCTATTGGTGCCAAAAGGAAAGACATTCTAATTATTTTTATTTTCCAAGGAATGATTATTGGACTTATTGGAGCTAGCGTTGGTACAGCTGCAGGTTTAGGATATACCTTTTATGCCAAGGAGACAAAAATGTCATTCAACAACAGTCTTCCCCTAGAAGTAAGTTATAATTGGCCAAGAATTTTTGAAACTGCTTTGTTGTCATTTTCTTTAGCCATAATTGCTTCACTTTATCCGTCATACAGAGCGACAAAATTACTACCAGTGGAGGCCATGCGCAATGTCTAAGGTACTTGAGATAAATAATTTAACCAAAATCTATGGTGAGGGTGAAAATAAAGTAAAAGCTCTTGATGATGTTTCATTTTCGATAGAAAAAGGGGAATTTGTTTTAGTAGTAGGAAGTTCAGGATCTGGAAAATCTACCTTACTAAACATGATTGGCCTTTTAGATAAACCCACCAAGGGTAAAGTGGCAATTGACGGCATCAATACTACAAAGTTAAGCGACAACAAAATATCTTCTTTTAGAAACACAAAATTAGGTTTTATTTTTCAATTTTCAAATTTACTAGTCGATTTAACTGTAATGGAGAATGTTTTATTGCCTAGACAAATTGCTGGTACAAATGGTACAGCTGAAAAAGATGCTCGTGAATTATTAAAATTAGTAGGATTAGAATCTCAAATCAATAAAAGGGCAAACAAGATTTCTGGAGGTCAAGCTCAAAGAGTTGCAATAGCTAGAGGGTTAGTTAACCATCCCTCAATTGTTTTAGCAGATGAACCAACTGGTAATTTGGATTCAGTTACGTCAGAAGTAATTGTTGAATTAATGAAGTCTATGGCAAAAAAACTTAATCAGACTTTTATTATTGTAACACACGAACCCGAGCATTTTGGTGATGTAGATAGGGTAATTACCATTAAAGATGGAAAAGCCTTTGAAGGAAAAGAGCATTCTGCAATGGAGGTAGTAGCATGATTAATTCTAAATTTATTTTTTCAATAACTATTTTGTTGTTAGCTCCCTTTATTGTTGATAATTCATTTGCTCAAATTAATTCTGGAGGTTTTGGAAAATCACCATTTGAAAGAGATTACTCTGATGTAAAATTCCTTGATGCTTATTTTGGAACCATAAATCAAAAGATAGAAGTTGAACCTGGAGATTCCAATGTTCCATTTACAGTGGTTCTTGCAAATGTAGGCACACAAGATATCACAGGAATTAAAGGGCAATTGTCTCTTCCACTTGGTTTTTCAGGATCAAATGGTCCAGGTTCGGTAATTCTTGCTGATAGTGATTCTAATTCTCTTGCAGGAGATAATTTTCATTTAACTTTTTTTGTTAATCTAGAAACCAATGTTCAAGTTCAACAATATCCTGGAACTGTTAAAGTTGATTACTCGCGATTAAGGGAATCGGGGGTAAGAACTTCCTTTTCTGAATTTAATTTTAAAGTAACAGGAGATAGTGTAATCAATGTAAAAGCCTTAGATCCATTCCTAACATCTCTAAAAACAAATAATGTTATAATTGAAATTTCCAACGATGGGTCGGCACCAATCTCAAGTGTAGATATTGTTGCCTCAAATACCCAAACAGAAATGGCATCAACTACATCATCTACTACAAATATAGAAAATGTAGTAATTTTAGAATCTAATTGGGATGTTGGAACTATTGAGCCAAATTCTTCTAGGCAATTAACTGCAACCGTATATGTTCCAGAGACCCTTAAAGGAGATACATTACGAATTCCCTTATCAATTTCTTACTATAATGCCCACGGTGACTCACATACTATAGCCAAAATCGTTGATTTCTATATCAAGGGACTAATTGATCTGACTGTTTATGGAGTTGGGGTAATAGAATTATCCGATACTCAAATGATAATTGGAGAGATTATTAATGAAGGAAATGAAGATGCGCTGTTTAGTTTTGTTTCTCTTGAACCATTAGGAGAATCTAATATTAAAAAACAAACACAGTTTATCGATGAAATAGAGATTGACGCACCAGTCCCCTTTAACATACCATTAGAATTTGAAGGAGATCCCGAATATGGGGAACATGAGATAAAAATCACAGTAAGATACAAGGATAATGTAAGAGATGAAATTTTCCTTCCATATGAAACTACAATTTTTGTTGAAGAACCATCAAATGATGAAGAGTCTCCCGATTATACAGGGCTAGTCCTCATTCCTATTGCCCTAGTAGCTGTAGGATATTTTATAATGCGCAGGCGTAAAAAAGAAGAAATTGCAGATAGTTAGTTGCTAATTAATTACAATAAAAATCGATTTCATGTTTAGATCACAAAAAAAATTTTGTGTGTAAAAATTTGATTTAAATTAAGTAAATTTAATTATTTATAAAAAAAATTTCTAAATTAATATACGTAACAATAAATCATGATACGTGGAACTTCACCAAAAACTTACAATACTTGGAGTTATTTTGTTGGCTGTTACTTTAATTATTCATACAAATCATTCAGGTGATGGTTTTAACTATGCCTATGTAACGGGAATAATAATGCTAGTCGTTTTTTCTGCTGGATTTCTTTTATTTAATAAAGACAAACTTATGGATTCAAAAAAATAATCCAGAATTTTTTAAAAATAAATTTTAATAATCTTTAGGGATTTGTTTTGTCATTTTTTTTATACACATAAACAATTCTAAAACCATCATCTAGTTTTACCGGATTTCCATCTGTATTTTTATCAAGAAAATAACCCTCAACCTCTTTTGCAATTTCCTCAGTATCAGCTCCATATGAAGTCCAAATACCATTTTCCTCAACATTATGTGCCTCAAAAAGATCTTTGTCTAGGTCTTTGCCTATTCCAATATACCAATCAGGATAATCTCCTTCAAACTTACTCATGTACATTCTAATTCGTTTAACTAATGTATTAAAATCCATAATATGATAATCCATAATTCACTATGTCTACAAGAATTAAATTTTTAAAAGTTATGTGTATTTGATTTTTTTAAAGTAATTTTTTAAAAAATAAATTCATTTTTTATTTTGAGTAAGGATTTTTCAATGAAAAATAAACAAAAATTGCCATAATTTTCATAAACTAAAATTTTTCGGATAAACGAAAAAACTATTTTTTTTGAATCGATAAAAAATTGATAACTGAGGCTAAAACTTTTCAAGAATATAACTAAGATTATAAGCAAAAAGAAGATCTTGCGATCATGCCTTGGGATGAAATTGAAGTTCCAAAAGAATTGAGAGAATTTATGCTAGACAAGGCTGAAGAAACCGTTTTAGGCCAAAAAAATGGTTCAACAAAGCAATATCGGTATGGAAATTTGCATATTAGAGAATACAAGGATAAATTTTTAGTTCATACCGATAAAATTGATCCCAGAGAAGATCCTATAGGACATTTGATTTATGATGCTCCAGAAGTTTTAGTAGGTTTAGCTTGTGCGTTTTTTGGAGGATCACAATTATCCAATTTAATTTACTCTCAAGACAAATCAAAAAAGAATCAAATATCTACAAAAATACTATCGTCTCTAATTGCAGGCTATCTTGGTTTTACTGCAACAAAGAAATTAAAAAATAATTTGGGTTAATCTTATGTCGACCAAACGAACCATCAAAGTTCTATTCAAACTACTTCCATCAGTATTAGCATTACGTAAAGATAGAAAAGCATGGGTCAACCAAGAAGGAAAAGATATTGATACAGAAAGATATCGTAAAAATGCACGTAAAGTCCTAAACACTTTCATTAGTTTAGGTCCTGTATACATTAAACTTGGTCAATGGCTTTCCTCAAGAGCAGATATTTTACCTCAACCTTATTTGGAGGAATTAGCTAAACTACAAGATAAAGTTCCTTCTGCCCCCTTTGAGCAAGTAAAACCAATAATTGAAAAAGACCTTGGACCAATTACGGAAAAATTTGATACCATTGATCCTAATCCAGTTTCTGGTGCATCCTTAGGCCAAGTTTACCGAGGATCAATTTCAGGTCAACAAATTGTTGTTAAGGTTAAGAGACCAGGAATTGAAAAAGTTGTGGAAGAAGATCTAAAAGTTTTAAAAAAAATCCTCCCTATTGCGTTAAGGTTTGTAGATTCAAATCTTCATTTTTCTGCAAAGGCAATGCTCTCTCAATTCATTGAAACAATCCATGAGGAAATGGATTATACTGTTGAGTCTTCAAATCTTAAAAAAATAAAGCAAGATATGAAAAAAAGCAAAAACGTTGTAATTCCTTCCGTATATGATGAGTATTCATCTGAAAATGTTTTAACTATGGAATATCTTCCAGGAATAAAGATTACTAACGTCGATGCGCTTGACCAAAAAGGTATAGACAGACGACAACTGGTTATTGATGTACATAAAGTATTTTTTACCATGCTATTACGCCATTCCTTATTCCATGCAGATCCTCATCCAGGAAACATTTCTGTTACAGATAACGGAAAAATCATACTTTATGATTATGGAATGGTGGGAAGACTAGATGATGAAACAAGATTAAGATTAATTCGACTATATTTAGCCTTAGTTGAGAAGGATCCCCCTAGAACAGTAAATGCTATGAATGAGCTAGGGATGCTCACTCCTGATTTTAATCGGACGGTTATTGAAAAGGGAATTGAGCTTACGGTTAGGGCTATGCATGGAAAAAAACCTGACGAAATGGAAGTACAAAGTCTAATGGAACTTGCCAATAAAACAATGAGCAAATTTCCATTTGTTCTTCCCAAAAACCTTGCCTTATACATGAGAATGGCATCAATAATTGAGGGAATTTACAAACAACATAAGGTTGATTTTAAATTTGTTAAAGTTTTACGAGAAATTTTAGAAGAAGAAAGCCTCATCAAAGATGCGTATATCGAGGAATTAAAATATTCATTTAAAAGATTTGCAAAATCAATTGATGCAACAATTTCGATTGCACCTGAGCTGAGAAAATTTCTAGATGACAATAGATCATTACAACTATTAAATTCAAAACCTAAATCAAATATTCTTTTATCTGGTAGTATTCTTTCTGCTGCCATTTTTTTGGGATCTGCAGTTTTATACTCTTCTAATGAAGCTATTGGTATTGGTGGAATGATAGGTTCATTAGTATTGATGAGCGTTTTTACTTTTTTTCGTAAAAAATAATTATTCTATCTTGATGTCTCTTCCCTGTTTTTGAACAGGAATAGTAATTGTTAAAACTCCTTGATTATATTTTGCAGAACCCACAGTATTTTCATCTTCTTTAATTTCAACAGGTAATCTTATTTTTTTATCAATAATATTTGGTCTTTGTTTGCAAATCATTTTGTGATTTTCTTCTTCAGAAACAGGTTTACAAGCTTGTATTGATAAAATATTTTCATCAAGTGATAATTTAATGTCTTTTTTTTCAAATCCAGGAATGTCAATCAATATTGTTAATTTATCTTCCTCTAACTGCATATCAATTGGAGGTAAAACAAATTCATAGAATTCTCTTGATTTATTTCCAATCTCTTTCATCATTTCTTTTGCCATAGACTTCATTAATCCCAATTTGAAATATATGCTCAATTTTTGGTTATAAACCTTGATAGATTTTCAAAAATTTTTTAGATATTTTTGAGGGTAAATCCATATTTTCAAAACGAACTTTTAATTTCACTGACTAATTGTAACTGCTCAAAATATTCTTCTTTGGAATCTGCCCTAATATCACAAACTAAATGTTGTAAACCTATTTTTTCATATTCCTGGATTTGAGAAATTATTTGATCTAATTTTCCTACAAGTCTAAGGCGTGCTCCACCATCCGTACCAGTGTATTTTGAACTGATTTTTTTATTAGCTGCAAAATTAATTCGCAATGACCATAGATAGTCTTTTTTGTTCATTTTTAGAATTTCTTTTATTCCTTTTTCATATTGTTCTGAAGAAATCCCAACTGGATGCCATCCATTTCCTAAGAGTGCAACACGTTTTAGAGCTCCTTTGGATTGACCTCCAATTAATATTGGTGGACCAAAAGGGGAGACAGGCATTGGTTCACAAGAATATCCTTCTTCCGAGTATTTCCCGGCCCACATATTTTTCATAATTTCAATATTTTCAGAGAAAATTTTTGTTCTACTTTTAAAATCACTTCCAATCAACTCAAATTCTTTTTTATTCCATCCTATTGCAGCTCCAATTATCACCCTTCCATTAGATAACGAGTCCAATGTTGCAATTTGTTTGGCCAAAACAAAAGGGTCTCTTAAAGGAATTATAATTATTGAAGAACCCAATTGAACAGAATTTGTAAGAGATGCCAAGAACCCCAAAGTTGTGATTACTTCAAAAACTCTGGTCCATGGTTTATCGTTTTTTGGTACGATAATATGATCTGATAACCAAATAGAATCAAGGTTTTTGTTTTCAATTTCTAAAGTTACATCTTTTAAGAAACTTTGGGATGGTAGTTGACCATAGTTTGAAAGGGATATACCAATTTTCATAAAATACACACAATTAACTAACCTTTACCTTTTCCTAATTTTAAGAATGGATAATTTTGATTTAAAATCTAAAAAAAATTTTGATTTTTGTCTGAAAGGTCTTCTACTCACATGAGACTAAATGTCTTTGTTTATTAGTTTGAAAATGAAAAAATTCCCTGAATGTCCAAATTGTGAAAAAGATCATCTTAGCATTCCGTTAAGATTTGAAGGAGATTCATGGGTTTGTCCATTTTGTACAAAGAAATTTTGAAAATTGTTTTTTAAAAATTCCGAATAAAAAACTTGATTTATTTAAAAACCGTATTTTTTTGCAAATTTACAAGACTTTGAAGATTTGGAGGTTTATCTTCAACTGAATGAATTCCAAGCCCTCTTAACTCGTTAATTTGCTCGTCATCAAATGCTAGAACACTAACTACTACCACTTTTCTCAATTCAGATGGTCTTTGTTTTTTTAAGTCGTGAATGAACGTCAATCCACTATATTTTGGCATCATCATATCTAGAAGAATTAGATCATAATCATTTTTGAGTACCAATTTTAGGCCTTCTTTCCCGTTATTTACGCTCTTGATGGTATGATTATCGATTGAGAACATATCGGAGTACAAATCACATATTTCTTTTGAATCATCAATATGCAATACTTTCATAACTTTGATTCATGATACAAAATAATTATAACAATTGTGTGTTCAATTATACAAACTTTGAATCGGTTTTGATTGTAAAAAAAATTTCTAACAAATTCTTAAAAAGAAAACAAAAAATTTTTTGAAAAATAAACAAAATCAATGTCTGTTAAAAAAAATAACAACGATCGCTTAAGATTAAAAAATTTTCCATAAAAAATAGAATGAATTTAATTCTTGGAGGAATAATTGCGACCTCCACGATTATTTTTCTTGGTGTTTTACTTGTTAGTCCTGTTTTCTTAATTGCTGAAAAACCTACCCCTGTAATGTTATCTTTTAGCCTATACGACCAATCAAACCTAGAGATTTGGTGCAAAGAATTATCAGAATGGGCATCTTCTAAAAATATTAAAGGTTCTATCTTTCTTTCGGGAGAAGTAGCTGAAAAATATCCGTCTTGTATAACTTTATTTCCAAAAAGTTTTGATGTTGGAAGTCAAACCTATAGCTATGTCCAGCTGAACCAAATCAATGATTACTCTGTTCAGCTTGAAGAAGTACAAAAAGGGAGAGAATCAGTTAACAAAGTTGGAAATTTAGATTCAAAACTTTTCAAAGCTCCTTATGGAGAAACGGATGATAATATCTATTCAATCCTAAACAGGAATGAAATATTAGCAGACTTTTCCTATCAAAATCAATATAACAAATATCATAATAATCAATTTCTCAAATTTGATCTTGTAACATATGACTCTCATGATGTTTCAAATAAGATTAAAGATGATGTAGAATCAAGCGAATTACCGATCCAGATTGAATTTAATTCCTTTCAGTCGATTACTGAAATTAAAAAAATTGTAAATGAGATTCAATCTTGGGATATAGAATTTGAAAGTGCCTCTGATGTATCAAACCTAGAATTAACCCGGAGAATTTAGTCATGTCTACAAATGATCTTCTTTTATCCACACAACAGAATCCCCAAAGAATTTCAAAAACTAATAGGATTTTGGTACCAAAGTGGGGTTGGGTTTTACGAGGTTTTTTCTTAGCTATAATTATTAGTATTATTGCATTTGTTATTACTCAAGCATGGAATATTGGAGATCCGTTTGCTTTGTATTCTACAATAGTTCCAATTCATTCAGTTATTGTTCTTTTTTGTGGTTGGTTTATTTACAAAAATCCTGCCAGAGGCGAAGCGGGCAATGAATTAGTATCTGTGATAGTTCCAGTATACAACCAAGCATCTATGATTGAACTTGTAATTGAGTCAATTTTTTCATCAAGTTATAAAAATATAGAAGTAATAGCTGTAAATGATGGCAGCACAGATGGTACAAAAGAGATACTTGATAAAATAAAAAGCAAATATAAAAAACTAAAAGTTATTCATAAAAAAAATAATGGGAAAAGAAAAGCTATTGGCAGTGGTTTTTCAGCCTCAAAAGGAAAAATTCTAACGTTTATTGATTCAGATAGTCTAATTGGTTCAAAATCAATTGAAGAATTCATGAAGGCGTTTAATTCTGATAAAAAAATTGGTGGCGTGGTGGCAAATGCAAAGGTTTTGAATAATAGAAATCTGTTATCAAAACTTCAAGATGTTTGGTATGATGGACAATTTAATATTCATAAAACATGCGAAAGTGTTTTTGGACTAGTTATTTGCTGTTCTGGCTGTATGTCAGCATATAGGCGTTCAGCATTAGATGGATTTATTCAAAATTGGGTGGAAGCAGATGTTGTTATTGGAGATGATAGAGAATTAACATCTTTTGTAACAGCAAAACCTTGGAGTAAATTTGACTTACTATCTGCATTTTCCAAAACCAAATTACATGCCCAAAAATATGATGATGCTGAGGATCGTGTTTTAACTGGTCAGACTTTAATTGAATGGAAAACTGTCTACGTTTCCTCTGCAGTAGTCTATACCGATGTTCCTGAAAGCTTTAAGGGATTTTTCAAACAACAAATAAGATGGAAAAAAGGTTACATACGTTCACAGTTTTTTGTTAGTTCTTTCTTTTGGGCAAAACCTCCTATTATGGCATTTATTTTCTACCTAGAGTTTATGGCATCTTTGACTTTACCACTTATTTTAGTAATAATTCTAATCTATCTTCCATTAATTACGGGTGAATTGGTGTTTGCTCTTTATTTCCTAGCAGCTCAAGTTTTGGTAGGTTTTATCGAAGGAATAGATACAAAAATTAGAAATCCAAAGAATACCAATTGGCGACTAAAACCATTAATGCCAATGCTTTCGAATTTCATTATTTCTTGGGCCATATTTCCTGCAGTTTTTACTCTAAGAAAAAATGAATGGGGAACCAGATAAACAAAAGACCTGCATTAATTTTATTAAAAAGAATCAAACGTTTGTTCTGAGCCTAACAAACATTGTTTTTTAAATTAATCAGACAACAATTGTTTAAATGAAAATTGGGGGGGATACAAGACCAAAAACGGACAATTTTTTTTCTGTCCTACCTTTTTTTTATAAATTATTTTTTGAGGAGAAAATCATTTGAATATTCTAATCTTAGGAATAGATGGGTATATTGGTTGGGCATTAGCTCAAAAACAACTTTATCTAGGCAACAAGGTATTTGGAATTGATAATTTTTCCAGACGTGAAACTGTAAAAGAAATGGGTTCAGATTCTGCAATTCCAATTGAGACCATGAATAAACGAATATCAAAAATTAAAGAGGTATATGGAAATAGGATTGAATTTTTTGAAGGTGATTTAACATATTCTACCTTTGCAAATGATATTGTAAAAAAATCGTGTCCAGATGCCATTGTTCATTTGGCAGAACAACCTTCAGCTCCTTATAGTATGATTGATCAAAAACATTGTATCTATACCCATCAAAATAACGTGATTGGAAATCTCAACATAATTTATGCAATGAAAAATTTTTCTCCTAACTCTCATTTAATTAAATTAGGAACCATGGGAGAGTATGGATACGATCCTGGATTCGTAATTCCTGAAGGATTTTTTGAAATTGAATATCTTGGGAGGAAAGCAACAGTTCCCTATCCAAAAATGGCAGGAAGTTGGTATCATTGGACCAAGGTACACGATAGCAATAACATAATGTTTGCCTGCAAAACATGGGGACTAAAATCCACTGATATTATGCAGGGAATTGTTTATGGAACACGACTAAAAGATATTCCATCGTACATTTACCAGCCAACAAGATTTGATTTTGATGAGGCATTTGGAACGGTTCTAAATCGATTTTGTTCAGAAGCCGTAATTGGACATGACCTTACAGTTCATGGTGCAGGTGGCCAAACAAGGGGTTTTTTGGCTTTAGAGGATTCGATTCAATGTATTTCTCTATTAATTGAAAAACCTCCAGAAAATGAAAACTATAGAGTAGTTAATCAGTTTGATGAGCAGTATTCTGTAAAAGATTTAGCAAATAAAGTAAAAAGCATTGGAGACAAAAAAGGATTGGATGTAACCATAGCAAATACAGAAAATCCAAGAAAAGAAAAAGAATCTCATTACTACAAAGCAGATCATAAAAAATTGAGAGATCTTGGATTCAAAGCAACTAGAACAATAGAGGAAGAAATTGAATATGTCTTAGAAGATCTTCATCCTCATAAAGATAGAATTCTAAAAAATAAACAAGCTATAATTAAAAAAATAAAATGGAATTCACAAGTTTCCTCTTTAATTAGTTTGAACCCATCTACTCCTTAATGAAAATTTTTTTAAAAAATTTTTTTGAATTATACAAAGGAAGAAATCTAGTTTCAGACTTTAACGAATCTCTCTTCTTGAACATCTGAAACTTTCTGAGATTAAAGCCATCAATTTTCATTGTTTGGTTTTAACTCGCGATTTTTCCCGTAAAAATTTTCTTGCAAAAATTCATTTAAGTGTAGTCCTTTGTAATAAAAAAATATTACAATTTAGCCTTTAATTTGAAAATCAAAAAAATATTTTTTTAAAATTTTATTATTTTTATTGTAGAATCTAAAAAATTCTTTAGATTTTTAATAATTTTTAATTTTAGAAAATTCAAAAAAAAATAGTAAGAATTGGGTTTCAAGAAATTAATGGTACTAGAAGTTTTAGAAAACAATTCTTTCAAATTCTTATTTGGCTTAATTCAAATTAAAATTTAATTTTTGGATTTAAAAAAGAAGAATTTAATTTGATAAATTTTTCGCAAAAATTCAAAAATTTCTAAATATAGTAAAAATAGAAAATTTTATGCCTTTATACCATTATTAGAATTGTTAATTACTTGATAGATTTTTAATTAATTAAATTCTTGGAATTGTTAAGAAATGATAATTGTTATTGAAGGAGGAGATCAGGCAGGGAAAAAAACTCAAACTGAGTTACTATTCAAGGCTTTAAAGAGAATAAAAATCAAAACTGCCACATTTAGCTTTCCTGACTATACAACTCCAATTGGCAAAGAAATCGAAAAATATCTAAGTGGAAAAAGAAATTTCCCTCCACAAACAATACATTGTCTTTTAGCAGCAAATAGATGGGAAAAATTAAACGACATTTTGAAGGCTCAATCCAAAAATTCTGTTTTAATTATGAATCGATATTATCAATCAAATTTAGTATATGGTCTTGCAAATGGATTAAAACAAAATTGGTTGGAAAATTTAGATGCTGGTCTACCAAAACCAGATATGATTATTTTACTTGACGTATCACAGAAAGAATCTTTTCATAGAAAGAAAACTAGACGAGATAAATTTGAAAAAAATAAACCGTTTTTAATGAAGATATCAAAAATTTATCGCCAAACTGCAAAGAAAAAAAAATGGAAAATAATTGATGCGTCCCAATCAAAAGAAATAATCCATCAAGAAATCATGAAAAGTTTTTCTAAAAAGATAGGATTATGAAAAAGAGTTACTTGGATATAATAGATCCAATTCATGATTTTATTCGGGTTTATGATCATGAGCTAGAAATTATTGATAATCCAATTTTTCAAAGATTACGGAGAATTAGACAATTATCTGGAGCCCATCTAACATACCCTTCAGCTCAACATACCAGATTTGAACATTCTTTGGGAGTAATGCACATTGCAAACCAAGCTGGTAATGCGTTAAAAGAAAAAGGAGTTTTAAAATCTGATGATATTGAAATTCTTAGACTTGCAGGACTTTTGCACGATTTGGGACATGGTCCATTTTCCCACCTTTTTGAAGAAGTAATAAAACAAAAAAAATTCTCTCATGAGGATTTTGGAAAAAACCTTATTCTTCGATCAGAAATTGGCGATACGTTATCAAAAAATGGGTTTGATAAATTATTAATTTCAAAAATTGCATTTGGCGAATCAAAATTTCAATACCTCAATGAAATTGTATCAGGATATCTAAGTGCTGATATGATGGATTATCTGTTACGAGATGGATATTTTACGGGTGCAGAACACGCTAGGATTGACCACAAAAGATTGACCCAATCGTTGGATGTTCATAAAAAAAAACTTGCTTTAGAAAAATCAGCCCTTTATTCGTTTGAATCAATGATGCATTCTAGATATCAAATGTTTAAGGCGGTTTATTTTCATAAAACAGTAAGATCTGCCGAAGTGATGTTATTAGAAGCTTTAAGACTATCGGATGATGAGTTTGGTTTTACTTCTTTTAACATAAAGGAATTTGTAAAACTGACAGATGAATATATTCTATCTTTGATTTTATCATCAAGGTCTCCCAAGCTAAACCGAGCAAAAAAATTTGTTGAGGATTATCAGAATAGAAAATTATTAAAATGTGTTTATGAGAGAATTTTGACTAGTAAAATTCCATTAAAAAAAGCAAAAACAGATGAAATAAGATCATTAATTTCTAAAAAATCAAAAGTTGACGAAAAGGAAATTTTCATTGATAGTTCGGTTACTCCTTCAATACCTCTAGCTCCATCTAAAAAAGAATCCAAACAAATTATTCTAGTCGCAGATGAAAATGGGAAAACACAAGCTCAAGAATTGGCCATATCAAAAATTCCTTTAGTTTCAGCAATATCTGGATTTATGAATATTTTGAGGGTGTATACACCCCAGGAAAGCAGAAAAAAAGTTGAAATTGCCGCAAAATCAATCTTGAGTGAACTGAACTAATGAAGAAACGAATTGTAATCAAACTCTCTGGACGAATATTTGGAATGGATAATGTCAAAGTCCTAAAAGACTATGCTTCATTCCTGGTTAAGATTAGTAAGATATGCCAACCAATTGTAGTAGCAGGTGGTGGAAATATTGCCCGCCATTATATTTCTCATGCAAGATCGTCTGGTGCCGATGAATCTACATTGGATGAACTTGGAATAGAAATCTCTAGATTGAATGCAAAACTCTTGATTTATGCTTTAAAAAATAAGGCATATTCTCATCCCCCCACCACCCTCCAAGAAGTTAAGCATGCCGTTGATGATGGTTTGATAGTGGTAACGGGAGGTTTACACCCTGGACAGAGTACTAATGGAACTGCTGCATTAATTGCTGAAAAAATAAAGGCAGAACAATTCATTAATGCCACGGACGTAGATGGAGTTTACGATAGGGATCCCAACAAGTACCAAAAATCAAAAAAGTTCAAAAGAATTGAAATAAAGAATTTAAAAAATATGTTAGTTCATGAGGATTCTATTGCCGGAGGATATGATTTGATGGATATTGTTGCTTTAAAAATTATTGAAAGATCAAAAATTAAAACCAGAATAATAAAGGCAGACCTTAAAATTATTGAAAAGGCCATTAAGGGTTCGGATGTAGGAACAAAACTTGTTCTACCATCAGAATAGGTGTTTCAATTATTTTGAATTGTAGGACGATCCTCTGTCCATATTTTTATTGCAGGTTTTGGATATTCTGAGACCCCAGATTCAATTAATTTTTTAAAAATTTGTATTGCCTCTTCTTTTTCCACAGCTTTTGATTGGGCTTTGGTATATCCATCTTTATCTACAATTACTGTAACAAAACCATCTTCTGATTGAATAACTGCGGTAAAATCCTCATCACCAACAGGATAGAATTTACCATCAATTTTTTTTGTAGTTAAAGTTAACATACCAAATCCAGCTATTTCGAATAATTTCATTTGAGATTTGCTTGCTCTAATTTTGCCTTGTTGTACTGCTTGAAAATATTGCACAAAGGCTTTCATGTTCTATGATATAATAACTATCTCAACATTTAAGAAATGAGAAAGATAAGTAATTTTATTGAATCCAAAGATTTTTGTTGTAATAGCAATTGTTGTAATGGTAGGAATTTTAGGTTCTATATTTTTGACTACCTCAACAGGTATTCCTACAGAGGAAGACTCTTCTCAACAGATCACAACAAATATTGATTCAATCAAAATTGATTTAGAAAGTGTTTCGATTCTCGAGGTTTCTGATAGATCTGCTGTCATTGAAATGCAATTAAAACTTGAAAATCCAAATCCTCGTGCGGTAATTGCCCAATATTTGCAATATTCCCTATATGCTTCTGACAACGGAGAGGAAATGAAAATTTCTGCAGGTACAATTGGTAGCAGACCAGAAGGAATGGTGGATGCATCTAATTACTACACCTTACTTAGTAACGGATCTATCGTTTTGAAAGATAAAATTGTCCTGGAATATCCAGGAAATAATCCAGAACTAATTTCACTATTAAACAATAGTGAAACGGATTGGCGGGCTGAAGGTATTGCCTTTTTTAATCTTAGTTCAATGACAAGCGGCCAAGAAAATGAAGTTCGATATAATTCCAAATTAAATCAATGAAAAATGAAATAGTATCATAAAATTAAGAAATTATGTTATATTGTTTTTAGAGTGAAATTATTGGCAAAGTTATAAAAGCTCCTTTGATGGTTTTTTATTAAATGGCAGAAGCAGGAATGGCAGCATATGGCGCAGCAGCAGGAGTTGCAATTGCATTAGCAGTTGTTTGCTTTGCATTACGTGGTAAAGGACATCCAGAGCCACTAGATTAAACAAAGGAAAAATTCCTTTACAATATTTTTAATTTTCTTTTGATAAACCAAGTATTTCCGATAAAGACTTCTGTTTTGAGTTCTTTTTGCTAATAAAACATCTTTGATAATATTGACATTCAAGGCAGTTTTGAGAGGGTTCAAGAATGGGGACCTTTTTTTGATTTAAAAGGTCACTTAGGACTCTTACTCGTCTAATTACTTCTTCGAACATTTTTTTATTTCGAGTCAAGGAAAACGTGTACTCTTTCCTATCACTTGTAATGTAAATTATAATTCCATCAAATTTATCATAAATCCATAAACAGGCATTCAAAAATAACAAATCCTCTGCCTGTGGTGCTTCAGGGATAGTCTGATTGGGCCTAAATATTATAACAACATCATCCACTATCATATCTGCCTGACCTTTTAGCTTTATATCATCAATCTGAAACTCTTTTGGCTCCGTCCCATAACCCAATTTTCGAAGTAATCCACTTAGTAGTTCATTAAATCCTTTAATTTCAATTTCTTTTGAATCTATTCTATCATAATATGATCTTCGGAGGCATCGAACAACTTCTACTAAATTGATTGTTTTAAAATCATCTGGATCAATTTCTACCTTAAGTTCTTGACCAATTGAATCAATGGCACTCTTTATAGTTTCTCTGAAATTTGTATCTCCCATCATGATTATTCATCTAAACAATAACCATCTTTATAGGTTAACTCATTATTTTTGTGAGAAATTCTGATAATCTATTACTAAAAATCAAAGTCACCACATGAACACCAAATCCTAAAACTGCAGCTAGTATGAGATTTCCGGTCCCATAATAGATTCCAAGGAAAATGGCCAAGGAAGGAATTGTGAAAATCATTGCTAAAAACGTGCTTACCCAAATGGTCTTAAAAATAATTTCCGGAGGCAATTTCTTTTTTTTAGAGGGAAGCTTCACCATTTTCAGGCTTAATCTTCTTCGATAATTAATTTAGACATTGTAACTTCAGAGGGAATTTGTTGCTCTACTGCATATGCGATTGCCCCCAAATTCCTTACTTCAAATGCCGTCAACTTAGTTATTCCAATTATCGTTTCAAAGCTGAACATTTTGCTAAAGGATCTTAGTGCTGATTGATAAATTTCTAATTCAAAAGATCTCTCAAATTCAGCAATAGCATCTAATTCGTTTTCTGATTCGGGAGCTAGATTTCTGTATTTTGTACTGGCTAATTCATTAAATGCATCTCTAACAGAACCAGCACTAATCATTCGTCCTAATAATTCCCTTGAAGCCCCAGGTGTTGGAGAAACAATCAAGTCATCAATTTGGTCTTCTGCTAGTCCCCAAAATTTTCCTCGAATTACACTTAACAAATTATAAAAATCAATATCCATTCCAATTAATTTGCCACCCTCTGAACTTTTCATTGCATGTGATAAATTTTGATACAAAATTTTATCAAAGTACAGGTCGAAAACTTGAATATTTTTTTTATCATTATACAAAGTGGCAGCTTTTGTTATTTCTTCGCCGAATGGCCCTGAGCTCAGACTTGCCACTGCCTCTTCCAAATCTTTGGATACAAGTGCTTTTACAACAATGTCTCTTTGTTTTATCAATTCCTCTGCATGCAAATTGATGTGGGTTTCAATTTCTTCTTGAGGTTTTCCAAGAACTTTTCCCTTAAGAACTGATTTTAGATTTGAGATAATAAATTTCATGTAATACGCATTAAAGATACTTTTATCACCGGAAGTTTTTGCTATGGAATAATGGACATCTGCTAAATGAGCTCTTAGAGCATTTTCAATTTTCAATGATGTATATGGCTTTTGAATTTCCGAAATTGAATCTCCATAAACGGTATTTTTTATTCTAGTCATTAATTCTTCTAAATCTCGTGATTCTGACAAAGTTTGAAAATCAGCCTTTTTGAGTAATTGGCCTCTTTTGCTGTATGATTTGACAGATGCATATACATTATTGACGCCGCCCATAGTAAAGAATCTCGTGGAGCAACGGATTTTAATGTTTGGAGATTTTATCTGGAATCATTAGAATTGCTATGTAATTTCTTTGAGGAATGTTATAGTATCTTCCCTATCCCGTTTTGATAATAATAAAAATGCCTCCAAAAGCTCCCTTTGAATTGACAAGGTTTCATCACGCAATTCTTTTAGTTTTGATAAATCAAATGGAAGGAGTTCCGTAATTTTATCCTCACAAAAGGCCCTTACATAATTTTGAAAAATCAAATAGATGAAATTAGGACTTGAATTGGAAAGGTTGGTAATAATTTTTTCAAATTTCTTTTCATTGGGATCTGAATTTGAAAAAAACTCTTCTAACAATCTTTTTTTGTTATCGATTTCTTTTATTGATAGGGCTATCAAAACACCCTTTCTTGTCAAATGGTAAAAAGGAATTCCTTTTTCTTGAAGTGCTTTGGGACCACGCTTTAAGGGTAATCTTCCCTCCTCCTCAGCAATATTCATAGGAAGAAAAATTTCATCAAGATCTCTAAAAATCCCTGAATAGATATTCTTCCAAATGTTACCCTGTCCTTTTGCTATTTTCTTTGATATTCCTGTCCTGGTTTTTTCTGCAGGGTTGGTTTTGCTTGATAAAATTCGAATGATTGACCTTTGTCGCATAGCCTCTCCAGTAAGATTTCCATCTTTGGTTTTGAAGGTGTCAAATATGGCTAGTTTGGAGTTTGACTTTACTTTCATTTAGATTCTCCTTATCATAATTTTCAATTTATATGATATTATCAGAAAATACTAAAATATAATAATTTACATTTCTATTGATTTTGTTGTCTCAACCCTTAAATAATTTTCAATTTCGATTAAAAACAATGAATTCTAGGAACCACAAGTATGCTCTATTACTTGTGGCCGCAGTAGCCATTACAGCAGCTGGGGCAATGTCAACAGCATATGCCCAAAGTGTTGAAGATGGAATGGACGGATATGTTAAAGGAACCAGTGGAATTTACACC
Source organism: Nitrosopumilaceae archaeon (assembly GCA_028279545.1). Taxonomy (GTDB): domain Archaea; phylum Thermoproteota; class Nitrososphaeria; order Nitrososphaerales; family Nitrosopumilaceae; genus Nitrosomaritimum. The sequence continues at coordinate 38,785 of JANQNN010000026.1, forward strand.
GGTAACCCTAACGAATGTTGGTATGAAGACGAAGACGGCATGTGGCCTTGTATGGTAGATACAGGTGACATGGCATTTATGCTAGTCGCAACGTCAATGGTACTCTTAATGTCTCCAGGAGTCGGATTCTTTTATGGCGGTTTA
>JANQNN010000042.1 GCA_028279545.1 Nitrosopumilaceae archaeon
CCCTGAGGACCCCAATGAAACCTATTACAGAAACAAACTAAAGGAAGACCCTTCTGTAAACAGAATGCACTATGACCCCTCTCAGATGACAGAAGGCCAGCAGGCAGAGTTAATAGATAAACGTAAAGCAGCGTAAAGGAAAAATAAATGAACATAAATTTTAAAAAAGCTTTTCTATCCCCCTTTAGTGATAGTAAGTGGAAAAGCAAGTTACTTATTCTTATTTTATTGTCTACTTTTAATATCCTTCTAGGGGTAATAAGTGCAAAATTTAATGTTTTTGTTCTCTTATTATTGAACATTCCTATAACATTTATTTGTGCTGGTTATATTGCACAATTTGCCCATAATGAAATAAATCAAATTTTACCACTTTTGCCAAGTTGGCATTCCAGTTTTCTAAAATATTTTAAATATGGTTTTTCATCTTATATTGTTGTTTTAATATACTCAATTCCTATCGTAATAACTTTTTTGTTCATAAAATCATTAACAGGAAAAGAGTATTTGAACTTTTTGATGACTTTGTTTGGGAACATAAATGTTCTTAACTTTTTTGATAAGTATATAGTAAATTTCTTATTCTCACTTCCTAAAATGATTTTTATTTTGTTGTCTTGTATGACATATGCTTCTGCTTTTTGTCTATATTGGAACAATTTTAAAATAAGCGATACATTTGCAATTAAAAAAATTTTTAAATTTATTATTAAAGCTAAATATGAACTTATTGCAATGTCATTATTAGCTATAGGACTTACCCACGTAACTATATTTCTGGAAAATTTAGTTATACCATTTAATATTGCTATCTTTGTAGCTTATATAATTTTATGCTCATTGCAGGCACTTATAATAGCAAATGCGCTTGCACAAATTTATTATTCAAATTTTTCTGATGAATTAAGGAGGTTTTTAAATGGGACAAGGTAAACCAAGTATTAACCCTATGCCGAATGAGAAGCCTACAATTGGCTCAGCTCAGTCTGGCACAAAAGAAGTAAAAAACATTATGTTTTTTAAGGATGGCACTTATAAATATGAAATTGATGGAAAGCAATACATTCACTGGAAAGGTAATTCTATACCTGAAGTAACTGATCTTTCCTATAATTTTAATTTTTTAAGTTATTCAGATGCATACTCCATATTATCCTTTGCAAAAATACTACTTTACCCAGGAGGAGCTTTATCCACAGGCTTAATAACTACAGGAAGTGCCATTGTTTCTGTAGCAGAAGATGGAATAGAAGAGGGTAGTGCCAAATTTGTAGGCGGTCAAACAGTTGGAAAATCTCTTGGAAGAGGTAATCAAGCTGCAGAGAATTTTTTTGGTTCTGTTACAAGTAAAATCTTGGGAGTAGCAGCCGATTATCTTAAATCTCATCCAGAAGTAGAAAAAAAATTCAAATCTACATTTGTTGAAAAAATGAACTATCCCGGCCAAGAATATGTAGGCTCTCAATGGGATCCTAACTATAGATTTAATACTACAGAAACTGTCACAGGTGAAATAGTAGGTCAAGGCGGAGGCGGCAGTAGCCCTGGCTCAGAAATGACAGAAGATCAGTACTCAGAGTACTTAAAAGATTACTTCCATGACCCTGAGGACCCCAATGAAACCTATTACAGAAACAAACTAAAGGAAGACCCTTCTGTAAACAGAATGCACTATGACCCCTCTCAGATGACAGAAGGCCA
>JANQNN010000031.1 GCA_028279545.1 Nitrosopumilaceae archaeon
CACCAAGATGTTCCTCTCATTTGGCGATCAAGTCTTGCCAAAGAGTCTTCTTGAGACTGCCATGGCAGTTGATATGAAGTACAGAGAACATGTTATGAAGTTGCCACTCTTAAATCAAAGCAAAATTAAAAATCCTGAAAATAAAAAAATCTAGAATTTATATTTTCTGAGGCTAAATTGACACAGTCAGTCAGAAACCCTCAATACGCATTTTCTATATAGGGTTAATTTGAAATTAAAAATGAAGGAGATCGAGCCATTTGAGTCAAATTACTGAACAAATTTACCAAAGTGATATTGGTGATGTTCTTGAGAATTCGTTAAATGGAATCAGACCTGGTCCAGCCGAGTGCCTAAGACTTTTAGAATCAGATGATGTCTATTTGATGGGATTAGTATCTGGGCATTTAACAAAAAAACAATTTGGAAAAAAAGCCTCTTTTGTAAATAATATCATTTTAAATTATACCAATGTTTGTATTACTGATTGCAAGTTTTGTGCATTTTATCGATCACCTGGTGCTGAAGACTCTTACACATTAACTTTAGATCAAATTGAATCTAGAGTAAAATCAGCTTGGGAGTTGTTTAAGATAAGACAGGTTCTAATTCAAGGAGGACACAATCCAAATTTAAAAATTGAATACTATGAAGATGCATTCAAAATGATTAGGGAAAAATTTCCATTAGTTGGAGTTCATGGTCTTTCAACATCTGAAATCGATATGATAGCGCGAGTGGAAAAATCATCAACAAAAGAAATTTTATCTAGATTAAAAGACGCTGGTCTTCAATCTATTCCCGGCGCAGGTGCAGAAATTTTAGTAGATTCTGTAAAAGACATTATTAGTCCAAAAAAAATCTCAAGCGATGATTGGATTAGAATTATGGATGAAGCTCACTCTTTAGGAATTCCTGCTTCAGCAACGATGATGTATGGACATGTCGAAAATAACCAAAATATTGTTGACCATTTTTTTAAAATTGTAAAACTACAAGAAAAAACTAAAGGATTTATGGCATTTATTCCTTGGAACTTTGAACCAGATAATACATTGATGCAAAAAGAAGGGATTGTAGAAAATGGTTCTGGTGGTGTTCAATTACTAAAAATGATTGCAATTTCTAGGCTTGTTTTTGATGGATTGATTCCACACATTCAATCATCTTGGTTGACAAATGGAGTTGGAATGGCTCAGCTTGCACTTCAATATGGTGCAGATGATTTTGGAGGAACTTTAATTGGCGAAGAAGTAGTATCTTGTACAGGCGCACGTTCCACTGAATTGACAGGCAAAGTAATAATTGATGCAATTCATCAAATTGGATATCAAGTAGAAGAACGTGATAATTTTTACAATCCTGTTTCTCTACTATAGGCCATAACTAGACCACCTAGAATCAACAAGATTCTTTGTATTTTCATCAACTCCAACTTGCTGTTGAATTTCTCGCTCGTAACCCTCTTCTTTTGTTTTTTGGGTTGCATCAATTCCAAGTTTTGAGCCTAGGTTTACAAGTGGTGAGGCAGGATCTAAAGTATCCGTAGGAGCATTATCAATTATTATTGTATCTCGGGAAGCGTCTGCCCTTGTAGTTAGAGCCCAAATAACATCGTTCATGTCATGGACGTTAATGTCGTCATCTACAACCAAAAACATTTTCGTTAGCGATAGCTGGCCCATGCCCCAAAGTCCCATCATGACTTTTTTTGCTTGACCTGGGTATCTTTTTTTTATTGAAATTATTGCTAACCCTTGAAACCAACCAGCTGCGGGCATTGAAAAATCCACAACTTCTGGATGAAACATTCGAATAAGTGGAAGAAAAGAACGTTCAATAACTTTTCCAATATATGCATCTTCAAGTATTGGTTTTCCAACAACTGTTGTAACATAGATAGGATTTTTTCTTTTCATTATTCCTGTCAGAGTAAATGTAGGATACTGTTCAACAGGTGTATAGTATCCTGTATGATCTCCAAAAGGCCCCTCGTCTCGTAAATCAGAAGGATCAACATACCCTTCTAAAACAATTTCGGCATTGGCTGGTACTTCTAAATCAATAGTATTACATTTGACCATTTTGATTCCTTTTTTTCTTGTAATTCCTGCAAACAAGTATTTGTCAAGGCCTTCTGGCACTGGAGCGATTGAAGAAAAAATGGTTGCAGGATCCCCCCCAATAATAATGGCCGTTGGAATTTTCTCTCCTTTATTTTTTGAAATATCTGAGTGATGTGCACCTCTTTTATGTTTCTGCCAATGCATCAATGCATGTGTGCTATCAATGATTTGCATTCTAAACACTCCAAGATTTCTAATTTTAGTTTCAGGATGACTCGTAGCTACTAATCCCAAAGTTATGAATCGTCCTGCATCGTTTGGCCAAGATTTTAAGATAGGTAAATCATCAAAAGATGCTTTATTAGAAGTAATTTCAGTTACAGGTCCACTGGTTTCAAGCTTTGGAAAAGACTCTGTCATTTTTGAAAGTTCGGGAAGTTTTTTTAATTTATTAAAAATTCCTGATGGAATATCTAGCTTTGTCATATCAACAATTCTTTGACCAATTTCCTGAAAATCAGTCATTTCAAGACCAATCTCTAATCTTTTCATTGAACCAAAAGCATTTGCTAAGATGGGAACATCAAAACCCTTTACATTTTCAAATAAAATTGCAGGCCCATTTGAATACATTTGACGTCTCATAATTTCTGCAATTTCTAAATTTGGGTCAACCTCAACTTTGATTCTTTTTAATTCGTTATTTTTTTCTAATTCTTCAATGAAATCACTAATACTCTCAATGGTCACAAATTTTCTGAATTTCAAACAAGTATAAGCTTAACTGGATTTCAATGAATTCAATTTTTTTTGAAATAATTTAACAATGTCTTTTAATTCAAAATTTTACACAATTAGATATTGGAAGAGGAAAAATGTGTCATTTGTAATGGGAATGGGATTATAGAAATTTGGGTTCTGAATGCCCTTTTTGTAATGGTACTGGCGAATTCAATAAATCTGCTAAATCGTATCTTGATTCTCATATTTGTCAATGTATTTTTCTTGACAGAAAACGCTGTCCCATATGTGGAATAAACTGTCACCATGATACTCCAAATAAACCAAAAGTATTGCTTAGTCCGGAGTAGAGACTCTTATGGTACTGGAGGAAGTTCGCTTTTCTTTCCGTGACCACCAGATCCAAATTTACAGTAAAAACACAATTCTGATTCCATGTACTTTAATTGCTCAACTTTAATGGCCCCAATTTTTAATGCGATCTTCGTTAAAATCTTGTATTTTAAGGGCATGGAAGGTATTACCTCCTCCATGTAGACTTTGAGGTGATCAGGACAAAATTTTAGAGTAATTTTTGATGGCTCTCCACCTTTTTCGTTTACTTGTTTTGTAAATTTAATCTGCTCTCTGATGTATTCGTGTTTTGGGCATGGACAATCTTTCCCACCTGGGTGCTTGTAGGCAGGTATATTTTTCCAGTCAAAACCTGGGTATTCCTTTTCGAAATCATCCATGGTCTCAATTACGATCTTTATGCATATAAAACTTGATCAGGTTCAGTCATGGGACTAATCACAATGTAAATAAACTATAGGCTATTTAGTCAAAGAAATGGCGACTAAACGAAAGACGAATACAAAAAAGGATCTTGAAGACAAGATTGCAAAATTAGAAGCTAAACTTTCAAAACTATCCGAGCAACTTGAATCAAAACCAGCTCCTGCCAAGGCCGCAGAGGCAAAACCAAAACCAGCAGAAGCTAAACCAGCCGAACCAAAACCAAAGCCAGCAGAAACAAAACCTGCAGAACCCAAAAAGGAGACTCTTCCAAAAGGCACTGTGAAAAAACCAGCA
>JANQNN010000051.1 GCA_028279545.1 Nitrosopumilaceae archaeon
AGACCACAAAAGCAAAGACCACAAAAGCAAAGACCACAAAAGCAAAGACCACAAAAGCAAAGACCACAAAAGCAAAGACCACAAAAGCAAAGACTCGAAAATCATTAAGAACAAAAACTATCTGTATTTCACATAAGGAAGATGCAGATGGAATAAGTTCCGCAGCTTTAATCCGACAAGCCTTTGGAGGCGACGCTATTTTGGTTGATTATCCAGGACAAATGGATGCATTAAGATATGTAGTTTCAGATGAAAAATTGAAATCCTTATACATTTGTGATTTAGGATTGAGCAAAAAAACACAAGATGAATTTGTTGAACTTTTAACGACTTTAAGAAAAAATAAAGTTTCTGTAACCTATATTGACCATCATGATATTGATCCCGAGATAGTAAAATCCTTAGAAAAAATTAAGGTAAAAATTATTCATGATACAAATGAATGCACAACAGTACAAATTTACTCTGCTTTCAAATCCAAATTACAGGATCATTCTTCATTTATCGCAACATGTGCTGCAATTACCGATTATATGGAAGACAGACCAATTGCATCAAAATTATTGCAAATTTATGATAGGCAATTCGCTTTGATTAACGCTACTGTCCTTACTTACAATATTGTGGGCCATCAAAAAGATCCTGATTATCTTTTGTATCTAGTTGAAGAACTAGCAGATTCAAAATTCCCTCATGAAATACCAAACACATTTGAATTTGCTCAAATCCAAGTTGAAAAACTTTCCCAGATGATTGCAAAAGTGAAACAAGGAATGAAAACCATGAAAAACCTCGGGTATATGGAAATACTTGATGCCGGAGCTAGTGGTGCAGTCAATTTCGTTTTAGGATTATCTGGAAAGGATGTTGGAGTGGCATATAAAGAAAGAATTGATCATGGGATTTATGCAGTTTCGATTCGTGGTTCAAAATCTCTAAAAACTCATTTGGGTAAAATTGTAAATATCCTAGCCACCGACCTTGGTGGTTCTGGTGGAGGTCATGATAAAGCATGTGGTGCAGTAATTCCAAAGGATAAAATCCAAAAATTTGTAAAAGAACTCAACAAAAAATTAAATTAATCTATTTTAAAAATCCTGGAATCTTTTTTACAAGTTGAGCAATAGAAAATCTTCCAGGCCCAATAACAATTATTGATAATACTGCTGCCAACATTACCAAGTCCCATTCCCATCCTCCTTGAGAAATTAAAAATCCGTTTTCCCATCTAATGTGAAATATGGCACCAAGTAAAATAATGGCAAAGATAGATGAAGAAATTCTAGTAAAAATTCCTACAATTAAAAATATTCCTCCAATTAATTCTGCAAGTGCAATTGGGAGTTGCAATTCAGGGGGAATGCCAATATTGATTAACCATTCTTGCCAGCTTGGGTCAAATTTTTTTAAACTGTGAACTATGAAAATTACTCCAATGGATGCACGCAAACCCCAATGAGTAAAATCATGGAGAATATTTTCCTGAATTGGAGTTTCTAGCTTCATGGCTAAACCCTTTGAATTTTTAATAAAAGGATTTTTCCAAATTGTGATTTCTTAGAACAGAATTGGAAGAATTTTTTAATAATTTTTAAGTTACTAATTGAATAGTTGAATCTAAAAATTATTGTGCCTTTAGCTCTAGGAATAATTGGAATTGCTTTTTTGGCAGTAACTTTATCTGATTCCCCAACTCAACCAATTTCTTCAGGAGAAGATAAGATTGTCTCGAATCTTTCTCAAAATAATACGACAATATTTGAAACAAACGGTGTAAAGCACATTATTCCACTTGATAAAATTAAAGGAGGAGGTCCACCTAAAGATGGAATTCCTTCCATTGACAATCCTAATTTTGCAAAAGTAAAGGATTCTCAATTTGTTTCTGATTCAGATGTTGTAATTGGATTGGAAATTGATGGCGATTCAAGAGCATACCCATTGTTCATTTTAGTGTGGCATGAAATTGTAAATGACCAGGTTGGTGGAGTTCCTGTTGCAGTAACTTATTGTCCTCTGTGTTACACAAACCAAGTTTTTGAGAGAAAAATAAATGGAAAGGAAGTGGAATTTGGAACTTCAGGAAAGTTGTACAATAGTAATTTGTTGATGTATGATAGGTGGACTGACTCTTATTGGAGTCAAGCTCTTGGAATTGCAGTAAAAGGTGAATTAGCAGGGGCAAAGCTAAAAACAATTCCCTTTGATGTAATTACTTGGGGAGACTGGAAAAACCTACATCCAGAAACCCTTGTTTTAACAACCGAAACGGGCCACCTTCGTTCATATGCAACAGACCCTTATGGTGATTATTACACGGACAAAAAAATAATTTTTCCAGTTGATAATTTAGATGATCGCATGCATCCAAAGGAAATAGTTATTGGATTTAGTGAAGAGGGAATTCACAAGGCTTACAAACAAAATGATATTGAGAAAAATAAAATTATCAATGACAATATTGGTGAAAAATCAATAATGCTAGTATCATTATTTTCACAAAATTCAAGAGCTTTTGAACGGAATCTGAATGATAAAATTTTAGAATTTGATTTTGTGGAGAATAAAATTATTGATTTCCAAACTAATTCAGAATGGAATTATGAAGGAGTTGCTATTTCGGGTCCATTCAAAGGAGAATCTCTAACCCGAATGTCAATTGAACCTGGTTTTTGGTTTGAATGGATAGCGTTTCATCCACAAACAGAAGTGTGGGGAATATGATAAGCCCAATTCAAAAATCTCTTTTAATTGGATTTCTTACAATTGCAATCTATCTATCTGTAGTGGTAATTACTACTCCTGCCTTGCCGGCAATTGATGCAATCAGCGCTGCTTTCCAGCTTAATTCGATTGTTATAATTGGAATGGGTGTGGGAATTGGATTACAAATATTTCTTTCAGAAAAAGGTAAACAGTTAGGTTGCAAAGTAAATGTAAAGAAAAAAGCCTTTGGGGGGAATTCTAGTAGCGCAGCCGCAACTTCCTTTTTTTCATTTTTCTCTTTAGTACCACTTGGATGTTGTGGGTGGTGGCTTTATGCACTATCATTGCTTCCAAGCGTCGTTGGAACTGGAGCATCTGCAATTTTAATTGAGTATAGTCAACCTCTTGCTTATCTTGGATTGGTAATAATTTTTGGCTTTAATGCTTTAACTGCCTACAAATTAAGAAAAGAAATACGTTCGAAAAAACTTGAAAATTTTAGATAAATTAAAAAATTATACATTCTTCAAGTTATTTTTTATCAATTACCAAAAAATCGGAAAAAGACGAAAGATACATCCTGTTTGTAAATTAAAACAACAAAGATGCTTCATATCCTTGTTTTATTAAATCCTTGGAATCTCAAACCTTTTGCTTCTTGGTTTTGATCTTAATCTTGTTTTACAACACTGACAAAGAGATTCTTTTGTTAAAAAAAAAGTTGAACAAAGTGAACACCATTTTTGGCCAGAGTTGTATCTTAATTTATTTGACAAACTCTTCGGTTTTAGACGTTCACACAATCCACGACAAATCTGTACCATAGATTTAGTTTGTTAAAAAATTTATTTAAAATAATTTCCAAATCAAAATCAGCTACGAAACGACTTCAACAATCGTATCAATTTCAGTCATAGAATTGAGTGGTAAATTAGCAACCCCCACCGCTATTCTTGAGTGCTTTCCTTTTTCTCCAAAAATTTCATAGATCAAATCTGATGCAGAATTAATTACCTTGGGATGTTGAGAAAATTCAGGTTCGGAATTTACAAACCCTGAGAGCCTCACAATTCTTGAGACTTTATCTAAATCACCTAATTCTCGTTTTATTTGAGCTAAAATGTTAATTGCACACATTCTAGCTGATTTTTGGGCAGTTTCCAAATTCTCATCTGAAACCTTTCCTGTAAAAATGACTTTGCCATTTTCCATAGGAATCTGACCAGAAATAAAGATCAAATTTCCAGTTCTAACTGCAGGAATATAAGATCCTGCTGGAGTTGGAGGAGATGGAAGTTTAATTCCAAGCGATTCAAGTTTTTCTTCAATCAAGATAGTTGTAAAAATTTTTGGGGAGATTTTAATTTTTAGTTATTTTGATGTGAGTTTTTTCACCCTTGTTAGAATTATTTTGGAAAATCATTCTAGTTTTGTATCCTTTTTTCTGTAAATACCCATCTAAAATTGAAACCCATGGTAAAGAGTGTCCGCTATTTAATTTAGATTCTACAGTAATATTTTTTGTATTTGCATCAAAATTAACATGACCCGAACACATGATTTGCACTGCTGCATCAATTATTTCAATAATGTCGTCTAAAGATTTTGTTTTAAGATTAATTCCATTTTTTTCAAGGAGTTTTATTAAATCTGTCTCACTTTTTTTCGAAACAATCGCAGAATTCAAAACGTGAGTTAATCCATTTTCGTTTATTGTTTTTATTAACTTGTAAGTCTCTTGGGCTTCTGATTTTGTCATATCAGCTAAGCATTCAGTCTTTATAGCATTGCGCCAAATATTTGAAAAAAGTTTACTCTGGTTTTCTCCAAAAATTTCTGTAGAAGAAAAAGTTAAACCTTGACCATTTTCTTCACTAATAATCAAAATTTCAGTTTCGTCAAAAATAAAACAATTTTGAATAACTTCTGATGCTCGTATTTTAATTCCATCGGGTATTTTCCTATATGTTTCAGTACCAATCAACGAAGAAGGAATAATTAATTTTACATCTAAACTTCTTCTTGTCACTGAAAGTAATTGTTCTTTGCACTCTGATAATAAACCCAGTCCCCATTGGTCAACTGAGATTTGTATTGATGATTTTGAGCCTTCTATCATCTTATGTAATTGATTTATTACATTATTTGCGCGAAGTTGAAAGTATCTCTTTTCTTCAGATCCTCTAGATTTTCTACTCTCTTCACTTGTTTTTTTGAGTTTTGAGACAAGAGTATTCATGGCATTAACTTTGTTTATTTGTTCATGAATTATAGAATCAAAAGCATCTTCTGGAGATATTGGAGTACAGGTAATTGGTTTACTCTTTGATATGATTGCTAGCTTCTTTTTTTCTAATTTTAGTAAAATGGGATATACTTTGGTTCTAGGCAAATCTGAATAATATGCGAGTTCACTAGCAGAAATGGTCCCTTTGGATATTAGAGTAACATATGCCTGAGCCTCATATTTACTCAATCCAAATTCCTCTAAACTTACAGTCAGGGCTTGCTCATTTACCATAAATTTAGTTGTAATTTTCTTAGGTAAAATCCAAAGCTAAATTCCTTTACACAAACACTCAAAAAAAATCAAAAATGTATCTTCAGACTGGTGTAACTATGGATAATGTTTAACTTGTAACATGGCTTTCAAATACAAATTTTTTCTAAAATAGAACCTATGAGAGGGCAATACAAATTATCTATGGATTATGACAATGTTTCTCAGATTCGTTCAATAGCCCCACGACTGTATTTTTCGAATGATTTACTTTCCAAAGTTTTAGATATTTTGAAAAATAAAAAATCCATGCTTAAAAAATCAAATAAAATTATGATTAAGGAGATGGCTCAAGAGGAACTAAGTTATAACAAAGAAATTGATTTGGAGCGAAAGATTTCATTTTCAATTGAAATTTTATATTATATTCAAAAAAGAATTGGAAGAATCTCAAAAATTGATGAAATTCCTAAAATTTTTCCCAGCCTTGTGCCTATGATAAGAATAATTAGTGCTCAACTTGAAGATATTAACCCAGAGTCAAGTAGGCTCCTTTCAGAATTATCTGTGCATTTGGGCAGTATAGCACTAGATTCTGCTTCGCTAACTACGGCACAATTTGATTTTACTGACTCAAACATAGAATCCTCTCTAATGCTAGATGAAGTAAAATTGATGGTAGACTCTAAATTAAGTAAGCAGTACCCTCAACTTGATTTTTTGTAAGCCTTTAACACTTGACTTTCCTAAATTCTAAACAAAATTTTTCAAAGGATTTAGATTTTATTCAAAAAATTTCCACCAAATTGGACCAAAAGATATTATCAAATAAAATGTCGATAGATTCGAAAATTGAGAAATTATCCTCTGAGGAACTTCAAGACATTAAGAAAATTGTAAGTTTTGCTGAATTTTTACTATGTAAATACGAAGACAAAAAGGAAATTAAAGAAATTTTAGATTATTTTGTTTCAATTATTCATGACTCTGCTGATTCAATTGAAAGTGTGGATGATGAGGTATCTGAATTAATAATCTCCTCTGAGGATTCAATTAATAAAATAAAAGAAATTCATACTAATATTTCTGAAAAGTATGATTTAAAATCTAATTTAAAACCTAAAAAGAAACCTTTCCAAAATAGTCCAAATAATTTAACAAAATTAGCGATAGAGATTAACTCCAATGAATACCAACAAAATTCTAAAGATAAAGATGGACAGGTAATATAGATGAGTTTAGCTCCCCAAGAATTAGAAAATAATGCAAGCACCTATGCCTCAGAGGCAATAAAATTGGATTCCCAAGGTGCCAGGGGAATGGCTATTACAAATTATCAAAAAGCAATCGATTCTCTTGTAAAATTATTACAATTATACCCTAACAGTAAACTAAATACTTTGTATAAAGAAAGATGCAATTCATATCACAAGAGAATTAATGCCCTTCAACAATCACATGGGGTAGACCCAGCAGTTGATCCCAAAGCTTCTCCTGAAGAACAAAAAGCATCAGTCCAGAGACAAGATGATGAAAATGATTTTGAAGAATTAGTAATGAAAGAAAGACCCAACGTAAGTTGGAGTGAAGTAATTGGTTTAGACGATGCAAAAAGTGCATTGCGTGAATCTATAATTTATCCAACCAAAAGACCTGATCTGTTCCCACTAGGGTGGCCAAAAGGAATGTTACTTTATGGACCTCCTGGCACAGGAAAAACAATGCTTGCTGCAGCTACAGCAAGTGAAATGGATGGTTATTTCATCAATGTAGATGCATCCTCTATGATGAGTAAGTGGTTGGGCGAGGCTGAAAAAAATGTATCTAAATTATTTCGTATGGCTAGAAAATATGCTGAAAAAGAAAGCAAACCTGTAATTTTATTTGTTGATGAAGTTGATTCCTTGTTAGGTTCAAGAAATAGTGAAGTGGGTGGAGAAATCAGGACAAAAAATCAGTTTCTAACTGAAATGGATGGTGTAAATGGAAAGGGAAAAGATTTGATGTTATATGTAATTGGTGCCACCAATAAACCTTGGAGTTTAGATTGGCCTTTCTTAAGAAGGTTCCAAAAAAGAATTTACGTATCTCTTCCAACGGAAAAGGCAAGAGAAAGTCTATTCAAACAATACACTTCTGACCTTAATCTAAGTCCCAGAGTTAACTCTTCTGAATTAGCTAGTATGTTTGATGGTTATAGTGCAAGTGATATCAAAGATGTTTGTCAATCAGCTCATCTTAAAACCGTCCATGAATTATTTGATTCACCAGAATATCATGAACCTGTAGAAGGAGAACCTCCACAAAAGCCTAGAACACTAACCACTGCAGATTTTCGAAGTATAATGGCTCGAAGAAAACCAAGCGTTTCAACAGAAATGATTCGTGCATATCATAAATGGAGCGAAGAGTTCAGAGCACTATAGATTATTTCAATTAATTAACAAAACAACATAAACCAACTGCCTTTGTCTTGAAAAAATCGATCAATTATTAAAAACTAAGATTCGTTTTAAATTGAATTTAAATTTCTTTTTGTCTTAAGCGATCATTTCTTTCTTAAATTAATCTCTCACAAAATTTAAATCCCGAATTAAAAGCACATGACGAGGGTCACAATAACTACCAAGAAATCGCGCCACGCAAACAAGTTTGGAAAACTGATTTTTGATGATGGTACCGTTCTTGAAGGGATGGGATTTGGTTATTCAACAACTGTTTTTGGTGAAATTGTATTTAATACTGGAATGGTTGGCTATCCAGAGACTCTAACTGATCCATCTTATAGTGGTCAAATTCTAACTCTTACTTATCCGCTAGTGGGAAACTATGGGGTACCCGATCCCACAATAAAAGACCCTGATGGGATCCCAAAATTCTTTGAATCAAACAAAATCCAAATCCGCGGCCTGGTGGTCCATGAATTGTCCCTTTCTGCTAGCCATTGGAACCTTTCATTAACTCTTGATGAATGGATGAATAATGAAAAAATTCCTGGAATTTCAGGAATTGATACTAGGGAATTAACCAAGAAAATAAGGAAAGGTGGAGTAATGATGGCCGCTTTAGTAGTTTCTGATTCTGAAATTGACGAGGAGAAAATTAGAAAACAACTTCAATCTGCCCCAAAATATGTTTCTGAAAAATTTATGGATGCTGTCTCTACTTCCCAAGAAGAAGTCTATGGCCAAACAGGTGAACCTGTTGTTGTAATTGATACTGGGGCAAAAAATTCCATTTTACGAAACATTAGAAATCTGGGATATAAAGTGATAAAATTACCATGGGATACATCTTTTGAAAAAATAATTTCCTATAAGCCTAAAGGAGTGGTAATAAGCAATGGTCCAGGTGATCCTCAAAATTGTCCAGACACTATTGAAACTGCAAAAAAATTAATTGAAAGTAACATACCTACCCTAGGAATTTGTTTGGGAGCTCAAATTATTGGGATAGCAGGAAATACCAAAACCTACAAACTAAAGTATGGTCATAGAGGACAAAACAAACCTTGTGTAAATTTAGATAATGATCAAATTTATGTTACAAGTCAAAATCATGGTTATGGAATTGACCCTGTTTCATTAAAAAATTCTGATTTTAATTTATGGTTTAAAAACGTAGATGACAATACAGTCGAAGGAATCAAACATAAAATAAAAAACTGCATCGCAGTACAGTTTCATCCAGAAGCAACACCTGGTCCTTATGATTGTAAATTCGTCTTTGAAGAGCTAAGTCACCTAATGGGGGAGGGAAACACTGCCAAAAAATGAGGAGTTAAAAAAAATTCTAGTACTAGGTAGTGGGGCAATAAAAATCGGAGAAGCCGGCGAGAGTCGCTAAAAACGACCGTCAATTTGACTACTCCGGAAGCCAATGCCTCAAAGCAATTCGGGAAGATGGACTGAAAAGTGTATTAATCAATCCAAACATTGCTACTATTCAAACTGATACCCGGTTTGCAGACAAAGTCTATCTTCTACCAGTAACACCAGAGTACGTAGAATCAGTTGTAGAAAAGGAAAGACCTGATGGAATTATGCTTGCATATGGAGGCCAAACTGCGCTAAATTGTGGAGTAAAGCTAGAGGATAATGGTATATTACAAAAATATGGCATAAAGGTTCTAGGAACCCAAGTTCCTGGAATTAAAAGGGCTGAGGACAGACAATTATTCAAAGATTCAATGACACAGTGTAATGTTCCAATTCTAAGAAGTAAAACTGTTACAAACTTTGAAGATGCAAAAAGAGTTGCCGAAGAACTCTGTTATCCTGTAATAATTAGAGTGGCATATACTTTGGGAGGAAAAGGTGGAGGAGTTGCATACAATGAAATTGAATTACATGAAATAGTTGAGAGGGGGCTACGTGCAAGCTTGGTTGGGCAAGTCCTAATTGAAGAATACATTGGGCATTGGAAGCAAATTGAATATGAGGTAATGCAAGATTATGCTGGAAATAACGTTATAGTATGTAATATGGAAAATGTTCTTTCAATGAAAGCCCATACAGGAGATAACATTGTAGTTGCACCTTCACAAACAATTGATAACAATGAGTATCATACACTTCGTTCAGCAGCATTGCGTGCAACCAAACATGTGGGAATTGTAGGAGAGTGTAATATTCAATATGCATTAGATCCGGATTCTGATAGGTATGTTGCAATCGAAATCAATCCTAGATTATCAAGGTCATCTGCTCTTGCAAGCAAAGCTACAGGTTATCCTCTGGCTTACATGTCAGCAAAAATTGGATTAGGTTATGATTTATCTGAACTTGTAAACAGAATTACAAAAACTACAACTGCATGTTTTGAGCCTTCATTAGATTATATTGTGTGCAAACACCCAAGGTGGGATTTTTCTAAATTTGAATTCGTAAATAGAAAACTAGGTCCTACTATGAAATCCGTAGGAGAAGTAATGGCTGTAGGAAGAACATTTGAAGAATCCATCCAAAAAGCAATTCGCATGTTAGATATTGGAAACGACGGTCTTGTATTAAATAGAAATACCGGTCAAACTTTTGATGAGGAAGAATTAGAAAACAAGTTATCACATCATGATGATTTTATTTTGTATTATGTGGCAGCTGCTCTAAAATTTGGATTCTCCATACAAAGAATTTACAAATTGTCATCAATTGACCAATGGTTTATTGAAAAAATAAAAAACATTGTTGAAGTTGAAGAAAAATTAACAAAAAATGAATTAAACAAATCACTACTTTGGGAGGCAAAAAAAGCTGGGTTTTCAGATAAACAAATTGGCCGTGCAAAAAACAAAACTCCAGAGGAAATTCGAGACTTTAGAAAAGAAAATGGAGTTTTGCCCTCAGTAAAACAGATTGATTCATTGGCTGCCGAATGGCCTGCTGCAACAAATTATCTATATCTTACCTATGGAGGGAACTCTCATGACATCCAAGTACAATCTGAAGATAAGGGAATTATTGTTCTTGGAGCAGGTCCATACCGAATAGGAAGCAGCGTAGAATTTGATTGGGGAACGGTAAATATGGTTTGGTCACTCCAAGAAAACGGAGAAAAAAATATTTCAGTTGTAAATTGCAACCCTGAAACTGTATCTACTGATTATGATATTTGTAGTAGATTGTATTTTGAGGAATTAACTCAGGAACGAATATTGGATATAACAGAGTTTGAAAATCCTAAAGGAGTAATTACTTGTGTAGGTGGACAAACAGCTAATAATCTTACACCTGGTTTAGCTGAAAACAATGTCAAAATATTGGGAACAAGTGCTTTTGATGTAGATAGAGCAGAAAACCGTTCAAAATTTAGTGCAGAACTTGATAAACTCCATATCCAACAACCACGGTGGCAGGCTTTTTCAAATCTTAGTGCAGCAAAAGACTTTGCAGAAGAAGTTGGTTTCCCTGTTATTGTAAGGCCCTCTTATGTGTTATCAGGAGCTGCAATGAAAGTGGTTTGGTCAAAAGAAGAATTAAAGACATACGTAAAGGAAGCTACGGATGTTTCTCCTGATCATCCAGTTGTTATTTCAAAATTTATGTTAAATTCATTGGAAGTAGATGTTGATGGAGTTAGTAATGGAACTGAAGTAATAATAGGTGCAATTGTTGAGCATATCGACAGTGCAGGAGTTCACTCTGGGGATGCAATGATGTGCATTCCTCCATGGCGGCTAAATAACAAAACAATTGAAACCATTACAGAATACACTAAAAAAATTGCAACGACATTTAATGTAAAAGGTCCATTTAACTTACAATTTCTAGTTCACGATAATCATGTCTATGTAATTGAATTAAACATTAGAGCGTCTCGTTCTATGCCATTTGTTTCAAAACTTGTAAAAACAAATTTAATTTCTTTAGCTTCTGCTGCCATCTTGGATAAGCCTTTGCCAAAAATTCCACAAAACAAATGGCAAAAGATTCATAATTATGGAATTAAAGTCCCACAATTTTCATTTATGCAATTAGATGGAGCAGATATTACTTTAGGCGTGGAAATGCAATCAACAGGCGAGGCTGCGTGTTTTGGAACCAGCTTTTTTGATGCTTTATCAAAGGGTCTAACTTCGGTTGGGTACAACCTACCTGACAAAGGAGCTGCTTTGGTGACTGTTGGTGGTGACCAAAACAAAGAAAAATTACTTCAATCAATTGCACTGCTAAAAAATCTTGGTTTTAAGATACTTGCAACTGAGCATACGGCAGAATTTTTTGAAGAAAAAATTGGCCAAATTGAAATCGTTCATAAAATTTCTGAACCGGAAAGAAAACCAAACATTGCTGATTTGTTACACGAAAGAAAAATAAATTTCATAATTAACATTCCAAGTACATCCACACTTGAAAAATATGTTGGAATGCTTGATGATGAATATCAGATTAGAAGAAAGTCTTTAGAATTAGGTGTCCCTGTCCTTACTACCATTGAACTAGCAGATTCTTTTGTTAAAACATTAGAGTGGTTAAAAAATAACAAACCTACAATTGAGCCAATAGAACCATATGATCCATTGGATTATAGCACTTGATCTAAAATAGATTCATCACCTATAGGTGTTCCATCAAGGGTAACTATTCTTGCAGTTGAAATTTCTTTAATTTTTTCCATAATAGGCGAAATTGATTTTTTGTATTTTTTTTTGTTTGTAGAATAAAGATACTTGTTAAACGATGGAACAACTATTATTTCAATTTCTCCTGATTGAGATGGGAAGATTTGTTCTTTTTTGGTCTTTAATGAAACCCAAACTCTCTGACCATTTATGATAGAATCTTTTTGAAAAAATACAGGATGAATATGACCCATTATAATTTTATCAACATGAGAAAAATTTTCAGAAGGCATCGCATGTCCATGAGTAAAAAGAATATTTTCTTCCACCATTCCAATGGAACTGATTAAGGAAACACCATCTGGAACAAGTCTTTGAATATTTGCATCATGATTTCCAGGAACCAAAACAACATTACAGATTTTTTTTATTTTTTCTAAAAACAGAGGCACTTCATTCCATTCAAATTTTGATATGTTTTTGATACTGGATTTTAAATCTCCTAATAATATTAAAGAATCAGGTTTTTCCAATTGAATGATTTCTGATATTTCATTAATTGTTTCATTAATGGTTGTATTTTTTCCAAGAAAAATTTCATTTGAAGCAAAATTGCTTTCAAAACCTATGTGTAAATCAGTTACAACAAGATGTTTTTTATTGCCTTCAACTATTAATGCTGGTTTTCCTGAAATTAATTTTTCGCGTAACACCACAGATATACGATAGACTTTAGATTAATTTCTTGTGAAAGAAACAAATGACCGCATTAAATCTCTTGTTTCTGAAAAACGCATAAAACTGCATATTTTTGAGCCAAGTAACAGAGAAATCTGGACGGTTGTTGGAAAAAGTAAAGAACATTGGTTAGACCCTGATGAGGAATACTGTTCTTGCCCTGGTTTTTATTTTGGGAAACTTTCAGGAAAAAATCGATGCTATCATTTAGAGTCTGCTCTTTTGGCAAAAAAAGAAAATAATTTTGAAAAAATAATTTTTTCTGATGAAGAGTACATTGAATTTCTTGTGGGTTTAATTTCTGATTTGTAAATTTTTACTTACTAGAGCTTATTAATAACAAGAAAAATTTCTAATTAATTATGGATGAAGAACAGCACAATTCACAAATCGAAAAGATTGCCAAACAGATGATGGAAGATAATTTATCTATTGATGAACAAGACCCAAGAAAATTGCAAAAATATAAAGATCAAACCATTTCTGATTGTGGTTTAAACGATGATGATGCATTAAAGCTAACTTATGAGGCATTGCTTTACTTGAAGTTAAAAAATTCGGATGGTACTGACCCAATTCAAAAAGGCGATCAATTTGGGGCTGGATTTAGCTGATTAATCTAACGGAATAGATTCAATATCTTCTTTTGACACTCCCTTCCAAAGTCCTATCATCCCTTCAGGTTCTACATTTTCCACATTAGTAATCTCTTGAATTTTTATTTGATCTGGGTTTGGTGGCATCCATAACATTGCCATGTAATCTCCTACCTCTCCTACCTTTGTGGGTTGGGCCAAGATGATTTTCTCTTTGGAAAATCCCTTTGCGATTAGAGCATTTTCTGATTTTTCTCGTAAATCCATTCTTCCATGGGTAAACAAATAGATATTTTTTTGAGTGTCAATTTCTCCCATAATTTCAAAACCAATCTTAACTAAATCAACCTTTCCTGATCCTATACTTCCTAAAAAGGGTTAAATTGCCTTGAACCGGATTTTGAGCTGTGAAAATATTTACGGTGGGAAGCAAATCTTTTGTAACAAGTTTTCAGCTAGCTGGAATTCCTGGAAGAATTTCTGCCACTCCTGAAATTGCCCTTGAGGAAATAAAAAAATTAACTGATGATTCCGATGTGGGATTAGTTCTAGTTAGTGATGATATTACAGAATCTATTAATGATGAATTAACTGCATTACGTGCTGAAAAATCAACTTTAGTATTTGCACTACCTGCAGCTGGTAGTAAGAAAACTGAAGTTGACTATAGATTAATGCTTAAAAAGATTCTTGGTGTCTAGTTTTTTAATATACTTATATCCAATATTTTAAAAGTTTGACATGAAGACGGCTGTAGTAGAAAAACCATCTACAATTTCGATAGAAGAAAAAGAAGAATTAGTTTTAGGCTCTGGGGATATTTTGGTTCAAATGCAAGCTTGTGGGATTTGTGGTTCTGATTTGGAAAAAGTATTTGGCCAGTATGGACAACCATCCATGAAATTAGGCCATGAACCGGCGGGAATAATTTTAGATGTTGGCGCTAATGTAGTTGATTTTAAAAAAGGCGATAGAGTTTTTACTCATCATCATGTTTCTTGTAATTCATGTCATTATTGTAAACATGGTGATGAAACAATGTGTAAAAAATATTCTGAAAGCAATCTTTCTCCTTGTGGTTTGTCAGAAAAATACATAGTTCCTGAATGGAACGTTGTACACGGGGGAGTTTTAAAACTTCCAGATTCAATGACATTTGAGGAGGCAGCAATGATTGAGCCATTGGCTTGTTGTGTAAGGTCTTGGAGAAAATTAAACTATCAAGAAGGGGATTCTGCAGCTATTTTTGGAGTTGGACCTACTGGAATCATGCATGTAATGCTTGCTCAATCCAAAAAATTTTCAGATATTTTTTGCTTTGATGTAAATGATTTTAGATTAAATTTTGCTAAAAAACTCAAGGTATCTGAAACAATAAACTCGTTAAAAGAAAATAAATTAGAAAATATCATTAATCAAACAGGAGGACTAGGAGTAGATATTGCAATTGTAGCTACGGGAAGTTTAAAGGCCTTAAAAGATGCAATTGAAATTGTAAGAAAAGGTGGGACAGTTTTGATGTTTGGAGTGCCATCAAAGGGCTCAATAATGGATTTAGATATGAATAAAATTTATTCAAAGGAAGTCACTTTA
This sequence comes from Nitrosopumilaceae archaeon, assembly GCA_028279545.1. Taxonomy (GTDB): domain Archaea; phylum Thermoproteota; class Nitrososphaeria; order Nitrososphaerales; family Nitrosopumilaceae; genus Nitrosomaritimum. The sequence continues at coordinate 15,194 of JANQNN010000051.1, forward strand.
GTTACAAGTTATGCTGCATCGGACGAAGATACTAAAGAGGCTCTTCATCTAATTGATTCATCAGATTTTAATGTGAAACAACTTGTCACTCATACTTATCCAATTTTGGATTCTCAAAAGGCATTTGATCACGCCAAAAGTGGAGAAAATGCAATGAAGATAATTATCACTAAATAAGAAAGGCTTAAGAAAGGTATTTTTTTCTTTCAAAATCGAAGAAAGATGGATTGGGGATTACAAAATAGACTAGCAAAAATAATCAATCCTCAGAACAATCGATCTTTGATGCTGGCAGTAGACCATGGATATTTCTTGGGACCAACTGAAAGATTAGAAAATCCAAAAAAAACCATTAGTCCCTTGTTGAAATATTGTGATTCCTTAATGCTTACTAGAGGTGTTCAGAGAACCTCTGTCACAGCTAATACTTCTGTTCCTATGGTTTTACGAGTATCAGGCGGTGCAAGCATAATTGGTGAGGATCTGTCTCAAGAACAAATTACAGTTACTATGAAAGAAGCAATTCGCTTAAACGTAAGTGCTGTTGCCATGTCCATGTTTGTTGGCTCTAAATATGAAAACCAGACAATCGTAAATCTTGGTAGACTGGTAAGTGCTGCTGAAGAATACGGGATACCTGTTTTGGCAGTTACTGCTGTTGGAAAGGAACTTGGAAAAGATGCAAGATATCTATCTCTTGCATGCAGGATTGCTGCAGAGCAAGGTGCTCATATTGTCAAGACCTATTATTGTGATGATTTTGAAAAAGTAACTGATTCTTGCCCTGTTCCAATAATTGTTGCAGGGGGAAAGAAAATTCCTGAACGGGAAGCAATGCAATTAACATACAATTCCATTAAGGGTGGAGCAGTAGGTGTTGATATGGGCAGAAATATCTGGCAATCAGATAATCCTGTTCCAATGATAAGGGCAATACGCTCTATTGTTCATGGAAATGCCAATGTGGACCAAGCTTTCAAACTTTATAATCAATTATGCAAAGAAAACAAACCAAATAAACAAAATAAAAACAAACCAAATAAACAAAATAAAAACAAACAGAAAACGTAACTAACCTTTAATCTTTGATAGGTGTATATGAGCTATTTTCCAAGTTGGACTCTTTATCAAAACAAATGTAGCTCTTCCATCAATTGACATATGTTCTCCTGTGTAGGCTTTGGTATCAACAAGCATCCCTTTTTGTGTTAAATCAAATGCTGCAACTGCCGAATCTCCAAAGACGCTAATCTTTGGGTTTTTCACCTCGTAGTCATAATCTGTAATGCTAATGAATTTTAATTGTTCAAGCTCCAAAGTTGTCTTCAAGTCTTTTAGATCATAGGGGGGCAAGTCACTAAAGCTAGAAAATTTAGAATCATCAAGATGAATAGCTTCTAGTTGAGAAAAATCCTTTGTCTTTCCTGCCTCAAAAAAAGTCTCTATAATCTTGATAATCTCCTCATTTTCTGACAAAATCGCTAATCCTTTCAAGGAAATAATGAGTTTAAATCTTCTGAAAATTCTATTTCACAAATTCTCGATTATTTTTTTGAGAATATTTATTAGGAATCAAAGGGATTAGATTTTGAAAATCAATGAGCGTAAAAAAAGAGGGTATTCAGGCTAGCTTGCTGCTAGGCAAAGTGCTTTAATGCATGTAAAAATTTTTACAAATTAAAATTATGGCAACAAATTTGAAAAATAAATTGGAAATGACCGGTGCTAAGGCACTGATGACAGCATTGGAAAAAGAAGGAGTAAAAGAAGTCTTTGGCCTACCGGGAGGTGCAAATCTTCCAATGTATGATGAATTTGCTAGATGTGATATTAGACATATTTTGACAAGACATGAACAATCAGCAGCCCATATGGCTGATGGTTTTGGAAGAGTAAGCAGAAAACCAGGGGTTTGTTTTGCAACATCTGGACCTGGTGCAACAAACATTTTGACAGGAATTGCAACAGCTCAGGCAGATTCTGCGCCAATGATTGCAGTTACAGGGCAAGTTCCAGTAGAAATGATTGGAAAAGACGCATTTCAAGAGAGTGATATTATTGGAATGGCAAATCCTGTAGTAAAGTATGCTTTCCAACCAAGAAATGCAATTGAAGTACCAGAAGTAGTAAGAAAGGGATTTTACATTGCAGAGACTGGAAGACCTGGTCCTGTTTTAATTGATATCCCAAAGGATGTTCAGACAAACAAAGCTGAGATGTCTTTTCCAGAAGAATTTAAAATTAAAGGTTATCATCCATGGACAGATCCTGATATTATTCACGTTGAAAAAGCAATTGAAATGATTCTAAATGCAGAAAAACCTGTTATCCTAGCAGGTGGTGGAACTATAATTTCATCAGCATTTGCAGAATTACAATCAATTGCAGAATTACTAATGGTTCCTGTAGTAACCACCTTTAAGGGAAAAGGTGCATTTCCTGAAAACCATCCGTTGTCCTTAGGACCAATTGGAATGCATGGGCATGCAGAAGCAAATAAGATAATGACTGAAGCTGATTGTGTTTTGGCAATTGGTACTAGATTTTCAGACAGGTCAGTTGGAACATTTGAGACCTTTGAAAAACGACTAAAAATAATTCACATGGATGTAGACCCAGCTGAAATTGGAAAGAATCAAACAACAAGTGTTGCAGTAGTTGGTGATGTTCGAGCATCACTTCGAATTATGGTAAAACTAATGATGCAAAAGACACTTAAAAAAACTGAGGACACTCCTTGGTTTAAACATGTAAAAGAAACAAAAGACTATTGGAGAGAAAACTTGAAGTTACATCCAGGAGAAATGGGTGCAGCAAAAATTCTTCGCAAGCTAAGAGAATTACTTCCTCATCAATCCATAGTAACTACAGAAGTAGGGCAACATCAAATGTGGGCATCATTATTCTTTGATGTCATTCAACCTGGAACTTTCTTTAGCTCTACTGGACTTGGAACAATGGGATGGGGATTTCCTGCAGCCATTGGTGCAAAAGTAGCAAAACCCGATGTTCATGTAGTAGATATTGCAGGTGATGGTAGCTTTAGTATGACAGAAAATTCTCTTGCTACTGCAGTTTTAGAAGATATTCCTGTGATTGTGTTTGTCTTAAATAATTCATCATTGGGAATGGTTGCTCAATGGCAAAGAACGTTTTATGGAAGACGAATGATAGGAGTTGAGCAAGGAAAATGTCCTGACTATGTAAAATTAGCAGAATCATATGGTGCGCAAGGAATTCGTGCCCAATCAATGGATGAACTAGATAGGGCAATAAAGACGGCCTTGAGCAGTGATGTAGCAACTGTAATTGATATTCCAATAGATCCTGAGGAAGATGTTTTACCCTTTGTTGCACCAGGAACTTCTCTTGAAGATATGGTGCTTCCTTCTTAGGTGAATTTTATGTGGGCAATTCTTTCTTTGTTGGTTGAAAACAAACCTGGAATCTTGTTTAAGGTAACTCATCTTTTTAGATCAAGGAACTTTAACATTGATAGTATCTCAGTAGGAGTCACTGAAAATCCAGAATATTCGAGAATGACAATCACTACTTTAGGAAACGAAAAAAAGGTGGCACAAATCGTAAAACAATTAGATAAAATGATTGACACAATTGAGGTAAAACACTTAGATGAACATAAAACAGTATATAGAGAATTGAGCATTTTTAAGATAAAACTAAGTAATGCAAGTGATAGTATGGAAATAAACAAGTTGGCAAATGCATATGGAGGAAAAGTACATGATGTTAAAAAAAACTCTATAATGGTTGAATTAACAGCAACACCTGATCAAATTGAGGCCTTTAAGGAATTAGCTGAACCATTTGGAATAATTGATGTTGCAAGAACTGGTGTTGCTGCTTTGCAGAGGAGTGGGGTATGAGAATACGAGTCTTTGATACAACTCTACGAGATGGAGAGCAAACTCCAGGAATCTCCTTGTCTCCTGATCAAAAACTTTCCATTGCAAAAAAATTAGATGAATTAGGAGTTGATGCAATTGAGGCAGGATTTCCAATAATATCTGAAGGTGAACTAAAAGCAGTAAAGATGATTACAAGTGAAGGATTGTCTTGTGAAGTTTGTGGGTTAACTAGAACACACAAAAAAGATATCGATGCTGCAGTTGATGGCGGATTAAACTACATTCACACCTTTATTGCAACTTCTGATATTCATTTAGAACACAAGCTCAAAATGACAAGAGAGCAAGCACTTGCAAAGGCAATAGAGGCAGTAGAATATGGAAAATCAAGAGGTCTTCAAGTAGAATTTTCTGCAGAAGACGCAACAAGAACTGATAGAGAATTTCTAAAACAGGTATTTAGAGAAGTAGCAAACGCAGGAGCAGACCGAATTGATATTCCTGATACTGTAGGATATGCAACACCTGAATACATTTCAGAGATTACAAAAGATGCAATTGAGGCAACAAAACTTCCTGTTAGTCTTCATTGCCATAATGATTTTGGATTGGCAGTAGCAAATGCATTGTCTGGAATCAGAGCAGGAGCTCAATGCGCTCATGTCACAATAAATGGAATAGGAGAGCGTGCAGGAAATGCATCCTTAGAAGAATTTACAATGGGATTACAATGCTTACAGTGGGACCAAAAATATGAGACTGGAATAAAGCCTGAATTAATTTATGAGACATCACGATTTGTCTCAAAAATTGTTGGAATTCAAGTTCAACCAAACAAGGCAATAGTTGGCGATAATGCATTTGGTCATGAATCAGGCATTCATACACACGGAGTGCTAAACAATCCCTTAACCTATGAACCCATTAGTCCTGAGCTAGTTGGAAGAAAAAGATGGCTCCAAGTAGGAAAACACGCAGGAATTCATGGAATGAATGCCATGCTTGAAGAGTATGGAATTTCTCCAACTGAGGAACAATCAAAACAAATTCTTGACAAGGTCAAGGTTTTAGGGGATCAAGGAATCCAGGTAACTGATGTTGAATTACTTTCAATTGCCTCAGAGGTTTTAAGAGAAGCAGGAATAAAAAGAATTGTTCATCTTACAGGTTTTTCGGTTTCAACAGGAATTGGAACCATGCCTTACGCGTTTGTCAAATTAAACATTGATGGAGAAGATTTTATTGGAACTGATTATGGTGTGGGTCCAGTTGATGCAGCATTAAATGCAATACAAAAAATTACAGGAAAAATCTCAGAGATTAAGATAAAGGATTATGGGTTGGCATCAATATCAGGTGGTTCTACTGCCTTGTGTGAGGTTACAGTTCGCCTAGAAGATGCTGATAGAAACAAAGTAACATCAAAATCTGTTGGTGAAGATATAGTTACAACCAGTGTTCAGGCAGTAATTGATGGAATAAATCGAATAATGCTAAAAAAGACCCTAAGGGAGAAGCTTGCAAATAATTAGGAATAACCCACTCATGGAAAATAAGTTAATAATTTATCTAGGAAATAATTGAGATAATCTTATGACAAAAAACATTCTTGTTCCATATGATTTTACAAACTATGGGGATCTGGCATTTGAAAAGGCAGCTGAGATTGCCCAAAAATTTCAGTCTAAATTAACCTTGTTGACTGTAATTGGAGGTGATATTGATACTTCTGGTATGAACTTGACACGTGCTCAAGAGGCACAAGATGAAGCTGAAAACAAAGCCAAAAGCGGTATGAGTCAGCTAATTGCTTCTCATCCACTAGAAAATGTAGAAATTTCTGTAAAGATAATTCATAATCCTTCTGTAGCTGAGGCAATTCTTTCATTTGCAGATAATAACGGAATTGATTTGATTGTTATGGGTTCTCATGGAAGATCAGGGTTTAAAAAAATAGTACTTGGAAGCGTAGCTTCAGGGGTTGTTACCAAAGCAAATTGCCCTGTGATGATAGTAAAACCCACCAAATCTTAAAACTAATCATTTAAAATTCCCTAGATTGGAAACCCAACATGTACAAAATATCTCTAATTACAGGTGATGGAATTGGTCCTGAGCTTTCAGAATCTGCAGTATCTGTTCTAAATACTATCCATGATAAACTTGATTTAAAATTTGAAATAAACCAACTTCAAGCAGGAGATTTAACATTAAAAGAAACAGGACATGCACTTCCAACTGAAACAATTAATGCAATTAAACAATCAGATGTTTGTCTTAAAGCACCAGTTGGTGAGAGTGCAGCTGATGTAATCGTAGTTTTAAGAAGAATGCTTGATCTTTATGCAAACATTAGACCTGCAAAATCATACCCAAACATGTCAGCCTTAAGAGATGATATTGATATGGTAATTGTTAGAGAGAATACTGAGGACCTTTATACCGGAAAAGAATTTAGTTTAGGCGACTCTGCAGTTGCTTTGAGAATTATTTCAGAAAAAGCATCAAAACGAATTGCAAAGTATGCATTTGAGACTGCAAAGCAGAGAGATTCTATGAAAAAAGTAACATGTGTTCATAAATCAAATGTCATGAGAGTCACTGATGGGGTATTTGCAAAAGCTTGTTCGGATATATCAAAAGAATATCCAGACATTTCATTCGAGCAAATGTATGTTGATGCATGTGCCATGAATCTTATCCGTCAGCCACATCAATTTGATGTTATAGTTACTACGAATCTGTTTGGAGATATTTTATCAGACGAGTCATCCCAAGTAGTTGGAGGTTTGGGAATGGCACCTGCTGCAAACATTGGAGATGAATTTGCATTATTTGAGCCAGTACATGGGGCTGCATTTGATATTGCAGGCCAAAACATTGCAAATCCTTCATCATTTTTGTTATCAATAAAGATGATGTTTGATTGGCTTGGAAAAAAGAATAACGACACAAAATGTTTTGAAGTGGGAGAAAAATTAGAGGCTGTAATTTTTGATCTTGTAAAAAATGGAATAAAAACTAAAGACATTGGTGGAGATAAAACTACTACAGGATTTACTAAAGAAATTACAGATAAACTTTGAAAATTTAGTCTCTATTAGAATAGAATCTACAAACACTCCCTCAAGGGCCATTTGATTTTGTTATTAATCATGAATTTAAAATTTTAAGATTTACTGAAATTTCAAAAAAATCCAAAGTTACCTCAGGGTTAATCGTTATTGCAAATCCAACAATTAAGCCAATTAAAAACAAAAGAACAACTAGAATAATATACCATTTTTGAATCAATGATAATTTTTGAGATTAATAAATCACTTAAACATATCTTTTATTTTGTAATAATTTCTTAAATTTACCAAAAATTTTTTTAAATTAAATCAACAAGAAAAAACAAAACGTTCGGTTAAAAGAAATTTTTAAAAATATTTTGAAATAGCTAAATCCCACAACAAGTTCGCATATTTCTGACTGGGGGAGTAGGTCGATTTATCTTTCTCCCATTTATTGATTTTATTACCACTTTTTTAGATTGAAAAATAACTTCAAAATTATTTCCTTCCCCTATAGAATTTAGATAGTTTTGAATAGATTCAGTTACCTTGTTGGTTTCAATATTTTCATCATTTTCTAGGGCTGATAAGAAAAACTCTTTTTGTTTTATTACTGGAAGTGCTTGTACATCGTCTGCCACGTAAACTAACAAATCATGTTTGATTGGCAACATTTCCTTGCAATCTACACAAATCATGAATCTAAACAAGAGCGGTTCCTTATAGGTTATATGCTAATTTTGTGCGTAACTAAAAATTTTCAAATCTAAAAATCAGAAATTTATACTATCAAAATTATTAGAATATTAATTGCCACAAGATGACAAAAAAGTCCTTCCAGCTGATTTTTCTTCTGATTATAGTTTACCTGGACGCTTTGAGGAAAGTAATTTTGCATACGTTGAACCTGAAATTCCAAAACAAAAACCCTCTAGTAAGGGAATTTGGATAATGGCAATATCAATTGCAATAGTTGCTTTGGGATTTTTTTCATTTTACTTTATGAATCAAGATGAGATAGATTCTAGAATTATCCAAGGTAGTCTAGTTTTAACTCCGGAAAATAAACTGGTTCGCCAATACGATGTAGGTGAATATGGAAGCGATCATGCCCACGCAGCAATAACAATTTTTGTAAATAATGAACTAGTAAATTTTGGCCATTCGAATTTTCAATTATTGAGTAAATACATTCATTTTGAAAATCATAATCCCTATCTTATTCACAAACATGCTACTGGTGCACCATTAGAGATACTTTTCTTGTCTTTGGGAATAAAAATCACCCCAGATTGCATAATTATTAATTATTATTCTGAAAATATCAACAAAGAGTTCTGCTCAGATAAGGACAACTCTTTGAGATTTTACATAAATGGTAACCAGTATGATTCGAATATTTCTCAATATGAGTTTGATCACAATGACAGAATATTGATTTCTTTTGGAAAGTCTGATGCAATACCTTATCAACTAGAGTTTTTGGATTCATTGGAAATTTTTGACATTCCTAAAAAAACTCCAAATTTTCAAGGTGAGAATATTAACCTTTGATTAAAAAAATAAAATCTAGTCTTTTCTTTTTTTAAGATCAGATTTTGGAGGATTAAGTGACCAAAAAAATAATGCCAATCCTATTGGTATCATTATTAGCAAAGCTGCAATTAGAGTTATGGTGTAAAAGGTTGAATCAAGTCCTGGGAAAAAAGGGCCTGGAAAGACTGCATAAAACCACAAAAACCCAATAAACACAAGTAGAATTTTATTTTTTTTGAGAATTTTTTTCCAATTCAAACGTCTTTTTTTAATATAGCATTCTTTACACCTGGTTTTATCATCAGTCATACATGAGGTACAACAACTTTTATCACAAAAATAACATATTCTATCTCCAAATGACGACCCACAAAAATCACATTTGTACAATAAATTAGATCCTCGCCAAGGAATTTATCTTTTTTTTAAAAATTACCAATTTTTATAAATCGTTTTTACAACCATACCGTATATGGTTGATTGCTGTATCTGTAAAGTAAACAAGGCAACTCTAAAAATCACCGATGGCAACCCAAAATACAAAGGCAAACCAATATGCGCTGAATGCCAAGGTTATAGAAAACTTTTGAAAGAAACTAAGTAGGTTCTTCTTTACTCTTGTTTTTTGCAACCCATTCTTCATATTTTTGGATTAAATCATCTACATCTTCTTGATTTTCAGAGTAGGTCAGGATTACTCCAAAGGCCCCTTTTTTATCATGACCTCGTGCAAAATATCCCCAAAAAGAATCTGGAAGTTTCTGAAAATTACCTGAATCATGGGAAACTCCAATTAGGTTATTTCCTATTACCTCAGCTACTTTTTTGGCATCATCTGCTTGAATCATGCCTAATTTTGTTTTTTTCCTAATAAAAATATGATTTAAAATTAGTTTTATGGTTTTAATCTATCAGGATCTCTTGGATACAAAACAACCTCTCTGACATTATCAATTCCAATTAATGTAGTCATTAGTCTGTCAAGACCAAGGCCCCAACCCGAATGAGGAGGCATTCCCCAATCAAAGGTTTGAAGATGATCAGCAAATTGAGCAGGATCTAATCCTTGTTCTTTGAGTCTTGCTTTGAGAATTTCAGTATTATGCAATCTTGTTCCACCTGATGATAATTCAAGATAACCATACTGAAGATCAAAAGAACGAGAAAGGGTTGGGTCCTCATCTTTTTCTCTAATGTAAAATGGTTTTAATTTCATTGGCCAATCCGTAAGAAAATAAAATCCCGGATGCTTCTCACCAATTAATCTTAAATGAGAATCAAGCAAGTCATCACCAAATTCTATTTTTTCTCCATGTTGTTTTAATTCGTCAATTACCTCATTATACGTAATTCTCTCAAAGGGGGAAGAAGGAATTTCTATTGTGTGTCCAATTATTTCTTGTTCTTTTTTGCAATTTGTTGAAACAAACTTGTAAACTTCTAAAATCAAAGTTTCCAAAACATCCATTACATCATTGTAATCCATAAATGCAGCTTCAATGTCTACACTTGTAAATTCACTTAGATGACGACCTGTATGAGATTTTTCTGCTCTGTAAAAATTTGAGATTTCAAAGACTCTTTCTAGTCCTATGGTCATTTGTTCTTTGTATAATTGAGGGCTTTGTGCAAGATATGCAGTTTTTCCAAAATAGTCAAGTGAAAATAAATTTGCTCCTCCTTCACTTGCACTTCCTATAATTTTTGGTGTAGTTATTTCAAAAAATTTTTTTTGAGATAAAGTATTTCGCAAACTCGCTAGAACATAATGTCTTAGTTTGAAAATAGATGCAGTCTTTTGATTCCTCATATCAAGAGCACGATAATTCAGTCTTGTGTCAATATTACTTTCAACTCGCCCGATTGGGTCAACTGGCAAAGGATGAATGGCTTTAGCCAGCACTTCAATCTCTTCTGCTTTTATTTCAAAATTAAAGTCTCGAGCCTTGGTTTCTTGAACTATTCCTCTTATACTTACCGTGCTCTGGCGGTTTATTTCTTCTAGGTTTTCATTTAATTCTCCTTTTACAATTACTTGAGAAATTCCCGAAACATCACGTAAAGTAATGAACGTCATTTTCCCCATTTTTCGAAGGTCTTCAATCCATCCGCCTAGAGTCACTTCGGTTCCAATCAAATCTGAAGTAAGTTCAGAGATATCATGAGTTTTTACAAATTTCAACCAATTTCACGCTCGTTTATTTTCAAACTCTATCTCAATGTCAAGGTTTCGGGCATTTTTAACAATTTGAATTACAGTCTCCATATTTATTGGAAATCTAGGAGTCCATTTTCCAGAAATCACAGCCTTTGTTTTTTGAATTCCCCCTGGAGCCCAGACTGAATTAATAGACAAAACTTTGGTGGGAAAGAACATATCTTCAATGAATTTTTTATCATTTTCTTCAGCCTCTACGAGCCAAATTTTTCCTTGAAATTGCTCTTGAAGAAGTCTATAAAGAACTCTACTTCTTCTAATTGTCAAAATATCATTTTTTGATAGAGACAAAACAAAATTTCCTTCAAACTCTTTACAAGAATAAAGTGTAAAATCATCGATCTCTTGATTTGTTTTTGCTAATCGAGCTAGAATGATTGAGGCATTGACATCAGCTTTCGTTAGTTTTCCATCCTCTACTTTTTTTTCACATTGTGGACAAAGTAAGGAATTTTTTGCATCAAACAAGCATATTGGAAGTTTCATTTGGTCCGACTTTTTAATTTCTAGCAAAGTTGCTTATATCCTTAATGAAAAACAAAAATCATAGAAAAGATCCTTGAAAGGTATGCGTTTGTCTGTTAGGGTTCTAATTGCAAGATATTCATCGTCCCAGGGATCGGTTTATGCTGCAGAGAATGTTAACTTTGAATTAGAAGAAGGCCAATCAATTGGAATTGCTGGTGAAAGTGCATGTGGGAAAAGTACTGTTGGTCTATCTCTGATTAGAATGCTTTCTGGTGGAACCATTCAAGGGGAAATAATGTTTAATGATGAATCTATTTTGGATCTTTCAGAGTCTGAGTTTAATGAAAGATTCAGATGGAAAAAAATTTCAATGATTTTCCAAGGAGCAATGAATTCCTTGGATCCAGTTTTTACTATCAATGACCAATTTGTAGAGGTCTTAAAGCAACATGGTTTTGATGGCGATTTTGAAAAAACTATTCTTGATGCAATGAAATCTGTTAGTCTTGATGAGAATGTTTTGAAAAAGTACCCACATGAACTCAGTGGTGGAATGAAACAACGAGTAATTATTGCCATGGCTTTGCTCTTAAAACCAGAGTTTGTAATAGCTGATGAACCTACAACTGCCTTGGATGTTCTAATTCAGGCACAAATTATCAACTTGTTAAAAAAACTCAAAAAAGAGGGAATGTCATTTATGCTAATAACCCATGATTTGGCAGTGTTATCTGAAATTGCCGATAAAATTGGAATAATGTATGCTGGACAGATGGTGGAGTTTGGCTCTTCTTTTGAAATTTACAAAAACCCAAAACATCCATACACCCAAGGTTTGTTAAAATCAATTCCTACATTGCATGGTGATGCTCCTACGTACATTAAAGGTGTCCCTCCTAGTCTTTTAGAACCTCCTACTGAATGTCGGTTCATAGAACGTTGTCCACTTGCATTTGAAAAATGCAAAAAACTTCCTCCAAAATTTAAAACAAAAACAGGATATGTTCAATGTTGGTTGTATGAAGATGAAAAATAGTCTATTTTGAATTTAAATATTCTTTATCAATTTTTTTCAAATAATGCTCCTGAATTTCGGATATCTCTTTTTGTGTAATATTTTTGCAAACCATTTTAGTATAATTAATTAAATCTTGTTTTGTTCCCGTTTTTTCTAACTCTTCTAATCTTTGAAAAGTTTGTCTTTCAAATTCCATTACACTTCGAAGTTCATTACTTAGTTGTGTTATTTCCATTTTCTGAAAGTCTTTTGGAACTCTTAAATGTAATTCTTCAATGAGTTTTTGAACTTCTTCAACTGTCACAATTTCACTTTATTTTTTAGTCTAAAAAAAGCTAGCTCTTATTTTGATTTATTTTTTTATGCTCTAGTACATTTTTTAGCCCATCAGTCATACTTAGAGAATCTAAATCAATTTGACAATAGGGGCATTTCATATAAAATTAATTTCCAAATTTTTTAACAATAGGTAAACAAGAATCAATTATTCTTAGCATTTCTGATCGGATTACTTTTTTATCAATTGAAACCCAAATTCGAAGCTTCCCAATTGCAAATGAAATTATTTGAACTTTTTTTCTTTCTTCCCATACAAACTCAATTTCCCCCAAGTTTTTATCAAAAAAACTTTCAAGATCGGTTTTAATGGCAATATGTGAAAATTGATATTTTGTATTTTCTGTATCCAAAAGAGGTTCTAGATCATCTCTTCTCTTATAGGCTACCAAAGCTCCTAATTCGTTAATCACTCCTACAAACCTAACATACGGACTAATTGAGGCTATATCTTCACAAATTTTTGTATAAACAATCTTGTCCAATTGCTTCTGGTCTAAAAATATGATATTTTAATGATTTTAATTTTCAAAACCCAATTTTCTGATGGCTTCACAGTATCTTCGATTTTATTAAATAATCCTAGGGCATGTTTGAATTGTGGATTTTTCAGCAATTTTTCCAATTGCTCCTGAGGTAGGTTATATTGGATTAACTTTAGTTAGCTTTTTGGGATCTTTAATCCCCTTTGTGCCTATTCCCTCTTTTCTATTGTTGGCTACAATGTCAGTTGGAGAACAATTTAATCTCCATGTATTGGCCATAATTTCTGCCGTCACAGCAACAGCTGCTAAAGTAATTGTATTTTCTATCAGTTATCAAGGTAGGAGAATAATCAGTGAAAAGTCTAGAAAAAGAATGCGACCCTTTGAGCGGTTAGTTAAACGCTATGGAGGAGGAGCTGCATTTTTTGCTGCAGCAACACCAATACCTGATGATTTAATTTATGTTCCACTTGGATTAGCAAAGTATAATCCTAAACGATTTTTCATTGCAACTCTAACTGGCAAACTTGTTTTAAGCTATGCAATTGTGTTTATCTCTCATTATATGGGCTTGTCTTTAGTTGAACCATTCCTTGAAGATATTGAAGACGTGAATACTATCTATATCGGAATAATTATTTTCGGCGCCATAATGACATCTGTTGTTATTTTGCTACTAAAATTAGATTGGCAAAAGATAATGGGTAGATTGGCTCCTTGGACTCTTGATGAGAACAACGAAAACAACGATTAAGATATTTTTATTTTAAAATTCCAAAGGTTTTCTAAACCAGTTTTAATTCCAATTCTTGGTGTTGCAAATATTTTTCTCCTAGTTTGCAACCCTTCAGAAATATACAAACCCGAATCTTTAGTCAAATCAACTCCACATTGTTTTTTTGTAATATTGAATGCTTGAGTTAATTTACCAGGACCATTTGTGAGATTTTTTTCATCATCTTTTCCTCTATTTTTTTTCATTATGTTAATACCATCTTCTGGCTCAATGGAACGAATAAGTACAGCACCAGCTTTGAGTTTAGGATTTCTTGCAACTACATTGAAGCAAAAATACATGCCATATGTGAAGTAGACATATGCTCTTCCTACCTCTTCAAACATAGGCTTATTTCGTTCAGTTTCTCTTCTAAATGCATGACTTGCAGGATCATCTGTATGACCATAGGCCTCAGTTTCTGTGATGATTCCCGAAATCATTTGATTTCCAATTTTTCTGACGAGTCTTTTTCCTAATAGTCCCTTCGCTACTGTTACTGTATTTCTGGAATAAAATTCTCTAGGAAGAAAATTCAATATCTATAGGAACATTTTTACCATTTTTTAATTCTGTGATTAAATCAAACAATTTTTTTATATCCTTTTTAAAAACTTCAATTAATTTCTGATTATAAATTGTAGCTGCAGGATGAATTGTTATAAAATACAACTGATTATTTTTTATTCCCAATTTTCCTCTAAATTTGGTAATCTCACTTCCTCCTAAAATTGAACCAAAGGCTGTGTTTCCTAGAATACAAATAATCTTAGGTTTAATAATTTCAATTTCCTTTTGAATATATTCTTGACATGTTTCTTTTTCTAATTTGCTTGGAGCTCTGTTGTTTGGAGGTCTGCATTTAACCGCGTTTGTAATGTATACGTCTTCTCTAGAAATTCCAATACCCTCAAGTGCTTCAGATAATCTTCTTCCAGCCACACCAATAAAGGGCTCTCCACGAAGATCTTCATTTCTTCCAGGAGCCTCTCCTACAAACATCACATCAGATTTGGAATTTCCCTTTCCTGGGACTGAGTTTGTTCTAGTTTTACAAAGATCACATTTGTTACAATCAATGACATTTTGTCTTACAATTTCTAATTTGGAACTCATTTTAATTCACACTTTTTACAGTAGCCTTTCCTCTAATGGAAGGACCCCCATTACCCATAATCATTGATTGCATGGGGTCTCCTTTTCCGCAATTGGTAATTGGCCTTACCGTAAAATCATTTCCACATGCATCAATTGATTCAAAAAACTCTGGAGCAGTTCCCATTACAATTACATCTCTTAACAAATCAGTAATTTCGCCATCTTCAATTTTTTGAGCGTATTGGCATGAAATACTCCAATTGTATCGTTTCATATCAATTGATGGGATTTTCATGTTTGAGATGAGATAACCGTCGTTTATTTCTTGTATCATTTCATTTACATTCCAATTTCCAGGTTCGATGTAGGTACATGCCATTCTAATTAAAGGGACAAACCTATAGTCTGTAGCGCGCATATTCCCTGAAGAATGACTACAAAAAATTTCTGCAGTCTCTCTATTTTGCATGTGGTTTTCTAAAATTCCATTTTTTACCAAAGTTGTTTTTTGAGTTTTAACTCCTTCATCATCAAAGTAATACCATCCTAAACTTTCTTTAATTGTAGGATCGTCAAATACATTTAGATGGTTGGATCCTATCTTTTCTCCAAGCTTATCTTTCCACCATGCTCCACCTGCCCAAGCCATTTCCTTTCCAAGTACTCTGTCAGCTTCAGAAGGATGTCCTAAAATTTCATGGGTTAACAAAGATACAAAATCTGGATTCATAACAACAGTTGATTTTTGTTCATTTACAGGCTTGGCATCAATAAGTTGAGAAGCTTTTTCTGAAATTTGTCTAGCACTAATTTGACATTTGTCGTTTTTTTCAATTTGTTCTATTCCGCCCCTTCCTCCTTCTGTAATGTTAATTGACTGTGTTAATCCATTTTCATGAGCAGTTGCACTCATATCGATAACTACATCAGTAAAGTTCTGTAAAATTTCAGAACCTTCCGTACTAACAAAATATTTTGAATTTATTGTGTACCATGGATTTACTGAGGATTTTATAATTCGAGGTTTTTCTAAAATTATTTTATCGCATTCTAATCCAATTTTTACTAAATCATCAATTTCAGGGTTTTTCAAGACTGGATAATTGATTTTTTCTTTGTATGTTTTAATTGGAATTAGTTTGGTTTGATTCTGCTTTGCTTTTGAAATATAGTTCACACTTTTAATGGTCTTATTTACCGCTTCTTTTATCTCCTCAAAGGATCTGGGATTATCAAAAGAGCAAAAACCCCAGGATCCATTTACTAAAAGGCGAATCCCAATTCCTTGCTCGGTGGCACTTCTAACATGCTCAATTTCTCCATTTTCAATAAGAATGGATTTTCTTTCCTGCTTTTCAGCTCTAATATCACAATATTGAACTCCTTTATCTTCTACAAATCGTAGTACTTTTCCTGTAAGATCCTGAAGAATCGAATCCATGAAAATTATTGATTTATGGTGGTTCGTAAATCTTCTGTCTAGTTACTTGATATTGCAGGCATGGTAAAGTAGTATTCATCCTCAAAACCATAATCTGTTTTACCCAAATGTCTGAGATGCTCAAAATACGCAGTACTGTTGGAGTAAAATTCCTCGTTTTTTGGGGTTTCTTGTTTATTTTCCATAACTCAACTTCAAAAAAATTCTTTTTTCTAGCAGAGTGAGAAATTTTAGTTCAGCGAGTTGGTTTTCTTTAAGCAGTATGTGCGATGGCTATCTTTGGAAGTTTTATTGTAAATTTAGCGCCTTCTCCTTCCGTACTTTCAACTGAAATTGCTCCACCATGATTATCAATTATCCCTTTACAAATTGCTAATCCCAAACCACTACCTCCTCTTTCTCTTGTAAGGGTTGCATCTACTTGATAGAATTTTTTGAAAAGATCTTTTTGTTTGTCTTTGGGAATTCCCATTCCATTATCCTTTACACTTATTTTAATATCAGTTTGATCATCTTCCATAATTACCTCAATTTTTCCTTTATTGGGTTCCACAGCTATTATGGCATTTTTGATCAAGTTAGTCAAAACTTGTTTAATTCTTTCTGAATCATGGTAAATTACACAAGATTTGCTGTTTGATTCTAACTTTACTCCATTTTCTTCTGCTTGGGGCAAAAGAGAATTTACTGATTTTTTAATAGATTCCTGAATGTCGTAATTTTCTTTTTTCATCCGTAGGTGTCCTATCTCTAATTTTTGTGCATCAAGCAAATCTGAAATTATTCCTAAAAGAGTTTCTGCACTAGATTTGATTATACTTAATCGTTCTTTTTGTTGTTGATTTAATTCTCCCAAATGTTCACCGAGTAAAATATCTGAATATCCTTGGATAGGAACTAAAGGTGTTTTTAATTCGTGTGTAATCATTGCCAAAAATTCATCCTTGGCAATATCTGTTTTTTTAGCTTCTTCTTCTTTCTCTTTTATTGTATTTGACATTACATTAAAAGAGTCAACTAATTCTCCAATTTCATCTTTGGATTTGTATTTTATTTTTTCACCATAAGCACCTTCCTTTACTTTTGACAAGGCTTCGTTGATTTTCTTTAATGGAGACAATGATTGCCGTATAACTACTGGAACCAAAAAAAATGTAGCAATATCTATTGCAAGAAGCATTTGAATTGTTGTTTGTTGATCAGATTCGTTACCAAAAATTCCAGATTTTTCATCTTGGTATAGTAAAAATAGGTTAAAGGCAGCTGCTACAATTAAAATTCCAATTAATACATACAGTTTACTGACGATCTTCACATTAAACAAGGCACGCCTGAAGTTTAAAGAAATGAGATGTTATTTTCAGAACAAACAATACAATTTCATAATTTCTTTGCAAAAAACCCATTTTTTATAAAAAAAGGTTAATGATTGTCAAGTGAAATGATTTTTTATTTATAAAAAATTTGATTCAAAAAAAGATTTCAAAATAAGCTAGTTTGCTACTGCAGATAATTTTGATATCATTTTTTGTATCTTTATTATGTCTTGATGATTATTCATTGCAGTTCTCATTTGTTCAATTGAAATGCAAAGGTGCTCATAAATTCCGTCGATTTTTTCCCCTACAATAATTTTCTTCAAAATCAAATCAAGAGGTATTGCTAAGTTCCCAACAACTTCTTTTCCCATCATTGGAGCAAGCCCCTTAATCTTATGCATGTGCTTTTCAATTTTATTAGAGTTTTTTACAATGTCCCCATCATTTTCACATGAATCCAAAATATTGGATATGCATGAAAGCTCATCGTTTATTTCTTGAGTTGCAATTTCTATGAACTCTTCAGAAATAAATTCTAATTCACTCATGGAAATTTTTTGGTTTTAGAGCATTTAGTGCCATGTCAGTTGAAAACTTTTCAGACGAGTTGTTGTTCAAACTGAACACCAAGAATTATGGCTAAAATCAAATTTTCAAAAAATTATTGAAAAGTCAAACCAAAAATTGGGAAACAGATATTCTTTAATTTTTTTGATAACTATTTTTACTGGTAGAAAAAATTCAGAATGTTTCTATTTTTACGTGTTAAAATAATTTATTCTTTAATGTGATTTGACACATTAATTATTTTTAATATAACAAGTTTAGATGTAATTAAAATGGCAAATATTATGATTGCAGATGATTCTGCTGCGATTCGTTTAGTTTTAAAGGATATTTTATCAATAGGAAAACACACCATTTCTGCAGAAGCCACAAATGGAGAAGAGGCAGTAGACTTGTTTTTTCAAACAAATCCTGATTTGTTATTATTGGATTTAGCAATGCCAAAAAAAGATGGACTTACTGTCCTTAAAGAAATCATGGAAAGAAATTCACAAGCTAAAATTGTGTTAATCACTGCAAGTGATGATCAAAAAATAATAAACCAGTGTATGGAAATTGGTGCTATAGGATACATATCCAAACCATTTGATTTCAATAACGTCTTAAATAAAATTAAAGATGCTTTATAGCATATTAGGAATCAAGTAAACTAATTTAGGGCCCCTAACATTCTAAAAATAGAAAAAATTTTGTCAAAGATTGTTCTAGATACAAGTGTAATTATCAATGGATTATTTACCTCCCAAATAGAAATCGGCAACATTCGAAATTCAGAGATTATCATTCCTCAGTCCGTTATTGATGAATTACAATCCCAAGCCTCCCAGAAAATGGAACAAGGTTTTTTGGGTTTAAAAGAAATTAAAAAACTCAAAGACTTTTCTAAAAACTTTGGCCTAGAAATTTCTATTATTGGGTCCCATCCAACCTTGGAAGATATCCAATTAGCTGGAAAAGGAAAAATTGATGCAATCATTAAAGACATTGCCAAAAAAAACCAAGCAACTCTTTATACTTCAGATGGTGTTCAACACTTGGTAGCGCAAACAGAAGGTATATCTTCTGTTTTTTTACAGCCCACCATTAAAGAAAAGGATCTTGAATTCCTAAAATTTTTTGATTCTGAAACAATGAGTGTACATCTTAAAGAAAATCTTTGTCCCTTGGCAAAAAAGGGAAAACCAGGCTCTTTCTTATTGACAAAATTAAGTGATAAGATACTTGCCAATGATTATTTAGATTTAATTTCAAACCAAATTTTAGATACAACCAATAATTTTGAAGACAGTACGCTTGAGATTTCAAAAAATGGGGCTTTTGTGGTTCAATACAAGGATTACAGGATAGCAATAACTAAACCTCCATTTTCTGAATCTTCTGAAATAACAATCGTTCATCCTATCGTAAAACTATCTCTTGATGATTATTCAATTTCTGAGGAACTAATGGAGCGTTTTAAGGATAGGGCAGAAGGAATTGTTATTTCAGGACCTCCTGGTTCAGGAAAAAGTACATTAGCATCTGGACTGGCAAATTTTTACCATAGTCAAGGAAAAATAGTAAAAACTTTTGAATCTCCCAGAGATTTGCAAGTGGACCCAGGTATTACTCAATACAGCAAACTTGAGGGAAGTTTTGACAATTCTGCGGATATTCTATTGTTGGTAAGACCGGACTACACCATCTTTGATGAGGTTAGACGAAGAGAGGACTTTCAAACATTTTCTGATTTAAGACTAACAGGAGTAGGTATGGTAGGTGTGGTTCATGCCAATTCCCCCCTAGACGCAATTCAGCGGTTTATTGGAAAAATTGAGCTTGGAATAATTCCTAATGTTCTTGATACTGTTGTTTTTGTCAAAGACGGAAAAATTTCAAAGGTGTATGACTTGGAATTAAAGGTGAAGGTTCCTACTGGCATGACTGAATCTGACTTGGCAAGGCCGGTAATTGAAATTAGAAATTTTGAAAACAACGCATTGGAGCACGAAATTTACACCTTTGGAGAAGAAAATGTTATTGTTCCCATTGGAAAAAGTGGCCAAAAAGTAGGAATTGAAAAACTAGCTGAAGAAAAGATTAGGGATATTTTCAAACGATACGACTCAAAATCCGAGGTTGAAATTTTATCAGACACTCGAGTCCGTGTTCATGTTGCTAAAGAGGCAATACCTTCAATCATTGGTAGAGGGGGTTCCAACATTAATGATATTGAAAAATCTTTAAACATCCACATTGATGTTGTCGAAAAAGACCCTTCAAAGGTTAGTTCAAATGATTTAGCATTTTCATTTTCCGAATCAAAAACGTCTCTAGTGTTTACAGTTGGACGAGAATATACTTCAATGTATGCTGATATTTTTGTTAATAACAAGTATGTCACATCATCCCGAATAGGGAAAAAAGGCCAAATTAAAATTCCAAAACGCTCTGAGATGGGCAAAACAGTAATGGAACTTGCAGATTCTCAAGATGAGATTCAGATTTTTCTTAAAGATTTTTAAAATTTTCTAAAATTTTAGGATTTGATTTAAGAAATGTGATAAATTTACGCAATTGCTTGATTGTTTTAGGATTTAGGTGATGTTCAATTCCTTCTGCATCTTGATTGGCAGTCTCATATCCAATACCAAGTATTTCAAAAAATTCTAACAAAATACCATGCTTTTGACGAATAGTCTCAGCCACTTGATTTCCTTTTTTGGTTAAATTAATTCCGTGATATTTTTCATATTCCAAAAAACCACTCTCATCTAACCTTTGAAGCATCTTAGTGACGCTGGGAGCACTAACATGCATGTATCTGGATATATCCAGCGTGGTTGCATAGCCTTTTAGCTCTACTAATTCTGAAATTATTTCCAAATAATCTTCCATTCTGGTACTAAAATTAGCTCTTTCCAATTGGTGAGCAGCTTTAATTGATTCTAATCTTTTGGAATCCTTTTTCAATATCATATTTTCATTTATCCACTATAATTGGATTATTTATTGGAAAATCAAGCTATTTGAAATTGACTTCTAGGTATCAGGTTTTGATCTTTGAATCTTAACTAATTTTTCCTAAATCAGACTATGATATGGTAGATCCCTTAAAGGTACGGCTCGAAAAATTACGAAAAATTCACGCAACTACCCATAGAAGAGCAAGCCTTTATTCTGATATTGCAAAAATTGACCATAGTCACACCTCAAAGTCCCTTGGATGCTTACAAAAGGCACCAGCTCCTGGAAAAAAACTCCAAAAAGTTGGTTTTCTTATGCTTTGGGTGCCAGAACCTAGCGGTGTAACTTGTGCAATAGGAGGGCCAATGATTGTAGCAGGCAAATATCTAGAGAAAAAATACAACAGTTCAACCATTCATGATATCGGCCATGAAACAAAGAATACTTTATCATCGTTAAGTGATTTTAAACAATCGATTCTTTGAAAATTTTGAAAAACTAATTGATTATTTTTTATCCGTACGAAGGATTTTTCAATTTTTGAAAAATTTGACTGTTTTTTTACTAAAAATATTAAATTTTCCCGTCTCAATTTTTCTTATTAAATTTCAGTTTCCTCTTTCTTTATCGAATAGGTTGAATACTAGTATACTCTTTTAATTAATTATGGAAGAAAAAAATGAAATTGAAGAGTTAATTGATAATATGATATCTGGTGGAGATGATTTGGTGGATCATTTGAAAGAAGTATTGCCAGACTCTTTTGCAGAGACTCTAACAATGTTCCAAGAATCAAATGTGGTCAATCTAAATAAAATTAAAGATTTTGTAAAAAGCAAATAATCTTTAGTATTTTTTTAATCCTTTGAATTATCCTATACAGTACATTTAATTTTTCTTGTATTTCGACCAAAGTATTGAAGAAGACAATTATTGTTATTGCAGCAGTTGTAATTGCAATAATTTTGATTATTTTTTCACTATATGCATATTCTTACTCTAAAATACAGGTATCTCTTGTGGATGTATCATCAATTGCTATAGAATTAGAGACATTATCTTGGGATGTTATTTTAAATTTAGGCATTGAGGTTTTATCTGGAAATTGGATAGAAGCTGCAGTAAGTGTAATTTCAGGAATAAATCTTGAACTTGTCTTTGCCTTGAGTAATAACGGGTTGCTTCCTGTTTATATTCCTGAGTTAGCATATGATCTTTCTCTAAATGGTATTTCAATAGGAAACGGTTTTAGTGAAATTAACACCACTATTGACCCTGGAGACACCAAAGAAATCCCAATAATGCAAATTATTGAAAAAAATAACCTTAGCCCTGCAATTGAATCCATTATTAATTCAGAAGGAATTGTGGAAATTGGGGTAAGTGGGACTGCTTATTTTGAAATCTGGGGAAATAGTATTCCAGTTCCCTTTGAATCTACTCAACAAGTATCAATTATTGACGAGATACAAAATCAACTTGAAAAGGTCATCTAAGAGGTTTAATCTTTTTAGATGTCTGTTCAAAATAAAACAGAACTGGAGATAAATTCTAATTTTTGAAATTCTTTTTGTGTCTGAGCAAAAATTAAAGGAGCCAAAAATAAGAAATTTAGATTCTTATCCCTGTAGCCCAAATTGCTGGTGTAAAGCAAAATAACTCCCAATTATTCCAAAACCTGAAGATTTTGTGGAATTTTTAGGAAAAAATAGAGATTTGCTTGATTAAGATATTTTAAAAGCAACGCTGGGCTTATTTTTGTGACTACACGAACTCAAGTTCTAATTCCTGTGGCTGCGGCAGCTGTGGTGATTGGAATTGTTGGTATCTACTCTATTCCTTCCGACAGTAAATTAGAAACTGTTGAGTTTCCGAGAGGGACAATTAAGATTGATGATACGGTATTGGAGGTTCAAGTCGCAGACACTGAACCAAGAAGGATACGTGGATTGATGTTTCAAGACCAATTGCCTTATGATCAAGGAATGATTTTTGTATTCCAAGAATCTGGAATTTACTCTTTATGGATGTTAAATATGCAATTCCCTCTTGATATGATTTGGTTTGATAAAGACGGCATGATTGTTCATATTGAAAAAAACATTGCACCCTGTAAAACCCCTGCTGAAATTATGGCCTGTCAAAGTATTGTGCCAGATAAAGAGGCTATGTATATTTTGGAGGTAACTTCAGGATTTATTGACAAATTTAACATCACTAAAGATTCAAAACTAAATATAATATCCATATAAAATTGCAAAAACTTTTCATATACAGAAAGGATAGAAAAAAAATGAACAAAAAATTTTTGATACCTACTGTTTCAGGTATTATTATTGCAATAATTTTGGTTGCCTTTATGATCCCAACACCTGAGAAGTCTGATTCTGATTCTGGTATATTATCGACTTCCTACGTTGATACAAACAAAAACATTCAGCTCGAATTGCATAAACAAAATATTGCAATGTCTTCAGCTTTGAAACTAAACGGATTTTCCATAGAAAAGTATTGTACATTTTTTGCCGATGAATCTATACAGAATGCAATTGAGTACTGCACCTCAACTGAACTTTTAGATTCCCAAGGCCAGTATTTGGGAAATATACACATGGTTGGGGTTCCTAATAATCCAAAATATGTAATTGGAGCAATTCAAGTAGATCCCCTTGTCTCTCAACTAGACGAGGTTAAAATCATCACTCAGACAATGATTGAATCTACGGTGTGTTTATGTTGGGAGGATGTGAAACCAGGTGGTTTTGATTCGGTATCAGATTGGATTGATGCTGCTAACGCCCATCATCTTGAAGCAAAACGAATTACAAGTAAATCAGAAATTAATGGTT
Source organism: Nitrosopumilaceae archaeon (assembly GCA_028279545.1). Classification (GTDB taxonomy): domain Archaea; phylum Thermoproteota; class Nitrososphaeria; order Nitrososphaerales; family Nitrosopumilaceae; genus Nitrosomaritimum. The sequence goes on from JANQNN010000051.1 coordinate 39,175, forward strand.
TAGCACAAAAAGATCTATTGCTTGAGATCACTACAAACACTGAAGGGTATTTTTGGAAATTAATCATTCCTAGTTAGGAATGGATAAAAAACTAAAACGAACTTTTCACTCTAATTTTTTAAAAAATTCAAGAAATTCTTTGTTACATTATACAAAGGGATTAGGTAAAAATTTACGACTAGTTTTTAACACACAAAATAGTTCTCTGGTTAGCGTTTACAATGATTGATCAATTGTGGTTAATTCCTTTAGGATTTGCAGCAGGTGTTTTAGGCTCTATGATTGGGCTTGGCGGTGGAATAATAATAGTTCCCATTTTGACATTTTTTGGTTTTTCACCTACCTTGGCTGCTAGTAACAGTCTTTTTGCAGCATTTAGTAATGCCGTGGCCTCTACTATTTCCTATTCAAAACAAAAAAGAATTGAATTCTCATTAGGAATTAAACTAGGGTTACTAACCATACCTGGAACTATTTTAGGTGCTTATGTTTCTAGCAATGTAACTCCCGAAATTTTTAAAATTCTTTTTGGATTTGTTTTGATAGCATCTGCAGGCTATATTTTTTTAAGAAAAAAAATTGAGAATAGAGAAATTAATCTATCCAAACAAATGATGATTTTTGCTATTGGTGCAAGCTTTTTTGCTGGAATAATTTCAGCCTTTTTTGGAATAGGGGGAGGAATAATCTTTGTCCCACTAATGGTAGTAGGAATGGGAATGGCAATGAAAAAAGCAGCTCCTACATCTCAATTAATTTTGTTATTTGCTTCTTTATCTGGTGTAATTGTTCATACTATTTTGGGCCATTCTGATTTCCTACAAGCCGGTTTACTTGCTATTGGTTCCTTTGCAGGAGGATTGGTAGGTGCTAGATTATCTGTTGATATTCGTGAAAGATATTTACAAATTTTGGTTTCATTTGCAATACTTGCTGCTGCTATCAAAATGTTCTTTGATTCTTTTTATGATAATCTATATTTGATTAATAATTGACCAATAACTAAATTCAAAGATACCTATCAAAAATTTTAAAGAATTTCTAAATTAAAATTAGAAATTATCTTGGTGGCTCTTTTTTAATTCTGTAGAGGTTTTTCTTTGAAATTAAAACGGTTTCTTCAGCTTGGTTAATTCCTTCAAAGTCAATTGAAATTTTTCCATAGGTTTCATCGATTTCTTCTTTCCCTGAAACAGTATACTGTATTTTTAGGACTTCATCTGTGTGAAGTGGTTTAAGAAATCTAGTGCATCTGTTACCCCATTCAGGGTCTCCGTCAATTCCAATTAGGACTATGTGGTTTCCATAAATTTGGTTTAGTCTAGTAAATTCCCCTTCAATTCTTGATAATGCTGCCCTTCCTGATACCAAAGTGTTCTTGCTTCCGTAGTCTTCCAAGAATGCATTTTTTACTCTTGAAAAGTTTAGGTATTCATCTAATTCTTTTTCTGAAATGCTACACGTTGAAAAAAATTTATCCCCTACCTTAAAATCCGAAAATTTTTTCATTCTTATCTTAATTCATCAACACAAAATGTAACTTCAGAAGATGAAGTTGCACTGTCTGATACTAGGAAATTCAAAGCCTGACTAATATTTTCATTATTTGGTTCAGAACCAGTTACTGAACCTGGAAGGATGGTAAATAATCTAATTTTTGATTTTAGAACATCACTCAATTCCTGGTTTACCGTAGTGGTAAATGGTCGAAGAGCTCCTCTAAAAACTTCTACTTGGGCTCTTTGAGTTCCAGAGACTTTTCTTCCTGATGGAAGATCAGGACCAATTATCATAAACGCGCCAGTTGCATCTTTGTAAAGTCGAGGATCTTTTGCTCCCCCTGGAACAAATTGTTCTAAGGCTCTTTGAGCTACTGTGGCAGGAGTTGTAATAAATTTCTCAATCAGGTCCTCCCACTTTGATCTTGATAATTCAGTTAATTTTGAAATTTCAGGTAATTTTCCTGTAACATGAACTACAGCAAGAATTTCTCCTAGATTGGTCTTAGCTGTGTTTAACCATTTTTCAACCTCATCAGGATTTTTTATATTTACAATATGGGAATGAAACGCATTACTAATTGAATCTTGAATCTCTTTAGGTGTAGACTCTGAAATAAAACAAGCAACTTTACCTCCATTATTTTCAACATGTTTGGCTAAAAATTGAACTCTTTCAGAATCTATTTGGTCAGTGGCATCAATGGTAAAGACTATAGATTTTCCTGAAAAGTCTGGTTGATGAACATTGGGTGTGGTAGTTCCAATATGTGGTTTAACTGGATAAAATACTCTGTCTCCTGGAATAACCTTTCCGTTTATTATTTTTGAAATTTCATCATCACACAAATTCAAAACAGATTCAGCAACTTGAGATTGAGATAGAAATTCTTGGTTTGCAATCATATGTGAAGTATTGTTTTGAACTTTTTCTGCAATGTATTGAATTTTATTCAAAAGATTTGTAAATGTGGTGTTTAGTTTTTCAGCATCAATTCCATTTTCTTGTGATAATTTTTGAGCAGCATTTGCAATTCCTTCTTTAACTACATTTTCGTCTTCGCCAAGTAATGGTAATAGTTCCTTGTTTGCAGCATCAACTTGTTCTGGTGTTAAATCTTCAAAACCACTTACTCTCATAAATTCAGATGCAGCTTTTGGATAAACTGTTTTGTAAATTCTATCTGAATGTACGGGTCCAGGATTTGTTGCAATTGAAATAATTCCTTTATCTGTTAACTCCCAAGACATTGCTTCAGCTAGTCTATTTTTAGCTCCTTGTGATGCAGTGTATGGGCTTCTAAATCGATAAGGTCTTTGTTCTAGTGGTCTTTCTTCTGTAAAGAATGTTGAAATTGTAATTATTTTTCCACCCTCTTTCATAACTTTTAATGATTGTACTGAACCCCAAAAAGTTCCGGTAAGATGAATCCCAATTGTACTTTTAAAATCATCTAAGGGAGAATTTGGAAAACACGTTACTGGACCTGAAACTCCGGCGTTGTTAACAATAAAATCAATAGTAGAATTTTCATTTTTTAGGGTGTCAAACATTGCAGTCATTGCATCCTCGTCTGCAACATCTACTCCTGAGAATATTTTGACAGTAGCACCACTGTTAATTTGGGCTATAATTCCTTCAAGCATTTTTGAAGTCTCTTCCAAGGGCTCTCGTCTTCTACCTAGAATTATTACGCTTGCTCCATTTTCAACGAACTTTTTGGCAATTGCCTGACCAATTCCAGTCCCACTCCCGGTGATTAAAGCAGTTTTTCCTTGAAATTTAGACATAGATAACAAATCAGTCTCAAAGTATTATTTAATTTGATTGATAGTAGGAAAATATCAAAGTTTTTTTTACCTTTAATGCTTAATTTGCATACTATCTGATTGGATTTCTTGAATTATTCATAATAGTGTATTTTCTGATTATTTTAGGGCAGACTAGAAGTACAATCTTTTTGAAATTTGGACTTTGGAGGAATCTACCAAACCCTTATCTTCTTTTGAAGGACATCTAAAGTGATGAACACTGCTCCTTATTGGAATAAAAAAATTTGCTCGGATTGTAAAAGAGTAAGATGCCAAAAAGGATGTATCTGTGATTGCCATCAATTACGCGATAGAAGATATTGATTTTCTTGATATTTTTGCAACTGCTTTAAACAAACCCAAATTTGTTAAGGCAAATTTCTTGATATCTTTATTTGTGGGTAAAATTCTAGATTTTTTATGCATGATACAGAATCTGATACTTTCATTTACAAAACCTGGCCTGAAAAATTTAGCGATATGCTAGCCGATATCGGAGTTGAATCCGAAGCTAAAGACATTGCATCAGTTGATTTAGAAAAGGGAGATTTTTTTAGCAGATATTTTTCTCAAACACCACGAATGGTTACAAACAAGGGTTGTCTTGAGGTTAAAAATACTAACATTGATTTAGTTCAAATTATTCAAAAGGGTTAGAATATGCAAGATCCAAATCCACTTCCATGGGGTGCTGAAGATAGATTCCAAGCTCATTTTATAGTCCGGAAAGATACCGGAAGATCTGCTTCAAATTATACTGCGAGGACAAAATTAAAAACCCAAGGACACTTTGCTGATAAAAAATTAATTAGCGTCAGTTGGGATGGTGCTGGCAATTTAACAAAATATCTTAATGAAGATTCTGAACTAAACGAAATGATTGCAAAACAAAGCATTAGGGATGCAACAATTTATGTCGAACCAACTGAAGGCGCAATCAGAATTAGAAGTAAATGGAAAAATCATTTAGACTTTGGAATATCTGAAGAATTATTTTGGATATATGACCGCATTGCCGGTCACATAAAGAAAGCTTAGGCTTTCCACCAATCAAGTGCAAGAAAATCTACATTATCTTTTCCTTTTGGGATTGCTAAAATGAATTGCTTTCTGACCGTTGTAGCCAAACGTCCAGCCAAAACAATTCCGGTTGAGGAAATTTTATCACTTCTGCTATAAACTTGAATTAAAAAAGGTGCATGATCAATACCTGGACCCTTTTCGTAAACAGCAAAATCACAACCAAACTTTATTCCAGGATTTATTATGTATCCTTTATTTCGAAAATGCTTGTAAACTAAATATTTTTTATCAAAATTATGATATTCTTTTTTACAAATCTCAAGCATGATGTTAGAACTAATTTTTTTCTTTTCCTTGTATATGGTAATTTTTTTATTTTCCAATAGGTATAATCCTTCAATAAGATCTAAAATCAATGGAACATCAATTTCATCAAATTTGGGTTTTGGAATTCCTATTGGCTTTCCATAATATCCATTTGAAAAAAGCTTTCGAGAATCTTCGATATTCCAAACAATTAACCTATTTTCCACCAACTGACATTTCATCAGAAAATATGAAAGAATCTTCGTATATGAATTGTATTTCTAAATTGAATTTAGTGGAAAAATATGAAAAAAGGTGAATTATAGGCTTAGTGCTAAAAGTATGAACGAATCAGATACTCTTTGACACTTGTCTGCCATTTCTTCAATTCCTTCAATTACATCTTTCATTAGCAAGAGTTCTTTGGTGTTTGTAACTTCAGATAGAAGTTTCATGGTTGCTTGTCTATATTTTAGGTCGATTTCTCGCTCAATTGTTTGAGTTTCTTGCGCTAATTCAATTGCACTTGCAGTATTTGAGCTCAAACTCCTAATAATCTCATTTAGTTTGTAGACTTGATCTACTACTAACTCAATTAGTTTTGTAAGATCTTCATCTAACTTTGAACTTTTTAGAGTTGCTGCTTTAACGTTTGACAGCTTGAATGAAATTCCTGTAATGTATCCTGCAATCTCATCCATTGTGTAAGCAGTATTTAGAAGATTTTCTCTATTCATAATTAATCCTCCCACGTCTGCAACCTCTCTTGTTATTTTTCGTCTAAGATTTTCTACCTCTTCTTCTATAGTTGAGATTTGAGCAAGCGTATTTTTGATTCCAGATTTGTCTTTTTTCATCATTAAATCTGGAAGTGCTGCCAGTTCTCTTGAGGCATTTAGAATTCTATTTATCTCATCTTGCAAAACTGCAATTGCCTTTCTTTTAGCTTGAACTTCAAGTTCTCCGCTATACATTTCAAAAAGTGATCTTGGGCTAGGTAATTTAAATCCTCGATGACTAAACAAATTCTTTGTGCGTAAATCACATCAAACTTTTGCCATGAGCTATTTTTTTCTGACCCTTATAGAGACTAATTACTTCTTGATTATTTGAGGCATCTTCGGGAAATTTCTCAACTCTGATTTTACCTGTAAACTTTGGGAACCGTAAAGCAAGGCCTGCGCCTTTTCTAATCTCATCTTTGGCCGCTTTATGAATTGGGCTTAATGTAATTTCAGAAGCTACCACCTCAATTACAAGTTCAGGTTCAAACCAAACATCAGCTTCCATTTCACTAATAATTCTTGGATTTTTCTTTATCGTTACTTTGGATGATAAAATCTGGTAGAGTTGATCCAAGTATTCATCTGTAAATCCAGTTCCAACTTTACAAATGCTGGTAAAAGTATCGTTGTCTTCATCATATGATGCTAAAAGCAATGTTCCATAAACTCCAGTTCTTCTTCCTTTTCCAAAAAAACCACCAATTACAACCAAGTCCAAACTATCGCCCAATTCATTTCTGTATTCGCGTTTTAATTTGAGCCAGTGACTTCCACGGGCACCAGCTTGATATGGCTTGTCAAGCATCTTGAGCATTAATCCCTCACAACCAGAATTAATACTGTTTTCAAGATAATCTTCAATGTCATTTTCAGATTTTACAATTGTCATAGGGACTAGTTTAGAATAGTCATCTTCTTTTACAATTTTTTCTAATAATTTTCTTCTTTCTTGGTATTCAAGCTCTAAACAACTATTTCCATTATGGTACAAAACATCAAAAAAATTAACTGTAATGGGATACTGTGAAACTGCTTTTTCAATCTTGTACTTTCTTCTTCTATGCATTAATTCTTGAAACGGCAAAAACTCTCCAGTGTTTTCATTTATGGCTACTGCTTCGGCTTCAAGTATTACTTCATCTGCCTGAATGGATTTAGGTATTTTTTCAATTATGTCTGGATAATATTGGGAAATGTTTTCTAAACTTCTTGAAAATAAAACAACTTTTTCTCCCTTTACATGTAATTGAACTCTTTCTCCATCTAGTTTGTATTCTGCAGCAAATTTTTCCCCCATTTTTTCTATTGTTTCTTCTTCACTTTTTACACGATCTGCAAGCATTGGTCTTATGGGATTGAATAAAATTATTTTAAATTCTTGTATACCTTGTAGTGATTTTGTCGCAACAACTTCTGCTACTTTTCCTAAATCACTTGAAACATTGTAAGCCTTTTCAAGAATTGTTCGGTTTTCTTTATTCCCAGTATATGCAATTGCCATTGCATCCATTAAGGTATTCTCTGCAACACCAAGACGCAAAGTACCAAGTAAAATCTTTAAGATAAAACTTGCTTCAAGAGGAGTTGCATCATTTAACAAACTAGAAATGTATTTCATTTTCATATCTTGCGAACGATTTCCTTCAAGTTTGGCAATTTTGAACAAAGTTTCATAAACTCGCTCGACAGTAATATTTTCTACAAGAAAAGTAGTCTGTGTTTTTTGTTCTAAAATTATTGTAGCTGCTTGGCCTAAATCTCCTGTTTTTCTGTACTCTTCTTCAATTTTTTTTGAAGTTATGCCTGAGGATTTTGAAATTGCCTTTATTGCTAATTTTTCTGCTACTCCTAACTCAATTCCTTCAAAATCTGGTCTAAGTTTTCCCTGTAAAAGATAAACAATCCTTCCAACAACATCTTGAGGAGTATTTTTGAATAATTCTACCAAATAATCTGTTAGCTCTAATCTCTTTGTAGTTGACTCCATCTTGTTTAGGGAATCTGATAAAATAGAAAACTTCACTTTAATCTTATGTTATAATCCAGAATAAAAGTTTGGATATATTTTACAATAATCCCGGACCAGCTGAGTGACCAGGTGGCTCTCCTTCATAGTGAATTAAAACAAAGACCTGGGACTTTTCATTTTTATTTAGATGGCTGGTTATCTTGATATCTATTACTTTGACATCTTTGATAAAATTATTTACAGACTTTTCAACAACGTGTTCAACACCGCTAAAGATCTTTATTGGCACAAAAATTACAATCTTTTGATATAATTATTTGTTTTTAGGTTTAGATGTATTTGAAAATGGTCGGTTTTCTTTGGTTTGGGGTTTTTGATACAAGTGCAAAGTTGTAAAGAGGATAGGAATTTTTGTATTGTTTCATAAAACTCCATGCGACATCGTGGGTTTTGAATTCTGTTCGAATTCCTTCAATTTGACTTGGCTTGCCAAATACATCAAAAACAACTACGTCATATTTTTTTGGTCGGTTGTGAGGCCTTGCTTTTAGCAACCATGCTATTGCAAATATGAAAACTGATCCTAAAATAACGACTTCGCCTGCATTTTTGAAAAAAGTATTGAAAATACTGGGAATTGTTTGACTGAACAATTCAACAACAATACCTGAAAACCCAATTACTGCGATTGCTGTAAATGAATAGGTTTTCCAGTCAAAGATCTTCAAAGCTTTATGCATTAGATACTTTAGTTAGATTCGCTTTTTGATTTAACTATTTCTCAAAAATTATTCAACCCTGAACCAAATTTTTTAATCAGGATCTTCGTAATTTTCTTTCTTTTCTCCACTTGAAGCTCCTTCAAGAGCTTTCATTTTGGAATCAAGAATATCTATTCTTGCTCTGTATCCTTCTGCATATTCTAATTCAGAAGGAACCAAAGTTGCAGGATGAACAAATCCTTGACTTCTCATTGCAAGTGCCTTCTTTGTTGCGATTTCTCTTATGTAATCCCAATCAGGAGTTGAGAATCCATCAAAGGGTCCTACCAATTTGCCATTATGCATACTAAAAACAAGAGATTGAACGATTGGAATGCAGAAATTAATTGAAGCTGCTGAATTTATTTTAACGGGCATTAGTGGCATATGATGACTTCCACGGGTATTTCCTGCTACATAATGGGGATTGTTAAAAACGCTTCCGACTTCTTCAGTTGCAGGAAAATTCTTTTGTGTCCTTACCATACAAATTGGATCATCTTTTCCAACATATGTTCCTGCAATATTGTGTAATCTATCAGTTGATGATGCAACAATTGGTTCTCCATCTTTTGTAGTGACAGTAGAGACTACATATCTACCAGGATACATCAAAGCGGCTTCTACTAGTGGTTTGTCTTCCCAAAGTGATAATTCTGCAATCTTTCCTTCTTCGACATCCATAATGTTCATGTTAACACCACGAGCAAGTGATTTGTTTACAATTAATCCCGTATTACTTAGTGAATCAACAAACATTCGATAAAATGGATAGTTAAATGCTCCAGGTTCTGTTTTGTCAGCAGCATAAACTGTAAAGGCCTCGTTTGGTCTTTCTTCAAATTCCATCTCAGCTACGCCAGGACCCATTCCTTTTACATTTCCTGAAAATGAATCTTTGAGTAGGTCCTGCCCTGCTCCATAGAGTCCTTCTTCTCGTGCAACTGCAGTTCCTGCCATAAATGCATCCCATGCAAGTTTGTGAATTTGGTTATTATCTACACCATGAGTGTGTGACATTACAATGTGGACGTCATCCCCACAATAACCGATATAGTGATCAATTAGAAGATCCCCTGAATCTTTGATGGTTTTTCTTACTGCGTCAAGTAAACCATCACTTGGTCTTGTGTGACCTCCCACTCCGCCGACATCGGCTTTGATTACTGATACTGTAATTTTCATACTTGATGTCAAGTAAACCTCGATTTATGTGTAGTTTTTGTTTATTTTTTGATCCAACAAAATATTAAAAAAATACCATTTTTTTTTCAAAAATTCATAACAGTAATAAATCCCCTCAGAGACGAACCTTACATGGCAGATAAACCACACTTGAACATGATTATTACCGGTCACATTGATAACGGTAAATCAACAACTATGGGTCATTTCTTGATGGATCTTGGAGTAGTTGATGAGAGAACCATTGCAGCACATGCAGCCGAATCCGAAAAGACCGGAAAAGGTGATACTTTCAAGTACGCGTGGGTTATGGATAATATTAAAGACGAAAGAGAAAGAGGAATTACAATAGATCTTGCTTTTCAGAAATTCGAATCAAACAAGTTCTTTTTCACCTTAATTGACGCCCCAGGACACCGAGACTTTATCAAAAATATGATTACTGGTGCATCTGAGGCAGATTGTGCGGTTTTGGTACTTTCTGCAAAAGAAGGTGAAACCGATACTGCAGTTGCTCCAGGCGGTCAAGCAAGAGAGCATGCATTCTTGCTTAAAACCTTAGGTGTAAACCAACTAATTGTTGCTATCAACAAAATGGATGACAGCAATTATTCTGAAGATGCCTTCAAGACAGCAAAAGAAAAGGGTGAAAAATTAGTAAAATCTGTCGGTTACAAATTAGACAAGGTTCCATTTGTACCAGTCTCAGGATGGAAGGGAGATAATTTAGTTAAAAAATCTGAAAATATGCCATGGTATACAGGAAAGACACTACTTGAGGCATTTGATGACTTTGAGGTTACTGAAAAACCAACAGGTAAGCCACTACGTGTACCAATTCAAGACGTTTACACCATTACAGGTGTTGGAACCGTACCAGTAGGCAGAGTTGAAACTGGAATAATGAAGGCAGGAGACAAAATCATTGTAATGCCTTCAGGTGCTGTTGGTGAAATCAAATCAATTGAGACACACCACACAGAAATGCCATCAGCCGAAGCTGGTGATAACATTGGATTTAACCTAAGAGGAATTGAAAAGAAAGATATCAAAAGAGGTGACGTATTAGGAACTCCTGATTCACCACCAACTGTAGCAAAAGAATTCAAAGCTCAAGTTATTGTAATTCATCACCCAACTGCAATTGCACCTGGGTATACTCCTGTAATGCACTGTCACACAGCACAAGTTGCTGCAACTGTTACAGAGTTTTTGCAAAAAATAAATCCAGCAACTGGTGCAGCTGATGAGGAAAATCCAAAATTCCTAAAGGTTGGTGATTCTGCTATTGTTAAAATTAGACCAGTAAGACCAACTCCTATTGAAACTTTCCAAGATTTTCCTGAGATGGGTAGATTTGCATTGAGAGATATGGGTGCAACTATTGCTGCAGGAATTGTCAAGGAAATTACTGAAAAATACACTCCATAGGAATTTTTAGATGGCCCAAGCTGCTCGTGTTAAACTTACTTCGACCAGCCTTCCCAAGTTAGATGGCGTATGTACTGAGATAATGGGTATTGGCAAAAAGACCGGTGTTAAAGTAAAGGGCCCTACTCCGCTTCCAGTAAAAAGACTACATGTTGCAACAAGAAAATCCCCCTGTGGAAGTGGTACTGAAACTTATGAAAAGTGGGAGATGAGAATGCATAGAAGAATAATTAACATTAATGCAGATGATAAAGCAATAAGACAATTAATGAGACTTAAAATTCCTGATGACGTTTACATAGAGTTATCACTCACGTGATTTGGGATTACCTTAAATTATAGAAAATTTTATGATAAACATGGTTGATGAAGGCTTTGAAGACATGGGAGAAGAAGCACCAGAAGAATCCTTTGATGTTGTTTACTCTTGTTTAAGATGTGACACTCATGTTTCAAACACTGAATTATCTAGATTACCTGAAATCAAATGTATTTGTGGATTTAGAGTTTTTATCAAAGCAAGACCTCCAGTAGTTAAAACTGTAAAGGCAATTTAGTTACCTGTCTTTTTTGTAACTGTGCTCTCTTTGCAAGTGAGTTCTCATATCTTCCATGTTTGAAAAATTTTTGTTACACACTTTGCAGTCATATGGATTGTCTTTAAAGTGAACAACTTGTTTGTGTTGCATTAACTCTTCTTGTTTTGAGAATTTACTATTACAAATATCGCATTTTATTTTTTTAAAAAACATTATCCAAACTCTGCTTTTTTTCCATCCCAACACTTTCTGCAGAGCTGACCTTTAATCTTCCATTTTGGTTTTGGATTGTATCGTATTAATCCCATCTTTGCACTACACAAAGAACAATAATTTTTCTCAGTGGTGTGGTCTTTTTCTTTTTTATCAAAACAATCTTTGCACAACAAGCCATTCATATCCCATTGCCATCGGGGCTCCCAAAGATCAGAGATTTTTCTTGTAGTGCCACACATTACACAAGGTTGTCTTATTGTTGCCTCGTAGAACTGTTTTGTTTTTTCAACATGACAATCACCACAAAGAGAACCTTTGATATTCCACTCTCTTTTTGGTTTGTGTTTGTGTTTTAGCTCTTTATTACAAACAGCACAAAATGCTGGCTTTCTGCTAAAAAGACCCATAGTATTTTTTTATAGCAAGCTTGCCATATATCTATCTAAAAATTAAAGTAAAAAACTAGGGGATTATTCTGAGAGTAATTTCTCAAGGGCTTGGCTTGTGTTAAGCATGCCATTTCTCTTTGCATACTCTTCGATGATTTTGTGTTGTTTTTCAGTAAAACAAACAGGCATTGAGCGTTTTTCCATGAATTATTTTGAGCACGTTGAGTTATATAATTTGCGATTAAAATTGGCTTCAGATCGTGTAATTATTTTCTTATTGTAAATTATAATCCAACAGTTGAACCTATTTTTCAAATTTAAAAAATTAGATTTTCCCAAAAAATTTTTTTGAGATAAAAAAATCATCGAGCCTAATTTTTTATGCGTAATATTAAAAAATTATAAATGTAACAAAAAAAATGTTACAATCTATGACTAGTTTTTCGTTAAATTATCGGGCTTTTTCAGACATATTCATAGGAAAAATACAAAAACAAGAACCGCAGTCTCTGAGGGAATTATTTTAAGGGAATAAAATTTTCATATTGATTACATTTCTTAAAAGTGTAAAACGCTTACCCTCATACAAATCGACTAGTCTTTTTGGCCTTTTGTTTTTAATTGTGTTAATTTCAATTTCTGTATCTTCTTCAAATGCGCTGGCAGCAGTTTATGATGGAACAAAAGCAGGAGTAATATTGACTTTTGAGCATGCAGAAGATAATCAGCTTACTGAAATTAATAATCATATGTCTGATATGCTTGGAACCATGTCGCCAATTTCAGACCGAGTTGGAAACAGCGGATACATAACACAACAACAATTACTTGATTTGCAAGACAGAGGTTTTGAGATATCGTCACACTCAAAAGCACATGAAAGAATTTCGTCATCAACTTCTGCAAGTGTTTTGTATGATGAACTTGTTCAAAGCAAATTAGATTTAGAAGCTATGGGTTTTGAAATTAACGGATACGTATGGCCATATAACGCAGTTACAAGTGAAGCCTTTGATATTGTAAAGGAAAATTACTTGTGGACTACATTTTACAGTCCAATTTCTGGCTATCCTGATTACATGACATTAGAATCACTTGAAGATTCATTTGAAGACCATGGAGTTTATCACCAATACTCACATGGTGTAGGAAATGGATATTCGTTAAATACATTTGTAGAAGTAAAAGATGAGATTGATTATGCAATTGCAAATAATTTTTTGATAGGTTTCAAATTTCACGGTATACACTCTGGAGGTGGTGGTACTGTAACTCCACCTGCAATGTTTGAAGACATTATTGACTATCTAAGAGAACAAAGAGATTTAGGAAATCTAGATGTCCTTACAAGAAGTCAAGGACTTGGAATTGATAATGCAGATACTATAGCACCAGTAACTTCTGCATCACCACCAGGAGCTGAATACACATCTGTTCAACTAGTTACACTATCATCAAATGAAAATGGAATTACATACTATACTTTAGATGGTTCAGAACCTACTACATCAAGTGATGTTTACTCTACACCAATTCTGGTATCGTCAACAACTACCCTCAAGTTCTTTTCAGTTGATGATTCAGGAAATGAAGAAATTGTAAATATCGAAGATTATACTCTAAATCTTGATGCTGCAGATACTACAGCACCAATTACTAGTGCATCACCCTCTGGTGCAATTTACACCTCTGGGCAACAAGTAGCGCTAAGTTCAAATGAGAATGGAATAACCTTCTATACTCTTGATGGTTCTGAACCTACTACATCTAGTGCCATTTACTCTTCACCCATTTCAATTCCTACCTCCACTACCCTCAAGTTCTTTACAGTCGATAATGCCGGAAACGTCGAACCAGTAACTACAGAAGATTATACAATTTCTATTCCTCCTTCAGCTGAAATTCTCTTTGATAATTCCAATTCCACTTTATGTGACACAAACCCATGTACCATTACACTTGATGTTGCACCAGGCAGTGATAGAATGATTATTGTGGTATCTACAGTTGAAGGTGCCCTAGAACTAATCCAATCAATTGATGTCAATGGAGTTTTAAACAAAGGAGTTCCAGTTGGTTCTCAACAGGTAGGAGCAGGCTCTACTGAACAAAGTGTAGAGATGTTGCGCATCATGGAGACTGATATCATAGATGGGACAAACACAATTTCAATTAATTTCTCAGGACCTCCATCTGATGCAGGAATCTCTGTAATGTCCTTTATTGGAATAAAACAACAAGCACCTGAAGTAATAGCACAAAACACAATACTTTCAAGTGCATCAATTTCTACTCCAGTTGATATTCCTACTGATGATTCTTTAATAGTCTCAGCTGTTGGTAACGGGCAAGGTGGTGGCTCTTACACACATGGTGCAAATCAAACAGAAAGATTTGACTTTACAGTTCCTAGTGCATGGCATGCAGTAACTACAGAAATTTTTGAAACTGCAGGTTCAGATGTACAATCTCACACATTTTCAACATCTGCAAACAGACAAGCACAAATTGTTGCAGTCTTTGCGCCAGCCTTTGAACCAGGACCTGACAACACACCACCAGTAATCACACTTTATGGTGCAAACCCGCAAACTATCGAACAAGGAACAGGATACATAGAACTAGGTGCTACCACTGATGATGGTTCGCTAGTTGTAATTGATTCATCAGAGTTTGTTGATGAAGTTGGCACTTACACCATTTACTATGACTCAACAGATGCTGCAGGAAATGTAGCAGTTACAGTAACTAGAACAGTAAATGTAATCCCAGATAATACATCACCAGTAATCACACTTGTTGGTGCAAACCCACAGACAGTCGGACTTGGTTCAGGATACTCAGAACTTGGTGCAACTACGGATGATGGTTCGCTAGTTACAATTAATTCATCAGAGTTTGTTGATGCAGTTGGCACTTACACCATTTACTATGATTCAACTGATGTTGCAGGAAATGTAGCAGTTACAGTAACTAGAACAGTCAATGTTGTAGATTCTGTTGATGTATTTGGAATCGTGGAAATTTATCCTACAGCAGAGGGCGGAAATGAATGGTTTATGGATATGGCAAACCCTTCCGCAGATCCTAGATTTAATCCAAAAGGAACAATCACCCAAAATCCTGACGGGTCATGGAAGATGCAACAAACCCAGGTGCGAATGATTGTATATTCAACAGATCAATCAACCTATGAAAATACTCCAATTCCAACATATTCTAGAACGGAACTAGATTCCAAAGGCTATATGCAATTGCCATCTGATTGGAAAAACTTTGAGATAACAGGCTATGTAAAGCTAAACTCACCTGAGGCTGATGACGAATTTGTTTGGTATGGTAGAGGTGGGGCTCACACTAACTCCAATGGTGGTTGTGAGGGTTCATCATACAAAGGATTCCTTGAATATCATGGAACAAGTGCATTTGCAAAAGAATCTTGGCATGTCAATTATGCATTTACTGAAAGAGTACAAAGTACAACCTCATTATTTGACAGATGGATTGGATTGAAATATGTCGTGTATAACGAACCTGGTGTAAACTTTGCCCAGCAGGTTCATCAAGAATTATGGCTTGATGATGATACCACTAACAATTGGGTTAAGATAAATGAGTTTATTGATGACGGCTTTGGTGAGGATGCATCTCATTGTGGTCCGGCATTTGCAGAAAACATGCCAATGACTTGGGGTGGACCTGAAGCTGTTTTTAGGACAGATGATACGCCGGACTTTGATTTCAAAAATTTGAGTGTAAGAGAAATTCAAGATGTCTTTGCACCAGTTACTACTGCATCACCACCTGGCGCTACTTACAATTCTGTCCAACAAGTTACTCTAACATCAAATGAAAATGGAATTACATACTATACTCTTAATGGTTCTGAACCTACTACATCTAGTGATGTTTACTCTACACCAATTCTAATATCAACATCATCTACACTGAAATTCTTTACGGTTGATGATGCAGGAAATGAAGAGGCAGTGAAAACAGAAGACTACACCATTGACATTGATACTTCAGATACCACAGCACCAATTACTACTGCAACACCACCTGGCGGCACATACACATCAGCTCTTGTAACACTTGAAGCAAATGAGACTGCAACAATATACTATACCACT
>JANQNN010000011.1 GCA_028279545.1 Nitrosopumilaceae archaeon
GATGATGTTTTAAAACTGGATTCAAATGAGAATTTTGTAATAAATAAAAAATTTCAACAAGATGTTATCTCTTATGCAAAATCAAATTCTGATGTTAGAGAATATCCATTAGGAGGAGTTGAAAAATTAATATCTAAACTATCAAAATATCTGAAAATTTCTGAAAATATGATTGGTGTTGGAAATGGCTCTGATCAAATCTTGGATTTATTTTTGACAAATATGGCTTCAAAGAAAACTAGAATTTTAACATCTGATCCAACATTTGGATTCTTTGAAGAAAGATGCAAACTATATGCAATTCCTTGTACCAAAATTCCTTTTTCATTTGATATGAAACTTGATGTTGAAAAATTCAATTCAAATCTGAAAAAATGTCAGATTCTATATTTGGATTCCCCAAATAATCCAACTGGATTCCAATTCTCAAAAATTCAACTAGAGTCTTTAATCCAACAATTTGATGGTCTAGTAATAATTGATGAAGCATATGGTGAATTTGGTGACTCTTCAACTGTTTCATTAACAAAAAAATATGATAATCTAATTGTTGTCAAAACATTTTCCAAAGCATTTGGACTTGCAGGTTTACGTTTAGGATACTTTGTTGCAAACAAAAAAATTGTCGAGGTCTTCAATCAAGTATTACAATATCCATACCCTCTAAACACATTAGCGATTGAGGCTGGAATTGCTTCATTGGATAAAGTTGATCAAATGAAAGAGGCAGCTGAAATCATCAAATCTGAGCGTAAAAAAATTATTGAGAACTTAAGCAAGTATGATGCTTTTACAGTTTTTGATTCCAAGGCTAATTTTGTACTATTTGATGCTAAAGGTGCAGATAAACGCGTGTTTACTGCACTAGTAGAACAAGGAATTTCTATACGAAAACTTGGTAAGATCGGTTCCCATTCAGGATGTCTAAGAGTTACTGTTGGAACTAAGGAAATGAACTCAAAATTCCTTTTAGCAATACGTGATCTTTTAGGATAACAAATTGAATAACCAAAAATTTGATTCAATAATCTTTGATTGTGATGGCGTTCTAGTTGATATAACTCAATCTTATGATAAAACGATTGATAAAACATGTCGATATGTGTTAAAAGAATTTGCAGGAATTGATTCAATTGATATTGATCACAAAATAATTGATGGATTCAAAGCATCAGGAGGATTTAATGATGAGGTTGATCTGACATATGCTGCAATATTGTCATTGTATACAGCTTACAAACTAAACAAAGAATCTTCTGAGTTTATTTATGATGTAATTTCAAATGCAGATAAAACTGGAATACGTTCTGTTCAATCATATCTTGAATCTGTTTATGATATTTCCGAATTTTTATCTAAACTTGGTTCATTAGGTGATAGACATAACAATCCTGTTTACTCTATCTTTGATCAACTTTTTTTTGGACCTCAATTGTACGAAAAATTATTTAAAAAACAATCAAAGTTTTCTGAAAAAGGAATGATTTCAAATGACAAAGTAATCTTATCTGTATCTCTATTGGAAACATTACAAAAGGAATTTGGAAAAAAACTTGCAGTTGTTACAGGGAGAGGAATTGAATCTATTCGCTATTCACTAAAAAATATGCTAAATTACTTTGATACAAAAAACTCTGCCTTTTTAGAAGATGAACCAAGAGAATTAGCAAAACCAAACCCTGCAACATTAATCCGTGCGATCCAATCTATGGAATCAAAAAACTGTCTGTATGTCGGTGACTCGATGGAGGATTTCATGATGGCAAAAGATGCAGCACAGGCCGGACATTCTACAACATTTTGTGCAATTGTGGGAACAAGCACAAATCCTAAAGATAGGCGTAAACTATTTGCAGATTCAGGCGTAGAACTGATTCTAGAATCAATAAATGATATTCCGAAGGTATTAAATTTAGTTTGATAAAGTAACAGTATTCTCAGGTGATAAAATGAAAAAACGCTCTAGTAAGATTAAACGTGAAACAAAAGAAACCGGTGTTTTAGTAACAGTCAACATTGATGGTACTGGAAAGACTAGTGTATCTACTGGTGTAAGCTTTGTTGATCACTTGATTACTGCATTTGGAAAACACGCAATGTTAGATTTAACGGTAAAAGCAAAATCAAAAGACAATATTGTACATCACTTAATTGAAGACACAGCAATCACAATTGGAAATGCAATAGATGAAGCCTTAGGAAATAGAACTGGTGTTACTAGATTTAGCTATGCATCTGTTCCAATGGATGAATCTCTAGCTGAAGCTTCTGTAGATTTGGTGAAAAGACCATTTTACAAGTTAACTTTGTCTATAAAGAGAACAAAGATTGAAGATGTTTCCAAAGAAGATCTTGAACACTTTTTCCAATCTTTATTGCAGAATCTAAACAGCTGTATTCACCTTACTGTAAAGTATGGCGATAATGATCACCACAAAGTAGAGGCTGCAATAAAATCTCTAGCAGTTGCATTTAGAATTGCATGTTCAAAAGATTCAAAACAAAAAGGAATTCCAAGTACAAAAGGCGCAATGTAATGACAAAGATTGCAATATTTGATTATGGAGCTGGAAATATTTTCAGTCTCAAAAATGCACTGGAAAAACTAAATGCAACTGTAGAAGTTCAAACTCAAGTTGACAAGTTAAAAGGATATGATGGAATTTTCCTACCTGGTGTAGGAAATTTTGATCCTGCAATACAAAGTATTAATCGTGATTCCGCTAACTTTCTTGAAATTGTTGGTAATACTCCTGTTTTTGGGATATGTTTAGGCATGGAGATGTTCTTTGATAAAAGCCAAGAAGGAAAAGAGAAGGGCCTTGGAATAATCTCTGGTGATGTTATTGTTTTGCCTGATAAACTAAAGGTTCCTCACATGGGATGGAATGCACTTGAGATAAAACAAGAAAACAAAATTCTTGAAGGAGTAGAAAATGGTTCATGGGTATACTTTGTACATTCGTATAGGGCAAATCCTACGGCACAAGATGTTATAATTGCAGAATCTGATTATGATGTTAAAGTTCCAGCTATAGTTCAGAAGAATAATTACTTTGGAACACAATTTCATCCAGAAAAATCAGGCGGAGTTGGTGCATTAATGCTAAAGAATTTTCTGCGAGAGTGCACAAAATGAAAATAATTCCTGCAATTGACTTGATGGATGGACAAGTAGTTAGACTGTACAAAGGAGATCCTAAACAGAAAACCGTTTACAGTAATGATCCTGTATCTATTGCCAAAAAATGGCAGAAAGCAGGTGCTGACATGCTACACATTGTTGATTTGGATGCTACAATTGGGACTGGTAGTAATTTGGACTTGATTGAAAGAATTTCTAAAGAACTATCTATTCCAGTTGAGATAGCTGGTGGTTTACGTAATGAAGAAATCATTGATAGGGCAATTTCTTTTTCAAATAGAGTTGTAATTGGTACTTTGGCATTCAAAGATAAGGAAATGTTGCAACGAATTGGCAAAAAACATACTTTTTCAAAAATTGTAATTTCAGTTGATCACGTAGATGGATTTATTGTAACTCATGGTTGGCAAGAGAATACGAACACTCCTTTGCTTGATGCAATAAATGAATTTGTGAGTATGGGATTTACTGAATTCTTACTCACAAATGTAAGTAAGGATGGAACATTGGAAGGACCTGATTTGGAATATTTAGCCAAAGCATGCGCTATACAAAATGCAAATGTTATTGCAAGTGGTGGAATCTCAAACGTTGATGATGTGTTTGATGTACAAAGAAAAAATGCATTTGCTGTAATTCTAGGTAAAGCATTGTATGAAAATAAAATTTCCATTGAGGAGGCAAAACAACTTGTTAACTAAAAGAATTATTCCTTGTCTGGATGTCGATAATGGCAGAGTTGTAAAGGGACTAAACTTTGAATCGATTAAAGATGCAGGAGATCCTGTAGAACTTGCTGCCAAATACAGTAAAGATGGGGCAGATGAATTAGTGTTTTTAGATATTACTGCATCTCAAGAGAAAAGAAAAACAATAAAGGAACTGGTATCTAATATTGCCCAAGTAATTGATATCCCATTTACTGTTGGAGGTGGAGTGAACAGTATGGATGATGCACGAAATATTTTGCTTAGTGGTGCAGATAAAGTTGGAGTAAACACTGGGGCTGTAAAAAATCCCGAATTGCTAACTGAACTTATGACTATATTTGGAAAACAATGTGTTGTGATAGCTATTGATGCTAAACGAAACTATTCTGAGGATTCTGCTAAAACAATGCTAGAAGAAAATGGAGAAAAATTCTGGTTTGAGGTTTTCATTTATGGTGGGAAACAAGGAACTGGACTTGATGCAATTCAATGGGCAAAAAAAGCCACTAAACTTGGCGCTGGAGAAGTACTTCTAACTAGTATAGACAAAGATGGAACTAAGGATGGATATGATATTTTACTTACCAAAAAAATAGTTGATACTGTTTCTGTTCCTGTTATTGCTTCTGGCGGCTGTGGTAAACCTGAGGATATGTCTGAAATATTTGAGAAATCTGATGTTGATGCAGCCTTAGCTGCATCAATATTTCACTATGAAAATCAATCAGTCAATAAAGTCAAAGAAATCCTTAAAGATAGAAACATCTCCGTACGACTATAATGAAAATTGATGTCGAAACATTAGGAACAAAGTCGATTGATGAAATCGATTTTGAGAAAAGTGGTGGTTTAGTACCTGTCATTGTTCAGGATGTATTCACCAAAGAAGTTTTGACTTTGGCATATTCAAATAAAGAATCTTTAGAACTGGCTAAAAAAACTGGTAACTCTTGGTTTTGGAGCCGTTCAAGAAAAAAACTTTGGATGAAGGGTGAAGAATCTGGAAATACTCAAAAAATTATTAAAATTTTAGTTGATTGTGACTCTGATGCAATTATTTATCTTGTTGAGCCATCTGGACCTGCATGTCACTTGGGTGAAAGAACTTGTTTTCACAATACTTTAGAAAAATAATCTAGCATACTGGTTCGTAATGCTCTTCTTCTCCGGGAAGAATATCTTCTGTTATTATAAATTCTAAGTTTGGATAGTCTGTTCCTCTAAAAACTACTCTCCATTCCCCAATTAGTTCATCAACTGTACAAATATTCTTTGTCTTTGACAAGTCTGGTTCAATGTAATAATTGAAAGCTGGTTTATCTGCTCCATCAAATGGAATAGTTGCATAAACAGAGTAATGAGTACTATTAGATTGTCTAAGGAAAGCAACTTGTCCTTTTTCTTCATAACTAAGTCCTCCAATTCTAAGAAATATTTTTTCTCCTAAAACATATTCACTACGATCAATTTGAAATGGTCCTGATGTTATCCATTCTCTTGGTTTAGGTGAATATTCATTTTCTAAATTTATTTTCTCAATGGCGTCTAATTTTTCTTGAATTTCTGGTGTAGCTCCTTCATTTGGCCTTATCTCTTTATCCAAAGCATCTTCAACTTCCATTTTGTCAAATTCTTGAAAACTAAATGCAGCAATTCCTATTATTGTAATAATAACTCCAATAACAATTGGAATTATGATCTTAGAATTACTCATGATGTTTTTCTTTTTGAAATAACTAAAAACCTTCCTCATCATTGAAATTTTTATCAAAAAATGATTTTTTTTATATTTTTTTGAAAATTCTCATCAATGATTACATTTCTCATTTATTGAGTACAGTTTTTCATTATATTTTTAACAGGTAAAAATTTAGTATTACTTAACTTGATATTAGGATTTTTTATCTATATTCCCAGAGGAGAAATTGATCTTGGCTAGAATATCATTGCAATGCAGAGAATGTAAGAAGGAATATGATTCTACTTTCAAGTATATCTGTGATGATTGTTTTGGACCTCTAGATGTAAAATATGATTTTCCTCAAGTTACTAAAGAGACATTTGTAAATCGTGAAAAAACATACTGGAGATATTTTGAGTTACTTCCAATAGAAAACAAATCAAACATTGTAAGTATTGATGCTGGAATGACTCCACTAACAAAAGCAGATAAACTTGGAGAAAAATTAGGATTAAAAAATCTCTATATCAAAAATGATTCTGTAAATCCAACATTTTCATTTAAAGATAGACCAGCTGGTATAGCAGTTTCAAAAGCAAAAGAATTTGGAATGTCTGCAGTTGGTTGTGCATCTACTGGTAATTTGGCATCAGCTACTGCAGCTCATGCAGCTAAAGGTGGATTTCCATGTCATATCTTTGCTCCAAGTGATATTGAAATGGCAAAGATTGCTCAAGCATTGTCTTATGGTGCAAATTACATTGCAGTTGATGGAACATATGATGATGCAAATAGAATTGCTGCACAAATTGGTGATAGTAAAGGAATTGGTATTGTTAACATTAACATGCGTTCTTACTATGTTGAAGGCTCAAAAACTCTGGCATATGAAGTCGCAGAACAACTTGATTGGCAAGTACCTGATCAACTAATTGTACCTGTTGGCAGTGGTGCAATGCTTAATGCAATTTGTAAAGGTTTTGAAGAATTACAAAATGTTTCGTTACTTGGAGATGTTTCTAATATGCATATGATTGCAGCACAACCACATGGATGTGCACCAATAGTTGATGCATTTAAGAAAAATAGTACTGAAGTAACTCCTGTTGAAAATCCTGACACTGTTGCAAAAAGTTTAGCAATTGGTGATCCTGGTGATGGAAGATATGTTCTAAAACGTTTAGAACAATACAATGGATTTGCTGAAGAATCTAACAACAAAGAAATTCTTGATGCAATCTTATTACTTGCACAAACTGAGGGAATATTCACTGAACCAGCTGGAGGCGTCTCTGTAGCTGTTCTTCAAAAAATGGTTGAACAAGGAAAGATTGATGCAAATGATAAAGTAGTGTGCTATGTTACAGGTAATGGTCTTAAAGCAACAGAGGCTGTAATGGAAGTTTTACAAAAACCAACCGTGATGAAAGCAGATGTTGGTGAAATCTCGGCGGTAGTTAACTAATGGCAAATATTACATTCACAATACCTTCTGTCTTAAATCAAGGTGGAGGAGAAAAAAAGACTGAAATTTCAGCTGAATCTTTGATTGACGCATTCTCAAAAATCTCTGAATTAATGGGTGATGATTTTAAGAGGAGAGTTTTGGAAGGTGATGGAACTCCACGTTCATTGATAAACATCTACATCAATGGAAAGAATGCAAAATTTTCTGACGGCATGGAAACTATTCTAAAAGATAATGACGAAGTTTACATCTTACCTGCAGTTGCTGGAGGTTCTGAAGAATTATCTCCAAAAGAACTTGATAAATATTCTAGACAAGTAATGCTTGAAGAGATTGGTTATGGTGGACAATTAAAATTAAAAAATGCAAGAATATGTGTTGTTGGAACTGGAGGATTAGGAAATCCAATTACATCCCGGTTAGCAGCTATGGGTGTTGGAACATTAAGGATTGTTGACCGTGACGTAATTGAATTATCTAACCTGCACAGACAAACAATGTTTGATGAAGATGACGTTGGTCAAGTAAAAGTTGAAGTTGCAGCAAAAAAACTACAAAAACTAAATCCTGATTGTAAGATAGAAGCATTAGCTGTATCCGTCAATGATTATACTGCACTTGAAGTTGTTGAAGGATGTGATGTTGTAATTGACGCACTTGATAGTGTAAATGCTAGATATGCTTTGGATAAAGCATGTGTCAAACTAGGAATTCCATTTGTTACAGGAGCAGCTGTTGGCGTATCAGGACAAGCATTTACAATTATTCCAGGTGAAACCGCATGTTATCATTGCATGTTTCCTGACTTGAATGAAGATACAATGCCAACTTGTAGTATTGAAGGAGTTCATCCATCAATCCTTTCAATAGTTGGCGGAATTGAAGTTGCCGAAGCTGTTAAAATTATTCTTGGAAAAAAACCTAGTCTTTCTGAAAGAATTTTACATATTGATTTAGAAAACTTGGATTTTAGCAGCACACGTACATTCAAAGCTGAAGAATGCCCAATTTGTGGAACAGGAAAACTTGAAGTTACACAAAAAGAGGAATTAATTTTAGAAGAACTTTGCGGACGAAACAGAGGAAAACGTACTTACTCTATTACTCCAACTGAAACTTTTGATCTTGATGTTGATAGCGTCACTACAATTGCAAAAGAAAAAGGATTCATTGTTGAAAATCAAGGAGATTTAGGATTGTCCATGAGAACAAATGAATTGTCTGTTAGTTTCATGAAGAAAGGTTCGGCAGTAGTTGTTGGTCCAAAAGATGAATCAGAAGCAATTTCTTTATACAAAAGTCTACTTGGCAAAGAGATCAAAGCATGAAATTGTGCTATAAAAATTTCATAAATTCTCTAAAAACTTTAAAAAATATAACGATCATTTAGAGATATATGGAGCAAATTGAAATTTTTAGATCAATGATCTATAGAAATTATATCAAAAATGAAAATTCAATAAAAAAATTTCAAAAAATGAGATAATTGTGGACAATTTGTCCATTAGGCTTAAATACTAACTTTGAAGAAAAAATTCAATAACATGAACAACGAATTAGGACGTAAAATAACTAGTCTTACATTAATGGCAATTATGGTTGCCGGTGGATTGACATTTGCTGTTCCAGGTGCAATGCCTGCAGCACATGCAGCCAACGCCAACCTCTTTGTATCCGCAGAAAACTCACAGTTTGATAACTACATGTCAGGACCTCAAGTAATTGAGGTCGTGGTCATTGATTCAGATATTAATGATACTGATGAGGCAAAAGGTGAACCAGACGTTACAGTAAACGGTAAAGTCTTAAGAATGGCTCAAGCCGTTGATGGTAACTGGTATGGTTACTTTGCAGATTTAACACAAGCAACAACCGCAGATCAAATCAATGTTGATGCTGGTGCTCCAGGTGGTCAAGGCTTAGACTTTGGTCAATTTTGTAGCTCAGCTTCAACTGGATTATCTGATGACGGTACTGCATTATTCTCAGATACTGTTGGTGTAGCAACTCCTTGGAGAACTACAGCAGCAGGATTTGGTGTTAACGGTACAGCTGTAATTACAGATTGTAACACAGCACCAACAACACAGAATAACGGTACTGCCGGTGTTTCAATGAACGTTGTTAGAGAAGCAAAAGACCTTAACACATCGTTAGACAATAACGTTGGTCAAATTGACCTAGCATCAGGTTCAATGTGGCCACTCGTTCAACTTTATTCATTAAACCCAACTGGTAATGTTGTCGTACAGTACAACAAAGGTGGTGGTGTTCAATCAACAACACTTACTTTTGATACTGTTGATCAATTTGCAGAACCAGCTCTAGATAGAACAGTCTATCCTAGAGGCGCACAAGTACACGTTACAGTTACTGATCTATGGTTAAACATAGACCCAACTGACGAAGACTCTTGGACATTTGGTACAAACTCATCTTATGTTGCAGCTAATGTAGGTGCAACAGATGATGATGGTTTGTCAGCAAACTACCAAGTCTTTGATGAAAACGGTGCTGAAGCAGGTGCAGGTACAGCAGGTGGTATTATCAATATCGCTGGCTCCCTAGACAGCTTAATGACTGAAGATAACGCTGTAATGATATTAGAAGCCGATGCCCAAGGTTCAGGTACCGCAGTTTTGACTTTACAAGATACTGATGATTCAGTTATTACTTGTACAACTGGTCAAGATGCATCTACTTGTGCCTCTTCTGCAACAGCAGTAGGCTTAGGTGAAAATACTCAGCCAATCACAATTACTGAACAAGGACCAAACAGTGGAGTATTTGGAACATATGATGAATCAGATGTTTCAACAGTTCTCGTTACTGATGATGCACTAAGAGGTACATCAGCAACAGTAGATTATGTAGATTCTCCAACAACTGTCTTAGTAGGATTTGACTTTGGTACCATCGACATTCAACCACAAGATGATGAATGGAATTCTGGTGAAACAATTCCAGTCATGTTGATTGATGCCGATGCAAACAAGAACAGTAGATCTGACGAAGATCTAGATTTAGATAATCCAGAAATCGAACTACTTCCAGCATTATCAACAGGTGATCCATTCACCTTAGGTGAAGCAGGAACTGGTGACGATACTACTGCAAGAGCTCTCTATTTACAATTCCCAGGAATTAGTGCTGGTAATGTATTAGCAGGTGTACCACAAAGTACAACTGTAAATGCAACAATTACAGTACAATCCTTCAGTGATAGAGCACTCATTACCCAAAGTGCAAACAATGTAATCACAGTAGATACTCTTATCGTAGACTTAGATACAACAATTGAAGATCTTAGATCAACAATTACCAATGAAGATGACTTCAATGGCTTTAACTTCCTTAATGTGGATCTTAGAGGCATGAACTCAACTGGTACTTTCGATGTTTACTTGTTAAACTCAACAAGTGATATCATTGAAGATGGTAACGTTGTTACCAATGCTAGTGCAATTGGTGCATTGATGATTGGAAGTGATGTTGATCCACAAAGTGGATTAGTATCACTATCTGCTAACAATACTTCTCTATTTGAAACAACAAACACTGCAATCACTAATGATGTAGGTTTGATGTTCAGACATAGTGGAAATACTCACTTTGCAGCAGCAGAGTCAGTAGACCCAATTGTTGCAGACTTCTTCTCATTCGGATTTGAAAATGACGGTTTAGATTCTGACGAAAGAATCGCAAACCAAATTATCAGAATTGAAGCTGAAGAAACCGGTGATAATACCAGTGAGTTCGAAGGTGAACTCGAGTATGTCATGGTTAACCAGCTAAATATTCTTGATATTGGTACATACGAAGGTCTAGCTACAGTTGCAAGTGACCCAGGTTTCATTGTAATTGAAGACTTGACTGACGAAGATGCTCCAAGAGTCAATTATCTTGACTTGGGAGCAGATGGTGTATCAACACAAATCGCTGATCAAGAAGAAGCACCAAGTCACTCTGGTATTGTATCCTTTGACTTAGATACCTACAAGACTGCTGACACAGTTACAATTACACTTGAAGACGCTGACCTTAACGTAGACCCTGATCTCCTTGATATCTATACAGTAGTTACAGCAGTAGCTGATCAAAACCAAGATGCAGTTGGTTCTGGTAACTCCACCACTGGTGGTACATCCATTACCTTCAGCGACGGTACAACCGAACTTGGTAGACTACTTGATGTCACCTTTGATGATGAAAGATGGCAAACTCCAACCAATGAATGTGGTGCAACCTTAACTGGTGCAGCATCAACTGATACCGGACTTGGTGCAACTGGATTTACTCTAGTTGAAACTGATCCAGCATCAGGTGTATTCACTGGTGACTTCCAAATTCCAAACCTATGGTGTCCATCAGATGCAACCGCTGCAGTTACTGCAACCGGTCTTGACATCGAAGTTAACTATGTTGACTTTAGAGACGCCTCTGGTGAATTCATTGAAGTAGGTGACAGCGCAGGAGTACGCGCAAACACCGGATCAGTAAGTCTTGATAGAACTGTCTACCCAGTACCATTTGGTGTTGAGGCAGACTTTGAAGCACAAACCTCTAATACTTCA
Organism: Nitrosopumilaceae archaeon; assembly: GCA_028279545.1. Lineage (GTDB taxonomy): Archaea > Thermoproteota > Nitrososphaeria > Nitrososphaerales > Nitrosopumilaceae > Nitrosomaritimum. Next base: position 11,579 of record JANQNN010000011.1, read on the forward strand.
CCAAATGGTAGAGCCTTGTTCCCAATCCATGCTACTGGTATGGATACTGCTGGAACAACCAGAGCAACTGGTGGCCTACAAGCTGGTGAATTTATTCAAGATGGTGATCTTACTATCCACGTTAGAGTTAACGACCCAGACTTCGATGTATCTGCAAGTGGTGAAGACTCAATTGCACAAAACAGCACAGACAATAGAGGACCAGTAAAGATCTCTGTTATCAGAGGTTCTGATACTGTAATTCTCGGTTATGCTGGTGGTCCAGATGCCTTAGATGGTACTATTGATACTGATGGTGTCAATACCCAAGAAACTAGAGCATTCGGTCCAATTGTTGAGATTGCACCAGACGCAGGAATTTTCGAAGCTGACATTGTAATTAGATACACTGACGGTCCAGCAAGCACCCAATGTCCAAGCACAACTGATGATTGGACTCCATTGGATGGCTCTGCTGACGTAGCACTTAACCCAGAAACAGACAGATTTGATGTTGCCGCAACAACAGGTGATCACTGTATCTTACAAGGAGATATTCTCCAAGTAGAATACACTGACCCAGCTGATGCATCAGGTGATGTCAACACTGTTACTGACTCTGCTACATTCGACCTTAGAAACGGTGTATTACAATCTGACAAATCCGTTTACATTATTGGATCTGACATGATCTTGACCCTCATTGAACCAGACTTCGATCTGGACAATGATCAGGCTGAGACCTATGACTTGGACTTAATTGAATGGGACTCTGATGCCGCAACCGTTACCATGGGTGACGCTGATGGCGAAGGAGGTGCATTCGACCCAGAACCACTTAACTTCAGAGAAACTGGTGACAGTACTGGTATCTTCCAGATTGTTATCGAAATTCCTGAAGTCTTAGATGGTGACAGATTAGAAAGAGGAGAAGAAATTGTCCTCGAGTATACTGATTGGGGTCCATCCGGATCTGACTTTGTAGGTGAAGAAGATGAAGATGTCAACTTGACATTATTTACTTCAAACTTCGGAGCAACTGTAGAGCTTGACCAAAAAGTTTACACATGGACTGATAAAGTTTACATCACTATTGTCGCACCAGATCACAACTTTGACAGTGACTTAGTTGACGAAATCGGTGACACTGATTTAGATCCAATAAAGATCTCAACCAGAGGCTCTGATCTTGATAACTATGAACTTGTCGAAACTGGTACTGACACTGGTATCTTCACAGGTGAAGTAATCCTTACTGGATTCTCTACCCATGATGCTGATGGTGATGGAACTGAAGGCGATGCCACCGGACAAGAATCTGGTGACAACGGCGGTCCAACTGACGGACTCTTACCAGCTGATGATGATGACGGACTTACAGTCTCCTTTGAATTCTCAGAGGATGAAACCGTAGTCGGTTCAGCACTTATCAGATGGAACATAGGAGAAGTTCAGTGGCTTGAAGCAAGCTATCCAGCTAGCGGAACAGGTGTTGTTAGAGTAATTGACCCAGACATGAACTTAGATCCAGAAGCAGTCGACAACTTCGATGTCGATGTGTGGTCTGACTCCGATGCCGGAGGTATTGACCTTACTGTAACTGAGACTAATGAGGCAACCGGAATCTTCGAAGGCACTGTGTTCTTCACAACTGCTGACGAATCATCTGGTCACAGACTCAGAGTCGCAGAAGGTGACACTGTCACTGCAGAATATGAGGACAATACACTACCTGATCCATACACAACTGCAGATGAACTTGATATTACTGCCACTTCACTAATCGGCACTGTAGTACCACCTCTCGAGAGAGCACCAGCTGCTAACTTGAGAACCGTTGACGCATTCGGTAACAGCTTAGATTCTGTTTCCGTTGACCAACAGGTACAAATCAGCGCTGATCTAGCAAACGGTCAGGATAGAGAACAAGCATTTGCATACTTGGTACAAATTCAGGATGCTAACGGTGTTACAGTCTCACTAGCATGGATTACAGGTTCACTATCTGCTGGTCAATCATTCAGCCCAGCATTATCATGGATTCCAACTGAAGCAGGAACATACACTGCTACTGCTTTCGTTTGGGAGTCTGTTGATAATCCAACGGCATTATCACCACCAGTTAGTACAACTGTCAACGTAAGATAAAACTAGTTCACATTATCCTTTTTTTCTTTTTTTTAAATCTAACTTAACGAAAGTTATAGACAATTTTTCCAGAAGTAATATCTAGTAGAACATTAACAAATAATTAAAATGAAATTTCAAATTATATTTTCAATTTTTGTTGTCTTATTAATTTCAAGTTTTCCAAATGCTTTCTCAGAGGGACTTGAGGTTTTTACAAATAGTAATGTGTATTCTCCTGCACATAACTTACAAGTGTATGGAACAGGTTTGCCTGAAGAGAATTTGATAATGCGAATATTTGCTCCAGATGAATCAATCGCAAAATTTGATCAAATAACTACTGAATCTGATGGTACCTTCAACCATTCATTACTTACATGGCCACAACCTTCAACTGATTTTCCTTATGGAACATATACCGTTGAAGTAATCAGCACTGAACAAAATGGAATTTCAAAAAAAATTGATGTAAAGTTTTCATCAACAACTGAACTTCGGGATGTTCCAGTTGAAAGACATGTAAACACATTAGTATTTGCCCCTGAGACTGCAGCAATCAATCAACCAATCAGAGTATTTGTACAAACAACTAGTGATGGATTATTGATTGGAAATGATCCATCAGAATTATTAGGAACAACACATGTTCATTTACCTTCTGGAATTTCGGTTCCATTAACACATTCTTTTAAGACACTACATCAAGGATTGTATTTTGTTGATTACACTCCTATTGAGGAAGGCACTCATGTCTTTCATGTTGTTGCATTTAGTCAAGGAACAACATCTCACGGGTCTGCAGCAACAACAGTTCTAAGTCAAGATTTGGGAGGAATTTCTGAACAAATAATTAGATTAAATTCAATTTTAGATGCAACATCCGAAGAACTTGATATTCTAAAATCAGAAATTGAAGGATTTGATGCAACATTAGAGCAAGCAAGCAACAAAATTGATGAAAGTACTGTTACAATATCAAATTCAGTTGAATTTATCAGTGAAGCATCGTCTCAACTAAATTCTTTACTATTCCCAATAATTGCATCTATAGGAATCATTGTTGCACTTCAAATTGCAATTCTTGCTAGAAGAAGATAGTTATAATAACACAAGAAAAGAAAATCTATCATGCCCAAAGCGGCTATGTTCTTTTTTGTAATTCTTTTATCTCCTATTATTACAAATTCATATGCATTTACTCCTGGAGATATGATTTCTACAAACGAATCAAATTTGATTACTTTTGATTCTGAAATAATTCACATTGATAAAAACTTCTTCCAAGAAAATGATTTTAAAAGATACTTGGTATTTGGAACCGATTTTGAAAAAAATAATTTAATCAAAAAAAATTCTCTATATGGAATTGAATCTAAAAATGGTTTCTTCTATGTTGCACTTTTATCTGAAAAATCAGCTTCTTCTCTAATTTCACATGGATATCATGTAATTGAAGATTTTAAATTAGATTTTCATTCTGACAATGAAATAATCCAAGACGGTTCAAGAATTGGTGAAATTACAGGTTCAGCAATTGCTAAACAAAAATTTAATGCTTCAGGAAATGGAACAGTAATTGCAATTGTTGATACTGGTGTTGATTTTTCAAATCCAGATATTCAACATTCACTTGCACGAAATGAACTTAATCATCCCTTAATGCTTGATCCTGATGGACAAGGTATAGTTCTAACAAATGCAACTTTTTTTGCATATATCGATGAAAATGAAATTATTCGAAATTACAGTAAACCCATTCCTTCTCATATGACATCATCTGCTTATGTCACCAAAGATGGGGTATTTCTTGATGTAGCACAAGGAGGAAAAGGAAGTAAAATTCCTATTTACAATTATTTTTTTCCACAACTTGGCAGTTCAATAATTTTTGATGGTACATTAGCTAATGATATGAAAATTGGTGAGAACAATAGAGACTACATTAAATCCAAAAGTGGTGAATATCATCTTGGAGTAATCTATCAAGGAGGATTACAAGGACCATTGGCAAGAATACAAGTTGTTCCTGTTCTTGTTGTTGATTCATTTATTGCAGGAGTTTATGATACTGTAATCCCTGATCTTAGTACCTCATGGGAAGATTACACGAGATTTGATTTAAAACCTGGCCAAAAACCAAATTATGATTTTGATTTTACAGATGAAAAACCACTAATTTTAGGAAGTGGCAAAGAATTCCTTGTCTATGATTCAAACAATGATGGAAAAAATGACTATAGTGCAGGAACATTAGGTGCACAAGTTCTTGATGTTTATGGTGTCATTAAAAAAAATTCAACTGAACTAGATGAAAAAATCAATGCAATTAATGGCACTCTTTTACCTGCATTAGATCCTAATGGCCAATTTTTTGGTTTAATGACTGATTTTATGGGCCATGGAACTTCAAGTGCAGCATCAATTACTTCAAGAGGCCATCAAACATATGATATTTACAATAATACAAAACAATATTCAATTACAGGTGTTGCGCCTGATGCAAAAATTGTTCCTGTTAAAGCATTATGGTTTGGAGATACGGTATATGGCTGGTTATGGTCTGCAGGTTTTGAAAATCATAAACAAACATGGGAATTTTCGGGAAAATCAAGAGTAGATATTATTTCAAATAGTTGGGGTGTATCTAATTTTCCATCTTTTGAATCCTCACCTGGTATGGATGTTCTTTCATTAATTCTTTCAGTTTTGGCAACTCCTCATTCATTAGACGATGATTATCCAGGTGTTTCAATAATTTCTAGTGCAGGAAATTCTGGACATGGTTATGGAACTATTGGTTTGCCAAATGCTTCCCCCTTTGGAATTTCAGTTGGTGCAACTACTAACAATGTATTTGTTGGATATGGTCCATTCAAAGATCAACCAAGATTTGGTACCACTATTGAACACTATAACCATATAGTGGATTTTTCTAGTAGAGGGCCTAGCTCTATTGGAGATCCCAAACCTGATATTGTTAGTATTGGCGCTCATGGTTTTACACCTTCAAATGTTTTAAAGACTGAAAAAGACTCGAAAGACGAATCTTTTTCATTATTTGGTGGAACTAGTATGGCCGCACCAATTGTTTCTGGAATAGCAGCAATTCTAATGGAAGAAATGAAAAAACAATCTCTGGACTATGATCCGTTTATAATCAAAAATATACTAATGTCTACAGCAACTGATCTGAAAAATGATCCATTTACACAAGGGTCTGGTTTAGCAAACATCGATTCTGCTCTGAATTATGTTCATGGTAAAAACGGCGTGTTTATTGTTCATAATGACGCATCTTATCAAAATATAAAAAAAATTCTTGATCCTGCAATTAATAATATTAATTCTACATCTATGGGATTTGAACGATTTAAGCTTCCTTCTCATTCACTTTCTATGACAAGTTGGTTTGCAGGTCAATTATTACCTGGAGATAGAACAACTACAACGTTTACTATTGAAAACCCTACTAATAATACATTGACAGTTAATGTACAATCAAATACGTTGTCACTAATCACAAAAAATCAATTTAATGGAACAACAATTCCACGTCAACAAGACTCGATTTTAAACAAATCAAACACATTCATTCCAAACTATGTTAAATTATCTGATGTGGAAAATCATTCAGAACTTATTGATTTGTTCAAAAATGAAAATCCTATCCCAGATGAGTCATCATTAATGGTTTTGAATGTAAACTTTCCATTTAATCAATTCATGAATGATACCTCAGAAGTTTATGCAGATGATCTCAAAATCTCTTCTCTGTATCTCTATGATTGGATTGATAACAATAATGATACCAAGATTACAAGTGATGAATTATCTATGGTGAATAGAGCTGGTTCATGGGGAACTGTTCAGGAATTAAGAGTTTCAGAACCTAAAGAAAAATTTGAAGGTGAACCATTGGTTGGTGTTTACCCAGTACCTACAAGATATTCTTATTGGTTAGGTGATACAAAACAAAATTCTACTTCGATAGATTATACTCTTTCAGCAAGCTATTATCAAAAAGAAAAATGGTCTGCAGTATGGCCTGAAAGTCAAACTATTTCTGTACCTCCTGAAGATACTGCAAAAATTGATGTTACATTGATTGCTGAAAATGAACTTCAAACAGGAATTTATCAAGGCTTTTTAACATTTACAAGTGATTCACACACAGTTAATGCACCAATATCTTTTGTAATAAAACAACCTGTAGAAGAAAATGATTCTACACATTTACTAAATGGAATTCAAAGTGATGATATTATGTATGGAAATGGATTTACTAAAGGTGCATTTGATATGGTAAATCGTTACATGGCAGGAGATTGGCGACAATATTATTTTGATATTCAAAACCCTTCAATTAATTCTGCTTCAGTTGAAATATCATGGATAAGTGATGATACTAATCTTGCAGTATTTGTAATGGATCCTTCTGGAAAAATAATTCAAACAAATGTCCCATCTGGAGTCTTTGGTCATTTTCTTGGATGGCCTTCTCTTGATTGGTTAGGTAATTCTATCTTTAGTCAAGGTGGAGGTTTCTTCCCAGTAAAAAATAAGGATGAAACATCAACAGTACTTTTCGTACCAATTAATCAAACAGGAACTTATACACTTTTAACACATTCAACTTTGTTTGGAGGAAACTCAACAACTGAACCCATTTCCCTAGTAGCAAAATTTTCAAACATTTCAACTGAAAAAATCTCTCAAGATGAACAAATTGAAATTAATCTAGAATCTCCAGTTGAAACTAAAGAGAAAGATATCGAAATAGATGAAATTAAACCAGAAATTATTGAAAAAGAAAACATTGTTTCACAATCTACAACTGATTCTGATTCATCATTTAATCTTGGAATTGGTATTGGAATTATCATTGGAATTGCGATCGGTGTTGTCTCAATCTTCGTCATTAGACAAAAATCATCAAAATAATTGAACAAGGTTTATAAGCAATTTGGCGAGTACGTCAGCTTGAATGTCAGAGCAGGGGATAGAGAAATCTGGCGGATTATCCAGAAGAGACTTTTTAAAATTAATGGGAGCCGCAGGAACGGGACTAGCTTTTGCTCCATTTATTCCGTGGGGAAACTATATGCCCAACCCCTCATCAGCCACTCTTGAAAAAGTTCCTGTAGTTTTACCTGATGGAACCCAAGCTCATGTTGATACTTATCCTGTAAATCATGCTGAAGTTATTACCTATCCTGCAACTGGAGATGCAGCACTTGATGCTGAAGCATTTCGAAAGTGGCAATTTATTAGAATCCCTGAGGAGCTTGGAGGCTCAAAAAAAGACGTTTCGGCTTTCCGAGGTTTTAGTATGATTTGTCTCCACCTTTGGTGCTTATGGAAATATTTTCCAGATGAAGGTAGAAAACGAGGAGAATGTCCCTGCCATGGTAGTATGTATGATGTAGATACTGGAACTGCTTATGTTGGCCCTGCATCTGTTCAAGCTGCACCATCAAATACTTTGCCAAAATTAAGTTTTGAAATTGATTCAGATGGCTTTTTATGGATTCTACCACCAAAATGGGGTGTGAATGATAATGGAGTAATTGGATATGGCCGTTTCATTAAGTAGACGTACTGGTGCTACTGCATTTTTCTATTGGCTTTGGGATGGATTAGATAGATCTATTTTTACAGCAATCAAATTTTCTTTCCCTGCAAGGTTTGTTAGTCCGTTTGGATTTTTAGGAATGCTTACTTTTGTGGTGTTTGTAATTCTTGGAATTTCTGGAGCATTACTAATGTTTTACTATCAACCGATTTTAGATAGAGCATGGGACAGTGTCCAATTTATTAACGATGAAGTTCCTTTTGGTTTCCACATTAGAAACATACACTACCATGGTTCAAACGCAATGGTTCTCTTAGCAGTTCTTCACATGTATTATCAATATTTTAGCGGTAGATACAAAATTAGAAATGAAATTTTATGGGTAACAGGTGTTATACTTGGTGTAATTACAATTCTTGAAGCCTTTACTGGTTATGATGTAATATTTAGTGAAAGAGCAGAACTTGCAATTAGCATTGCAGCATCGCTTACCACATCAATTCCCGTAGCTGGTCCAGTGTTGCGTGATGCGATGTTAGGTAGTGGGTTTTCAGATTTCGTTTTAAGATTTTATGCTCAACATGTCTTTTTGTTACCGATAGTAATGTTGGGTTTGATGGCCGTTCATTTCCCAAGATTTTTGGTATTTGATGTTCCAATGGTTATGGCAATTGGTGGTGCCATTTTGATTACTGGAGGAGTATTTCCAATCGATTTGGGTTTCAAATTTGAACCGACTGTACCGCCAGGTGTAACTGTACCCGAATGGTACCTTACAGGAATCTATGCATTTATGAGGACGCAGTATGACAAATTCGTTACAGGTCTGTTATGGCCGCTTATGTTTATCATAGCTTTGATGCTAATTCCATTTATCGACAGATACAAGAAATTCTCTTGGAGAGATCGTCCAATGATTACTGCTTTTGGAATTACAGGTTTAGCTCAAATTATGGTCACAACTTATTGGGGATTCTACATCTCTCCAGACACCACAATATCGCTAGTTGAACGTTTGGTCATAGATCCAATATTCTTCTATTCTGTAATGATTCTACTAGTCCCGATGGGCTTTGGTTTCACATACATGATGATAAAACTTGCAAATGAGGCAGAAAGAAAGGCTAAACTAAACAAAGAAAATGGACCTCAAAAAGTAGCTACAATTAACCTCTCTGAGAAGTGGATAAATTGGCTTTTGATTGCCCTGTTGGCGTTCCAAGTTCTGCTAAACATTGCAGCTTACAATGCTGCCCTCACTGGAATGAAAAACGTCTCATTGCTGTTTGTAGGAATAATTTTGTTAGTGTTTGCTGGATTCTTCCATCTTTACAGATATGGAATGGCTCAAGCAAACAATCCTCCCCCTCCACCTCCAATTGAGAAACCAAAAGAGAAGCTAAAACTAAAAGAACCAGAAAAAACTGCAGATGGGGGGAAACTTCCTGAAGAAAAAGGCAAATCAGATGAGAAAAAAGAACTATCTCCTGAAATTAAAACTCCAAAGATGCAAGCCGATGTTGGGGTTGATGTTAATCGAGAAACAAATGTTGGTTCAACAGATCTATCAAAACCATAATTTTTCAAAATTCTAAAAAAGCTTTATAAGAACTCTGAAGGGAAAATTGTCATTGAGCGCAACTCCCATTAGTCATGCATACGGCGTTGGTCTTCTTGCAGTAATTGTTGGCCTGGGTCTGGGTTTAGTTTTCTATACGGGATTTTATCTTCCTGAATCATTAGCAAAACCTTCTGTTTCAGAGCATATTTTGCACCCAACAACTACACTTGAAATTGAGATTGTTCCTGGAGCAGTTATTGAGGGAAATGACAGCTATGTACCAAATAAAGCATCAGTTATACTTGAACAAAATAATCGTGTAATATGGATTAATAATGATGATACTCCCCACACTGTAACTCCTGACCATCGAACTGCAGATTCTTACAGTGGCGATTTTGCATCACCTGGTGTTATTAAAACGGGAGAAACTTATGAATTTCTTTTTACAGAACCACAAGAAATTCCGTATCATTGTGAACCACATCCTTGGATGACTGCAACAATAAAGATTGAAAAAAGCAGAGGAATCTAAGCCAAATATTTTGCAAAAATTATTTGACTCTCAATTTCTTTGTGTTGTTCGATAATTGATGCTCTAAATTTTACTTCATGTTCTTTTTTTGGTTCAAAGGAAATTATGGCAGTAAATTCAGCTTTATTTTCAGGCATTACGTCCCTTTTGATAAAAAGCCTTGATACATTTTGGGAAATTTTTTTTCCATTATATGATTTGTAGATAATATGTTCATTTGAATCTAAAATTGTTGTGTTTACTACAACTCCATCGTATCTACCAGGATAGTTTACTGAAATTATACCATGGATTTCAGAATTTGGTTTAATCTCCTTTGGATTTAGATTAAATTCGATATCTTTCATAATCTAATGATATTTTCTCTGAATAAATTTGTTAGAGCGGGCCCAAAGGGCTTCGATCCCTTGACCATTGGATTAGAAGTCCAACACTCTATCCATGCTGAGCTATGGGCCCAAAAACCACCAAAGTAATTGCCATTTTAAGGGTTTACAACCAATTTTTTTTGTAATTTTCTCTTTCCATTTTAAACAAAAACTGTTGGGCGTATCCAGCATTAGTACCAAAATATTTTATTATTTTTTCATGAAGTTTTTGGTATTGTCTTTGCGTAATGGTCTTGGTGGAAAGTTCAAAAAGTTGGGGATAATATTTTTCTAAAATTCGAATCATCCATCTATCCAATGGAAAGGCTTCTAATTTGTCAAGAGAAAATAATAGTATACAATCTGCAACCTTATTTCCCACTCCTGGAATTTGAGACATTAACTCTTTGGCCTCGCTATATTCACAATTTTTTAAATATTCAAAATTAATTTTCTTGTAATAGACCATTTTTGATGCCTCTGAGATAAATTTTGCACGATAACCAACACCGCATTTTTTAATTTCATTTATAGATGCAAATGCAAGTGTTTTAGGTTCTGGAAATAAATAAAATTCTTTATTCTCAAAAAAAATTTTTTCCCCAAAGGTTTTACAAATCTTTTCTAGACAAATTTTGATTTTTTGAATATTTGAATTTGAGGAAATTATAAAGGAAATTAGACATTGAAAAGGGTCCTGTCTTAATATCCTAAGACCCAGATATTTTGTTATTGCACTGTTAATTATTTTATCTTTGGAAATAGATTTTAAAATTATTTCAAGGTTATCTTGATTTCTAAGATAGTCTGGCTTTTGGTTTGAATATGACTTAATTTTACCAAATTCATTTATTTTTAATATATTTTGGCCATTAACACCAAACCAATATTTTTCTTCTTTTTGCCAAAGGAAAACTTGACCACTGTTTATAGTATTATCTAAATTAATTTTTGAAAAATCTTGCATTTTAAATTGATATTATTTCATCAACAGAAGGAGCATGTGCATCTAAACCAAACTGTTCATGTATTTCTTGAGAAAATTTTTCACATGACTCTGCATCGCCATGAACTGTCAAAACCTTTGGATTTCCTTGGATTTTTTTTACTAAATCAAATAACTCTAATCTATCTGCATGTCCAGAAAATTGAAATTGTTTGACTTCAGCTGAAACATTTAGATCTCTTCCTCTTGTGTTAACTTTACCCGTTTCAAGAAGTTTTTTGCCAGGAGTTCCTTCGCCTTGATAAGAAACAAGTGCAATGCCATTTTTGCTATCAAAAGATAATTGCTGAAGATAATATGTTGCATTTCCACCCACTAACATTCCTGCAGGAGAAATAACTACACAGGGATCTTCTATTGCTCTTTTTCTACTATCATGATCCTTTATGGCAACAGCTTCATTTATCGCATCAGCAAAAACCTTTGGATCTCTTAGATAACTTGGATGGCGAAATATAATGTCATTTACTTTAAGAGCCATTCCATCCATGATTATCTTATGTTTAAAATTAGAACTTCGTAAAATACATGCAATTTCTTGGGAACGTTCAACTGAAAAAGATGGAATAAACAAAACTCCTTTTCTATCCATTACTTCATTTGCAAATTCTATAAGCTCTTTTTCTGATTCTTTTCTTGGAATTTGCTCAGTTTGTGAATAAGTACTTTCAATTATTAGCATATCAATTTCTCCAATATCCAAGTCTGCTTCACGAAGCATCCTAGAACCATGAGTTTTAATATCTCCAGTGTAGAAGAGTTTCTTTTTTTCAGATTCAACTAAAACACTGCTTCCACCAATTACATGGCCTGATTCTCTTAACTCAAATGTTGCATTTCCTTTTTTGATTTTTTGCTTGAATCCTATTTCTTTGGCATTTCTCATCATATTATTTAATTCAGGTAATCCATAGGGCTGTGCATCTCTAGTAATTTTTAGCATATCCTCAATTAGCAACTGTGTCAAATCCAAAGTTGGCGGAGTAGCATAAACATCCGTATTTCCACTAACAAAAAGGGAGGGAACATTTCCAGAATGGTCAAGATGTGCGTGAGTGATGATTATTGCATCCAAATCCTTGGGCTTTACATGAAGGGGGTATTGTGGAGGGGATCCACGTTTTCCAAAAAATACGCCATAATCTAATAGTAAATTGGTCCCATCACAATCTACCAAAAAACCAGACCTGCCAACTTCGTTGGCTGCCCCTAAAACTTTTACCTTCAAGAAATAATCTGCATGCTAGTCTATGTTAATACCTTGCCTAGAGAACCCCGATCATTACATGTAACAAAGAATCTACAAAAGCTTTAATTAGTGCAAGCTAAGATCCGATCCACATGGGAAGATCCTATGATGAGTGGCTTGCTCAGCAAGACCAAGCTCTTGTAGCAAAAACTCGTGCAGGCGACGAAGGAAATAAAGTACTTCTTAACCAAATTAACTGGATTTGGGTTCACAATCTTATGAATAAGAAGGCAGATCTTAATCCTTCTTCAGCAGAATTACTTGATTGGGTAACTTCTGGACAAATCGATGCAATGAGAAAATAAACGTGATAAACACGTTATCTTTTTGTTTTTTATTAAATTGTTTTATCTAGACCGCATATTCTATTTTTTGATTAATTTTTAGCTCAAGCTCATAACACAGTTATGATAATCAATCATGGTTTAAATAGCAACTCGGCATAAAAAAACTGAATAAAATGCCAATCGCAATACTTCCAGACATCGATGAGCAAAGATGTATCGGATGTGCACTATGTGTAGAAATCTGTACAACCCTTGGCCCAGATGTCCTTAGAGTAAAACCAGTTGAAGGCTGGAAGAGAGGTAAGGCATTTGTCTTTTACCCAGAAAGATGTATTTCTGACGGTGCATGCATCGGTGTATGCCCAACAAAATCAATCTTTTGGATGAGACCAATGAATTACACAGCTGGACAACCAGTACCTCTTCATAAAAACGGTGTCTTCATCAACGGCTGGGCAGAAGACGCAGCATTATAAACTGCATCTGTCAGCACAATTTTTTTCTTATTTTACTTTAAAGATTTTCTCTTTATTTCGTTTGGTAACATTTTGATAAAATACTTCAAGAAATCGTCTTTTTTATCAAAATAAATTTCTGTAAAATTATTAGTTTCAAAAAAGGCTTTCCAAGTCTTTTGAAATTCTTCGAATTCCTTTGGATTAAAAATTGTTCTAACTGTCTCATGATGAGCTGCAGGAAAAATATCTGAAATTTCATTTGGGATTAATCCTAACTGTGGGTTGTAGTAGCAAACTTGTATCAAATCAAAATTTTGGAATTTTTGTTTTAGATTCAAATAATCCTGAGATAAATATCCCGGTTTAAGTTTTGGTTCTTTTGTAATTATCAAAATTTTTTTCTTGGATTTGAATTTTCTGACTATTTTATGATATGAAATAACTTCTGGTCTATATTGATCATCTTTGTCAAAAAGAAAAATTGCTCTGTCTTTAAACTTTGGAGTGGTGGTAATGAAATTATCAGAATTTTGAATAAAGATATCTTTCATTTCAAATAATTTTGGGTGAGCTCTAGCCTTTTTGATTACGTATTCCCATAACCTTCCTTCATAAATTGCCTGTTTTACCCTATCAACTTCGAGTTTAATTGCATGTAAGTTATGTATTGCAATCTCGTTAATTTTTTCTTGGCCTTTTAATTGCCTTAATTCATCTGGTGTATACTTTGTACAAATTTCACAATTACAGGGAAAAACCGAAATATCTGAGAGATACCTTGTTCCATCATCAGTTATGTATCTCTCTTGTTTTGCATAAAGCATGTATGAGGCTGAATCAAAGGTATCACATCCTAAGGCTACAGCAAAAGGAATTGTTAGAGGATGGCCTGCTCCAAATAGATGTAAAGGAATAGAATGAGGCATTTGTTTTTTTGCCGCAATTATCATTTGCGCTAATAGTCTAAATTCGTAAGACTCCATAAACTCAACTGGACTACCCAAAGCCAGCATGCTAAAGCCCATTTTGACTAATGACTTTGTGGACCTTTCAACCAAGTCAAAATGTTCGCCACCTTGAATGGGCCCAATCCAAATCTGGCCATTGTCTTCTTTTTCCTCTAGAGTAGTTTTTGAAACCTTTAGAGTATGATTTACAAAAGATTGTGCTTTTTTCTTTGTTAGTCCATAACCAGTAGGCTTGTCAAGTGGTATTGCAAAATCAGTTAAAATCCCCTTTTCAAAATTCGCCATTTCTGGTGGTAAGATATCAACGTCTCCATATTCTAATACCTGGTAGCCACCAGAATCGGTCATAATGGCTCTATCAAAATCAATTATTTTGTGTATTCCTTTTTTTATTGCCTCTTCTCCATAATTTTTTTGTGTAATGTAGGCATTAGTAATTACTACATCAAATCCAATTTCTTTAATTTTTTTTGAGGAGATGGTTTGTTTTACAGGATGAATAACAGGAACAAAAGCTGGAGTTTTTACCTTTCCATGATTTGTGTTAATTATTCCAATTCTTCCCGCTAAATCAGACTTTAAAATTTCGAACAATCAAGTATTTCCCAACAAAGGTATTATTTAATTAATAAGCAAAAAATTCTTTTAAATCATTTTTTTCTGATACTATGCTTAACCAATCAACTTGCTCTGTGTTTATTTCCCCTTTAAAGGAATCCATGACTTTTTTTATTGTTTCAGAAATATTTTTCGTACTTACATCTATTTGTACAGTTTTTTCAGCGCCAAATTGATTAACTGCGTCATGAAAAATTACTCCCAAAACCTCACTACCTAAATTATCTTTTATTTTATTTTTTGAGTATCCTCTTTCCTCATAGATTTTAATTAAATCATAGGGGTTTTTTCGTAACACTATAACTTTTTTTATTTTATTTGAAGGTAAGACATAGGGAGCCAAATGACCCACAAAAATTGAAGGCTTGGAAAATTTTTCCTGAATAATTTTAGCTAATTTTTCAACATCTACATCATTGGTTTCGTCATTTTTTTCAAACAATCCAAAATCTTGAGCAATTTTATTCAAATCCGCCATAGGTAACGATACGAGTTTGCTTAATTCTTTGGAAATGGTATGTTTTCCAACCCCTGGATTTCCAGTTATGACATAAGACATGTAATGATTCTAGATTAAACTTCTTTAAACAATTTCTGCAATACTAATATGTACAATACACTTTTTGCCGATTATGCAAATTGGATTACTTGGTAAAGCCAATGTTGGGAAATCTACATTTTTTTCTGCTGCGACTGAAACTTCAGTTCCTATAGGAAATTTTCCGTTTACAACAATAGAACCCAATATTGGAGTTGCATTTGTAAAATGTGATTGTGCTTGTAAACATTTTGGAATTCCACACCAAAACCCTTTATGTGTAAATAAGATTCGTTTTATTCCTGTAAAACTAATTGATGTGGCAGGATTGGTTCCTGGAGCACACGAGGGAAAGGGTTTAGGAAATCAATTTTTAGATAATGCAAGACAGGCAGAAATTCTTATTCATGTAGTTGACATTGCCGGAACCACCGATATTCAAGGTCAGCCAGTACCTATCGGAACACATAATCCACTTGAAGATATTGAATTTGTGCAAGATGAATTTGATCAATGGTTTGTAAGTATTCTTCAAAGAGAGTGGGATAAAATTAGCAGAGAGATTGATCAAAAAAGAGCAAAACTTACCGATGCTATAACAAAACGTTTTACAGGTTTAGGAATTAAAGACTTTCAAGTATCAGAAGTACTACAAAAACAAAATTTAATGTCAAAAAATCCTAAAGAATGGTCTGATTCTGACATTCAATCATTTGTAAAGGAACTTAGAAAAAATACAAAACCGATAATCATTGCTGCAAACAAAGCTGATCTTTGCAAGGATTTGGATATTATCAAAAAAATTTCAGATACTGTCGTTGTTCCTTGTAGCGCTGAAACGGAGTTGCTTCTAAGAAAGGCTTCAAAGGCAGGAATAGTAACGTATTCTCCTGGTGATGAGGACTTTGCAATTGTTGAGGATAAGGAAATTTTACCTCAACAGAAAAAGGCATTGGACCTTGTAAAAACAGTTTTTTCAAAAATTAAAACTACAGGCATTCAAAAAATTCTAAATATTGCTATTTTTGATTCGTTAAAATTTATTACTGTATTTCCAGTAGAGGATGAAACAAGACTAACAAACAAAGACGGGGAAGTATTACCTGATGCAAAACTACTTCCTCAAAATTCTACTGCAAAGGATTTGGCATTTTTGATTCATGCAGATATTGCCAAAGGATTTTTACATGCCATTGATTGTAAAACGAAACAAAGAATTGGAGGAGATCATATACTAAAAGATGGAGACGTTATCAAAATTGTCTCAACACTAAGTAGAGGGTAAAATGATTGGATTAGGTATTGAAAGTACAGCACACACATTCTCTTGTGCAATTATGGAAAAAAATGGAAAGAAAGGAAAAATATTATCTGATGTTAGAAAAATTTACCGACCTCCTGGAGGAGAAGGCATTCACCCAAGAGAAGCTTCAAGACACCATATTGAAAATAGTTCGTCGGTTTTATCTCAATGTCTTCAAGAATCTAAAATCAAAATAAATGATTTGGATATTATATCATATGCTGCCGGGCCAGGACTTGGTCCTTGTTTACGTGTAGGAGCAGTTGTTGCACGGTCATTATCATCGTATTATAAAATTCCAATTTATCCTGTAAACCATGCGATAGGACATATTGAGTTAGGCAAGCTTCTAACAGGTGCAAAAAATCCACTAGTTCTTTTGGTTTCTGGTGGCCATACAATGATACTTGCATTTCTAAATAAACAATGGAGGGTATTTGGTGAAACATTAGATATTACATTGGGGCAACTTTTAGATCAATTCGGAAGATCAATTGGATTTGCTTCACCTTGTGGAAGAGAAATAGAAAATCTTGCAAATACTTCATCGACCTACACTACCTTACCATATTCTGTAAAAGGTAATGATGTTTCTTTTTCAGGGTTGTTATCTGCAACAAAATCAGTTGTGTCTAACAACAAGGCTGATGCTTGTTTTTCTTTACAAGAAACTGCCTTTGCCATGATAAGTGAGACAGTAGAGCGAGCACTTTCATTTACAGAAAAAAAGGAACTGCTCATTGTAGGTGGTGTTGCTGCAAACAAAAGATTATCAGAAATGCTAAAAGATGTTTGTAAGCGACATGGGTGCAAATTTTTTGTAACTCCATTAAAATTTTCAGGAGATTGTGGAAGTCAAATCTGTTGGACGGGTCTGTTAGAAAATCAGGTAAAAAAAGGAGCTTCATTAGAAAAAACGTTTGTTACACAATCGTGGAGATTAGATTCTGTAGTAGTAAACTATTGATTTTTACTATCCTCTATTGCTGCATCGATATTTTTTAACCAGTCTTTGGTATTAAAAACACCAAACTTGAAGGTCTTTTCCTCACCATCAATTACAGTAGTAAAACAAACCTTTTTCATTAACCTACCTTCTTTCCAAGTTTTTGCAACATCTTTTAATTCAACATCTAATAACGTGTCTCCAAATCGTTTTGTAAAATCCATAATTCTAGCGGAGGTTTTGTCAAATGCCAATCTTTTATTGGTTAATGTAAGAATTCCTGAGCCTATACTATCCTCATTACAATCCTCTTGTTTTAGCCTCTTTTCTCCTTCCTCCATGAACTACATTCCATATTGGGGCGATTTGTATGTTTATCAATAACTTCTAAATTATCAAAAAGATTTTTTTTAAAGTAAGATGAGGCTAGTAAAAAAAGGAGCAGAAGCAGATATCTATCTTACCAAATGGCAGAATTCAATTGCTGTTTTAAAAATAAGAAAACCAAAAAGTTACCGGAATCAAATTCTTGATTTTAACTTGAGAAAACAACGGACCATAAAGGAATCTCAAACAATCTCTGAAGTAAAATCCCTTGGAATTCCTACACCACTTGTCTATTTTGTAAATTTAAAAAAAACATCTATAGTTATGCAGCAAATTCCTGGAAAACCAATTCATGATTTATCAAATTCTAAAATAATTTCATTATCAAAACAGATGGGACGTTTGGTAGGCACGCTGCATAAAAATGGAATTATTCATGGTGATTTAACAACATCAAATTTTATTTTAAGCAATGACAAGGTCTTTGTTATTGATTTTGGTTTGTCTCAAAAAACCATTAAACCAGAAGATCAAGCAGTAGATTTGAGATTGATTAAAGAGATACTAAATAGTGCACATGCCCCAATAATGAAGGAGTGTTGGAAAAACTTTTTGAGTGGATATAAGTTGGTAGTTGGCACTTCAAAACTTTTACAAATTAAAGATCTAGTTTCCGTAATTGAAAGTAGAGGTCGTTATGCCACAGTTGTCTGATCTTTTTTTTGCCTCTTCTAATATCAATAAATACAAAGAAGCAAAAAAAATCCTTGATGAATTTGGAATTAATCTCAAGTTTTTCAAATGTGATCTTTTAGAAATCCAATCAAACTCTCTAAAAGAAATTGCAAAAAATAAAGCTGAACAAGCTTTTCAACAATGTAAGAAACCAGTTTTAGTTGAAGACGATGGAATCTTTATCGATTCTCTAAAAGGGTTTCCTGGTCCTTATTCCTCATATGTTTTTAAAACAATTGGAAACAAAGGTATCTTAAAACTTGTAAACCAAAATAGAAGAGCTAAATTTGTTTCAATTATTTCTTTTTATGATAAAAAAATTCATGAATCTTTTGAATCCAAAGTAAATGGAATTATATCTAAAACCGTAAATGGAATTGGTTGGGGTTATGATCCTATTTTCATTCCCAGTAAATCAAAAAGAACATTTGCACAATTAAAAAATAAAAATGAAATATCTCACAGATACAAATCCTTAAAAAAATTTTCTAGTTGGTATTTGCGTAAGTTTGAATAAATCTCTCGATATTTCGTTTATTATTTTGTAATACAACAATTCTTGATACATAACTTTCATCCATAATTGAGAAAATTCTACTTTGTTTTACTAACTTTTCACTAAACTTTCTTACTTCTTCCATCTCTAACATATTTTCATGCTCTAATCTATTTATTGAGCGACCTATGTGCATGTAAGATTTAATTTCAACAAAATGAGGACTAGATTGTTCCAACAATTTTGCAAATCCTTCAATCATTTCTTCTTGATCATTATAATCTCTAATCAAAGTAATTCGAAGCACAGTTCTTGTATCCAAATCCTTTAACATACTCAAAGTTTTATTCCATCTTTCCCAAGAATCATCGTATCTTGGTTGATTTATTCTCAAAAAGGAGTCATAATCTGAAGCATTTGTAGATAAATACAATTGTGTAGGCAAAGCATTTTCTTGTTTTAATTTTTGAATCATTTCTGGTTCTTGTCCATTTGTTACAAGAAAAATTGATTTTGTTTCCTTTAATGATTTTAAATATTTTATAAGTTCAGGAAGCTTTGGATACATTGTAGGTTCTCCTGACAGAGAAATAGCATAATGACTAGGTTTTAGTGATTCATCCAATCTTTTCTTATCACTTCTAGAATCACCATAGTGTCCCATGATCAATTTCTTTCGTTCTTCCATTAATTTTTCCATTATCTCATAAGGTTCTGAAACATTTTCTGGTTCCATTTTCATAGATTCATAAAATTCCATAGGCCTCCAACAATAGACACAGCGATTTTCACAATACATTCCAGCAGGAGAAAATTCCATGCAGCTGTGAGTTTGAATTCCATAAAACTTGTGTTTGTAGCAATTCCCTTCATGTTTGAAGGATTTTTTGGTCCAATGACAAAGTCCTACTGTTGAGTGATCAGATACTCCGTACTTTGCCTTTTTTAGCTGATCAGAGATCATTGGTTTGATTTGAATTAATTGATCTTCTGCTACTATTTCACCAGAGCAACTCATAAACCGAAAATCAATTTTGGTTTACTTAAATTAATCGAGTTTTTTGTAGAATAGACAATTTCTGATCCAATATGATACCGATTTTACTCAATTTGGGAGTGAGGTTTAATAACTGGATCTTCCGGGTAAATTTGTAAGTTGAAGCCAAAGTACTTTGTAGCATTCCTAGTATTGCTTATAGCTACAATCACCAGCGTTCCCTTAAATCCAGCCATTGCGGCCAGTGATTTGGATCGGGATGGTATAGCCGATGATATGGATAGCTGTCCCAATATACAAGAAGACTATGAGGGGGCTATTGATGGTTGTCCATCAAATTTTGTCCCATGGTATGATGAGGACTATGATGGAATAGAAGACCACTTAGATAAATGCCCAAACGTTAGAGAAAATTATAATCAATATCAAGACTATGATGGGTGTCCTGATGACTCTCCAGAAGTTGGAACATCAGTAGCAGACACTGATGAGGATGGATTTATTGACATTGTAGATACCTGTCCTACTCAACCTGAAACCTTTAATGGAATTTTAGATAGAGACGGTTGCCCAGATAGTTTTAGCATGTCAAGTGATAGAGACAGAGATGGAATTTTAGATGGAAATGATTCATGTCCATTAAGTGCCGAAGTCTACAATCTTTTTGAGGATGAAGATGGATGTCCTGACAATGTACTAGACACAGAATTTGTTGATAGTGACAATGATGGAATACAAAATAAAATTGATGATTGTCCAAACGAACCAGAAATTTTTAATGGATACCTTGATGCAGATGGTTGTCCTGATGCAATACTAGATTCAGACTTTGTTGATTCTGATGGAGATGGAATTGCAGATAGATTTGATATTTGTGCTGACCAACCTGAAACCTTTAATCGATTTGCAGATTATGATGGTTGTCCTGATGAAGTACCACTTGTAATTGGTGGTACTAACGATTCAGATTTTGATGGAGTTTTTGATCAAGATGATTCTTGTCCAACAGAACCAGAAAGATACAATGGATATGAAGACTTTGATGGTTGTCCAGACATTCCACCTTATTCAATTGATAGAGATTCAGATTTAGATGGAATCTTAGACAGTGCAGATGATTGTCCAGAGATAAAAGAAATTTATAATTTATTCCAAGACGGTGATGGTTGTCCTGATTACGTAAGTTCTGACGGTGCAGCACCTGATACTGATGGTGATGGAATCTTTGATTATTCAGATTTATGTCCAACTCAACCAGAAACATTTAATGGATTTTTTGACAGAGATGGATGTCCTGATACTGATCCAAAAACTGATAGAGATGGAGATGGAATAATTGATGCTCTTGACGAATGTCCATCTGTTCCAGAAACTTATAACAACTTCCAAGACATGGATGGTTGTCAAGACTTTGCTGATGATCAATATGGTTTTGATTTTGATGGCGATGGCATTGGTGATTTGTTTGATAGTTGTGCATTAGAACCTGAAACAGTAAATGGTTTCCAAGATGCAGATGGTTGTCCTGATATTGCAATAGTTGATTCTGATAATGATGGTATTCAAGATTCTTCAGACATGTGTCCTTCTGAAGCTGAAACTTGGAATAGATATCTTGACCATGACGGATGTCCAGAACAAGTTCCAGATCAAGATACTGACTTTGATGGAATTTTTGACAGCGTAGATCAATGTATCGAAGAACGAGAAAGATACAATGGATTTGAAGATGAAGATGGTTGTCCTGATATTCCTGATTATCTAACAGAGGCTGACTCTGACTTTGATGGCATTTCAAATAATATGGATGAGTGTCCTCTTTATCCAGAAGTTTACAATTTATTTGATGACTCTGATGGCTGTCCTGATTCAGTAGTTGATGGACAAAGCAGGGCCGACACTGATGGTGATGGAATTTTTGACTTAATTGATCATTGTCCAAATCAAGCTGAAACCTATAATGGAATTTTAGATAGGGATGGTTGTCCTGATGATTACATTCCATCAACTGATAGAGATAGAGACGGATTACCTGATGCTATTGATGCATGTCCACAAAATCCTGAAACTTACAACAGACACCAAGATTCTGATGGATGTCCAGACATTATTTTAGAATTCTTTGATGTAGATTCTGATAATGATGGAATCAATGATCCACTAGATGATTGTCCAATGGAAGCAGAAACCTATAATGGATTTGAAGACTTGGACGGATGCCCAGATGTTGATACTACAATGCCTGATTCTGATGGCGATGGTGTTGCAGATGTAATGGATCTCTGCCCAGACCAAAAAGAGACTTGGAATAGATATGTAGATTATGATGGTTGTGCCGACATTCTTCCTTCAGGACTTTCTTCAATGGATTCTGATGGTGATAGAATAATTGATTCACTTGACGAATGTGTTTATGAAAAAGAAACTTGGAATAAATACAATGATCTTGATGGCTGTCCTGATATTGTTCCTGAACAATCCAGATACAAACATGACGCAGATCTAGATGATATAATTAATGATAAAGACATGTGTCCTCTCGAACCAGAAGATTATGATGGAGATCGAGATCATGATGGTTGTCCGGATTCCTAGGGTTTTTGGAAAATGAAAAACTTCAAAGTTTTAGGGTTTTTACTTTTACTAGTTTCAGCCATTGGAGTTTTGCAAGGTACTGTATATGCACTTGAAACAAATGATAATGACGATGATGGTTTACCCAACAATGTTGACCTATGTCCTGTTTTGAAAGAAGATTATAGTCGAGAACATAGACTAAGTATTGATGGATGTCCTGCAGATTTTGTAAATTGGTATGATTGGGATTATGATGGAATAGAAGATCATGTTGATGACTGTCCCACAATAAAAGAAACCTATAATAGATTTCAAGATGATGATGGATGTCCTGACCTTTTGACAAATGGTGGAGAAAGTAACGTAGACTCTGATGGTGATGGTATTTTTGATTATTCTGATTTTTGTCCAACTCAACCTGAAACTTTTAATGGAATTTTTGATAATGATGGTTGTCCTGATGAAATTGTAAATCTAAAAGATGAAGATTGGGATGGAATTCCTGATAATTTTGATGCATGCCCAGCACTTCCTGAAACTTATAATCAATTCCAAGACACTGATGGTTGCCCCGATGAGGTTTCTGATGATGGGGAAGTTTTTACTTTTCCAGATACTGACGGTGATGGAATAGAAGACAGATGGG
Source organism: Nitrosopumilaceae archaeon (assembly GCA_028279545.1). Taxonomy (GTDB): domain Archaea; phylum Thermoproteota; class Nitrososphaeria; order Nitrososphaerales; family Nitrosopumilaceae; genus Nitrosomaritimum. The sequence continues at coordinate 34,875 of JANQNN010000011.1, forward strand.
ATGCATGCGTTGAAGTACCTGAGAATCTAAATGGAATTTTAGACGAGGATGGTTGCCCAGAACTAAAAGGAACTTCTGCTGAGGAACGCTTAGATTCTGATTTTGATTCAATTCCTGATTCAATGGATGATTGTATTTTAGAGAGGGAAAACTTTAACAAATTTCAAGATGATGATGGATGTCCCGATGAAGTGGATTATGCCATAGTTGGTGATATAGACAATGATGGAATTTTTGATAATGATGATTCTTGTCCATTTAATCCTGAAACCTATAATTTATTTGAAGACCATGATGGATGTCCTGATTTAGTTGCAGATGACAGAGTAATTGCAGATACTGATGGCGATGGCATTCAAGACAACTTAGATTTGTGTCCTACACAACCAGAACTTTTCAATAACTATCAAGACACTGATGGCTGTCCTGAAAGCTCTGTTTTTGAAAACGATGCTGATAGAGATGGAATTATTGATAGTTCAGATGATTGTCCACTGGTGCCCGAAGTCTACAATCACTTTGAAGACACTGATGGCTGTCCTGATTCTGCAGTAGATGAACTTCCAATTTTTGAATTTGCAGATACTGATGGTGATGGAATTCAAGACAGATGGGATGCATGCATTGATGAACCTGAGAACATTAATGAAATTTTAGACTTTGATGGTTGTCCTGAAGTTTCAGGAGTAGTTGGTACTCAATTTAGTGATTCAGATTATGATGGAATCCCAGATTATCTTGATCAATGCCCAACAATTGGTGAGAGATACAATAAATTCCAAGATGACGATGGCTGTCCTGATGTTGTTGAAATTCTAGTGTTTGGAGATTCAGATAATGATGGAATTATGGATGCAGATGATGAATGTCCACTAGTAAAAGAAACTTACAATAGATATTTGGACTCTGATGGTTGTCCTGATAATGTAATTGATGGTAAGGATGTTGCAGATACTGACGGTGATGGCATACTTGATAATTCTGACTTGTGTCCAACTCAACCAGAAACCTTGAACAATCATCAAGACCAAGATGGCTGTCCAGATGATTTCTTATCCAATATTGATAGCGACAACGATGGTATTATTGATGGTCTAGATAGTTGTCCAGGCCAACCTGAAACTTATAATAAATTTGAAGATACCGATGGTTGTCCTGATAACGTTTCAGAAGAATTACCAGTTTACCAGTTCCCAGATGCTGATGGTGATGGAATTGAAGACAGAAAAGATCAATGTATTTTATTGCCAGAAACCTTCAATGATTATACTGATTGGGATGGATGCCCTGATTCTGTAATAGCAAAATCCAGTATTTCACCAAGAGTAGACTCTGATGGTGATGGATATTATGATGCAATAGATGAGTGTCCAACAAGTCCTGAAGATTGGAACAAATATGATGATCACGACGGTTGTCCTGATATTTTCCCAGAACAAAAGCGATTTATTCACGATTATGATTTGGATGACATTATAAACGATAAAGACTCTTGTGTAAATGAACCAGAGGACTATGATGGTGATAGAGATGAAGATGGATGTCCGGATCCTTAAGGAAGTGACTAGATGAAAAAGAGTTATCTTTTAGGATTTTTACTTTTACTTGTATCAACAATTGGAATGTTGCCAAGTAGTGTATATGCTGCAAGTGCCAGCGACCTTGACGGTGATGGAGTTCCAAATAATGTGGATAGATGTCCCCATTTGCTAGAAGACTATGATCCAGAATACGGAAACAACATTGATGGCTGTCCTGCAGATTTTGTTCTTTGGTATGACTTTGACTATGACGGAATAGAGGATCATATTGATGACTGTCCCTCAGTAAGGGAAACCTACAATAACTTCCAGGATTTTGATGGTTGTCCTGATTCGGTTTCAGATGATGGCAAAGATTCTTTTGATTCTGATGGCGATGGCTTTGCTGATTTTCTTGACCTTTGTCCTAATCAACCAGAAACCTTCAATGGAATTGATGATAAAGACGGATGTCCTGATGATGCTGTATCATTAAAGGATACAGACCAAGATGGAATTTCAGATAAGTTAGATGCATGTCCTGAGGTAAGAGAAATTTATAATCAATTTGAAGACTCTGATGGCTGCCCCGATGAGGTTTCTGAGACTGATAAAGAATACACATTCCCAGATACTGATGGAGATGGAATTGAAGACAGATGGGATCAATGTGATGAACTTCCTGAGAATTTTAATGGTGTATTAGATTATGATGGTTGCCCAGAAGACATGGGAGTTGAAAATACAGGTGTAATTGATTCAGATTATGACTCGATTATTGATTCAGAAGACAAGTGTCCACAAGAGCGTGAAAATTTTAACAAGTTTGAAGACGAAGATGGTTGTCCTGATGTTGTTGATTACTTGATTGCTGGAGATACAGATGGTGATGGTATTCCAAATCAAATTGATGTTTGTCCATACCACAAAGAGACCTACAACTTGTTTGAAGACTGGGATGGTTGCCCAGACCAAGTAACTGATGGCTTGGTAACATCAGATACAGATGGTGATGGCATTGTTGATAACTTTGATTTATGTCCAAACCAACCCGAAGTGTATAATGATTTCCAAGACACTGATGGCTGCCCTGACAAGTCAGTGTTAATCTTAGATACTGATTTGGATGGGATTGTAGATGCAGTTGATTCTTGTCCTGAAACTCCAGAAACTTACAATAATCACAATGACCTAGATGGCTGCCCCGATAGTGTTTCAACCGGTGAAGATCTCTATCTATTTCCAGACACTGATGGCGATGGTATAGAAGATAGGAAAGACCAATGCATCAATGAAATGGAAGTCATGAATGATTATTTGGATTGGGATGGCTGTCCTGATGAGTTTATTGTCTCTCAATCTGGTCCAGTTGATTCTGATTATGACGGAATTCCAGATGATATTGATAATTGCCCAACAGTAAGAGAAAATTACAACAAATACTTTGATGAGGATGGTTGTCCTGATATTGTTGATTATCTTGAATCAGGTGATACAGATAAGGATGGAATTTTAAATATCGATGATGCTTGTCCACTCAATAAAGAAACCTATAACATGTTTGAGGATACTGATGGTTGCCCAGATTTTATAACTGATGGAATGGTAACCACAGATTCTGATGGCGATGGCATTGTTGATAACTTTGATTTATGTCCAAATCAACATGAGACCTATAATCAATTTCAAGATGCAGATGGTTGTCCTGATGAAATACTTTCAAAATTAGATATTGATAGAGACGGAATTGTTGATGTAATTGATTCTTGTCCAGAAACTCCCGAAGTTTACAATAACTTCCAAGATGAAGATGGTTGTCCTGATGATGTTTCTGAAGAACTAGCTAGCTTCCAATTCCCAGATGCTGATGGCGATGGAATTGAAGACAGAAAAGATCAATGTATTATGTTGCCTGAGACCATAAATGGTTATTTGGATTGGGATGGTTGTCCTGACACCGAGCGACAAAGTTTTAATGCTCCATTGATGGACTCGGACTTTGATTCTATTCCTGATATTAGGGATAACTGTGTATTCGAGCGTGAAAACTTTAACAAGTTTGAAGACTCTGATGGCTGTCCTGATGTTGTAAGTTATGTTCTAATTGAAGATATGGACCGTGATGGCATCCATGATCTTGATGATTCTTGTCCACTAGAACCTGAAACCTATAATCTATTTGAGGACACTGATGGTTGTCCTGACATAGTTACTGATGATGAATTTATTCCAGATGCAGACGGTGATGGAATATTTGATGCATTTGACTTGTGTCCATCACAAGCTGAAACTTTTAACAACTTCCAAGATGAAGACGGATGTCCTGATGAAATCCTATCAACCTTAGACATCGATATGGATGGCATCTATGATTTCATGGACGCTTGTCCTAGCTCACCTGAGGTTTACAATAACTTCCAAGATGAAGACGGATGTCCTGATGATGTTTCAGTAGACCTTCCATCCTTTGAATTTGCAGATACTGATGGCGACGGAATTGAAGACAGATGGGATTCATGCATTGATGAACCTGAGAACTTTAATGGAGTATTAGATTCAGATGGATGTCCTGAAATTATTGGAGTAATTGGAGACCAAGTATCTGATGAAGACTATGATGGTATACCTGATCATCTTGACCAATGTCCAACTATTGCTGAGAGATACAATAAATTCCAAGATGGCGATGGCTGTCCTGATGTTGTTGAAATTCTAGTGTTTGGAGATTCCGATAATGATGGTATTATGGATGGAGAGGATCAATGTCCATTAGCAAAAGAAACATATAATTTATTTTTGGACTTTGATGGATGTCCTGATTCTGTAATTGATGGAAAGAACGTTGGAGACACAGATGGTGATGGTATTCTTGATAACTTGGACCTATGTCCTACAAGAGCAGAAACCTTCAATGGAGTAAACGATAAGGATGGCTGTCCTGACAGTCTTGTAAACCTAAAAGATACTGATAGAGATGGACTTTCAGACAACATAGATGAATGCCCAAGAATGGCAGAAAACTATAATCACTTTGAAGACTCTGATGGCTGTCCAGACGTCTTTGAAGAAGAACTACCAGTTTACCAATTCCCAGATACTGATGGTGATGGAATTGAAGACCGTAGAGACCAATGCATCTCAATGGCTGAGAATTTCAATGATTATTTAGATTGGGATGGCTGCCCTGACTCTCACGGTGCAGAATCAGCCTCAACTCAGAAGTTTGACTCTGATGGAGATGGATTGAGTGATTCAGTTGATATGTGTCCAACAAGCCCTGAGAACTGGAACAAGTATGCTGATCATGATGGCTGTCCTGATGCTGTTCCTGAGCAATCAAGATTTGTACATGACTATGATTTAGATGACATTATCAATGATCAAGACGAATGTCCATTTGAACCGGAAGACTATGATTCAGACCGTGATCAAGACGGATGTCCAGACCGATAGGACAATTTTATTAATACAATAAATATACAATTGTTCAAAAAACTTTAGATGCTTCCAAGATTTTCAAGTCGTGCATTTTTAGCTCCCATGGCAGGAGTAAGTGATCCTGCACTTAGGTTGCAATGCAAAAAGTTAGGAGCAGGACTAGTTGTTACTGAATTTACAAACATTCACAGCATCATTGCAAAAGAAAAAGAACTAAAAGAAGACAAGAAAACAATTCAGAGTTTTATTGAATACTCTGAAAGTGAACGACCTTTATCTGTTCAATTGTTTGGATCAAATCTTGAAGCTTTAGAAAAAGCTGCAAAGATTGTTGAACCTTACTTTGATATTATTGATTACAACATGGGATGTCCTGCACCACATGTAACAAGACAGATGGCAGGAGGTGCACTCTTGCAAGAATCAAATCTTACACAACAAATATTTTCTACCTTGGTTGGTGCCGTAAAAAAACCTGTTACACTAAAGTTTAGACTAGGTGTTACTGATGCAAGCCGATACCTATTCAAAGATATTGCAGAAATTGCTGAAGATGAAGGAATTGAAATGATTACACTTCATCCAAGAACTGTAAACCAGGGCTATTCGGGAGATGCTGATTGGAAAATGATAAAGGAGCTAAAACAAATTTCTTCTATTCCAATAGTTGGAAATGGCGACATAAAAACCCCCGAGGATGCAAAAGAAATGATTGACCAAACAAATTGTGATTATGTAATGATTGGAAGAGGGGCAATGGGCAATCCATTTTTGTTTGAACAAATCAAAGATTATCTAAAGACTGGAACATATAATCAATATTCGTTTAAAGATAAACTTGATTCTTTTTTTGAGTATCTTCATCTCACAAAACAATACAAAATAAAATTTGCAAACATCAAAGGACAAGCAATGAGATTTACCAAAGGATTGTCTCATGGCTCAAAACTAAGATTACAAATTACAAGTTCAAAAAATATTGAGGAACTTGAAAAAATTATGAAAAATGCTTACCAGCAAAACTGAAACTTTTGGATTAAATTCTTTTATTTTCAAAAAAATTAGATGCCAAAAAACTGGATAAATTTTAATTAAAAATTGAAATTTTATTCTAGATTTAAAACAAAATTAGATTATTACTTATATATTTCCAGATTAAATTTATTCTAGAAATGGGAGTTAAACAATAAAATGGCAACTGGATATGTCCTCATAAACTGTGAGCTTGGTTCTGAAGAGGCAGTTATTGGTGAGCTAAAATCTATTGAAGAAGTAAAAGAGGTGCATGGCACCTTTGGAGCATATGATATTTTAGCCAAAGTTAGTTCAGACCAAGTTGAAAAACTTCGTGAAACCATTACATGGAAAATTAGAAAAATTCCTAAAATCAGATCTACATTGACCTTAATGGGAATTGAAGGACAAGAATAACTAGCTCCATAATATTTTTCTAAAGCCTACTCGCCAAAAAACTCACTCCAGTCTTTTCCAAGTATTTTGATTATTTTATAGGCCAATCTGTCGATATTTACATTGGGCTCTGCAGTAATTAAAAGAATGAAATTTTTTAATGGAAAACTTATCATTACTAATTTCTCACGTCTTGAGGCAGAATACTTTACAGCACCCATTGAGTAATCAAATTTTCTTCTAGTAGAGATTCTTAGGGCCAGTTCACGAAAAACCTGGCGCTGTTCTTCATCATTTTCAAAGGGTACTATGTTTTTACGAATTTTACTTTCAACTAAATCACCTTTTAAATTAATAAATCCTGCAAATCTAATCCCCTCTTCATCAATAATTTTATCGAGTTTTTGCTTGAAAAAACCTTCAGATACGTTTTTCTCCATCTTTTACTATCTAACTAATAATACATGTTCTCTAAATAAAAGACATACCATATTTTCCTTTTAAAGGAATTAATCAATTCAAAAACTAATTAAAAAATTCAAAAAATTTAAGTTTTAACAGGATAAACTTAAGTTGTAATTTGTTTTGTAGTAATTGTGAAAAATTTAATCTTTTTGTTATTTTTAGGAATTTTAATTTTTGTTGGAGCTGAATTTGCCTTTGCAGATTCTCGAGATTGTCAAGACACCTTTATTTGCATAAATCCGGGGGAATTTCTAAAATATGAAGTGACTGGAGACAAGGAAGTTATTTTTGAATTTGGAGAGACATTTAATGATAGACAAATTTTGCTTGTTGAGAAGGGAATTGAACAAGATGGAGCTCATTATGAATCTGAATATATTTTAGATAAAAAAACCGGCGATATTTTTGATTTAGAAAAACCAGGTGAGGTATTTTCATTTTTTAATAAATTGATTCGAATACCAATTGAAATTAATGATCCAAATTTTTGTCAAGTTGAATTTTTCACTTTGCATGAAAAAAGAATTGATGTAATTACTTGCGTGATAGACCAAAAAGACTCTCATTCAAGGCTTACTTATGCCCCAGAAACGGGAATTTTGATGAAAAGCGAAATCAAGGCAAGTTTTGAGTATCTAGGTGAAACACAAACAATTGATACGTATGCTAAATTAATTGATACAAATATTATCCAATTTCCTGAAAAAGAATCTCGAGTTGAAACTCAGATAGATCCCCCATCTTTGGAGATTGATGTTGGACCTGCTGACCAATCCCCTCAAAGAATACCTGACTGGGTAAAGACCACCATGGAGTGGTATATTGATGGAGTTATTTCTGAGGATGAGATGATTTTAGCCCTTCAGTACTTGGTAAACATTGGGGTAATCAAATTAGAATAAATTTTTAGTTTAAAAGAAAATAATTAGAGGGCTTCGGATCCTCTCTTTTTTGATGCTATGTTTAGTACATCAGCTACATCCTGTATTGCTATGATGCCATCACCTCCATTTCCGGTAAATGCTGCATCTGCCATGGTGGATACCACTGATTCTACTTTATCGTCATCAACAATAGCAGTTATTGTTGATACTTTGTTGTATTCGGCCTCATAAGTACCAGTTCCTCTTCCAGATCTTATTGTGTACCTTTTGCCAGAACCTCTACCATCTCCATCTAAAATGGTAAAACCTCCAACCAGGTCTTTTATGGCCTCTCCTACTGCTGAGGCTTTATCTGTCTGAACTGTTGCTTCTACTCGTTTCATTTGCATTTCTAAATACCCTTTATTTAAAAAAGATCATATGTTTTTATGAAATTTTTATGATACACTTCAGTTTTTGGGTATTATATTATCCTCTTGCCTTTTTAGTTTGAAAAAAAATTTCTTGTTATGAAAAGCGAGGAGAAAAGATCCCATCGGTTAAACTATCTATTGAGATATTATTTGAACAATCCTAAAGAAAAGGACCTATATCTTAGAGCAAAACAAATGGGGATTACAGATTCTACTGCCAAAGACTACATTAGGACTGTAATTATTCAAGCAAAGAAGGCCAGTTCGTGATATTTTTTTAACAAAATTTCTTTGAAATACTTTTTTTGATTGAAATTTTATCTATTTTGTCCTTTTTTTTCGGAATAGGCCAGAATTTTTCATTTTTTCTTACTAATCCTAAACACGCTAACTTCATAAGCGATATCGTATGAGAATAATACAGGAATGACTGACCCCATTATAGATGATGTCGAGGCCCTACTAGAAAATGGGTATGGTGATAAGCAAATACTTGAGCAGATTGAAAGGGCTGCCAAAAATAATGAGGTAATTAGCAATTTTGAGAGAAATTATGTTAAAAAACTAACACAAAAACACTTTGGACAACCTCCTGTGGAGACTGAGACTCCGCAAATTCCAAAACCAACTCCAGCTCCTCCAACCCCTGATGTAGAAATTCCAACTACATTTGCATCCAAAGTATCAGAATCAGGACAAATTCTTGCTCCTCAAAAAAAGGTCACAAAATCAAGTTCAAAAAATACCATAATAATGATTGGAGGAGGAATAGCTGCATTGGCAATAATTATAGCTGTAGCACTTTCTATGGGCGGTGATTCAACCTCAGTTACAACTCCTGTTGATATTAATCCAACAACTAGCACATCAAACACTTTTTCAGTTAAAGTAGATTCTTCATCATACAACAGAGGAGATATCATATCCATTAATGGACAGTCGCAACTCTCTCAAGGAAATCAAGTAAGAGTAACCATTGAGAATTCAGATAACATAATGATATGGTCTGAGCAAGTAAGTGCAAAAAGTGATGGTAGGTTCAATACCATGACCTTTGCTGGAGGAGATGGTTGGAGCCAAGCAGGAAAGTTTACCATTAAAGCCGAAGCTAATGGAGAAACTTCTACTCAAATTTTTACGTTTACTGGATAATCACTCAAAGGATTTCCAGTGAGAGTCTATAATTTTTCTTAATTGCTCTACACTAATTTCTTCTAGATAATCTCGGTAAATTATGAATTTTTTCTGTCTAGCTTGGTTTTCTTCAAAATCATCTATGTTGTTTTTTGGTATGGTTCCATTTTTCCATTGTTTCATCTCAAAAAGCCAAATTTTGGAATCTGGATTTGAAAAATCAATATCATCAGTGCCAATAAAGTACATGTAACATTTGGAAGCTTGATTTAGTTTTTCATGTAGTCTTTCATAGGCAATCATTTGCCCAAATGGAATGTTTATTTTATCATTGTGAAATCCCTTAAACTCTAGAATAACAAAACCGCCGTTATGTTCAATTAACCAATCAAGGTCAGTTCCACCTGAGGTTACCATTCCGTTTACAATTAGGTTTCCAAGAATTTCTCGTCCACGTGTAAACTCTTGTTCATCAAAGATTTGGTATTTTGCCTTTGGACTTTGGCGTATAGGTGGATTCATTTTTAGTTCTGTTGCACTTGATTTTTTCTCATAAAATGTATCAATCAAGTCATCAGATTCACCGGGCATAAGGTACTTGAAAAATTACCTGATGATAAGATAGTTTGTAAAATAAAATAAAGTTTTGATATTTTCGATTTAATGAGATAAAAATTCGCCATTACTACCTTTATACAAAATAAAGTAGTCCTTTGGATTTTTTCTATCCTTTTTTGCCTTTAGTGCGTCTTGATACATCTCAAAATGCTCAACTAGGTATAATTGACCATTAGAGTCTTCAAAATAATCAATTCCAACTAGATTAAATCCTGTATCAGGAGTAAGACTTTGTTTTTGTTTTTCTAGCTGGTTATTATCCATGTGGGATGTTGTTTTTTGATAATTAATTAATAATTTGTCCTAGTAAATTTTAAGGATCTAAGTTTGGAGGATCAACTTGTGTCATTCCAGGATTAATCATAGTTGATGGCACACAGAGTTCTTTTTCCTTCTTTGTGTCTAGTTCTTCAGGACCAAAGTAGTTGTTTGTAAATACGCTAGTTCTATCATGGTTTTTCTCACCTTTTGATTTTTTGACATCATAGCATAGCAGTTGTTCTCCATAAACTCCGTTTGGAACCTTGATGACATTGTTTGTCTGCATTGAATTACAGAACATCCTTGGTTTTTTGACATCCATGGTTCGGTCCTCATCAAAGTTTGGATCATACACATCAGCTTTTATCTTCTTAAAGTTTGGAGTGCCCTTTGTAACTTTTACATCATAGCACTTGAAGTGATCAGGCTCTGACTGTAATGGATCAGGTGTAGAGGTGTGATTTTTTGCAGATGGTACTAGCAATAATCTTTCATTTCTAATATCAAGTGAAATTGTACCAAATTGATTTTCAACTAAAACGGTACCTTTGGCTTTGTTTTGTTTATCATTTACCTTAATCTTGTATCCAACATAATGAGATTTCTCATCAACTAGACCCTCATTATTTTTGTCAACTGGGTTGAGTAGTCTGTAAAGATTGTCTACCTCAAAATCCCCTGAGACAAATTGGTCTGTTAAAATGACATCAAAGTCATTAAACTTTGGAGTGTTTTTAGTCTCTTGAATTTGATATGTTAAAAAGTGCTCAGGAGCTGTTGGAGGAGGAATATCTTCACAAACTCTATCGCTAGTAGCTGTTGGTGGTGTTACCTCAATTTGGTTTGGACCACATACAGTCAAAGCTGTACACACTCTATCTGAAGTTTCAGTTGGTGGAGTTGATTCGTATTCATCAGCAGTACATACAGTCAATGCAATACAAGAACCCCCTGATTCATACTCATCATCAGTACATTCTGGAGGAGGACAACCATTAATTATTGCATTTCCCTGTGGCAAAGCCCCATTGTAGGTACCGCCACAGAGGTACATATCTCCAGGAGTGTTAATCATATTACTTAGTATATTGTTGATTCCGGTTCCTCCGGTATTTGAAATGACGATCGTGTCATTATTAGCAATAGTACCTACTGTAATAGACTGGATTCCTGTTCCAGTAGTATTTGATATTGTAACAGTTCCATCGTTAGTTAGTGTCCCTGTTATATTGATGCCAGTTCCAGCTGTATTTGAGATTGTAATTGTACCATTATTGTTGAGTGCACCTGCAAGATTGATTCCAAAGATACCTGTGCTTGAAATAATTATTGCCCCATTATTAGTAAGGGTTCCTGAACCAATTAGATTGATTCCGGTTCCTCCAGTATTTGAAATTGTAATTGTTCCATTATTGGTAATGGTTCCCAATTGATTGATTCCAAGAGCAGGAGACGATATTACAAGAGTAACTCCCGACGGAACAATAAGCTCATCTGTTGCAAAATTTACATAAAGAGTTGAAAGTGTACAGGTATCAACTGCCCATACTCCTCCCATTGTACCACAAAAAGTTGCATCAAGAGTGTTTGTAACTGCATGTGCATTAGGAGTTGTAGTAAATATGATTAAACTAAATATTGCAACACCTAGGGTACCTGTAAGAATTTTATTTCTCATATTTGCCCGACGCATTTTATTGGCTGGTGGCAGTAATAAGTCTGATTAAGTGTTCCAAAAAAAAATAAGACAAAATTTTTTTCCAAAAAAAACCAACAAATTGATTTTCAATGCATTCGAATTTTTTTTTAAAACGCTTTCAGCAAATAGATCTTGATGTTTACAAAAATTTTAAAGGAAAAAACAATTGAATTTCACGAAACTATTTGATTTACGAGATTAATACGTTTGGAGTAACGATAGTAGATGGTACACACAGTTCCTCTACCTTTTTGGTCTTTAGTCCTTCATCGCCAAACTGGTTGTTTGTGTACACTTTTGTTTTCTTGTGTTTTGGTTCTCCTTTTACAGGATCTACATCATAGCATAACAGATTGGCTTCAGGATTTATGATTTGTCCTACATACTTGTCATGAGTTTTTTGTACGGGATTGCAGAACCACTTTGGATAGTCAACTTTGTGTTGTATTGTCTCTCCAAAGTTTGGATCATATACACTAACTATTCTGTCTTCAAATTTGGGAGTGTTTTTAGTTTCTCTGACATCGTAGCACTTGTAGTGGTCAGAAGAATTGAATTGCAATGGATCTGGTGTAACGTCATGGTTTTTAGCTGATGGCAATAAAAGCATCCTTGGCTTTTTAACATCCAAGCTAATTTCTCCAAACTGGTTTACTACTTGGATTTGGTCATCCATACCTGAATTTTGGTAACCCTTTTCTTGTTTTATCTTGTATCCCACCAAATGAGTAACAGTATCAATTAGACCTTCTTGGTTTTTGTCAACTGGGTTGAGTAACCTATAGAGTTGTTTTACCTTAAAGTCTCCTGAACCAAACTGGTCAGAGAGTCCCACGTATTTTGCTCTGAACTTTTGCTTGTCATTTTCTTTGATATTGTAACTCAAAAAGTGCTCAATAGTGGGTTCGGGTTTTGGAGGGTCATCGTTATTCAAAATTTCACAAGTATAAGATTCTCCTGCAATTGCATTTCCACTACATTCTGATGATGGTGTTCCAGTATATCCTCCAGGGCCTGATTCACTGACTGAATATGGACCTGGGTTAATAGTAACTATGGTGCCAGCAATTGATCCTGCGAAATTATTTTGCGATGGATTACTTGATGGAGAAATCATCATTGTAAAGTCTCCAGGTAATGCCGTACCTCCCTCATCATTAAGGACATCTTTGATTACAGTAAGGGATGCAGTAGTTGGTTGTGGATCAGGACATACAAGAGTTGAGACACACTCATCACCTTGAAGTTCTGTATCAGGACCACAGTTTGGTTCACACATTTGCGTTGCTTGGTTAAATGAAGTTCCCGTGCCACATGGAGGATCAATACATACTCTATCACTAGTGGCCGTTGGGGCTACTGCCTCAATTTGGTCAGCAGTACATACGGTCAAGTCAGTACATTGCCTGTCTGATGTTGCAGTTGGTGCAACTGATTCATACTGATCAGCAGTACACACAGTCAAAGCCACACAAGAATTTCCTGAAAGATATTCATCTTGTGTACAAGATGGTACAACTCCTGAATCTACATTAATAAAAGTACAAGTAACGACATCATTTGCAGTAACCGTAACAGTCCCGCCAGGACTGACAGGACATTCAGTATCTCCTGTTGTAGATACAAATGCATAACCTGATACTAGAGTTTCATTTAGAATAGTTGCAGCATCAATAGTAACTGGAGTCAAGGCTCCTGAGGATACTCCAACTCCCCCTACAGTAAGTGCAAAATCATTTGGTCCTGCGGTTCCAAGTCCCTCATTGTTAACTTGTTTATTTAAAATTACAAATGCTAAAGGATTGGCAGTAGTTCCTACATTTTCACAATTAATATAAGAATCATTTCCACCACCAGTATCAAAAGCTACATCTGTTCCTGGTCCACAATTAATTACATTGTCATGTCCGTTTCCAGGAGTAAAAATTACATCACTTCCATCTCCTGCATTAACCTGATTATTTCCTCCCCCAAGTGTCATTACATCATTACCTGGTCCTGAGGTAAAATTATCATGTCCATTTGCACCAGAAATAAAATTACTTCCACCACCTGCAACAACGGTGTTATTACCACCACCTGCCTGAATTACATCATTACCATTTCCTGTGGTTATGTTATCATGTCCACCAGCAGTTGTTACAGTATTCATCCCATGACCTGCAACAATGGTGTTATTCCCACCTCCTGCTGCAATAGTATCATTATTGTCTCCAGTAGTAATGTTATCATGTCCACCCCCAGAAGTTACATTATTCACACCCTGACCTGCAACAATGGTGTTGTTCCCGCCAGAATCAACGATTGTATCATCTCCGTCTCCAGTAGTAATGTTATCATGTCCACCCCCAGAGGTTACATTATTCACACCATGACCTGCAACAATGGTGTTGCCCCCACCAGAATCATTGATAGTATCATTATTGTCTCCAGTAGTAATGTTATCATTTCCGCCCCCAGTTGTTACATTATTCACTCCGGCGCCAGCTATTATGACGTTATGACCAGCACTGGCGTTAATAGTATCATTTCCACCCAAAGTCACAATACAGTCGTTTCCTGCGCCCGCATTAACCTGATCATCTCCTCCATTACCCACAATATAGTCAGCACCTGGGGTACCATTTAGAACTTCATTAGCAGCTGTTCCCAAAACAACATTGTAACTACCAATTACTCCTGGACACGCAGCTGGAAGAGGAGGAACTGGTCCTGCAAATGCAGGTGTTGTAAATCCTACCAAAAGAACTAGAGCTAAAGTTCCCGCTAAAAGCTTGTACGAATTGTTAAATCTAAATTTACTTTCTAATCCCATACCAACTATCGCCCTAGTAAGGATAACTTTGTATTCTTAAACTAATAAATGTGATTAACTGTCCTGAAAATTTTAGAACAAAATATCCATGTCTTTATTTTTTAAAAATTTAAAATTTTTAGAACTAATTTTCTTATAACTATGGAGGATTAACCTGTGTCATTCCTGGATTAATCATCATCGATGGTACACATAGCTCTTTTTCCTTCTTTGTGTCTAGCTCTTCAGGACCATAGTGGTTGTTTGTAAATACACTTGTTCTATCATGTTTTGGCTCACCTTTTGATTTTTTAACATCATAGCATAGCAGTTGCTCTCCATATACTCCATTTGGAGCTTTAAGAGCATTTGTCTGCATTGAATTGCAGAACATCCTTGGTTTTTTCACATCCATGGTTCGGTCCTCATCAAAGTTTGGATCATAAACGTCAGCTTTTATCTTCTTAAAGTTTGGAGTGCCCTTTGTTACTTTGACATCATAGCACGTAAAGTGACTATTCAAAGTCAATAGCACATCTGGTGTTGAATCATGACTTTTAGCTGATGGAACAAGTAGAAGCTTTGGATTTTTCACATCCAAATTAATCAAACCAAACTGGTTTGCAACCATGATTTGGTCATATCCGTCATACTTTGTATAATCTTGTTTTTGTATTTGGTATCCTACCATGTGGGTTATTTCGTCTTGTATTCCCTCATTGTTTTTGTCAACTGGGTTGAGTAGTCTTTGGATTTTCTTTACCTTGACTTCACCGTATCCTAACTTGTCAGCCAAATCCATGTTGAATTTTTTGAACTTTGGCGTGTTTTTGGTCTCTTTGACTTGGTAGCTCATAAAGTGCTCGCCTGGGCTGTTAGTTATTGCCTGGCATACTTGGTTGTTTACACTTGGATTACATGGGTCAGAATCATCAGGATCTTCATTTGCAAGTATACCATCTTTGTCATTATCTGGATAAGTTATAGTGGATGGCACACATAGCTCTTTTTCCTTCTTTGTGTCTAGTGCTTCAGGTCCAAACTGATTGTTTGTAAATACACTGGTTCTATCATGGTTTTCTTCACCTTTTGCTTTTTTAACATCATAACATACTAGAGGAGTTTCAGGAGATAGTATTGTTCCAGTGTAATCTCCATGAATTTTTTGTACAGGATTACAATATAGTCTTGGATTTTTTACCTCAAGTTTTCTGTCTTCATCAAAGTTTGGATCATAGACATTGACATATCTTTTCTCAAACTTTGGTGTATTCTTTGTTACCTTAACATCATAACACTTGAAGTGATCAGCAGCATATGGTGCAAGCTCTTCAGGATAATCATCATGGTTTTTAGCTGATGGAACAAGTAGAAGTTTTGCTTTTCTAATATCTAAAGAAATTTCTCCAAATTGATTTTCTACAAGAATCTTGTCATACCCGTCAGTTTTTTTATAATCTTGTTGTTTTAGTTTGTATGCTACCATATGAGTTTCAGTATCATACAATCCTTCATCGTTTTTATCAACTGGATTGAGTAGTCTGTATGGTT
Source organism: Nitrosopumilaceae archaeon (assembly GCA_028279545.1). Classification (GTDB taxonomy): domain Archaea; phylum Thermoproteota; class Nitrososphaeria; order Nitrososphaerales; family Nitrosopumilaceae; genus Nitrosomaritimum. The sequence continues at coordinate 51,062 of JANQNN010000011.1, forward strand.
TCTCAACTCTATAATCTCCTTCTCCAAACAAGTCTCCTAACCATGATTCAGTTTTCTCAAACTTTGGTGTGTTTTTTGATTCGTTTACTTGATAGGTCAAAAAGTGTTCAGGAGGATTTGGTTCAATTGCAATACTTGTTTGTAATGCTATTGGAACTGAAAGAACAATAGGTACTGGTGGACCCAAAGGAGCAGGTACCTTTACTAGTATAGTTGGTGCTTGTGCAGCAGTTATGATATAATCTCCATTAGAATCAATTGCAATATTTGGAGTTACATTTGGAAGACCTCCTGCAATTGGAGAGAAAATTCCACCACTAACTTTTCCTACAGCATGAGAAGGAGTAACAATATAGTCACCAAAAGAGTCAATTGCAATACCCCATAGTGGATTTGGCAAACCAACAATTGGTGTATTAATTCCACCAGATATTTGATGAATTACTCCTGCACCTGTTGCAATATAGTCTCCATTATAGTCAATTGAAATGCCAGTTAAGCCAGGTGCAAGTGGGCTTAGAGGATGAGGTGTAAATACTCCACCACTTACTTTTCCTATAAGGCCATTAAATCCCACTACCACATAGTCACCATTTGCGTCAATTGCCACATCTGTTAGTTGACTTGGAAGAGGACTTGATGGATCAGGTGTAAATACTCCACCACTTACTTTTCCTATTGCACCATTAAAGGCAACTACCACATAGTCACCGTTTTTGTCAATTGCAATACTTGTTATAGGATCAAGACCTGCCGCAATGGGAGTTACTACACCTGCAGGAGTTACTCTATCAATGGTTCCTGCTAACCCAGTGACAATATAATCCCCAGGTGCTGCATGTGCTAAATTACTTGAAAGTGGAATAATTAGTCCTAATACTGCAATAGATAATACGATTGAAACAATCCTTTTCCCCATATTCGCCCGACGAAATTCTTTGGCCAATGGAGGTAATAAGTGTGATTTATTGTTCTGAAAATTTTAGCACAAAATTTTTTTTTTAACTTTTTTTAAAATTTTAAACTTTATCAAAAATTTTTTTGCTTTTTTTATCCTCTCAAACCAAATGCCAGTGACACAGAGTAACATCCTAGTCCACAATCTTCACATCTAGGTTTCATTGAATCTTGTTCTGCACTACCAATGCAGCAAGGAAGTTTTTCTCGTCCCATATGATCAACGGATATTATGGTCCATGTAGGACAATCAATTGGAACGGTCCCTTTTCCTCCCCAACTACCTCTCATCAACTCTAATTGCTTTTTGGGATTAGCAATGTAATCTTTGTATTTTGTTTTCTGCAAATGAATAATCTCATCAATTACCTTGTTTCTTTTCTCACCATATGGAAGCCAAAGTGGGTCTCCTTTCATAAAGGGAGTATGAAATTGAAACCCAATTTTGTTTGTATAGTTTTTCCAGTCTTCAATTACAGTTTCTATTGTATGGTAATTTTTGGAGTTTATCGTCATTGATATCCAAATATCTTTGAAGGCTTTTTCACCGTATTTTTCAACATAATCAACCACATTTTTTCTAGTATTCTCCCAAGCAGAAGGTCCTCTTATTTCGTTGTGTATGTCTCGAGGCCCATCAATTGAAATCCAGTAAAAATATAGTTTATCAAAACGTGGTAATGGATAGTTACCATTTGTAACAACACATGCATGGTTTGGGAATTTTTTTGTAAACAACTCTACTACATCAGGCCTCATTAGTGGCTCACCACCAACAAGAGTAACTACAAAAACGTGTTGCTTTTTGAATTTCTCATCAATTACTTTCTCCCACTGTTCTACTGTTAGATCTTCGTTTTCTTTTCTGTTTAACCACCAATAACAATGCTCACAGTGCAAATTGCATACATTTGTAATATCTGCCGAACCATAAATTGGACTGCGTTTGTTAAAGAGCTTGTAAGATAGAAATTTTGAAAGCAAATGAACATAGTCTGGAGTCTCTTGAATAATTTGAGAAAACCCTCTTCCCATTATCTCCAATTTTTCTCATCTCCAAAAATTACCCAAGACTTAACCCCAATCATGGTAAATTCCAATAGTTCAAACAAAGATAAAAGATTAAAGGACTAATTTGCACAAAATTAGAATCTAGTGGTGTCCAATCCACTGATATCTAAATTCCTCATCAATAATGTCGGCCACTATCTCTTTATTTTTAACCACGGTCTTTGGCAGCTTTACCTCAAAGAATCCTAGCTGACCCTTGAAGGGAATAGGAATTCGAAATGGTTTTGCTTTTTTTAACATAAATCCATATTTTTTGTTTTGAAAATTTTTTCCAGCAAAATGATATTTTCTATCTTTCTTTATCTCAGAAATTGTTTCATATTTTTTTACATCATAAAGATTGGCTTTGCCAACAATGGCGCCAGTAACTAATTTTTTATTTATTTTTAGTCGCTTGCAGTCTTGGGTTCTAATTTTAATTGGTGCATGTATTAGAAATTCCCCCCGAAAGTTTGTAGTCCAGTTTCGAAGCTCTATACTTTTTTTCCCTGAAATTATTAAATCAGCAAAGGGTTGGGATACTGACAAACACTTCAATGCGATTCATCCTGAATTTTCAAAATTATTTTAGTATCAAATTTCATCGCAATACCATTTACTAGCTTAGCTTTCCTCTAAGATACCAATTACTTTGCTTGGAATATCATTTAGTCTGCTTACAGCCAAAGTTCGCTCATATCCCAAACGTTTGAGATTTAACGCAATTGTCGTTGCCCTTAGAGTGTTTTGTCCTAAGCCAATTGCTACCATTTGTATTCCAAAGCTCTTCAGTGTCTTTGTCATGTTTCTTACTGCAGCTGGATCAGATGGCTCTCCATCGGTTAAAGTCAAAAAGATATCAGGCCTTTTTGATTGCAGTATAGGATGCATTTTTTTGTAAACTTCAGCTAGTGGTGTAGAGCCGTTTGCAACTATTTGCGCTAGTCGTTTAGCAGATGTTGTATTCCATTTTACACTATCAGGTTTTACCTGCCAGCAAACAACAGCCCTATTTTCTGTACTAAATGCATATACTGCAAACTTTACGTTTAGATACGCTAAAACCTCACATAGCGCCAGTGTCGCTTTTTTGTACTCTAGAGCCTCTGAAGATATACTAGATGAGTGATCTAACAAAATTACAATTTTTGTTTTAATTGATTTTTTAACATCTGTAAAGAATGGCTCGTGTCCTTCAAGGTAACTTTCCTCATCAAACTCGTCTCCACTTTTTAGATGCTCTTCTTTCCAACCTGATTTCCATTCTTTGAATTTTATTTTCAAATTATTTATCAAACTAATATCATAAATTTTTGTTTCATCTACATTTTTTGTAGCAGGCGTTTGCAAACCAATTACTTTTGGCATCAATCCCGTGTTGTCGCTTTTTTTGTTTTCATCTAAGAGAATTTTGTACTCATCATACACATCTTGTCCTGCAATTACTGCTTTTGGATCAGTTTTGCCAAAATCTCCTTCCTTGTTTTTTGAAACTATTGTTAAAAATTTTAACAACTCTTCTTGAGTTAGTGCCATTCCTGCTTTCATAAATGGCAATGAAACAGGAACTGTAAGAAGAGAATCTATATCTAAAATTTTAATAATTTCGTTTACCTTTTTTTCTAACCAATCTGTATCGTGTCCTTTTTGAATTGCCTCATCTACAACTTTGATTCCAAACGTAGATGCTTTTTTTATTTTTTCAATATGACTTGATTGGATTTCCCCCTTTATTGCACCAAACATAAAGTACTGGTAAAATGCCTCAACTATCCTTGCCTTGCCATATACTGTATGTAGTGGTGGTCTTGACACAAACATGAATGAATAATTAAAAATAATTTCCTCATCCATTCCTCTCCATATTTTTCTACCCAAGCTTTCAATCCTTCTAGTCTCCAAGGTATTTAGAATAAACCCATATGCATGATCACTGCTAAGAATTTTTTTACAAAACTTTAGTCTCATTGCCTCATACCACAGAGACATCCTTAGTTGCCTGTATCTTTGAAAATAACTTCCTATCCTTTTTTCCAAGGGAGTAAGAATGACTTTGTTTTCAATTATTCTTGTTTTAGTTTCTGTCTTGTCTGAAAACTCTACTAGAACATTTTCTTTTTGTGACCATCTTCGAACCAAAAAGGTGGCAATCTCAACTAATGTCTCGTTTCGTAATTCTAAGGATTGCATCTAGTTTCCAAACAATGAAGTTATGATGTCTTTTACCTTTTGATATTCAATGTTTCCCCATTGAGTGTATACGTTTCCAAAAACAATTGTTGCAGCTTCTTTTGGCGACATTTTATTGTCTAACAGTTTTCCAAATGCTATGGTTTCTCTAAGACTAGGAGAATAAAACAACTCCTCAACAGCTGCTGCTTGTCTTAGCAAATTTGCAAGTTTTATTCCTTGAACTAGTTCTGATTCATCTGCCTCTGAAACATATTTTTTTACAATCTTTAATTCCACGTCTTCAGGTGGATATTCCAAGCTGATTCTAACTGGAAATCTACTAAGAAGCTGAGGTGGAAGCTCTTTGGTACCACTATGTGTTAGTGGGTTTATTGTTGCAACTACAAACCATTTTTCGTTTGCCTGAATGGTCTCTCCAGTTGATTCTTTTAAAACGATTTGTCGCCTATCATCAAGTGCCTCATCTAATCTCAAAAGAACATCAGCTTCGGCAGAATTTATCTCATCTAAATACAAAAGACTTCCCTCCCTCATTGATTTTACCAATAAACCCTCATCGAAACTAACAGTCCCATTTGTAAGGGTCTTTGTTCCTACCAAATGACTTTCTCTTGTCCTTAGACTGAAATTAATTGATTCAAGTTTTTTATCATTAATTCTTGCAAATTCCCTAACTAGGGATGTCTTTCCTGTTCCTTTTGGACCAATTATTATTACGAAAAGACCAGAATCGTATGCTTTTGAAAGAGTTTGAATGGAGTTATTCCAATCAAGATAAGATAAATCTGACAAGCAAGTTTTACTTGTTTTCCACAATATTTAATTTTAGATCTAGTTTGTGAATGATTCTATTTTTGCAAAGGATTCATCTAATGTTTTGTGAAGGGTCTTGTTCCATTCATCAAATCCAGATGGGTCTTTTGGATAATTGTAATAGTGCTCTACTAGCCATTGATTCTTTCCTGAAGTATATTTTAGACCTTCAGCAACTGTCTTATTCATTATTCCTCTAATTATCATTCCAATTTTTCCAAGACCTGAAAAGTCTGGATGCTCTCCCTTACTAATTGACTCTACATCTAGATTGCCCAAAAAGTGTTTCATACCATAACTGATTTGGTCATTTGAAAGTGTCTGAACTAGTCTTCTAAAAAGTTCCAAGCCTGCAGTTTTGTAACCATACTCTTTTATGAAATCAAGATTGTACTGCCAAAGATTTTTTTCTGAAAAATCATTTTGCTCAACTGCTTGTGCTACATTATTTCCAATAATAGTTCCTGCAATAAGAGCTGGCCCAATACCTCCTGCATCAATTGGTTTTGGCATCCAAGCAGAATCCCCTACCATCATGTATCCACCTGATACCATACAATCATTTTGTCTTCGAACTGAAACTTGGAAAATTCCAGAGTTGTTGTTAATGTCTTCAGGATCTTGTGATAGTCTAGAATTTTTTATAACTTGATTTCTTTGTAGATATTCATCCATTAGAGTTTGAACATTATCTTTTTTACCCAATCTAACATTTCGTTTTTCAAGAAGAGTCTTTTCTACACCAAGACCAATGTTTACTTTGTTTTCTCCTTTTGGAAAAACCCATCCATATCCACCAGGTGCAATGTCTTGATCTAAATGAATAATACAATAGTCTGGATCAAATTCAGATAGTTCTTTTGTCTCTGGATCAAAATACATAATGTATCTTCCAGTAGACTCTAAATCTCGTCTGTCGATTCTCTTTTCAACTTTTGTAGAGTTTTTCAATGTATTTCGAAGCATCGAAGTTACTCCGGTCGCATCAACTACAATTTTTGCAGTTTTCTTGTATGGTTGTTTTGTTTTATTATCAATGCCTTGAACACCAACTACTTGTTGGTCGTCATAAATTAGCCCTGTAAGATTAATTTCAAAATCAAACTCTACTCCCATGTTTTTTGCTCTTTGATTTTGGATTTCAGGAAGTTTTTGGCGATTTAGCATATATCCTGCACCATCAAAAGGTATTGCAGTTTCCTTATCAGGTGAAAACGCCATCACACCTTTTACGTTGTGTTCAATTTCTGGACTTGTCCATTGAACCTTTATTCTCGAACTCATATAGTCAACTGCTTCTTTTGAGCATGCATCTCCACAAGTCCAACCCGAAAGAGATTTTCGTCCAGGATAGATTTCGGAATTTCTATCAATTGATAGAATTTTCAAGTTCTGATTAGAATAGTGAGCAATTGCTTGCGCTGCAATGGTTCCTGTTAGTCCCCCTCCAGCTACAATTACGTCGTAATCAGCCACGATAGAAATCGCCGTTCATCCGTATTTAAAATAATACTTTGGATACATGTGGTGAATGGTATGGTTAAAAATTCAATTGGGTCGGTTCGTCGCGGCGTCTTCAAGGCGTTAGCTCAGACTGGAGCGGCTATTATCTCCTCATTCCCAAATTAATTTACTGTCTTTTTCCTATTTAATCTAGTTGAGGTTTTTGAAGGATTTCACTGAAAACTTTGACGGTATCTTTTTTGTTGTAAATTGGGGTATGGATTTTTAGTTTTATTGCGTCTTTTTCAGCAAAAGAAATTTTGCCTTTCACAAATTCTTGTTTGTCAAATCTAATATGCAAAGTCGAATTTTCTGTTCTATCTTGGATCTCTTGTATTATCATCTCTTTTTGATCCTCTGATAATATTTCATTGAATCTTTCAAAAAATTTAGCGGCAGGTTTTTTTGAAATTTTTGCCTGAAGTAGAACTATGGAATTTTTAAAGTGCCCTTCAATATCGATTTTGGAAAATAGTTTTTCTTCCAAATCAAAAATCTCCTTGAAAGAATCAAAGAATTTTGTAATGTCTTCTGTGGCATGTACGATGGCTTCAATTGTTACTTCTAATTTTGCCAATTTAAGGTGCTAAAAACTTCAGGTCTAGGCTTCAAGAAGTGCGATTTCTTTATCAGCAGTTCTAATCAATTTTACTTTCTCAAGGCCCACATGTCGTATTCTGATTACTTTTTTTGCTGCAGCCATAATATCAGAATTTATTTTACCATAACAAGTTGCCTGTACAAACTGATCAATTGTCATTTCTGGAATGGTCTTGTTGATGATATCTCTTACAATTAATCTCAAATCATGTTTTCTAGATGTGTTTAACTGCCTATGGGTCAAGGCAATAACTTTTATTCTGAAAATATAACCGTCTTGGGTTTTAGCGTCAATTACAAAATTGATTTTAGAAGAGCCTCTTCTAACGAGACTTCGCAAAAATTCCTTGGAATACTCAAATCGTTTGAAAATGGTACTTGCCTTGTCGTCATCGACTTTGTCTATTTGAAAGTAAATTTTGTATTGATGCTGTGATGGATCTCCTTTAAGAATATCATACAGGGTTACTTCTAAAACTCTACCTGAAGCATTTTCATCATCTGTAATTGGAACATAACCTATTGGAACGTTGTTAAATGAATCTGGGGCATTAATTGTAATCCATTTCTTTTCTCTCCACTTGTCCTTTACTCGACCTTTTCTACGTGCCAATTATTATCGACCTAAGAATCCAAAATATAAGGGTATGTTACTAGATGGTTTTTTGACCAAAATATTTTTGCAAAACACTTGGAATTTCGATATGGCCGTCCTTGGTTTGAAAATTTTCCATTATTGAAACTAAAACTCGAGATGTAGCTACTAGGGTACTGTTTAGGGTATGTAGATATTTTGTCTCTTCATTGGTCTTGTCTCTATATCGAATCTTCAATCTCCTTGCTTGAAAATCCAAACAATTTGAACACGATACGATCTCCCGGTATGCATTTTGGCCTGCCATCCAAGCTTCAATATCAAAAGTTTTTGCAGATATTTTTCCCATGTCTCCAGATGAGAGGAGCATTACTCTGTAGGGAATTTCTAAATTCTGATAAAATTGCTCGGTGATTTCTAACATTTGCTCATGTTCTTTCCAAGAGTCTTCAGGTCTAGAAAATACAAATTGCTCAATTTTTTCAAATTGATGAACTCTAAAAATTCCCTTTTGGTCCCTTCCATGAGCTCCTGCTTCTTTTCTAAAGCAAGGACTAACACCTGCATATCTAATTGGCAAGTCCTTTCCTTCAATTATTTCCCCTGAATGCATTGCTGCCATTGCGTGCTCTGAGGTTCCAATCATGTAGAGGTCTTCATCTTCAATTTTGTAAATTACATCTTCAAAGTCATCGGTAATGACAGCTCCTTCCATTGATTTGTGATTAATCATAAAGGGCGGTTGAACAAGCGAATAGTTTTTTTCTGCTAAAAAATCTAAAGCATATTGGATTAGGGCTTGATTTAATTTTACAAGTTCGTTTCTCAAATAATAAAATCTAGCACCAGCTACTTTTGCTGCTCTTTCAAGATCCACCAAGTCTAAATTTTCTGAAATGTCGATGTGGTCATTTATTTTAAAATCAAATTTTGGAATGGCTCCCCAATTTTTTATTTCCTTGTTTTCAGAATCATCTTTTCCAATTGGAACTGATGAGTGGACAAGGTTTGGAATTGTTAATGCCAAGTGTTTGTATCGTTTTTCAATCTCTTCTTGTTTTGTTTCTAATTGTATCAATTCTTTTGAGACAATTTTCATCTCCTCTAAAATAGAAGTTGCATCTTCTCCTTCCTTCTTTTTTTGAGAGATTTGCAAGGCAACTTGATTTTTCTTTTTTCTCAATTCATCAGTTTTAATTATGAAATCTCTTCTCTGCCGGTCTGCCTCAATTAAGCCATCTAAATCAAAATCCAAGTTTCTTGAGTTTAGCATCTCTTGAATTAATTGTGGATTTTCTTTGATAAGTTTCGGATCAAGCATTATTCAATCACCTTTAGGGCAACCTGCACATGAGCTAAAACCTCATCGATGGTGCTTATCATTTTTTTCATGTTGTCCTCATTCTCAAAATTAAAGACTACTTTGTTATCAACATTCTTAACAACAAGTTTTAGCCCCTCTGGAAAATTTACATTGTCAGGATCCAAAGCTCTTTTTACAGTTTGAGCTTTTTCCTTTGAGAGATTATCAAGAGTTATCTTTACTTGACAGGTTAACGACATTTACATCTAAATAATCTAAAAAGTCATTTAATTTGTCTTTAGTTATTTTTGCCCCAGCTGCTCCACTATGTCCTCCTCCAATCCCATCAAACTTTTCTGCTCCGGTTTTCATCAGATCGCTTAGATTAATGGCCGAATCACATCCAAAGGATTTTCTTGATGAAAACTTGATTGTATTTTCTTCTGCTTTTGTTCTCAAAATTACAATCTTTCCCGAATTTTTAGGGGATCCTGCGATCAGAGAAGATATGGTGCCAGTCATTGTTTCAGGGATTATCCCTTCCCCATTTACCATAACGCAATTATCGCTTTCAGAAATTCTCCATCTTTCATTTGATAAAATATTCATGTAATTTCTGATTAATTTTCTGTATTCTGAAAGTATGGTTTTTCCTTCCTCTAAAATCTTATTTCTGTCTCCCATGCAGATTGCCATACCGACTCCTGATTTGCTAATTCTTCCACATGAATTTAGAAGGGTTGAAAATTCCCGGCCATCTCGCAAAAAACTTCTCTTGTCTTCTCTGGTAAATGTGTAGGTATATCCAATTAATTCTGAGACGATATCAGTGACATTTTTGCCAGATGCATATTTGGTTATTTCCTGAATTATTGTCTTTTTTTCATCTTCGTTTAATTCCGCAGGTACTCTCCACCTTCCATCTTCTTTTAGGGTAATTCCCGCCGAGTTTAGCAATGCAAAGCAAGATTCTCTATTCCAGGTTAATCCCTCAATAAAGGGCTGGGAGGTAAATGCCATTGCATCAGAAAGTGGTCTTGTTTCTCGTCCCACCAAAAGCAAATCAAGATCAATCTCTACTAGGCCAAGTTCTTTAGCCTTGTTTGCAATTTCAAAATTCTTACCCGTAAAGGATTTTCTCTCTCCTTGGTCTTGCCTGTCTCCAAGCGCTGACACTACTGCCAAAGCAGACAAGTCTGAATTTTTTTCATCAAGGGAGTTTGCTGCAAAATATGCCATTCCTCCAGCACATATCTCTGTGCCACCATCTATACCATATTTCCAAGCATTGATGACTCTTGGATTATCATGTTCATATTCTAATATTTGATGGTGATCAAGTACTATCCAGTTTTCACCTAGGGATTCGTCTAATTGTTTTGAAAACCCACCGCCCAAGTCCGTAATAATATGAAAATCTCTTGAATCTTCTTTTAGTGAATTTACAACATTTTGATTAAATTCTTTTGATGTTCGAAGTGTGCATCTTGCCCCTGCCCTGATTAAGGCTTTGGTAATAATGCTGCCAGATGTTAATCCATCACAATCAATATGTGTTGTAACTAGGATTGATTTTTGCGATCTTATGCATTCAGATATTTTATCCTTGAATAATGAAAGAGACTCATCAAAAGATTTTGCCATTATTCTAATTGAGCAACCACGGATTTATATTTCCAGTTTTGAGGAATTCGATCTATTTTTTTGTAATAAACCGACAATCTGTGGACTTTAGCTTCAATTAATTCAAGGGATCTAACATTTCTTCTGTCTCCTTTGTTTGCCTTTAGGTGTTTTTGAAGACCGACAGCTTTGTTTACAATGTTCTCAAGGTCTTCAGGCATTTCTGGCATGAGTTTGTTTTCTTCTAAAATCTCACCAATGGTTTTTTTCGTGATCGGTTTTATCAAAGGAATTGAATGTTGATCTCTTAATTTAATTCCAATTTGGCTTGGGGTTAAACCGTCTTTGGCATACTTTATGACTAGTTCTTCAATTTCTTTTGGCCCTAGTGATACCCAAGAAGGAGCACGTAAGGTTGCAGGTCGAATTGAATGAGATTTTCCATGTCTATGAGTATGCATTCTTCCCATGACGCGCCTAAATTTAAAACAAAATTAAACGTTACTTATTCGGAATTCGTACATATTTTCCAAAATTTGAAGTTCAGAAAAAAAGTTAAATAAGTACAGTGGTTTCAAAACGACAGGTAAGCGGTATGAACAATAAAGCATTATTAGCAGCATCCTTAATTGCTGTATTTGTCGTAGGCTACTATGGCGCAAGCTCAGTAGCATTTGCACAATACATGGGTAATGTCGGTCAAAGTGGAGAAACCGGAAAATATACCTTAGAAGAGGCATTAGAGCTTCAACAAAGAAGAATTGAAGTTGCCAACGCAAACCCAGCCTCTGGATCAGGAACACCTTATCTTGATGCAAGTGGTGTAGGCGGAGCAGCTGTAATTTCTGCAGCAGTCTTTGGTGGTATAGCAGCAGCATTCTTCATTAGAGGACGAAGCGGCAAATACGCAGCAATGGGCAGAGGATAAAAAATACCTTATCTTTCTCTTATTTTATTAGACTAGTCTAGGTAAAACTGATCTCGGCATTTTTGATAATAACAGAAATCTATATATCGTAGAAATTCAGCCAAAATATACATGACTCCTATCGTAGGAATTTTCCTTAACATTCTGTCAACAGTAACAGGACAGTTAGGACCAAACTATGATCCATTGTTCTACGATGTAATGATTTACATCTTTGGAACCATGATGTTCACGGTCTTCCTTTTAGGAATTATCTCTTTCTGGTTACGTGTACACGGATGGAGCTATAAGGACAACCGTGAGAGATGGATTGATGAATTAGACAGACACTTTGAAAGAGAAGGTATCGGTCTTATTCCAGATAACGGAAAATACTGGTAGAAAAACTACCTTTATTCTTTTCATTATTTTCAATTTTTCAAGAAAATTATTTTCTAATATTTTGAATTTTTTCAAAGTCGAATTTATTTTTCTGGTAGGAAGTCTTGGTCTTTTGATGAATCATAATCCTTTGTAATAAATTCCCCTCGATAATGGAATCCATCTTGCAAGGGATGATTTATGAATAGTTCTGATTCTTTTCCATTTACCAAAATTTTGGATTCTGATTGTTCCATATCCCTTAAAGGAAATTCAAAAATCCATAAGAAGTGACCTATCTCAAAATTAGGATTTTCTGACCATTCAGCATAAACTGTTCCATCATCGGTAAGTGTGTAGATGGCCCTTTGACAATCTCCTTGAAATCCAACCTTGGCTGGAATATCTGCTTTTTCCTTGTCAACTATTACTTCAACTGTAAAGGATATTTTCCAATTTCTTTCAACATCGTTTATGCATGCACTATGAGGTTGCTGCCCCAAGAGGGGGTTTACAACCATGGTTGTTAATAAAACTGCAATGGCCCCAATTGCTGCGGACAATAAAAGAAATTTAATGGTTTTTTTCCTTTTGTAGGGATCCCCCATCCCAGGCCAAATCATGTAATTTCATTTCAAATATTACTTAAAGTCGTTTCCCTTACTCATCAACTATCTCTATAGTGTCTAGTTGGTCTTGATGGTCAGCAAGGTAATATGTTATGATATCTGAATCAATTTCTACCCATTCAGATTGCCCACAAAAAGGCAATAAATCCTCCACAAAAAGATCCCCCTGCCCTGAGAATCTGACTATGTAATGGTTTTTTTTAGTGCCTATTTCAAAAGGCAATTTGAGGACTTTGCCTCTTTTTTGATTTTGAATATTTATTTTGTATTTATCATTTCGAAATTCAACATCTCCAAAAAAATAACTTTGAGAAATATCTAGTTTTTGGATTTTAAAACTAATCACAAATACCTTCATTTTTTCTAATTGATAAAACTTAGTTCAAATTTTTACGCTAATCGTAAGTGTTTTAAAATTAAAAGGAAAAAGGTGGATTTTAGATTACTTGCCAGGGTCTTGTTGCAAATGTGATTACATAACCAACACCAATAATTATTGATTGATATGCGATGTTAGTATATGGAATCTCTTTGAGAATTGGATCCCCTTCGACAACTACTGTTTGACCTGGACCGAGTCCTGGACCTACACTTGCTACATTGAGTTGGGTATGTACATGGTATACACCTGCCTCAAGTGCTTTTGCAGAAAGTGAATATTCAACCACAGAGTTTCCTGCAATGTCAAAGACATTACCTGGTGGGTCTCTGGCTAACATTTCCCATCTGTTTCCTGCATTAGTAGATTCTGAGAAAATGGATATCCATCCTCTAAGGTCTCTTTCTACAAGACTAACTAGTGTGCCTTGAAGTGTTAAAGTCTCACCTGTTTGTAGAGATTGTCTGTTGAATGTTTCATCCTCAATTCTGATGAAACGACTTTGGAGTTGTGCTTGGACACCGTGTGCTTCGGCTGAGGGTAAAATTGCTTCAACCCAATTGAAACCAAGGGTTCCTAGTGCTAGTACAACAGCAAGCCCTAATACGAAAATCTTTTTTTCGACCATAGTTATCCCTAATAGATTGAAAAATAATATACATCGTTATATGTTTTACCTTAATGATTGGGATCGGCTTTTAATCTATGATTAGCATTAATGTTTAACATTAAAATTGATTAAAAAAAAATAAAAATAATATAATAAACTAACAAAATTTAGGAATTATTTTTAAAAAAATGATTTTAATTCAATAAAAATTTTACAAAAAATTCTATATTTGAATGTGTTAGTTTATATTCTAAATCAACATGTTTAGAATTATGGCACAGATGCCCGCATTAATACCAAAAGAAGTTGAGATCCAGAGACTAAAGAAAATCTGGCTCATGGTAATAGCTTTGGGATCTATTGCTGCCTCAGTAGAAGTCGACAACTTCGTTGACGGCTCTTTACATCAAACATCTATCAGAGATAGTGCATTTACACCAGCACACTGGTGGCTCTACTCTCACTTTGTAGCATTACCACTCGGATGGGCGGCATGCGCAATGTACGATAGAAAAATTCCTATTCTCAGAGGTCCAAATAATTCCATAAACACTGGATTAAAGATGACAATTCTAGGTTATCTTGCAACCATGTTTACAATTGGAGTCAATGAGATGTGGCATTTCTGGTTTGTAGAGGAAATCTTTGCTGTACCAAATCACTGGATGTTCAACATGGGTGTTGTAGTAGCATTCATGGGAGCCTTGGCATATGTAGTTAGAGTATATGCTAGACTCGTTGAACTAGGAGCAGAAACTCCAGGTGAGAATCCATACATAGCAGAGATGTACAAGATGGCCTTAGAAGGCAAATTGTACAGCAGATCAATTCCATAGACACAAAGTGCAAATTGCACACTTTTTTCTCTTTTATTTTTAAAGACGGTGATCGTACCTGACCATTACTTGAGGAAAGACTTAAAAGGATTCTGAATATTATAAATCCTGAATGACTCTTCCTAAAGGATTCGGTTCAGGCGGTGGCGGTGGATCATCTAGCGCTGACGTTGAACGAATGATAGGTAAACGTGTTGAAAACATGACTGGGTTGATTACAGCATCATACCTTGCAGCATGGGCCGCAACATTTGGAGGAACTGCAGCAGGATATTTCTATTATCCATGGGCATACCCAACAAACAGTGGTCACTACGCGTTCATAGTTTTGACAATTATTGAGGCAATCGGATACATATTTTGCGTTAAAGTAATGCAAGAAGGTTCCAATAAGAATAGTAATGGTGTGGTAGCAGCGGCAATCGGTGGTACGGCAATAGGTACGTTCTTCATCTCAATGTATGTCGGATTCTAGAAGGTAAACCCTTCAGATATCTTCTTTTTAATTTAGATTCAAAACAACGATCTTTATTACACTCTAAAATTTTATATAGTGACTCTTTATTCAAATTCTTATGGTCTGGTTAAGACGATGTACTCACTACTTATTCATAGTAGTGGTCGCAGTTAACTCAACACTGTTAACAATTAATGCAGGAGACTACATTTTCTATACTGACTGGGCTTGGACATCGTTTACGGTATTTTCAATATCTCAAACGTTAATGCTTGTAGTTGGTGCAGTTTACTACCTAACGTTTACAGGCGTTCCAGGAACAGCAACGTACTACGGCCTCATCATGACAGTTTACACATGGGTAGCAAAAGGTGCTTGGTTTGCACTTGGATATCCATATGACTTCATTGTCACACCAATATGGTTACCATCAGCAATGTTGCTTGATTTGGCGTATTGGGCGACGAAGAAGAACAAACACTCGCTGATACTGTTTGGAGGGGTACTTGTAGGAATGTCGTTACCATTGTTTAACATGGTAAACCTGATTACAGTGGCAGACCCACTAGAAACGGCCTTCAAATATCCGAGACCAACTCTACCACCATACATGACGCCGATAGAACCGCAGGTAGGTAAGTTCTATAACAGTCCTGTAGCTTTGGGTGCTGGTGCTGGTTCAGTATTGGGAGTTACGTTTACAGCACTTGGTTGTAAACTGAACACCTGGACGTACAGGTGGATGGCCGCATGGTCAAAGTGGGACTAAAAACCCAACCTTTCCTTTTCATTTTATTAAACATAGTTAGAGTCTTCTTTTTACCTAAAATTTGCTAAAAAATTATTGCACATATTGTGATCTTTTGTTGTCTATTTTGACGATATGCAATGGCGGGATGATTAACAATGAGGCAGGAAGTAGATCAAGTTTTTTGTTCTCCAAAACCTTTTGTAAAATGGGCTGGAGGAAAACGACAATTAATTCCAATTTTAAATTCAAATCTGCCAAAAACAATGGGCACCTACTATGAGCCATTTTTAGGAGGTGGAGCTTTACTATTTCATATAGTAAAGGAACGTGAAGGACAAAAATGCAAAGTCTCTGACCTAAATTCGGATCTTGTTTTATCATACACTACAATTCGAGATCAAACCGATTCATTAATTGAGTCCTTAAAGAATCATGCCCGAAACTATCAAAAATCCTCAAAGTCATATTATTACACTATCAGGGAAAACAATCCTAAAGATGCAGTAGAAAAAACATCTCGACTAATTTTTTTGAATAGGACTTGTTTTAATGGCCTTTACCGAGTAAATAGTAAAGGCAAATTCAATGTGCCCCTTGGAAAGTACACAAATCCAAATATTGTAAATGAAGAAAATATTCGATCTGTTAGTAAGGCATTACAATCACGAAAAATTTCAATAAAGTGTCGAGATTTCGAGGCAGTTTTAGACGACGTAAAGAAAAATGATTTAGTATATTTTGACCCACCATATCAACCCGTAAGCAGTACAGCTAATTTTACCAGCTATACTAACAAATCCTTCACAAATGAGGATTTGAAAAGACTAGCAAAATTGTGTTTGGAACTAGATTCAAAGGATTGTAAGGTGATGCTTTCTAATTCTAATTCAGATGAAATAAAAAATATGTTTAAAGAAAAACAATGGCGAATAGAAAAAATTGAGGCAAATCGATCAATTAATTCAAATTCAAAAAGAAGAACTGGACACTCAGAACTTTTAATAAAAAATTATTAAAGCTTCGAACGGGATCTGAACCCGCGACCTTTACATTACCAATGTAACGCTCTACCAGACTGAGCTATCGAAGCATAATTAGACGGTTTTCAAAATACTTATAATTCTTCATCCTTTTGAGCGATTCTCTAAACCGTTAAATTTCCCAGATCTTTTTACCATCATGGAGGAGTAATCAAGCCTGGCCAAAGAAGGCATTTTATGCTTTTGGACATGCAGGACTTAAGATCAAAATATGGGTGATCCTGTCTCTCAGGAGTTCGTGGGTTCAAATCCCACCTCCTCCACCTTTCTATTTAGGATGTTTAATTCCTCTGGCATTTAGAACTTCATAAACATCTGGTAGGGAGAAAACAAAACCAATATGGACACAATCCTTTTCCTCACAAAGTTGACAGAACAATTCTCCTTTTTGGACTGCAACTTCTGCAATTCGATTTTTAATATTGTCTTTTAGTACTACTCTATCATCATCTACAGAAATTTTTTCAATTTTAGGGGCATATCGTGCAAAGGTCTTGTCCTTTTGCATCATCTCTTCAAGCATGTAAGTTACATAACCTGAAAAACTATTGATACCTTTCATGGTTAAGTCGGTCTTATTTTTTTGATAAACTTCTTGGAACTTGTCGTAAACAGTTTCTGAAACAGTTATTGATTTGAATCCGGCTTTTGGCAATTTACTTTTCCTTACCGTACAATAAAGTACTCAACTATATATGGTTTTATTTTAAAGGTTCTGTTTCGTTGATGGGACATTTTATTCGTGTTTTCCATCGGGACATGCTTCTGAGGCACTCAGAAATAGAACTTTTTGCGGTAATGGAGGTAGTACTCAGAGCTTAGTTTATGGGTGAATTTCGAAGAAAGTAAGAAAAAAATTCCTCTGTTTTCGTCAGAAAGAAGGTATTTTACATCACACCTGAATTTTAATAGAAAGGATTTGTGGAACAAATCTGAGGATAAAACAAACAACTTGACCCTAATAATTGGAATTAAATGTAAAGATGGTATTGTGATTCAATCTGATACACAGTTTTCTTCTGAAATCTATAAAACAGTTGAATCAAAGATTTTTACTATTTTTAAATCAGAAGATATTTTCATACAACTTGCCTTAGCACATTGTGAAGATTGGTTTGAAAAAACAAAGAAAGAATTTATACAAAAATTTTCAATTTTAAAACTTGAGAATGAAATATCATTGGAAACAATAGAACGTCTCATCAAAGATTGTAGAAATTCTCAGAGAAAAATATTGTATAAGGATTCTAAAGATAGTGATGCCCCTCTAGACAAAATTCCTGTCCCTGTTTATGGAATAGTTACAGGACATTTTACCAAAGATGGTGCCAAAGAATTTTTCCTTTACAATTATTCTGTAAATTCGGAACCATTTCAACAAAATGTTAAAATTTTGGGTGCTGATCAAGAGGCAAATCTTATTCTAGATAAAGCCGTAAAATACTTCTTCAATAAAACAGGTTTGACATGGGAAGAATTACCTTGTAAATTCGTCGCACAGATTATCTATATTACAATAAATCTAGTAGCGAGAAACAATAAGGATGTAGGAGGTAGGATTCATTCGTATATCATTGATAGTAAAAATGGCAGACCATATTGGGTAAAAGACTTTTTCCCTAAACATCATGAAGGTCAAATGGATGTAATGGAGGAGCTTTTATCTACTGGAATTGATGTCATATCTAAGAGGAAAATTTTACTTGCTTTTGGTAAGCCATTTTTTAAAATTTTGAGAAAACGATTTTTTAGGATTTAATCGCTTGATTCTACTTCGATTTTCCCTTTTTTAATAACAAATTTAATTTTTTCAGGATTTCCCATTTGTCCTAACAATGGTTTAGGTATTCTAATTTGAGTTCCTTTTTCATCACTATAATGAACATTAACTTCAAACTCTTTGGCATTCTTTTTCCACTTGGGCATAATTAGATTGGATGCTCGTAGAATTTAAACCGTACGGATAATAATATAATATATCCGTACGGATACACAATCTTTAAATAAAGTATATCCGTACGGATAATATGGCAAAAGAATATCTTACAAGAGAAGAAAGAGCAAGAAACCTTCTAGCTAATCCTCATACCCACATTCTAAGAATTAATGATCATCATTACCAAATGAAATCTTTAGCAACTAATCGAATCTATGATATTCACTCAACTGAAACAGGATGGATTTGTAACTGTCCTGATTCAAAATTTAGAAAAGTAATTTGCAAACACGCTCACGCAATTTCAATCAGTATCAAACTAAGACAGGAAGCAAGGGAGAGAAACAGGGTTGTAATTGAGGAAGTCAGCTGTAACAAATGCCCTAGATGCCAATCAAGCAAAATTGTAAAGCATGGAATTAGGCATAACAAAAATTACGACCTTCAAAGATTTTCTTGTAAGGACTGTAAAAACAGATTTTCATTCAATTTAGGATTTGAGAAAATGTCTGTCAATCCAAAAATAATCACTTCTGCAATGCAATTGTATTTCACAGGAGAATCCCTTAGAAATGTTCAGAAATTCATCAAACTACAAGGGGTCAATGTTGCCCATTCTACTGTTTACAAGTGGATCAAAAAATACACCGAACTAATGAAAACCCATCTAGATAGTATTGTTCCTCAGGTAGGTGATACTTGGAGGGCTGACGAGGTTTACGTCAAGGTCAAGGGTGACAAGAAATACCTCTTTGCCCTAATGGACGACGAGACAAGGTTTTGGATTGCCCAAGAGGTAGCTGATTCAAAATTCAAACATGATGCAAGAAACCTCTTGAGAATGGCAAAAGAGTCGATGCAGACAAAACCCAAGGTGTTTGTTACAGATGGTTTGCAGGCTTACCGTGATGCCTTCAAAAAGGAATACGGAGGAGTCAAGAAAGGTTCTCCAATTCACATCAGACACATCTCGCTAGAAGGTGACAAAAACAACAACAAGATGGAACGTCTTAATGGAGAGTTTCGAGATAGGGAGAAGGTAATGAGAGGAGTCAAGAAAAAAGACTCTGTAATTTTTGACGGTTCTCAGATTTATCATAATTATGTAAGACCTCATATGGGATTGGATGGAAAGACACCAGCTGAAAAATGTGGGATTGAGATTAAAGGGAAAGACAAATGGATTACATTGATTCAGAACGCAAGAAAAAAATAGAATTTAAAGAAAATTAATTATTCTTCATCTTTGTCAGAACCAGCGTATTCATCATTGTTTGAGTTTAACTGGTTTGCGTGGTTGTCTAGGTCGGCTTTATCGCCTGTTCCTGAATACTTTCCCATAATGAAAATATTTTATCATATCTTAAAACAATTTCTAACAAAAGACACGTATCAAAAATCAATCAAGGGCAACAGGTCAAAAATCAACAGACAAATGGTAGAGTCATATTATGCTATAGGTTTTAAATGCTAGTTAGTGGAAATAAAGTCATGGAATTCGATACTGAAATCGAGCGAGCAGTACAGCAATTAAGAAACGAGAAGCAAATAGCGAGCAAAGAATTTCTTAATCTAATAGGAAATACTACAAATGATACATCTGTCTGGTTTCCTGACAGTTATCAACGTGGATACCAAGATGCGTTAACCTCAATCAATGAACGACCAAAAATGTTATGGAATTTACTTGGGTTAGTGGGTTATTTTTCAGACGGTCATTTTAACTATCTTCCAACTTACAATCAAGGTTTCCATTATGCAGAAGAACTAAAGACCAATGTAATAGCACACCAAACAATGAAATTAACCGAAAAAAGCACTAAACAGGAAAATGAGATAAAGAATCTTAATGCTACTGTAGATAGGCTTACAAGAGAAGTAGATGAATTAAAAAAAGAAAAAAAATCTGAAAGTTAGTTTTACGTCCCACCTGAAAACAGGTTAAATAATGTCCCACTAAGGCTACAGGACCATTTTAAAAAAAACTAGGCCCCGATTAAAGCAAATTAGGTTTTATACAATAACATTGTCCAACAACAACATGGGTAGAGCATATCAAAATGACGAATTAAAACAAAAACTTTCTGAGATTCTTCAAGAATCAAAGTTGGGATTATCAGGAATTGAAATTTCTCAAAAACTGAAAATTAATAGAATTACCATAATGAAATATCTTAAAATTTTTGCTGCTGAAGGTTTTCTAAAGCAACAAAATATTGGAAACACCACTCTTTGGCTTTTAGAATCTGAACAGGAGATATTTAGATTCCCTGATGATTACTTTAAGGTTGAATCTCAGTATCTAGAATATTTGCTAAAAAGATCCGAGAGTCAAGTATATTCACTAATAAAAAATTGTATTCGCTCTGAGGCGACAGTTTACAATTTAGTAATTGAGGTAATAATACCTGCAGTTAATCATGTCCAATCCCTTTATGATGAAGGAAAAATTGGAAATTCGGAGGAAAAATTTCTAATGAATATTATTTCTAAATCCCTCCAAATTTTAAATCAAATTCCGTTGGATTCAAATCCAAAAAAGAATATAGTCATTCTTTCAGGAGATCCTGAAAACACGTTATTATCTGAAGCTGCATCCACCGTTTTTTATTCCCATCAATGGTCTGTTTTTCATTTAGGGGATATGTCCTCGGCTATCAATGTTTTATTTGACCTTGATTTTCAAAAACTCGTAAGTAAAATCTGGAAGAGAAAATCTGGAATTCTGATAGTTGTTGTTTTTTCTAATTCAAAAGAGCGTCTAAATTTCTTTGCTGATTCAATAAATCCAATAAAACAAAAAATTGGTAAAAAAATGCATTTGGTTTTATGTGGAAAATTAGGTAAAAAGAGTAAATTAGATTGTGATTTACAGGTTGAAAAATTAGAGAATATCAAACAATGGGCCGAGACCATTTTTGATAATTCAAATTAAAAGTGGGCCCGGTGTGATTCGAACACACGACCTTTCGATTTCTGAATGGTTTATCAGTCGAACGCTCCAGCCAAGCTGAGCTACGAGCCCGCATTCAAACCTCTAGGTCTGAGTCATTTAAGTTTAATTTTCTTTCCACTTGATTGAACATCCAATGGATGGATCAAATTCTTTTTCAATTTTTTCGTCAGAGAGCATTTTCTCAATATTAACTATCATTGTTTTCTCAGTAGCAGAATCTCCCGGCTTCATGGCATTATCTATTCTTCCATGAAAAACTAGTTTCCCATCCTTATTGAACAAAAAAGGATCAGGGGTACACATAGCCCCATATTTTTTTGCAATATCTTGTGTGTCATCAACAAGATAGTCAAATTTTATTCCTTTTTCTTCGGAAGTTTTCTTCATATTTTCAAAACTGTCTTCTGGATAATCAGTCGAATCATTACTGTTGATTCCTATAATGGCGATATTTTGGCCAAACTTCTCATAGAGTTCATTGAAAGCCTCAAACTTGGCTTTAACATAAGGACAATGATTACACATGAAAATTATTAGCATTCCCTGATATTGTTTATAGTCACTCAATGTGTGTCTGTTATCATCTACTCCTAAAAGATCAAAATCCGGAGCAACATCTCCAGCTTTTAATTTTACTTGGGATTCTAGTAATACCATAAAAGGAATACTTTTTTTTTCAAATAAAATTCTTGCCAAGAAGACAACAATTAAAATCCTGACACCTTTCCTTCTTCTTGTGGGCTGGTAGTATAGCCTGGTAGTATACCCGCCTTGCACGCGGGGGGTCATGGGT
The DNA here is from genome assembly GCA_028279545.1 of Nitrosopumilaceae archaeon. Taxonomy (GTDB): domain Archaea; phylum Thermoproteota; class Nitrososphaeria; order Nitrososphaerales; family Nitrosopumilaceae; genus Nitrosomaritimum. The sequence goes on from JANQNN010000011.1 coordinate 73,374, forward strand.
TCAAATCCCGTCCAGTCCACTTTATTAATCGATCAAATCAAATCTTTAAAATCCTGGATGGATTTAAATAGGATAAGTTTTTGCCTTATTCTATGGCAACTGCAGCAGACGCATGGCCCGTTTGGATTCCACTAATTGTAGGTTTAGTACCTGGATTCATTTACTGGCTCGCAATTACCGCAAAAAAAAGTTAGTAAAATTCACTAATTTTTAATCTATTTTTATTATATTGTCTTTAAGCTTAGGTTAAAGCTTGTTACCTTTCTTGTTGACTAATGATATACCGTACAAATTAATCTTCAATATTTCTTCAAATTAAATATGTACAAAGTTTTACTTGTTCTCTTTTTAGTAGTGATACTGTTTCCAATCTTTCCGGGCCATTCTCAAAAGTCCGATACCCCCTCTACACTTTCTGTGGTTTTAACTAGTGAATCTCCTTATTTTTACAAAGATAATGAAGGCTATACTATAGTTGTTGGAAATGTAATGAATAACAATGACTTAACACCCGTAACTGATATTCAATTGAAGGTTTCTTTTTTTGATGAAACTGGAAATCAACCTTTAGAAACCGCTAGAGGCGGTACTATCCTTGAAGTTATACCCGAATCCTCAACATCCCCATATATGATAAAATCAAATTCTCCAAATCCCAACATTACCCACGTGTCAGTGATTTTGGAGGGATTTTCTCCTTCAACCCCAAAGTCTCCTCAATTAGTGGTGGAATCTACTAACTTTGTCATGGAAGAAAATCTAAAATTATCTGGTGTTTTAACAAATGGTGCTTCTCCAATAACTGACACAGTTGTTTATCTTGGATTTTATGATGCTTTTATTCCGCCCAGATTGGTAGGTGTGTCTTCGGTACCTATTGGAGATTTGGCTGCAAGCGAAAAAGTAGAATTTTATTTCGATGAGGAGATTAACCCAAGGGCTTCAAGTATCCAAATATTTGCGCAATCCAATGTTTTCAATTCTAACTTTCTAAATGAAAAAATTCCCCAACCCCTTACAAAACTAGTCACAATTTCTAATGTCAATCTTAAAGATTCTCAAGGAAACAAACTCTCTGAAATTGCCGTGGGATCCTTTGTAAATATCCAAAGTAACGTATTGGTTGAATTCACTGCAGATCAAAAGTCCAATGAGACTCCTTATACTTACTATGCACAAGTGAAAAACTCCAGTTTTCCTACAGTAGAATTTTTAGGAAAATCTGATGGTCGTTTTATAGGAACAGGATCTCAATCAATTTCAATTGATTGGATTCCAGAAAATAGCGGAATATTTTTTATTGAAACTTTTGTTTGGGATCGAAATAGTGTGCCAATTGCAAATAAGGGACCAACTGTAGTCTTGATAGTAAACTAGTAGATTTATTTTCGATTAATCTTACTTAAGGTATGCAAAAATTTGATTTGGTAGCAATGGGTGGAACATTTGATTTTATTCACAAAGGTCATATGAAATTATTATCTGAGGCGTTTTCAATCTCATCTAAAGTAATTATCGGGTTGACCAGTGACGATATGGCTGAAAGAAAAGGAAAAAACCTTTTGAATAGTTACAACAAGAGACTTGAAAAACTAGTAGAAACAATAGAAAATAATTTTCCAAATAAGGAATTTAAAATTAGTAAACTAGAAAATGACTTTGGGCCTGCAGTTCTAGAAAAAGAAGTTCAAGCCTTGGTGGTAAGCAGTGAGACGGCAAACCAGGGAGATATTCTAAACCAAATTCGAAAACAAAAAAAATTACCCTTAGCAGAAATTGTTGTAGTTCCAATGGTATTGGCTCAGGACGGAAATAGGATTTCGACAACTAGAATAAAAAATCTAGAAATTGATGCAAATGGAAACTTGCCATCAGTTGACTAGAAGATTGTCTATGTTTGAGTTATTGTAATAAAACAAAATCTTTCAATTTTCAGTCATGCCTATCATTAATAACATGATGAAAAAATTTGATAACGATGTATCCAATTTACAACAAGGTCTACATCCTGAAAATCTCTCGTTTTGGTATAATAAAATAATTACAGAGACCATAGAATCAGCACCGCCTTGGCTTCAAGACAAAATAAAAGTTGAGCAGGACAATATACTGCCTATGAAATTTAATCTCAATATTTCAAAACGGGCAGTTAGATATTTTATGATATCAGTAGATGAAAATCTAGAAAAAATGCCTTATTCAACAAGACTTTATTTTTTAAAAGTACAAGAGATATTGAGCACCGAAATGGACAAATCGTTGGTATAAAATTTCAGGCATAAAATAAAGCTCTAACTATCTATATCCGTAAATTATTAAGATATTGATAACGTTGGAGTTACACAAAGTAAAAACTGGAAAAAATACATTTGGCAAAAATAAAACCAAAAGGAAAAAAATCTCAAAATCCTTTCGGAATTCTAGATATGAAAACAATTCAAAATTTTCTAGAAATAATAAGAGAATGGTTTCTTCAAATGTAATATGTTCTGATTGTGGAACTGAATTTCAAGTCCCCTTTATTCCTCGAGGTGATAGACCACTTTACTGTAGTGAATGTTTTAGGAAATACAAATCACAAGATTTTGTTGATGAAAAACCAGGCTTACAGGAAAGGGATCATGAATATTCTAATAATCGAAATATTCGGTTAGGGGGAAATTTTAAATCTAAATCAAAAACAAAAAACTTTTTGAAAAAACAAGAATCATTTTATTCTGGGGGCTCTGAAAAATTCTATAATACATTAAAAGAAAAATTATTTGAAATTTTAGGTGGTAAAACTTGTTACAATTGCGGTTTTAATGATGAAAGGGCATTGGGATTTGGGCATGTGAGCGATGAAAAAATATTTGATGATATTCGTAGAGGTGGTTCTGCTTCTTCTTGGGGAAAATACATCTCCAACCCTAAACTAGCAAGAGAAGAGTTGAAGATTCTTTGCTTGAATTGCAATGAGCTAAAAAAACACCAAACAATACCCAAGGAGAAAAATATTTCTTTCAAGAAAAAATCAAATCGTTTTCCACGATAGAGATAAAATCAGATCTGATAATTTATTAACACTTTAATTGTAATAAATCTAATAAACATCATGAGCGGCGATTTTAAAGCACTAGGATTGAGTCTAATAGCCATGGTTGGACTAATTTCTCTTTATCTGGCCTTTGGACTTAATTAATTTAAAAAATTTAATTATTATTTTCTATTAGGATTTTACAATTTCTACATCTTGATCTAATATTTCAGTCGAAATTATCTCATGCTCCTTTTCCATCACCGATTGAAGAAAATCAGTAAATTTTTCTCCTTGAATTTTATCTTTAAAAAGAACACTATGAGCAGATTTATCTTTCAATTCAATAATCACCTCGTTCTCAATAACATTAAGAATTTTAGAAATATAGGTTTCCTTGGAATCTTTGATAAAGATAAGACTTGCTAGTTTTTGAGATTCGTATTTGTCTTCACAACGGATTCTAACTTTCATTTATTCTCATACAGGAAACTACCTATCTGATCTTTTGCCTTTTCCCTTTTTTCTTGATGTACTTTTAAAAATTCATTAATTTTTTCAATCAGAATTCCTTTTAGTTCGCCTGTGAGCATTTTTCCTGACCTATAATCATCATGAATAGATTTTAGTTTTTCATCATTTGGTTCAAAAAATATTCTTAGGTATTGATACGAAACGTCAATGTCGGGGTTTCCACCTATTTTTCTGTGCTGTTCAATATCAGGTTGCCCTCCAGAAAACGCATACTTGTTAATTTTCTTTTTTACTTCATTAGGCGAATCAGTAGTGTAAATAGTCCCATTTTCTTTTGATGCTGACATTTTTCCTCCTGGTCCTTCCAATCCTGGAATCATAATATTATGAATTAATGCTGGTTTTATTTTCCCAATTTTTGGCGCAACATCTCTTGTAATCCTAAAATGGGGATCTTGATCCACGCCTAAAGGAATAAGCACTGGTTTATCTTCGATAAAACATGGGGCCGATTGTAAAGATGTGTAAAAAATCATCCCAATGTTTGTTTCATTTGTAAAACCAAATACTCCCTTGGTATTTGAAAAATTAACTCGTTTTGCAATTTGAGCTGCCACAGGATAAAGAGTTTGAATATTTTTTGTATTAATTATGATTTTTGTCTTTTCAGGCTTAAATCCTAATGCGATAAAATCCAAGGCATTCTCATATGCAAATTTTTTTGTATCCTCTAATGTCAAATTTGGTTTTGTGTAAAATTTTTCGTCGTCTGTTAGCTGAAAATACATATTTACATTAAATTTTTCTTGGAGCCATTTTGCAAAAACCCAAGGAACTAAATGTCCAATATGAGTATGTCCTGAAGGACCTCGGCCTGTATATAGAAAGAACTCCTTACCTTTTTCATAATCGTCTAAAATTCTATTCATTTCCCTATGTGAGAAAAAAATCCCTCTTCTGAGCATAAAGTGATCTTCGCCTGTATTTTTTTTTATTCGATTAAGAAGGCCTTGAGAAATTTTTTCAGTTCCAAATTTTTTGATTAATTTATCATAATCAATATCACCTTCAACATGCCATGGAGTTACAATAAAGTCCTCAGTTGACATTCATTTTCACTTAGGTTAAGGTTTAAAAAGTCTTTTTCGAACTTTCTGCTATTGTCACAAGTTTTTCATGAAATCGAAAAAAAAATTATCTCTACTTTGAAAATTGAACCAAAATTAACTCCTGAAAAACTTCAGGATAAGACTCAGCTTTCTCCTGATCAGATTAGACGCGGTATAGAGTGGCTTAAACTAAAAGGATTAGCTAACGTAACTGAATCAAAAATTATTGAATACTCCCTTGGAAAAAACGGACTTGAATCATTTCGCAAGGGCTTACCAGAACGCCGGCTGTTAGATTCTCTCAAAAAAGGATCAATGAATTCTTCAGATTTACAAAAAGAACTTGGACCCGTTTTTGGCCCAGCTATTGGTCTTGCAAAAAAGAATGATTGGATTACTTTTGTGGACAACAAAATTTCCCTAAAAAATCCCCCCTCAAATATTCCAGGAGAAAAAACTCTAGAGCAAATTGGAGATGGTCAAATTTTAAGTGAAAAAATTGACCAAATTGATTTGAAAAGTCTGTTGATCCGACCAGATTTTCTAATTGAAAAAATAAATAAAACAAAGGAAATCACATTAGCAAAAACTGCACAAACTTTAGATTTTTCTAGCCCCGACCTTGGAGCAATAGATGTTGAAGCAAAAGTACCTGATGTTTATGTAACAAGAACCCATCCTTTGAAAAATACAATTGATGAAATTCGTGAAATTTTTGTAACTTTGGGATTTACTGAAATTTTGGGAACAATGACACAACCTAGCTTTTGGAATTTTGATGCTCTATTTACCCCACAAGATCATCCAGCAAGGGAACTGCAAGACACCTTCTTTTTGGATGGAATTTCCAAGAAAAAAATTGGCACTTCTGAGCAGATTAAGAGAGTTTCAGAATCTCACAAAAAACATTGGAGATATCATTGGGATATTTCTGAAGCGCGTAAAATGGTTTTACGAACTCACACCACTTGTGTCACAATAAAACATTTGTCGGAACAAAAACCTGACGAAGCAAGACTTTTTTCATTAGGGCGTGTTTTTAGAAATGAAAAGGTAAGTTACAAACATCTTGTAGAATTTAATCAAATTGAAGGAGTTGTTATTGGAAAAGACACTTCATTAAGGGACTTGATGGGAATACAAAGAGAATTCTATAAGCGAATTGGAATTACAAAAATAAAATTTTGGCCAACCTTTTTTCCATACACTGAACCGTCACTACAGACAATGGTATACAATGAAAAATTAGGTAAATGGATTGAATTATTTGGAATGGGAATCTTTAGACCTGAAGTTACTAAACCACTTGGAATTTCTAAACCTGTTCTTGCATGGGGAGGTGGTATTGAAAGAATTGCAATGCTAAAGTATGGAATAGATGATGTAAGGGAGTTTTATAATAACCACCTTAGTTGGTTAAGGAGTGCTACAAAATGCCAGTAGTAACACTGAATTATTCAAGCTTACAAAAATTAATTGGTAAAGTTTCAAAAAAACAAATTTCTGAACTTTTACCATTTTTGGGCTTAGATATTGAATCAGAAGAAAACAATCAAGTGAGAGTTGAATATAGTCCAAATAGACCTGACTATTCTACAGATATTGGAATTGCCTTAGGCTTACAAGGACTTTTAGGAATTAAAACGGGAGCAGTGAAGCTCAAGGTAAAAAAATCTAAAGACTATTCAATTAAGGTAAATTCTGATGTTTCAAAAATTAGACCGTATGTAACAGCAATAGTTGCAAAAAACGGGAAGATTGATTCAAAAATTCTTGAGCAATTTATTCAAATGCAAGAGGATCTTCATATGGGAATAGGTAGAAAACGAAAAAAATCTTCAATTGGAATACATGACCTTGATAAAATTTCATTTCCTCTTACCTATACAGCTACCAATAGAAGTACAAAATTTATTCCATTAAAATCCCAAAATGAAAATTCGGTATCTCAAATTATAGAAAATACTGATGTAGGTAGAGATTATGGACATATTTTGGGAAATTCTTCGAAGGTTCCAATGATTTTTGACGCAAAAGGAGAAACGGTTTCTTTACCTCCCATTATTAATGCAGCAATAACCACCATTACCACTAAAACAAAAAACCTCTTTGTTGAAGTAACTGGAATTAATAAGGAGGATGCAGAAGATATGCTTTCTGTAGTAGCAACTATTTTACAAAGTGCTGGGTTTTCTTTAGAATCTGTTAATATTTCTGGCTCAAAAAATTCGTCACCTAAGTTTGAACCTAGAAAAATTACTATCAGTTCTAAATTGGTAAATCAAACACTTGGTTTGAATTTGAGTAATTCGAAAATAGTTTCCTCATTAAAAAAATCTCGACTTGATGCTACTGTTAAAGGAACAAAAATTGTTTGTACAATTCCACCTTATAGATTTGACATTTTTGGACCTATGGATTTGGTAGAAGAAACTGCCCTAGGATACGGAATACAAAACCTAGAACCAATCCTGTCACCTTCTCAAACTATTGGTCAAATGAATCCAATTTCTCTTCAGCTCAAATCTCTTAATCAAATCATGATTGGCCTAGGGTATCTGGAAGCTTTGAATTCTAGTTTAACTAGTAAAAAAGTTCTTTATGAAATGACAAATAGGATTGCCTCAAAAACAATTTCTGTACTTGATTCTAAAAGTCAAGAGCATACAATTCTACGAGATTCTATTCTCCCTGGATTATTAGAAAATCTTTCAAGGAATATTCATGAATCATATCCACAAAAATTATTTGAAACAGGAACAATTTTTCTACCAAATAATCCAATAGATGAAAAAATTAGTTTTGCTGCAATTTCTGCACACAAAGAAGCAAATTTCTCTGAAATAAAATCAATCTTACAATCTTTACTAAAAATTGGTTTTAATTTAAAAATAGAAACCAAGACATTTGATCATGAAACTTTTCAGAAAGGCAAGACTGCATCAATCCTTATTCAGGGAAAACAAGTTGGAATAATTGGGGAAATTAGTTCCAAAACAATTGAAAATTATAAAATTCGAGTTCCAGTTGTAGGTTTTGAAATTAATTTATCTGGATTAATATTTGACTAAATCTATTCTTAAACGCCCAAGAGCAGGCATACAGACGGATTAGGAGGATGCGATCGTATTGATACCAATGATTTCTAATTCACCCAGGTATGCTACATTAGGGCTACCCCGGTTTCAGAACCCAAGGAGGTTTTGGCTAAATACCAATGATCTTGTGCGAGTCAGAACCGGGGGACATTGAATAATAAAAGAAATAAAAACATCTGATAAAGAGAAAATGAAGTTGGTAAATTATTGGTTGGCAAAACAAGAACCAAGTGGTCCAAGAGGATATAATTTTGAAACACTAAAAGAAGAAAAAACAACAGTTTGGGATGGCGTTCACAATAATCTTGCATTAAAACATATGAGAGAAATGAAAAAAGGGGATCTTGCTTTATTTTATCATACAGGATCAGAAAGACAAGCAGTTGGAATTATGGAAATTATTTCAAAACCCTATCCAAATCCAAAAGAGGAGAATGAACGATTTATTGTAGTTGATGTAAAATACAAAAAACCCCTTAAACGATCGGTCACTCTAGAAGAAATGAAAAAACAAAAAAAGTTCAAAGATTGGGAATTACTTCGAATATCTAGATTATCGGTTATGCCCGTACCAAAAGATATTTGGGAAAGCATTCTTAAAATTTCTCAAAATTAACCCATCAAATCGCTTTGTTGATATAGTCGATTTATCTAATCTGAAATATGGCAACAGCTTATGTTTTAATAAACTGTGAACTAGGTTCTGAAGAAGCTATAATCCAGCAATTGAAGGGTCTAGAAGGTGTAAAGGAAGTTCATGGCACTTTTGGTGCCTATGATATATTGGCCAAGATTGAATCCGACACTGTAGAGAAGCTACGTGAAACAATAACTTGGAAAATTAGAAAAATTGAAAAGATTCGATCAACACTAACCCTTATGGGAATAGAAGGTCAGACATAACACCCTTTTTTCTTATTATGATTTTACATTTTATTTTTGTTGTAAAAGAAGAAGATCAAGAAAAACGAAATCTAGAATATGAATACGTAAAACAAATGAGTCAATTTTTTAAGGTTTGGATAAAGGAAAAATTTGGAATAGATTATGAAATCAACTGTGACAAATTAATTACAAAACCAAGAAGCATTCTGCAAAAACTAGACATTCCAACCTTAATTCGTGACCACGAACAACGAGGAAAAGAAATTTATCATTTTTACCTTTGCCACTTTAGGCCTCTCTGGACTGATTGTACTTGTGAAGGTTATCATTCTGAAAATTTTGGAATGATTTGGTGGCAGTCTCCCAAAGATCCAAATGATACATTATTTATGGCTGAAAAAAACTGTACTTCAGTATCTCATGAAATCGCTCATGAGCTTTTAAGACAATCTAATTCCAAAAAATTTATTGAAAGCGTTCATGATGTTTGGACAAAACATCTTTTCTCTGACTTGTATTTCGAACAATATGATGCAGATTTTAAAAAAACGGAGGGAAAACCTCAGTTTCTTGCAATTGACACATCAAATTTATTTGTTGAAAAATAATTAAAAATATATTCTTGTCAATCAAATAAAGAAAGATAAAAAAACTAAATTTTTAGCACTTGGTTACAGAGTAAATATTGTTTTCAAAATTTGCAGTTTTAAAATCAAGTTTATTTTCAGGGTCATTTGATCTTGATTTATTTAAATTACTTAACTCAACCAAAGCATCTCCCCTAAAACCCACAGAAGATCCGTAGATTGCATCGGTTAACATTGTTCCATGATCACCTTTCTTAATATCATCGACCATTTCATAAAATCGAGTTGTTTCTTTTTTGTTTACTGGATTTCCTGTAGCCTTGTTATATGCTACTGCAATATACATTCCATTATTTTTTACCGCAACTGGAATTTTGTGGTTTTTTCCACTCAGCCCAGGAATTGTTTCATTTACAATAACCTCACATTTGTGATACATACTGGATACATATGCAAAAAATCTATACATTGCATATTTTCCGGCAGGGTCTTCTTCGCAATCAACAAAAACTCGATGTAATAACATTAAAGCATCATCATTCATACTTTGCAATCTATCGTCTATTCTTCCTCTCTCAAGAAGATCCGATTTACATTCCTTTGCCACAATTACTAAAATAAAATCAGGTAAATTGTAATTTTTTAGGGCAGCTACAAAAGCTCCTGCTTGTGACATTCCAAACTTTGGAAAACCCTTAACCAATTAAGCACCTCATTTTAACTTCCTAAACTCCAATATTCAATAATAGAATTGTTTTTGGCTTATAATTGTTAAGAAAAAACCGTGCCTATTTGGTTAATTTTTAAAGGATTTAATTAAAATTAAATCCAAGACATTTTCAACATTTTTTGTGGAAATAGATAGTACCCCTGAATTAGTTTCTAAAGTCTATAAAAAATTAGAAGAAAATATTGAAAAATACAGAAAAACTACTGGAAGACCCTTGACCCTTACCGAAAAAATACTTTCAGGTCATCTCCATGAAACTCCAAATGAAATTCTAGATAAAGAAAAAAATTATGTTTTTCTTCGACCTGATAGAGTTGCATTACAAGATGTAACAGGCCAAATGGTAATGTTACAATTTATGCAGGCTGGCCTTGAACAAACAAGTTTACCCACTACCGTTCATTGTGATCATTTGATTAGAGCTAAAGTTGAGGGTGATGCCGATATGCTAATAGCTCTTGATGAAAACAATGAAGTTTTCAAATTTTTGCAATCTGCTGCAGCAAAATATGGTTGTGGTTTTTGGAAACCTGGAGCAGGCATTATTCATCAAGTGGTCCTTGAAAATTATGCGTTTCCCGGGGGATTGATGATTGGAACAGATTCCCATACTCCAAACGCTGGAGGATTAGGTATGATTGCAATTGGAGTTGGTGGATTAGATGCTGCTGAAACCATGGCAGGTTTGCCTTGGGAATTACTTTACCCAAAACGCATAGGTGTTAAACTCACAGGGGAATTAAATGGTTGGACTGCTCCAAAAGATATTATTTTAAAAGTTGCAGAGGAGTTAACAGTTTCTGGAGGAACAAATTCTATTATAGAATATTTTGGTCCTGGAACTTCATCTATTAGCTGTACTGGAAAAGCTACTATAGCCAATATGGGAGCAGAAGTTGGTGCAACTTGTTCTATATTTCCATATGATGAAAGAATGGAGACTTATCTGAAATATACAAACCGAGAAAAGATTGCAGAACTTGCAAATAAAAATAAAGAATTATTGGTAGCAGATCCAGAGATTGAAAATAATCCTGAAAAATTTTTCAACAGGGTAATAGAAATTAATCTTTCGACATTAGAACCTCATATTGTTGGTCCTCATACTCCTGATTTAGCTAGGAAAATTTCTGAATTATCTGAAGATGTAAAAACTAATGATTACATTGATCCCATTTCTGTAGCTTTGATTGGAAGTTGTACAAATTCGTCATATGAAGACATGTCAAGAGCTGCAAGTTTAGCTGAGCAAGCAAAATCAAAAGGAATTAAATCCAAAATTCCCTTACTCGTTACACCAGGTTCTGAGCAAATAAGAGGTACAATTGAAAGAGATGGACAAATGGACTCTCTAAAAGAAATTGGTGCAACTGTTTTAGCAAATGCATGTGGACCTTGCATTGGACAATGGTCACGACCAGAATTAGATAATGATGAAAAAAATACAATTGTAACTACCTTCAACCGAAATTTCCCTGGAAGAAATGATGGTCACCGAAGCACTCTTAATTTTATCGGAAGTCCAGAAATGATTATTGCTCTTGCTCTAGGAGGGAGATTATCCTTTAACCCTCTTGAAGATGAATTAACGGCTGCAGATGGAACCAAATTTAAACTTGAACCACCAAAACCTGCTCCTGAAGTTCCCAAAGAAGGATTTATGAGACCTGAAGGAATTTTCATTTTCCCACCTGAAAATTCAAAAGATCTGGAAGTAATTTTTGATCCTGACAGCAAGAGGTTACAACGCTTAGAACCATTTGACAAATGGGATGGAAATGACTTTGAAGAACTTCCCATTATGGTAAAAGCAAAGGGAAAATGTACAACAGATCACATTTCTCCTGCAGGGGCTTGGCTTTCACTTCGAGGCCATCTGGATAATCTAAGTGACAACATGCTTTTGGGTGCAGTAAATGCGTATAATGATGAGGTTGGAAAGGGAAAGAATTTTCTTACAAATCAAATTGAACTCTTCTCAAAAATAGCAAGACAGTACAAAGAGAAAGGAATGCGATGGGTGATAATTGGAGATAACAACTATGGAGAAGGAAGTAGTAGAGAACATGCTGCTATGAGTCCTAGATTCTTAGGTTGTGCTGCTGTAATCACAAAAAGTTTTGCGAGAATTCATGAAACAAATTTGAAAAAACAAGGAATCTTAGCACTAACTTTTAGCAATGCTGATGATTATGAAAAAATTCAAGAAGATGACAAAGTTAGTCTTGTAGGACTTGACACCTTGGAGCCACAAAAACCCGTCATTTGCAAACTAACTCACAACGATGGAACAAGTGAAGAAATTACTCTTAATCATTCATACAACAAATCTCAAATAGAGTGGTTCAAAGCAGGTTCAGCTCTTAATGTTTTGAGAAGTAAATAAATTAGATTTTAACGTGGGGCCGACCGGAATCGAATTGTTTGTCTAGTCATGTTCGCCTAGTTTTTTTTCGCTAAAAACCCATAAATTTTATCTGAAATCCGTACAAAATTATAGAAATTTTTTATTCAATCTTCAGAAAGAAATTTCACTTTAAACAAGAAATTAGCTAAATGAATTCCTCCTTAAAGAGTAGGATTTTCAAACTATGTTGATGGAACCCAGAGACTATTTTTATGATTTCAGATATCGAAGGTGGGTTTTGGGAAATAAGGTTATACTTACTCATTTTGTTCAAAAAGAAAATTAATTTTTCCCCTTTGGAATAACACTAATTTCTTCTCGATCTACTTTTGATTTTAAGTCGTATGGACCGTCAAAATCCATATTGATCGCAATTTTCATAAAAACTTAATTACTTGCTTTATGATTGTATGATAATGGGTTCACTATGGGGAACAACTAAAAGTTATTCTGGGTATTTGAAAGAGATTGTTCAGGGTGGTGCTACCGCTGGAGGCGGTACTACTGCAGTAACAACAGTGACTACAACCACTACTACCGCCACAGGACTGGGAGGAGCCGCAGTAACTACAACTACAGCTGCAACAGTTGGACAGGGAGCAGCTGCTGGAGCTTTAGCTGCTGGTGCTGGTACCTTAATAGGGCAAGGTATTGTTTACATTGAAACTTTTTTCTGGAACCCACATGCACCGTTAACAACTAGTTCTAGTAAATTCTTTACTTTTGGTAATAATGAGATTGATGAACTTATTAGATCATTATTAACTCATCTGGAGTTTTGGCCCTTGAATTCTTTTCTTGATGAGTTTGACAATTCTTTTCCTTGGTGGCCTCCACATCCAGCATATCCACAACCTCCACCAGTACCTAAACCATATCGGCCCTCACAACCCAATCCAATTCAACCATTATATCCCCAGCAAAATAATGTGATTTCCAAACTTCTTTTACTTAACCAAACCACACCAGGGTTAGGTACAATTACTGTCACTTTAATTCGTAGTGGTATACGAACATTAATTGATTTAGCTCAAGGAGCTGCATTAGCAAATGCAGGTAAAACAGATGAATTGAAAATTGCCGCAGATTCTGCTTTAAAAAATCATAAAGAATTTACCTATGCTCAAAAAGCACTTGCTAAAGTCATTGAAAGCAATAGATCATTAGCAATTACTTTACCTACTTATTCCCTAAAACAATATTCTGAATTTACTGAGCAGGTAAAAAGAGAAGGCCCTTCTGCCATTCCAGAAATAGAATTTGTACTATTTGACAAAATTTTTGAACTTGCACACGTTCAAACTCCAAATGATCATAGACAAAACCTTGCGGATTGGGTTGCTGAAGGTCCTACTGAAAACGAAATTAATAGTTTTAAAAAGTCGGCAAATGAATCTCTAACCTTACCTCAAATTTTTTATGATACAATAAACTTCTATTGGTCAAAAGTCAATCTGTGGGATTCGCCTTTATTTAAAAAGAAAACCAATCATTCTCACTGAGATTGGCAATATCAAGAATTGAAATTTTTTAATCTATTCCACATCTAAAGTAAAGAGATTTTTGTATAAAACGCATTTGTAAAATAAGAGTTTTAGAGATCAAGCAAATATGTCGATGCTAGGGATCTGGTTTTAAATAAACAATAGAAGGAAAAAGGATAAGGACTTTGATTTTGTTTTAAGAATTAATGTATTAAACTAAAAACCAGATGATACTAAACCTGTGTCTTCTAACTCACTTTTGTCCCCTGCCCAATCAGCTAGTGATTGTGAGGCCCTTGGCATAAGAATCCATGTGTCAAGGACTATTTTTGAATCATTTGCACCTGGCCAAAGAGATTGTACCTGGACTGCTTGATGTCGAATTGGACCATACCAGGTTGCGACAAGATCAAATACAAAACATTTGGTTTTAACCTTAACCCACGTTCGTGTCGTGGTGGTATCAAACCATGATGCACCAGCAACAGTTCCCGTAGAAAACTGAGAGTTTGGAATAGAACTAAGAGATATTATTAGATCCAATGAAGATGCAATACAACCTTGAATGGGATTGTTTTCTCTTTTCTCAGTAAGAATGTCTTGAATCGCTTTGACTTCACTTAATTTTGTATCATTATCGCAATCAGGACAGCTAGTAAACGACAAAAGGGATTTCTCTAGTGGAGATAATGAGGTACTACCAATCCACGTTTGAAGTAAATAAGACCAATCAGAATGAAGAAAATGGGAAATGGGTTGAACTGGCTGTTCCCAATCAACAAAAATCTCAATTGGTTCTTCAAATATTGGTAAAAATGCTATCATGCCAGAACTAGTTTTTTGAAATTTAATTTTGAAAGAACTTAGATTAAATGGAATTTTTTCATGTTCTTTAAAGGCTATGCCTATTGCATATCTGTTTTTTTGATCGTTAGCTAGTTGGATTTGAGGTTTTTTTTCATTTTTTATATTGATTTTTGGAAGGGATGTAGCAGGTTTACCTTTTCTACCAAACTGTTCCTCTAAGGTCATTTTTATCGTAACAAAAATTCGTGTTTTTGTCTTTTTTTCTACCAATTATTATCTAATAAATTTGGTACTTAATATGAATATAACATGATAAGTATATAATATTAGTTGGAATGAGAGTATTCATGAAATCTTCTCTTTTTATTTTTTCATTTTTTATTAGTTTGATTTTAATTTGGCCTCTTACATCCGCATTTGGTCAACCTGCTGGTGACTCAGATTTAGATTTCATAATTGATGAATTTGATGAATGTCCCAATGAACCTGAAACATACAACGATTATCAGGATGAAGACGGATGTCCAGATACCAAACCAAACGAAGGTGGTTGTCTTATTGCAACTGCAACATTTGGTTCTGAGCTTGCACCGCAAGTACAACTTTTACGTGAAATCAGAGACAACTCACTCCTACAAACAAAATCAGGAACTTTTTTCATTAATTCATTTAATAATTTCTACTATTCATTTAGTCCGTACATAGCGGATTATGAGCGTGAAAATCCTGTATTCAAAGAAATGGTAAAGATTGCAATTACTCCACTGATTTCTTCACTTTCAATTCTAAATTATATTGATATGGATTCAGAAAGTAAAGTGTTAGGATATGGAATTAGTTTGATTCTTTTGAATTTCGTAATTTATTTTGGAGTACCAATGGGTATAATTTTTGGAGTAAGAAGAAGATGACTAATCCTTTTAAAATCTGTAAAAAAGAATTTAGGTAAAAAAATCTTCCTTATCAATTTCTCTTAAGAAATGAGTGTTTAGATAAACAATACTTTCAATCCTTTTAATTTCGTGTTCCTAAAAGGATCAAATTTAAATAGCTAATTCATATAGTATGAGGTTAAGATGCTTAACGATTCCGAGGGCCAGCACTATTGTTCTGTTCCCATTACTCCTGAGCGAGAATTTGCCCCAGGAGTTTCAAGTAACAGAGCCAGATTAATCAGAACTGCAGAAAAAAAGTGGGTCAATGGAACTCCATTGCATTATTGTTTCTTAGACGAACCACATTTGAGAGCTGATGATTCTCAAAAAGAAGTTGTAAAGCAAGCCTTTGAGGTATGGACAAATGTAGGCATTGGGATTAGATTTATCCCGGTTTCCTCTCCTGATGATGCAGAAATCAAAATTGGTTTTAATCATGATGATGGGTCGTGGTCATATGTTGGCCGAGATATCTTAAGAAAGGAACACACGATGAATTTTGGATGGGATTTAACCCGACCTGGAGAAATTGATACTGCAATTCATGAAATCGGGCACACACTTGGTTTTCCACATGAACATCAAAACCCCAATGCTGGAATTGTTTGGAATGAAGAGGCTGTATACTCTGAACTTGCAGGCCACCCAAATTTTTGGTCCCGGGATGAAACCTATTACAACATAATTAGAAAAATTTCTCCAGATACGGTAGAGGGAACGACTTGGGATCCAAATTCCATTATGCACTATCCCTTTAAGGCTGGATTAATTATAGAACCAGAAAGATTCCAAAACGGTCTTACTCCAAACCCAGGCCTCTCTGAGAAAGACATCTCTCAAGTAAAATTATTTTATCCTGAACTTGAAACAACCTTTCCAGAACTAAAATTACTAGAATCACAACTCCTTTCAATAATCCCTGGACAGCAAAAAAACTTTGTAGTGTACCCTGATTCATCAAGGGATTACAATTTCAGAACGTTTGGAAATTCAGATACTGTCATGGTCCTTTTTGAGCAAGATGGGGATGACCTTCATTATTTGGAAGGAGATGATGATAGTGGAACTGACCGAAATGCACATTTCACTGTACGACTTTTAAAAGATAGAAAATATCTTTTAAAAATTAGACTTTATTATAATTTTTCAAGCGGCAATACTGCAGTAATGATGTGGTAACCTTACAACTTGACTGTTCGTAATAATTTGAATTGTTTATCTAGCCATGTTCACCTGGTTTTAATCCGCTAAAAACCAATAAATTTTGTCTGAAATTAGAACAAAATTATAGGATTTTTTATTCTCAATTCAAAAAGATCTTTCTCCTTAAACAAGAACTTAGCTAAAAAAATCCTCCTTATAGAGTGGTCTTATAACAAAACAACGTTTCCAAAAATAGGAATTTTAAATAAATAATAATATTTGATTAGGATATGAAAATTCAAATTTTAGCATTAACAATTTCTTCAATAGTTTTAGGGTCTTTTTTCTTTTCTCAACCATCCTATTCAGAATCTGAAGATGAGATTTACAAAGCACCATTACGTCAAATACGTGATGATGGTATACATCCCAGTAATGTAATTTGTAATGAAGGGAAGGTATTGTTTTTTAAAATATCAAATAAAATGCCTATATGCATATTTGAAAAATCCATAGATCGTTTCACCAATAATTGGATTGGGTGGTATGGGACACATAATGAAACTTTTCTGAATTATTATGATCATGAATATCTTCAAGAGAAAAATTCCATGCTTGATCGAAATACCATAGTTTCGTATGCATTAAATCCTGTAGAAAATATCGTAGTCTCCAAAGTTAAAGAGGTAATATCGAATATTGATAATAATTCAGTAATTTATGATCCGTTGTATCGTGAAGGAGCATATGAAATTGTGGATGAAAATAGTAATGATCCTATAGATTGGAAAGATCCAAGAACATCTATACAGTATAATCGTTCGGCGTGGTTGGCATCTGGAAAAATTCATGATCTTGTTTGTGATGAAGAATTAGTAGACATAGATGTCTCTTTATCCAAGGAATCATCTTTCAAAATTTTGAAAAATTTCACTGGCTCTATTTTTCTAAATTATAATGACAAAATTTTGATTCAAGAAAACAAGGAAGGAAAGGAAGTGTTTAGTCATTCGTTTATATCTCAAGGAATAACAAATTTTGAATTTGACGATAATCTATCTTTGGGCAATTGGTCTGAAAAAGTATGCTCTACAAATCTTTTGCCTAAGGTTTATCTCTACGAAATAACCATTGATAAAATAGGACTTTAATCAATTTCAAATTAAAAGAGAACTTAGCTAAAAAAAATCCTCCTTCTAGAAGTGCTAATGTAACGGAGGCGAGTTTTGTTTAATTGGTTTGATACCCACCTATCATGATCTTTGGTTTGTTCGTTTTCCAAATATTCTGAAAAAATGCTCAAAACCAATAATTGTTGTCATTCCATTCTTCAAGAGGAGTTCTGCTTACCGATTCTGAATTTTCAATACTGGTTAAAAGGCACTCATTTGAACAGTGAGTAATTTGTAAATTCTCTAGTTTCTTGCCACAATTTTCACATTTTCAGCCATCAAAAATTTCCGGGTAAAATTTAATTTAAAAAATATCCTAAATTTCCTAATGGGATTTGAAGGAAGATGAAGAAGAAAAATGGAAAAAAATTCTGAGGAATATGACTCATTTGATAGCACCTATGATGAAAAGCCAGATTTTTTTGGCCATCCATACATAGAATTACAGGAGTATTTTCAAAACTGTCCAATTCGAGGGAACCTTCTTGATCTTGGTTGTGGCCAAGGGCGAGATTCATTGTTTTTAGCATCAATTGGATACAATGTTACGGCTGTAGATATTTCAAAAGTTGGAATTGGTCAAATGATAAAAAAAGCTCAATCCAGAGGACTTTGCATTGAGGGTATTGTTGGGGATGTAAACAATCTAAACCTAGGGCAAAAATTTAATGTGATTTTAATTGACATGTTACTCCACGGCTTGGAAGATTCTGTTCAACTGAATTTGCTCAAAAAATGTACGGGATTCCTCAAACAAAATGGGCTTTTGTGCATTGTTTATCCTGATGATTTTACCTCCGATCATTTCATGAAAATGCTCAAAGAATTACCTGGTGAGTGGAAGCTGTTAGATGAGATAACAATCAACGATATTCCAAAAATAGGCAATGAAACAATTGATTTTAAATTCAAAATGATGGTGTCTCAAATTACCAAGTAAGCATCTTGCTCTGGTATTATCTGTACAAAAGAAAAAACATAATTCAAAATATTGAGAGACTGTATAGGATAGTTTAGAAAAACAACTAACAGATGACAAGAAATTATTCTTCACGAACTAATTGATCAATTTGAAAATCATCAGACCAAACGTCTAACTGAACCCATAGGGGAAGATGATCTGATATTTGATATGTAAATTTACTTTTTGTCATTTCCGGATAAAGAGGTTCAGGATAGATTGACCGCCAATCCCCTTGGTAAAAATCAAGTACGCCGCCTTTGTCGTTGAAGATTTGGATTGGATGTCTGTAGTAAAGAATTTGATCATATCTTTTGTCCTTTGCCAAATTAGTTCCATGTTTGCCCCTAAGACTCTCAGGCATTTGCAATCCATGTTTTGTAATTGCGTGATAAAGGTCATCATCTTCTTTTGGGATGTTAAAATCACCCATTACGATGAGGTCTTTATCTACAACATGTTCTGATTTTCTCCTTTTTTCAATCCAATCAGCAAGGGTTTCTAAAGATCTTTTTCGTTCCTTCTCACTTTTCCCCCACCTTATGTGGGCAGTTAGTAGAACAAAATCAAATTTTCCAGCTCGAAAGGAGGCTAAATATGGACTCCTCCACCAAGTTATAGTTGGAACATATTCGCCATCCTCATTTTTCGTGCGAATTGGGTCTGCCTCAGCTGCTAACCCAGTAAATGTCAAAACTCGTTTGTCATAAAGATATGCGATTCTTTCTTTGTTTCCTCCCCGGTCCATTGCAATATCAGAAAATATTGCCTTCCAATATGGGCCCAAAATATCCATTACTTTGTTGAAATCATCTAAATTTTCCCGTAGTTCGACTATTGCAATTAAATCAAAGTTTGATAAAATTTCTGCAATGTAATGAATAGAACTTTTTTCTCTAGGCTTTTTCCCAAACTCACGAATGTTCCATGTGGCAATGTTTATGGTTTTATCTAACACGGAGGAATCTACGTTTATTCTCTGTCGCAGAGTTTTGATTCCTCTTGCAATTTCTGGAGAAATATTGCCATGAAACATAAATTTGTTTTAATGTACGAATACAAAAGCTTTCCAGCAATGTGGTCTCTATAGAACAACATAAAACAAGATAAAATTGCAACGGAAAATATGAATTCCAATACATTGGACGGTCTTCCAAAAAATTTTTTATAAATAAAAACATATTATAATTCAAGGAAAAATCATGGGCTTTAATTTTAAAAAATTAAAACTTAGAAAAGAAGAAAGCGATTTTGTTCTTCCAAAATATGATGTATACTTTTCATCAAGGCTTGCAAAATTTTACAGCCCCACAGTTTATTCCTTTGTGGGTAACAGTAAAGACCCTGAGGGGCTATACTATAGAATAATTGCACGAAAAAAACTACAAGAAGTGTGCATACAATATTTTTTTTATTGGGAATACCAGGACTGCGGTCCTACGTCTCACAAGTATGACTATGAACCAATTTTCGTGTATCTTAAACAGAATTTGATTCGACCCGACATGGTTGTAAATGGGGGACTAGGAGGCCCTAGCTGTCTTTTTCATAAAAACGAGGTCAGGCCAAGAAAAGGAAGAAGAAGCGTATCTACTAGAAGGTTTTCCTCAACTCTAAGCCCCAGACCATATTATCCTTTTGGAAGAAACGGCAAATTAAAAATTCACGGATGCTACAAAAATTATCCATTAAAGGGAAACAAGGATCTTAAATTTCAAGGGCAGCATTCAAAGTTTGGAATAATATCCTGTTCTAATGTCTTTAGCGGAGCAAAAGAGACTCTGAAAGGCAAACTTCTAAAACCTCCACTAAAAGAACTAGACGATAATATTCTCAATAAATGGTATTTCAAGCACAATAAACGCAGAAATGACATGCCATTTGGGCACGATATTGCAAATCCATTTAATTTTCCTTACATAAAATACCGTTCAACAAAATAAACTGATTAAAAATTACCCTACAAGACGATTATTAAAAAATGAAAATCCAAAATCCAATTTTCCTGTTATTATCAAATTGAATCGTTTGTCTAGTAATGTTCGTGTAGCTTTTATTCGCTAAAAACCATTAAATTTTTTCTGAGATTCTAAATCAGTTTTATATATTTTTTAAATTCTTTGAATCTGTTGCGTATGGTAATTGAAGTAATTCCAGACACTTTGGATATTTTGTTTTGAGATATGTTTTCGTTATTTCTAATACATGCCATGTATATCACCGTAGCTGATACTGCATCTGGTTTTTTTCCTGAAACTAATTGTTTTTCTTTTAGAGTGTCTAAAATTAATATTGCATCTCTTTTTATTTGCTCAGATAACCCCAAATTATTTGAAAATCTAACTATGCTGTTGGTTGAATCAGGCACCGATATTTGCAGATTCAACCGTCGAAATAACATCCTATAACTTTGAGCGATGGGTTTTCTTTTCTCATCCATGTTTTTGGAGATCTCAATTATGGTTCGGTTCGTTTCGAAATCTCTGCAGGCAGCATAAATACATGCCCCAACTATTGTCTTGACTGATCTACCTCTAACTAATTTCTTTTCGGAGGCTTTTCTGTAGAGGTATGCTGCCCGCTCAACTATCCCATCAGAAAGTGCCATCTTTTCTTTTAGTTTGGCTATCTCCAAAAGAGCAAGCATAAGGTTTCTTTGAGAGGAGGTTTTAACCTTGCTTCTTGAATCCCATATTCTCATTCTATTAAGAGAAGTTTTCATAGGGCCAGAAACTGGCTTGTGACTTGAATCAAAATTTGATTTCCCAATAACTGTGGATAAACCGCCATCATGACTGGTTATTGATATTTTAGGTCCTGTTCTTGCATTTTGAAAATCTTCTGAAAACTTTTCAGACGAATAATTGACCATGTTTTTGACAAGTACCTGTCCACAATCCTTGCAAATTCGTTCACCTGTGTTTTCGTCATCTAATTGGGCAAGGTGGCCACAAAAATTTTGGTCTTGTTTATATTTTAATTTCAATTTACTTTTTATGCTCTTGTACTTGTAACAAAGCGTGATGCATGTTTTTTTTCATGCATTGGAAATGAATTTGTTTTTCCGTAAGGTTACCGCATTTATGACAAAAAAACTGGTTTACAATATTACAAATTTCACATTTTTTATTTATCTCTAATTCCGTTCCACATTTTCTGCATGATTCAATTCTCATGAGTACCGATTCGTTGTTTTTCCTTTTAAACGATATTAAAATTAGAGGATCCTAATTAGAATCAGCTAATTATTTTATTGTCTTATTCTATAAACCTAGAATTAATAGTGCAGACTAATTAGCTGTTTCTAATTTTAGAATTATTTTTAAATTGTTTCTTTATAAAGACTGCATGCAAAACAAATCTTGCAAAATTTGTGATTCAAAATTGGAAGTTGAACACAGATGTAAATTCTGCAAAGAACCAACAAGATTATTCTGCCATACTTGTGGAATCGCAACTGAAAAAATAATGCATCCTGCATGCATGATAATAGATGTTAATTCAATGTTGGTAAAAGTGTCTCAACACTAAATCATTTTTTTATTTTTTGATTTTCAAACCTAGTGTAAGAAGCTGAGAGCCCTTGATATTGTTTGCTAATGAGCCTCTTCCAGATCAATTACAATAAGGATCAAACAGGATGAAGCAACAAAGGAAAATCCAGTCTTTTTTCCCTCTAAAAAATATGTGTTTACGAAAAGTCGATTTTTTGTTTTAAAATCAACCTGGTAAACAAAACACCAATACTTGTTGAAAACCAAATTGTAACCAGCCTGGTAAATATTACCAAGGAAGAGGACAAAGAAATAGCAAGTCCATTTTTTACTAGTAGGTATTCAGCAACTCCTTCAGTGACACCTAAACCCCCAGGAACTAGAGAGAGAATTCCATAACCTATTGAAGTAAAATAAATTTGGGATGTCAAAATATATCCCAAATCAACATTAAAGGCCAAAAAGCCTAGATAAACTGCAAGAGCATCCAAACCCCACCCTGCAATGCTTATCAGCCAGTTTTTTGCCATTGGTTTTGGCCTAGTCAAAAGGAAAAAGGATCCATTGGGGCTAATCTCAGACAATTTTTCTGAGATGAGTTTGACTTTTGACAATCTCTTTTCGACCATAGAAAAAAATTTCTGGTTACAGATCAAAAAATACACTCCAAAAAACAGAATGGATGAAATTATCACTAACGAAGCCGAAAGCCAACTGAAGTATATGGTTAGGCCCACAAAGATAATGGTGGTTACTGCAAGTAGATCATGTAGCCTCTCCATAAAAATTACTGGTAGGGATTTGTGATTTTCAATATTGAACTTTTGTTTTAAAAAATGGGCCTTGATGAATAATCCAATTCCTCCTGGAGTGAATACTAAAACCAGGCCTGCAAGGTAAACAATGAAATTCTTTTTTAATGAAATTTTTTCCTTAACTATTTGCAATAATTCTTTTTGCCGAATTATTCTAATTGTGTGAGACAATAATCCGATGGCAAATACTAGAACCACATATTCAATTTTGATTTGAAGAAATTGCTCGGAAATCTTACTAACATCAGACCAGAGAATCAATCCGGCATAAAGCACGATACCGAATATGACAATCCAGAGTAAACCTCCTTTCATGATTTTCAGTACATCTAATTTGTACATTGTTCAAGATCTACGCGGGTAAATTTTTTTAAAGCAAGATAGGTTCAAAAACTGGTATTATTTTGTTGATTTTTTCATCCTCAAAATTTATCTCAGTTATTAGCAAAACCATATAATTTCCAATTGGGATTGAAATTTTTTCTGCATCCCTTCTTTTTGATGAAACATATCGCACTGGACCAAACAAGTCATCATACTCGTTTCTCATGTTAAGGTCTAGCTTTAACTGCATGTACATCATTTTGCGTTTATCAATAGTGCCAACTGGTTCAATCTCCTTCCTAAATCCCCCAGCAATTAAATTCCCAAGTGCATTTATCACACCGATAAATTTAACCCCCTTTTGTTCTAAAATCCCATTACAGCAATTTTCCAAAACTTCTAATTTGGATTTTGTTAAAATTGTTTGTTGCATTTTCACTTCACCGTTAACTCAATTAGGCATGGATTACATTGCAAATGTAATCTCTCCTCAGTCAGATTATTGCAGTTTTTACAACGTAGAGTGGTTGGCTCCCTACAGGAAGCACATTTTTTTTCTGTTTGTAGTTCTGTACCACATTTTCTGCATGAATCCCATCTCATTGAAACTACTAGGGCTTTTTTTAATATAAACAGGTAGCAATACAATGTAATACAACTTTAATTTTTTAAAAAAATTTGGAAACACCATTCGGAATTCCTATACAGAAATAACTAATTACCAAATTCCTTATAGCCTGACACCTTGTTAAAATATGAGAGGTAAAATGGCTGAGGAGAAGAAAAAAACCAAAACTGTCTCCTTTAGGCTCGATTCTGACCTTGTTGAAGAGATAAAAAATGATGCCGAACTAGAAAAAATCAATGTAAATGCATTAGTTTCCAAAATCCTTTCCAATCATGTATTGTGGGAAAGGTATGAGAGAAAGCTAGGTCTACTTCCTATGACAAAGCCTTTTGTCCAACATTCCATAAATAAAATGAAAAATGATGAGATTATACATTTGGCTGAAGAAGTGGAAAAAGACACATTTTCTGACATTTTAAATTTTATGAGAGGTGAGTACACTGTAGAGGATTTTATTGAAATTTTAAGATCCTGGATTTATGTTGCATGGATGCAACATGACATTACTAAAACAAAAAATGGGTATACCTTTAGAATCAACCATGATTTGGGAGAGAAATGGTCTCTTTATGTTAGAACTTTGGTAACTGAGCTTTTTCACGATGTGGTACAGAAAAGTTTGAAAGTTAAATCTACTAAAAATACCATTACAATCTCTTTTCCAAGCGAGTAAAATTATTTGTATTCAAAAAAACACAACTATTTTTTGTGTTGTAACAAATTTCTGTGTGATGAAAATGTGTCTCCACAATCACATTTGAAACAAAGAAAGATTGAAGATTTTTCCATGCCAATCATGTATTGCCATAGTATATTATAATTTAGAATATTTTGTAATACATTGTGTTGCTACCAGTATATCTATTACATTGAACATATTATTTCATGAAACCAATTTCCGAGGTGACCACCAAATAAAAGCAACATAGCATAACACCGTAATTTCTCCATTATGCTATGTGTTTTTTTATTATCATGAATCAAAACACCATGACAACTTTGAAAGGCAAAAGCCATGATGGTTTTTCTTTAATTGCACTATTTGCTACAGTGTTTTCAGTCAAAACAATCTTGCTTCTTTCCTTTTTTGGAGATTGATATGTTTCAAGAAAACTTTACCTTTGCTGGGCCAATTAAGACAAATGGTACAGGAAGCAGCTTCGTTTTGAGGGAGAATTTGAAATAGAAAAAAATGTACAAAAATATTCTTGTCCCCCATGCAGGAACAAAAGCAGGAAATAGGGCCCTAGAACACGCTCACCAAATAGCAAAATTAAACAATTCAAAAATAACCTTATTGCATATAGTTGAGGAGATTCCTACTCCCCCTTTGGTTACATTAACCCAGGAAAGAAAGAATTTTGCAAAGCAACTTAACATTGCCAGGAGGGAAATGAAGATTGAGATGCACAAGAGAATGGATAAATTGGTACAAGAAATAAGATCAGAGAAAATTCCTACCAGTGTAAAAATTCTTCATGGGTATCCAGATGAGGAAATTTCAAGAATAGCAAACAGTGGAAGCTATGATCTGATAATAATGGCCAAGAGAAAGAAATTACCTGGCATAAAAGGAATTTTGAAGCTTGGCAGCATATCACGAAAAGTACTTGAACAAATCTCCTGCCCAATTATGCTAATTGATGGTGAAAGAAAGTGATCTCCATTAAACTAAAGGAGGTCATAAAGGACACCGGAAAAATTGATGAACAATATGGCGGGTTTGAAATACTGGTTTTGGATGAAGAAAAATTTCCATGGGCCGATGTTTTTCAGTTGCTAATTGAATCTGGGTTTCAAATCTGGGTTAAGAAGAAAAATTCCAACCTTGAGATTAATTCAAAACCCGAGGTTGGATGATGATTAAAAAACAGTACCTGTATCCTGTAATTTTAGCCGCAATTGCTTTTACTGTTAGCTTTGCTGGACTCAATGCTGCTCAGGTAGCCTCTGTTACGATTTTTGCATCTTTAATTGTTGGAACCCTT
Source organism: Nitrosopumilaceae archaeon (assembly GCA_028279545.1). GTDB lineage: Archaea > Thermoproteota > Nitrososphaeria > Nitrososphaerales > Nitrosopumilaceae > Nitrosomaritimum. Next base: position 99,431 of record JANQNN010000011.1, read on the forward strand.
TTGTTTTGGAGATTCAGGCTGGCCTTTGCACTGGTTGGAATTGCAGCAATGTTGGGCTTGGGACTGCTAGATACAAAAACCATGATAGAATTTGCAGGATTTGACATGATACTGTTTTTGGTGGGAATGATGATAGTTGTGGGATTCTTAGAAGAAAAGAAGTTTTTTGAGCACCTTTTGGCAAAAATTATGAGAGGGGTTGGAAACAATCCCGTAAAACTAGTGATAGTGCTGATGCTAATGTCCGCATTATTTGCAGCACTAGTTGATGAGGTAACCTCGATTCTTTTTATGACTGCAACCGTATTGCATCTTACAGGCAAGCTCAGGATCAGTGCAATTCCACTAGTAATGATGACCGTATTTGCCACAAACATTGGAAGTAGTGCAACAGTAGTTGGCAATCCTGTGGGGGTGCTCATCGCCATGAGGGCAGAGTTAACTTTTATGGAATTTTTAAGATGGGCCACACCTATTGCAATAGCAGGATTGGGTGTTGCAATTCCCTTGTGTCTATTGTACTTTAGAAAATATATTCGAAGCATGGGAGAAGCACTGGTGGGACAAAAGGGAGACATAGTCTTAGTAGAAGAATCCTCTGACCAAGTTTCAGTAAAAAAACAAAGCTTCAGGATTCCGTGGGTTATCTTTATTGGAACAATTGCAGCCCTTGTTGCCCACAGTCCTCTGGAAGAAGCATTAGGACTTGGCAAGAACGTTTTGCTTCCAGGAGTGGCATTTGCCGCAGCAGGAATTGTTTTGTTTTTGAATCACAGTAATGCAAGAGAGATGGTTGAGAGAAGAGTAGACTGGTGGACCCTGGCATTTTTTATCTTCTTGTTTGCTTCTGTTGGAACAATGAAGATGTTAGGAGTGACCACTGTACTTGCAGAAGGGCTAGTAGATCTAAGTGGTGGAGATGAAACAAACCTATTTTTCATATTTGTTCCGATTACCAGCATACTTAGCGCATTAATGGACAATGTGCTTGCAGTTGCTACCTTCATCCCTGTAGTGCATGAATTTGGAGCTATGGGGATAGACAACTACCCGTTTTGGTGGGGAATGCTGTTTAGTGGAACATTTTTTGGAAATCTAACCTTGATTGGCAGTACTGCAAACATTGTTGCAATAGGTATGCTGGAGAGAAGAAAGCGTGGCCATATTACGCTAAAAGAATGGATCAAACCAGGAGCGGTAATTTCGGTTCCCACAATGGCTCTTGCTGCAATACTGGTGTTCTTGCAAATGCCAATGATGCCCTAACATGTTAATTGAATTTGCAATACATTGTGTTGCAACTATCTTAAATCAAAAAAACTTCTATAAACAATCAAATGAAATTAAAAAAGAGCAATACCAAATGCCCAACATGTGAAAAAAATATTATTTTGATAAATGATTCAGGAACTAAAATTTTTTGCAAATTTTGTGGTTCTGAAAGGGGTATTAACGATTAGTTGAATTTTTCAATGGGTACACCTTTCAAGCAGGATTCCGTAAATGTGCCGTTCAATTTTATTGCCCACTAAAAATGAAAAATTTTTTTCTGTAAATTAAGATTTGAATAATTGGCTTATACGTATACCGTCCTCATTTGGTTCAATCATAAAATACCCAAAAAATTTTTTGAAGCCCTTTTTAAAGGCTATCTATTTAATACATGCATTAAAAATTTAGGCACTAGGAAATAATGCAAACACCCTTCATATACAAATTAAAATTATTATCTTTGTTTGGATGAAAATAAATTAAAAATTTCAGATATTCGGAATTTTGTATTGGATAATTTCTCCCCTGTAAAATCAAAACCAAGTATGAACAAATTGGTTCGGTTCCATACATTCCACAAGTACCTGTTTATGGCTTTTGATCCAAACGAACTAAACAACCTTGGAAGCATTGTTGCAAATCATGAAAACTTAATCCTAAAAGAAGTAATTTGTAAATATTCCGAAAATTTAAAAATTATTCTTGGAAAACTCCCAACAAGAAAAAAACATGCAAATGTTTTACGCAGAATGTATGGAAGAATGTATAAAAAATTGCCAAGATATAAACAAGAAATAATTGAAACTCAAATCTCAAATTATCAAAGCGGCAAGATCAAGTTAAATGACGTGCTTGAAAATCTAAGGGTCTTAACTATTGAAATAGACAATCTATATGTTGCCAAGCAATCATATTTCCTTTTGTTTTCTGAAAAAAAGGTTACTCGTTTTCTGTGAAGAATTTAAATAAAATTTGTTTTTCATCAACAGATTGTCTGGGATACTTTTACATTCCAAGATATCTTTTTGCCAATTTATCTACGGGCACTGTTATCCATTACGTTGAAGCCATGCCCCTTTGTTTGACTTTGTGCTCTAGATTGTCAGTATACCAGTTTAATAACCTCAAAGAATTTGTCTAAAATGAATGCAACCCCATAGGCTTCTTAGGAATTTGATGCAGTTATAGAGGCAAAAGAGAAAGGAAAATGAGCGATGAATTATTTGCAAGGGAAAAACCATCCAGAGTTTTTACCAAGTTTGCCATTCCTTCAATTTTTACAAGCCTATTAATGATTAGCACTTTTTTGGTAGATGGGATCTTAATTGGTAGGTTTCTTGGCTCTGAAGGATTAGCTGCCTTCAACCTGGTTTTTCCTGTGTTTAGTTTTCTTGTGGCCTTTGGAATTGTCATAGCATCTGGCGGTTCGGCAATTGTTGGAAAATTCCTAGGTGAAAAGAAAATCAAAGAAGCCAAACAAATTTTTAATCTAGCAATTATATTAACAGTAATTTCTTCATTAGGTCTTTCTGCAGTTACAATAATTTTTTCTGACGGAATTACAGTCTTACTTGGTGCAACTGATTTGCTTTTTGAATCTACCAAGAATTATTTTTCCACGTTGGCTTTGTTTTTTATTTTGTTTTTAGTGGGTTTGATTTTACAATATTTTATCAGAAACGAGGGCAATTCCATCTATCCCATAAAAACAACAATGGTGTCAGTAGCTATCAACATTCCACTAACCTACCTGTTCTTAGGTGTGTTCAATATGGGGTTGGGTGCAGCTGCTTTAGCAACTGGCCTTTCAATAATCCCAAGCACTGGCCTGCTGGTTTTCTATTTTTTGAGAAAAAATGCGATTCTTTCTTATGGCAAGCCAGTCTTTGATTTTTCCTTAATAAAAAAAATCCTTTACAATGGGTCATCTGAAGGACTATCCGAATTCTCTGTAGGGATAGTTGTCCTAGTATTCAATTTAACTTTGATACAATTTTTGGGAGAAATTGGCATAGCTGCTTTTGCAATAATCTCGCTCACCTCTTTGATTGTCTTGATGATAAATTTTGGGTTGTCAATGGCTTTGCAACCAATGGTAAGCTACTATTTTGGTACCAAGTCCTCAAAGAACGTAAAAAACACACTAAAAATTGCAATAAAGTTTACCGTAATGGTTGGAATTGCATCTTATCTTATGGTGTTTTTCTTTGGAGAATATTTTATTGGATTGTTTTCTGAAGGTGATCAACAATTGACAGCATTGGCCTATGAGGCAATCCGGATTTATGGGATATCATATTTTTTCATTGGGGTAAACCTGCTTTCTTCGGCTTACCTGACTGCACTCCAAAAACCCAAGCTCTCATTATTGGTTTCAATGTCTTATAACTTCCTTTTTGTGATCATTGGTCTGCTTTCATATCCTCAAATTTTTGGAGCGCCGGGAATCTGGTGGGCAGTGCCAATCGCAAATATCATGGCCATCTTTGTTTCAATGTATTTTGTAAAACGCCAGAACCAAGAGCTGAATTTTCTGAAGTAAAGCAAAGACCTTTTCAATTTGAATTAAACAAGAAATTAGCTAAAAAAAATCCTCCTTATAGAATGAGAATTTCCAAACGAGATTTTGGATTTTATTCAAAAAAGAACATAAAATACCGCTGAGAAAATTAAAGAACAATAACCAAAATAAAAAATTTTTTGAGGCTATTTTTGTAGCTTTATTTTATTACTTGAGATTATACTTAATACCATAATATTCTAAAATTTTGTTCTTGGGTATCGGGCAAAAAAGAATTCTTATAGCTACGCTTTGTGCGGCGGTTTTCGGTGTAATGTTTTCACTAATTGACTTACCAGAAAGTTTTGCAGGAGAAGCATTTCCAGTTTCTGAGCACTTTTTGAGCTATCAAATCAAAGAAACAAAGAACACACCAAAGTTTGAAAAATTCTATGTTGGGTTATCTGACCAGTTTAGTTCAGGAGAATTTAAAGTCAAACAAATCTATAGACTGTTAAATCCAATTGATAAAAATGATGAAGGAATTAACAATACTATAACTCATCTAGTTGGCTATAAGATACAAGTACAAGACAACAGGAACAAAGTAAAAGAGACAGTCCTTGTGGAAAATCAGTTTGGAGAACTTTCTTTGGATATTAAAAAAGCAAAGTTATTGCTTGTTCCATCTACAAAAGATCTCAACACTCAATCAAAAAAAATTCCATTAATAACATCTGATCACTTCAAGTGTTATGATGTCAAAGTTACAAAGAATACACCAAACTTTAAAAAACTAAAAGCAGATGTATATGATCCAAACTTTGGCGAAGACCGAACCCTTGATGTTAAAAAACCACGACTATTTTGCACTCCAGTAGAAAAGAATCATAATAATCAAGTTAGCCCAATTGTAAACTCTCAAAACCATTTGGTCTGCTATGATGCAAAAAAATCCAAAGGTGAGTCAAACCACCAGAGACTGACTGTTTTTACAAGCAATCAATTTGGTCCTGAATCCCTAGACACTAAAAAAGAAAGAGAATTGTGTGTTCCATCAACTGTGAATTATCCTGATAATGATTTGGATGGATTTAATGCCCTCTCAGATCCTGACGATAATGATCCATGTAACCCAAACTCTCAAAATTCTTTATGTCTTGCAATTGAAAATATTAGTCCTGAACACTTTTTAGCATACCAAATCAAAGAGACAAAAAACACACCAAAATTTGAAAAGATTAACGTTGGATTATCTGATCAGTTTACAACAGGCGATGTCAAAGTCAGAAAAATTGACCGACTATTGAACCCTATTGATAAAAATGATGAAGGAATCTCAAATGAAATCACTCATTTGGTAGGATACCAGATAAAGGCACAAGACAAGAAAAAAGGAGCTGAAAAAATACTTGTGGCAAATCAGTTTGGTCTGATTAATCTAGATGTAAAGCGAGAAAAACTACTCCTATTGCCTTCTACTAAAAGTCATGATTTTTCACCTGCTGCACCACAATTCAATAATGATGATCATTTCAAGTGTTATGACGTCAAAGTAACCAAAAATACTCCCCAGTTTAAGAAGCTAAAAGCTGACGTTTACGACCCAAACTTTGATGAAGACCGCACATTTGATGTTAAAAAGCCTAAAATGTTTTGTGCCCCAGTAGTGAAAACTCATCATAACTATATTGGCCAAATTCAAAATCCTGGAGATAATTTGTTGTGTTATGATGTAAAAAAATCAAAAAGTGAGCCAAACCATAAGAAACTAACTGTTTATACAAATAATCAATTTGGGCCTGAGGCATTAGACACTAAAAAAGAACGAGAGCTTTGTGTTCCTTCAATCATTGTAGTTGATGAGCCTGCAGTTTGTGGGGATGGTATTGTGACTCCACCAGAGCAATGTGATGATGGAAATACTGATGGTGGAGATGGATGTAGTGCTATTTGTGAAATCGAAGATCAAACAGGTCCCGTTTGTGGAGATAGTATCATAACTCCACCTGAGATTTGTGATGATGGTGGTACTAATGGTACAATTCCGGGAGGCTGTAATGATACGTGTACAGGGTTTGTGCCAACAGGTCCCATCAACCTTCCACCAATGATTACAAGTGATGGTGGAGGAGATACTGCCTCAAAAAGTATAGCAGAGAATACTACACTAGTTACAGATATGCAAACAAGTGATGACTTGGATTCAGAAGGTTCTGGATTAACATACAGTTTTACAACTGTAGGAGGTGGCGGTGAAGATAATGCACAATTCTTCATAACCTCAACTACAGGAGTGTTATCATTTAGTGGTTGCTGCATACCTGACTTTGAGAATCCAGCTGATTTTGATGGTAACAATATGTATGAGGTTCAAGTAACTGTTACTGATTCAGGTCCAGGAGGTTCTCTTACTGATACTCAAGACATTACAGTGACTGTGACTGATGTTGCAGAAGGCCCCATCAACCTTCCACCAATGATTACAAGTGATGGTGGAGGAGCAATTGTGGCAATAAATGTGGATGAGAATACTTTTGCAATCACCGATATTCAGGCAACTGATGACTCAGATTCTGAAGGATCTGGACTAACATACAGTTTTACAACTGGGAGTGGCGAAGATAATATTTTTGCTGATTTAGATCCAATAGGCGGAATACTAACATTTACTGCTAGACCTGACTTTGAAACGATGGTAGATAATAATGGCGATGGTGTTTATGATTTAGCAGTTAAAGTCACTGATTCGGGAGGATTATCTGATACTCAAAATCTTTTGGTTACTGTAGATAATGTACTAATTGAAGCATTTTACATTCTGTCCCTAAACCTTCTTTCCATCCATGGAGATGCAGGTGACGACACTATAACAGTCTCTAAGACCCCTGCTGGAGATGAATACCAAGTAAATGGCAGTACCATTCCAATACATGACGGACCAGCAACTGTGGCAGATACTCTAGGAATTGAAATATCTGGATTAGAAGGAAATGATATAATTTGTGCCGACGAGACAAATGGGACAATTCTACCACGACAAGCTCTTTTTGGGGATGGAGGAGAGGATTTACTTTGCGGTAGCGATGGCGAAGATGAGCTTCTCGGAGGATTAGGAAACGACACATTACGGGGAAGAAATGGTCATGACCTTTTAGTAGGTGGTTCTGGCGATGATGATCTTTTTGGAAATAACGGTGAGGATCGTTTAGTAGGAGAGGTAGGAAATGATGAACTATTTGGTGGGGGCGATAATGATCTGCTCTTCGGAAACGAGGATGATGATATTTTACGAGGAGATGGAGGAGATGATTTACTTGACGGAGGACTTGACACAGATGATTGTGACGGAGGAACAGGATTAGATACCGAAATTGATTGTGAATTTTAGTAATTCTAAATTTAAAAAATTTTAATTCCTACCTACAATCAGAAAGGATATGATTGCTTGTTTTTCTAATTAGAATCACTTCTACTCCTTTCTCTTGTAAAAAAACTTTCAAAACCCAATTGCGGCATAGAATAATTAGTTTGATGCCCCTACAAAATCAGGAAAAAACATGAATTTACATTAAAAGAGAAAATAGCTAAAAGAAATCCTCCTTAAAGAGAAGTAATTTAAAAATTGATTTATGACTAATTCCATATGCTAAATTGTAAAAAGGAGATAATTCTGATGGTTGAAAATTTATTTTTTTCAGTGGTCTGAAGAATCACAATATCCTTAACCAAACATTTGTGATAATGTTCTAACGGCATAACATCTGTCATCGAGGTCAGGGTATTTTTCACAGGCCTCTTCTATATTCTCCAATAGTTTAAGATAGCAACCTGAAACTGCAAGAGAAGAGGCACCATACCGTTCCATTTGTTCACATTCATGAGTACCATTATTCATTCTCTTTATTGCCTGTTGTTTCTCCACTTCCAAAAATCCAAGAGGGCCACCAATAGCACCAGCCGCAGCAATCCCAACAATGAATCCAACCGATATGACTTTATTCACACTAAATCTTTGAATATGAGCGTAATAAAATTACATGGTAAAAATCGGGGAGTTAGTTTTGTCATAATTCCTTTTTTAGAAAACATATTAAATTACTAGGCTTAAATGAATCAACTGTGGTCTGTAAAATACTCGGGAGCCCTTTGGCTTCAATAATCCATGACAAATAGAAAATTGGCCCAATCGGGTTCATGAAATTTGAAATTAGTTTACCCACAAAACATATCTCTAAAAATTACAGTTTAGGAAAATTTGAAATCAATTTAGAATAGAAAAATTGTTAATATTTTTTGCCAATGAAAACGAATATTGTTGTGAATAAATTTCTAACAGCCGTGCTTAATTTAATTAAAAAATACAAATTTTTGTGAATAATTTTCAATTGATAATTATTTCAGTCAGTTTTTTGGTTTTAGGTTCACTGGTTTCATCTCAAGAAGCATTTTCAACCACATTTCCTGGAGAAAATGGAAAGATTGTTTTTAGATCGACACAAGATGGAAATCCTGAATTATATATTATGGACTCAGATGGCTCCAACCAAACACGCCTTACATACAGTTCAGACTTTGATGACCGACCTCGTATTTCTTCTGATGGACAAAAAATTGTATGGGAAATTTCACTTCATAAAATCAATACTATGAACATTGATGGGACTGGTCAAGAGGAAATAGTTGATAGTGAAGATTTTGTAGTTAGACCAACTTGGTCAACTGATGGCACAAAAATTTCTTTTCGAAATAATGATGAAATTGTTACCATGAATCCTGACGGTAGTAATATTTCAGAAATAACTAATGGCTATGTTGGACAAGGAAGACATAGCTGGTCACCTGATGGCTCAAAGATTGTTTTTGATGGATCTATGGGTGGTTCTGGAACACAAATCTATGTTATGAATTCTGATGGAAGTAACATTCAAGCACTAACAAATGTTCCTGCATTTAATGGGAGACCTAGCTGGTCTCCTGATGGATTAAAAATTATTTTTGATAGCAGTAGATTTGGGAAACATGATATTTTTGTAATGAATTCAGATGGTTCGAACCAAACTAGATTGACTTTTGATCCAGAGCATGACACTTCCGCAAAATTTTCCCCTGATGGAACTAAAATTGTTTTTATCAGCCAAAGAGATGGAGGTAGCAATGTTTTTTTGATGGATTCAGATGGTTCTAATGTTCAAAATTTAAGGAATCTGCCTAGCTCTATAGATGGTCATCCAGATTGGCAACCCCTAAATTCCAACTCTTTTACTGGAAAAAATTCCAAAAGCGGGGAAAGTGATCAGCACCTAACAAGGCCAACATTTGGAGTAAACCATGAAACATTTGAAATGCTAGTAGATAATGGGTTTAGATTCAATACCCAAAAATTCCAGATCACTGATAATCATCATACTGATTTTACAGAGAAGCAAATAACTATCGGAGAAGAAAACACATTTTCAGCTACAGTATATGCTGATAAAGGATTAAAGGTTCAAGAATTTCTTTTTGGCATCCCAGAAGCAGGTCAAGCACACTTGGCAGAACTTGGAATAGAGATCTGGTATGATAAAAATGGTAAAATTAAGCAGGTAAAGACTGTTCAACAGTCAAATGTAGTTGATGTAGATTCTGTTACTGCTACTCATGAAAAATCAAAATGCCAATCCAAAGAAATTGGAAAAAATTGTGATACCACAAATGTTTCAATGGTATTTCTAGAACCATTAAAAGACAAAGTATTGGCAATAAAGGCAATTGATAACAAAAATCGATACCAAATAACGTATCTAAACGAAGGAGTGGATGTAATTGGAGAATCACTAAATCCTATGAACACAAAGATGATTCCATCAACAATAAAAAATGAAGGATTGCTACAGATCACTCAGGTTGAAAAATACAGTCCATTTTGGGTGACTGAAGATGGAAGAACTTTTGAGATGAACAGTTTTGGTTCATTCAAGCAGGTTGATCCAGAGTTTGAACGATTTGATGATTCTGGAACTGCATATACAAGGATGCATTCAGATTTTGACAAAATTGTCTTATATGAACAAAAAAGAGCACAAGATGTTTTTGACTATACTAACCTAATCTCAGAGTTATCTGATAGTTTTGAGCATCATTTTGAAAATACAGAACGGATGAATGAGGAAATAAAAAAAGAAATGTCCATTCAAGAAGACATTGCAAATGATATCTTAGATAGAATGGATAAACAAACTAGGTATTACTAAAATTATTGTTTAATTTTGAAAATTTCAAGGAATTGATTCATTTTACCCACAAAAGATATATCGAAACAATTTAGCTTAGCACAATTTTCCCGTTGATATTCAATAGAATCCGCGTGCTAATCGTGTTCATGTATTGTTAACCTAGCCTTCTTTACTGCGAATCTTTCAAGACATGAAAAATAACAAAATCATTCTTAACAAAGATTAATCCAATAACTATCAAGATGTTAGATTTTATTTTTTTTTCTCCCAATTGCAAAAATGATTCCTGCAACAATGCCTCCAATGATTGCAATTGTAAGCAAAACTATCACATAGATAAAGCCGTAATCATAATCACGTTCAGGTTTCAAATTTGGAGGAGGCTCTTTTTCATTAAATGTGTCTTCCCATTTGGCATCAGTTACAGAATCCTCATTACCTGAACTCACTAAACAGATACCATCTTGCAGTGTTGTACCTGGCCCGCAATTCTCAAGGATAAGGCTGTCTTGTTCGGGTTCTGACTCTGGTTCAGGGGAAGGGCCATCATGAGTCCATCTTGCAGGGGCTTCCTCATACAATAGAACAAATGGTACATCGCCTATCAGTCCTTGGACTTTGTTTCCAATAGTCAAATCTGGCGTCCATAAAACCAGAATGCCTCTTTCATAGTCTATTGCAATTGATGCAATCGGCAATTCAGTATGATCTAATCCATGGCTAAACAAGCTATCCATGATATCATCTAGTTCCCTATCAGTTAGTTTTGGGGATTTGGCAGGCAATAAAAAAGAGCCGCCAGATAGTGCATCCAGGTAAGACTCTCTTTCGTTTGCATCTTGGTATTGTTGTAAGGGTTCCTCGTTTTCATTTGAAAAATAGTTACCATCCTCAGGCCCTGGCTCCCATATGTAATCAGCAGGAGGGGCAGTGATCTTTGTAGTGCATTGGTTTGTTTCACCGTTTGTTACGTATACTTTGTAGGTTGTCCCAATTTTGTAATCTACATTGGTTGATGACCTCGTTATTGTGTCGTTTTGGAGAAACATCATTCCGGTGTTTTGGAAAATGAATTTTGGAGTATTGACTTTCCCTTTTATAACATCATGAATAAGGAAAGTAACTTTTTGCGGCCCATCATAATTATCAAGACGTGTGACCGTTCCCGTGAATGCTAGTTCAGATTCTTTTAAAACAGAATCATAGTTTACATCCTCAATACACGAAGCTGAGACATTAGGAATTGCCAGAGGAGCAAATGCGAATAACGCCATTATCAAAAATCCAGTTTTCATGTAATCAAGCTAAAATCATGATGCTCATAAGGTCTTCGTATCCTTTAGCCCTGAAGCGAAAAATAATTTCAAATTTTTATGGCACATATTACCAGGTTCAAGTATGGCAATCCTGACCTCAAATAAAGTCCATGATCACTCTTGGTGTCAAAGATTAGAAGAATTTATGAGCACGTCCTTATTCCTTTAATTCTAGATTGGAGATTTTTTTTAAACCTGTTCCTCATAAAATAGCTGGAGACCGTTTTACGGAATATCGCGTTATCAAACAGAGGACTTGGTGGTGTTGTAAGAGCCTAAAAGATCATGATTCCAACTATGCTTTATGGAACATAAAATGGGGAAAGTTTTACTTTAAAGACATTAGTCCAAACGGAAGCATGGCCTTCTTTCCAATGCATTTCTGTCCATATTGTGGAGAAAAAATAGAGTATAAGGAATTCAAAAATGAAGAAACCAAATAAATGATTTTTTCAATCTTCATCTTTTTAACAGAATTTGTCTTTACGTATTAAATCAAATCTTATTGAAAATCGTGTCCAACTCATGCAAATCAATAAACAAAAAATCAGGTCACAATATGCAAGAAATTAGCTAAAAAAATCCTCCTTATGGAGACAGGAATTAGCACCAATGTTACAGGCTATCTATAAAAAATAATGCCATCTTTTTATGCCTGAAAATTATACAAAACTTACGTTTTGACTTTAGTTAAGTTGTCTGAGAATCGTTAAAGTAGTAACGTCTAATGTTTTTCAAGTCGAGTCTCTGTATCTGGTCTAAATTTGTTCCAAAATAGGCCCAAGATTGCCTTGTCACGAATGTTGTCGCAATATTTTACAACCAAAAGCAACTCTTCGTTCTCCCATACATCGTTTGGAGTATAGCTACAGTCTCGTTTGTTCTTCTTCTTTTTTATGCTGGCAAAGGGTTCAGGTGTGTTCCAGTCTTCCCTATCCAATGTAATTTCATGGTTGTATAGCCATCTGTAAAACCCAGTTAATCTTGCCAAGTAATCATTCCAAGTCCTAACCCATTTCTTCTCAGGATCTTCTTCAATTGATTTTCTGCGTTTGTTTAGAAATTCTAGCACATCATCTCTTGTAACATCTTTGAAATCTTTGTTTCCAATATCACGTGAATACAATTTTAACACCCGCAAATAGTTTGAAGCATTTGTCAACGTGCTGTCTTCCTCATCAACCAAAAAGTCTTTGAATTGCAACAACACTTTCTTGTGAGCCTCTGACAAGTTTGTAATTTGTCTAATTATTGTTTCGGGTTTCGTTGTCATTTTCCCATTTTATTACGAATTACAGCTATATGAACCCGATAGGAACGTGGGGCCGACCGGAATCGAACCGGCGACCTACGGGTCACTACAGCTCCAAACTTACATCATCCGTGAGTCAGTTTAGCTTAGTTTACCTCTGGAGCCCTTAGCGGTGATCTTTGTAGATACTGTCGCCCTACCAGGCTAGGCTACGACCCCACAAAAATGAATGAAACAGACTTGAATTTTAAGTTACTTTCACCAAGATTTATTTGCAATAAAAATGAATTTAGAATTGTAAAAAAAATCATGGTTAGACCAAAAATGTTAGCATTTGGAGCAATTCCCGTAATTGTTGCACTTTTAATTTCGATTCCTTTAATTACAAAACCTGACATTCCATTTTCTGCTGCAAACCCAAATGATACAATTGAAATTGAATATACCAAACATCAATTAAAAAAAGTATCCTATGGCGTAACCGAAAGAGAAGGAGCTAAAAAAACCGAAGTTCTTTTGATAAAAAATAATGGAGAAACAAAATATACCGTTACCAAAGAAGGATATTCTCAACCTGAAAAAAGAACAGAACTAAGCGAAGAAAAAATTCGAAAATTAACGGCTTTAATAAAAGAGACTGGTTTTATTGCAATTCCTTCTGAATCGTTTCCAGTAATGAATAATGTTACCGATTATCAAAAATCAAATGTAAAAGTCACCTTAAATGGTCAAGTAAAACAAATTCATTGGCCAGAACAAAATGCCACTGAAAAATTTATTCCCCCCATCATCACTATGATAGAATCTCAACTAGATCAAATCGTAGTCCAAATAAGTGAATAGGTACAAATAGCCTCAAATGAATCTCTGAATATGCTTCCACTTGCTGGAGAAAGAAAAGATGCTAAAGGTATAATTTTTGAAAAATCTGAATCATCAGAAATTTCTCGGGGAACTTCAACACTGAAACGTGGATTTGCCCACATGCTAAAAAATGGTGTGGTAATGGATGTAACGACCGTAGAGCAGGCTCAAATTGCTGAGGAAGCTGGGGCAGTATCAGTAATGGTTTTAGATAAACTTCCTTCTGATGTTCGAAAAGCAGGAGGTGTTGCACGGACTGCAAGCATTAGAATTATCCAAGACATTATGGACTCAGTTACAATTCCTGTAATGGCAAAGTGTAGAATTGGTCATGTATATGAAGCAAAAGTTTTGCAAGAATCAGATGTTGATATGATTGATGAGTCTGAAGTACTAACACCAGCAGATGAACATCATCATATTTGGAAATGGGACTTTACTACTCCTTTCGTGAATGGTGCAAGATCTTTGGCTGAAGCCTTGAGGCGAATAGAGGAAGGCGCTGCTATGATTAGAACAAAGGGAGAGCCAGGTACTGGAAATGTTGCTGAAGCTGTCACACATATTAAAAAAGTAAATGATGAATTACGTGCAATAAAATCAATTTATGATTCTGGGGATTATCAGGATTTAGTTCGAATGGCAAGAGAGTTTAAGGTATCATATGAAGTAGTAGAAGAAACTGCAAGACTAGGTAGATTACCTGTAGTAAATTTTGCAGCAGGAGGAATCGCAACACCTGCTGATGCTGCATATTTGATGTCACTTGGATGTGATGGAATTTTTGTTGGTTCTGGAATCTTTAATGCCAATGATGCACAAGAACGAGCACGAGCAATTGTTTTGGCAACTACTTTCTGGGAAGAACCAGAAAAAGTAAAGGAAGCTCAAAAAATGATTGATGAACGACAATCAATGTTAGGCTTAGATGTTAATACCTTAGAACTAAGAATGCAAGAACGAGGTGGTTCAGCTTGAGTATCAATATTGGTGTTTTGGCAATTCAAGGAGATGTTCAAGAAAATATCATTTCTACCCAAAAAGCACTAGATGATTTAGGTATAGATGGTTCAGTAACTAATGTAAAAACAGCTGACGATATTTCAAAACTTGATGGATTGATTATACCGGGAGGAGAAAGTACCACGATTGGACAACTATCACTTGTTAATAGTTCCCTAAAGGTAATGAAAGAAAAAATTGAACAAGGAATGCCTGTTTTTGGAATTTGTGCGGGAATGATTATGCTTGCAAAAATTGCAGATGATCGTATAATGGGAAAAATTAATCAACCTCTTTTAAATTTGTTAGATATTAAACTTGAAAGAAATTCTTTTGGACGCCAAAAAGATTCTTTTGAGGCTGAAATCTCAATGGACTCTATTAAAATTCCAAAATTTAGAGGTGTTTTTATTCGCGCACCATCAATTTCAGAAGCAAATTCTGATATTGAAGTTTTAGCTAAATTTAATGAAAAGATTGTTGCTATAAAAAAAGGGAACATTATTGGAACTTCATTTCATCCTGAATTAACAAAAGACGTTTCTTTACACAAATATTTTCTAAATCTTGTAAAAAGCTTTGCAAATTAAATTTCTAAATTAAATTATGCATTGACTCTAAATCTTTTTTGAAAGGCTCTAAACTTTTTGGAACTGGATATGAGAAAGAGTCTTTAAGTGATAATCCTTTGGTCTTCTTTTCATTCCACACTTTGGAATTAAATTCTGATATTTCTTCTGTTAATTTATTTTCTGATTGCTCATCTTCTGGTTCTACTTGTTGCTCGATGTGAATACTTGATTGGGAATACAAAGTTTTCCATAGGTGATCCGTGATGAATGGAGTAATAGGAGCCAATAATTTCAAAATTGTTGATAGTGTTTTGTGTAAAGTAAAAATTGCCGCGTCTCTTTCGTCATCTGAAAATCCTATCCCATAGGCTCTTGCCTTTACCATTTCAATGTAATGTGCAGCAAAAACATTCCATGTAAATTCCCTAACTGCAATAGCAGGTACAAAAAAGTTGTATTCATCATAACCTTTTTTACATTCTTTTACTAGGTTGTTTAATTCTGATAAAATCCACTTGTCTGTTGGGTTAGGCTTTCCAGAATTTATTACTGGGAAACTTGACAAGAATCTTGAAACATTCCATAACTTACTTAGGAATTTTTTTGTTGATTCTATTTTTTGCTCGTTACATCTAAAATCATAACCATGGTTTATTTCACTAGCACTCCAAAATCGGAATGTGTCTGCACCCAATTTTTCAATAACTGGCAATGGATCGATAGCATTTCCTTTACTCTTACTCATCTTGAGACCTTTTTCATCAAGCCCATATCCCATTATCCAGGCCTGAGACCATGGTTTATTTCCCGTAAGCTGATCACATCTTAGAAGCGTATAGTAAAGCCATGTTCGGACAATATCTTTTGCCTGAGGACGAATGGTAGTGGGATATACCTTTTTGAAAAATTCTGAATCCTTGTTAAATTTGGAAACAAAAAGAGGTGAGACACTAGAATCCATCCATGTATCAAAAGTTCTTTCTTCTCCAACAAATTCTGTAGCACCACATTTAGTACAGTTACTGATTGGACATTTATCAGACCAGGGTTTGTAGTATTTTCCTGGTTCTGGAATATTGGGTTCAGAACAACTTTTACAATACCAAATTGGAATCTCTGTTCCATAATACCTTCTCCTTGATATTGGCCAATCAATGTTAATTGATTCTAACCAATTCATGAGAATTTGCTTGTGCATTGATGGGTAAAATGTAATTTCTTGCCCTAATTTTTTTATTTTTTCTACAGAATCTTTTTGTTTTAAATAATATTCTTCCATTGGAATAATCTCGATTGGAATTTTACTTCGTTCAGAAACTGGTGTTCTATGAACAATATCTTCTATCTTTTCAACAAAGCCATTTGTTTCTAAATCTTCAATTATCTTTGTTCTAGCTTGTTTTGGTTTTAAGCCTGCATATTCACCTGCTGCTTCCGTCATTTTTCCATCAAGTCCAATTGCAACTACTTCTTCAAGTTCTAACTCTCTAAATAGGGCAACATCGTTTTGATCACCATAACTACAAACCATTACCGCTCCTGAACCAAATTCTTGCTGGGCTGAGTGATGGGTTCTAAGCTCTACTTCCGCATTGGTAATGGGCACAATAATTTTTTTTCCAATAAATGGAGCATATCTTTGATCATCAGGATTTACAATAATTGTTTTACAAGCACACAAGAGTTCAGGTCTGGTACTTGCGATAATTATTTCCTTTTCAGTATCCTTTATTTTGAATTTCATGTAAACTAACTTGGTGGGCAAGTCTTGATAGATAATTTCTGCATCGGCAATTGTAGTGCCTGATACCCAATCATAGTTGTTAGGTCTATTGGCAAGGTAAATTTGGCCCTTCTTCCATAAATCTATGAACGTGGATTGAGTCAATGACCTATACTCTTCAGAATCTGTTCTGTAATAGTTTGCAAATTCACCACTTATTCCTAAATTTTTCATTATCAGGAGCATTTCAGCCTCTAAATCATCAAGTGCCACTCTACACAAGTTTAGAAATTCTCCTCGTTCAGTTTCACGCATTCTAATATTGTGCTTTTTTTCCGTATAGAGTTCAACTGGAAGACCATTTCGATCAATTCCTATTGGAAAGTAGACGTTTTCCCCCGACATCCTTGCAGTTCTTGCAATCATGTCAATTTGTGAATAATGAGCTGCTGCTCCAATATGCCATGGCCTACCTGATGGATATGGAGGAGGAGTATCTATTGTAAAGTTATTTTCAGTGGGAGTAAATTCATAAATTTTTTCTTCGTCCCAATCCTTGAGAATTTTTTTTTCAAGCTCTGGGTTCCAAGCCTTTTCCTTAATTTTGGGTTCCATTTTTTAATTATTTTGACACTTTGGAAATAATATGAGACCCTTTGTTATATCCTTCATAAATATAAACTCCAACTGCTTCAACATTGGATGGCATTTTAGGTGCAAGTAGTTTTATAATTTCTGATGACAAATTCTCAACTGTAGCTTCTCCTTGCAAAAGATAGGTAGTGTTTTTTGGAACTTGCAGATCAAACATTCCTTTGGGTCCTTCAAACTGAATTTGATAATGTGATTCATCTTCACTTTTTAGATATTTTTCATTAATGAAAAATTTATGATCAAATATATCTACAACTTCTTTGATAATTTTTTTTGCCACTCCAAAATCTACGAGTAAATTATTTTTCATTTGTCCAACAAGTTCTACCATAACTGATGATGTATGCCCATGAAGAATTGAGCATTTTTCAACTAATGGTAAGATATGTGCATAATCAAATGAAAAAGAGGGATCTTCTAAAAATATCGATCCAGTTTGGGGTGTTTTATCATAAAAGACAATATCTTCTAATTCTTTAATTTGTGAGGAATATTTTGGATGCCCAACAGCCATTATTTTTTGATCTAAGTCGTCTTTGATCTCTTTGTATTTTGCAATGTCTTGTTCACTATCAATCACTTCTATGAGACCTTTCTTAGTTGTAAAATCGATTTTTACAGTTTTTCCATTTTTTAGTATTAATTTTTGGTCATATTGATAATCTTCATCCAAAAAGGAAAGCATTTGGGCAATAGTAAGCTCTGTTCTAGTTCTCAAAAGATTTCCTTTTTTGTCAATGTACCTAAAATCTGAATCCAAAATTGTGGGACTTGTAGCCATGTGAAGTCATCTGCTTTAGGTTCTGTATATAAATTCTGTAAAAAAACACAAAAAATCCATTAATTTAGCCACAAAAATCTTAGGCAAGTGAATTTAGAATTTTTGCCAACTGGATGTCATTTTTGGTTATCCCTCCAGCATCGTGAGTCATTAAATCTACTGAAATTTTGTTATAAACATTAAACCACTCCGGATGATGATTCATTTTTTCAATTTCCATTGATGCTCTAGTCATGAAACCAAAGGCCTCATTGAAGCTTTCAAACTCAAAATCTTTGTGAAGCTTTTCGTCCTTAATTGACCATCCATCTAAGTTTTTTAGTTGATCTGAAATTTCTTCTACTGAAAGTTTCATCATTACTTCATTATGATGCCATTACATTAAAAGTTAAAGAATAATACAAGAGGATCTTAAATTTAAATAGTAACAAATTTTGTGAATAAAATGAATTCTGAACTTTTAAAAAATATCCAAGAGGCAATTAAACATACTATACCCAAAAAAAAAATTGGTATAGCATTTTCAGGAGGAGTTGATAGCACCTTGATTTCAAAGATCCTTGTTGATTTAGAATACGATGTAATTTTACTTACTATTGGATTTTCAGAATCACATGACATTTTGTTTTCAATTAAAGTTAATGAACAATTAAAACTATCACATAAGATTTTAGAAATTGAATCAGACTCTTTTGAGAAAATTGCAGGTAATGTAAATAAAAAAATTCAGAAAGATAATTTATCGTGGAATGAAAATTGTATTGCCTTTTACTATGTTTCAAAACTTGCACAGAGCTTAGGAATTGATACTGTAGTTACTGCAAATGGAATTGATGAGTTGTTCTGCGGATATGATGCATATCGAGATGTAATTTCTCAAGGGGATTCTGTGGTAAATGAATTGATGGATCAAAAACTAGAAAATGAAATTAAAATGATGAAGGCAGTAAACATGATTTCTTCTGAATTTGGAGTACAGATTTTACAACCTTTACTATCACCAAAATTTATTGCATTTGCAAAAACTATTCCTTTATCTGAAAAAATTCAAGATTCTGAAGATCTAATTAGAAAACATGCTATTCGTAAACTTGCCCAAGATGTTGGGGTACCTGAAATCTCTTACACAAAAAGAAAAAAAGCTTTACAGTATGGAACAAAAATTCATAGAAAATTACTAAAAACTAGATAGATTGGCAGGTTTTTGCAACTGACTTTTTTACATTGTTTATGATTATTGCAGAAGCTCCAAGGTGTTTCTCAGGGGAAAATATTGCCTCAATTTCTTTTTCTGATAAAATAGATGAAAAAGCCTTATCTCCTTTAATTGCATCTTTATACTCCATCTCTTTGTCTTTTGCTTCAAATGCTACTCGTTGTACGTCTCTGTAAGCCACAAATCTAGGAACCCCTTTTTTGATTAAAGCTTCTAACACAAATTCTGCAAAGATTTGACCCTTTGTAATTTTTAGATTCTCAATAATTCTTTTCTCATTTACAACTAAATTAGATACAATTCTAATCATAGTTTCAAGCATTTCATCAACTAATATGGATGAAGTTGGCAAGACAAATCTTTCATTTGCAGAGTTTGACAAATCCCTTTCATGCCATAATGGAATATTTTCAAATGAAACTCCCACTTGACTGCGTAATAATTTTGATAATGATGAAATTCGTTCACTTTTAATTGGGTTTCGTTTTACAGGAACTGCACTACTGCCCATCTGACCTTTTCTGAAATGCTCTGCGACCTCCCCTATTTCTGTCCTTTGAAGATTTCTAATCTCAATTGCAATTTTTTCAAGTGTTGATCCAATTAATGCCAATTCAAAAACGTATTCCGCATAACGTTCTCGTGGAATTACTTGTGTCGTGACCTCGGCT
Source organism: Nitrosopumilaceae archaeon (assembly GCA_028279545.1). Lineage (GTDB taxonomy): Archaea > Thermoproteota > Nitrososphaeria > Nitrososphaerales > Nitrosopumilaceae > Nitrosomaritimum. Next base: position 119,472 of record JANQNN010000011.1, read on the forward strand.
GGAAATAGTTTTAGTCGTTTTGCCACTCGTTTTTGTACCTCCACTGATTTAGCACCCATTAATGAACCAGTACCAACAACTCCTAAGGTTTTACAAATCAAAATTCTTTTCTTTAATTCATTTATTCTTTCAATATGTTTTGACATTTCGGCTGCCCAATTTGCAAATTTTAATCCAAATGAAATGATACTTGCATGTTGACCATGTGTTCTACCGACTGCTGGAGTTTTTGCATGTTTTATTGCCTTTTTAGATAATAATAGGGCCAGTTTTGCAACTTTGGGTTCAATTATTATCAATGCATCCCTCATTTGCATAGAATTACTCGTATCAACTAGATCATTGCTAGTCAGTCCATAGTGAATCCAAGGTCTTACTTCTTTAGGGCATTTTTCACTAAGAGATTCTACAAGTGCAGCAGTATCGTGATCACTTTTTGCCTCTAGTTGTTTAATCCTTTTTGCAGTAATTTTTCCAGAGTTAGCAGCTGAAAAAATTTTTTTTCCCGCTGCTTTTGGAATAAGTCCTATTTCACTTTGTGAAATAGCTGCTGCCCCCTCAATTTCCAGCTGATAATCAATTTTTTTTTGTTCTGAAAAAATTTTCATCATCTCAGGGGTCCCGTATCGACCCGTGTCTATGGGTAAAATAGCCAACTATTCTTCTTTTTTTGCACCGAAAATAAATCTACTTCTTTGCCTGCATTATGCGAACATAATGCGGTCATTAGGTCATGGATCTCATTATTTTATTTCAATACTTAGTTATTGTGTGATATTCGTGCCCAAATTATCTAAATTTGGCTACACTCTAACAGCTGAAAATCGTTTGAATCTCCTAATATCCACTACAGATCAAATGAAAATGTAGAATTGAAAAATATAGTTTATAACTGAAGGGCTGACTTCAATAGATTCCAATTTGCAGTCTTCATTAACCGCCAATCTATCGTAAAGTTTTTCATTTTACAAAATTAGTCTCAATATCGTTGATAAAAATTGAAAAAGAAAAAAATACTACATTTCTAAATGCAGCAGTAACTGATTTTACAGATGCGATGGGATATTGTGAATACAAAATCCCACTTTCAATTCAAGGAATAAAGCCAAAACCTTCACAGTCTCTGATTTTAGGAACAAAAGCCCATCATGCAGAAGAAAAATATGAACAAGAGCATGTTGAATTAGAACCTGTTTTAATCGAAGAGATTGAAAATGAACAAAAAAACATTGAATTTGCCCGTGAAAATGTTTACTCTACACTATCGATGCCTTTTGAATTCCCGTCGGAAAATGTTCTAGTTACACTTTCAGGGAGAATTGATAAAATTAGCAGAGTTGATGGAACGCTAATAGTTCAAGATGATAAATTTGTTGGAAGACCTCAAACATATGACCAAAAAACACAACCATACCCTAGTCAACTATTACAGGTTTTAGCATATCTAAATTCAGTTTATTCTGGAAAAAGAAAAAATGATCCTGAGGAGTGGTTTGAGATGCCACATAGTAGTAAGAAATGGGAATTAAGAATTTGCGATAGAAAAACTAGAGAACCATACAAAGTGTTTTCTGACTATCAAGATGCTTTTTCACTTCATTATTTGCATACATCACTTGAAAAATTTACAACTATAGCACTTGATTTTATAGAACCTGAGCATCATAACAGTAAACCCAAATGTAATGCATGTAATTTGAAAAGTTTTTGTGAGTTTAGAATTTAAAATTTCAATTATTTGTAAATATTTTATAGTTTATTTTTTGAATCATGTTGCAATCAGCCATCCATAATACGTTACTATCAATCCAACAAAGGCCACAGTCATTAGTCTTCTTTGATTTTTGGATTTGCTCATAAACTTGGTCTGCATCTTCCAAATGGCATTTGTAATTACAGAATCCCTACCAGTCTTTTTCCATAGATACATATCCAATTTACTTATTCCTCGTAAAACTAGTTTGTTTACAAGAAAATGTATGTGAATAAAAAATAAAATCATTTTATCCAAAATTGTTAACATGATAATACTTAGAAATATTGTAAATGAAAATGAAGATACTTGCCACAACATATCCATATACCAAGGTGGATATACCTGAGTATTTTGCCATGTATCAAATACAATCCAGATTCCAATTGATAACTGCCAAGACAAAAAGATTGAAACTAGTATTGAATCAAAAATAGGAATTACCCATACTGCATTATTTTTATCTCGTGCAACTTTTTTGGTTTCCTTTATTCTAGTATAGTAGTTTGAAAAATATTTTATAATCATTATTTCCTATTTCCCCAAATTCTCTCCATGTCGGTCTTGTCTTTTTTCCTCTGAGTTTTTCTTTGGTTTTTGGTCTCATCTGACCATATTTTGACTTCTGATGAGGATTTTTCCTTTTTCCCCCATATTTTCTCTAGATTTTTTTTATCTTTGTAGGAATTTTCATTTTTGTTACCTAAACTCTCTTTTGTCAGTTTATCCATAGAATCCCCAAAATCCTGCATTGCCTTGGCAAAAATATCCATGCCTGTGTTGATATTTCTCAGGTTGATTTTTTTAAGAAAACTTTGCAATATGAGATAAATTTCCAACAAGTAAATTTTACAAGCATTTGATTTCAACTTTAGGTCTGAAAAATTCTTACCTTGTAGGAAGAATTCTATTCACGAGGTTTAGTTAATATTATTTTTCAATAATTACACCTCCATCATGACAATTCTTGCAAATCCAATTTGGATTTGTAGTGCTTCCCACAGTATTACTTTTTGAAGAAAATTTTGTAATTACATCCCAATTATTACTCAGTATGGTTTTTCCTGCTCTTATTTTCTCTTTCCATTCTCCGCGTAGTTTGCCCTGAAATCCATCTATAAAAAAAATTACAATTTGATCTGATTGACATTGGACACAGAGAATATTCAATCCTGGAAAATAACCCTCAATCATTTTATTTCATTGTATTTCATTCCAAGAATCTCATTGAAAGATTTCATTTCTTGTCTGGTAGATCTGATACGAATTTTGGTTCAAGCCCCGTACTAATTCAGATGTGCTCTCAAGATCAAGATAAAGGTGGAAGTTTGGCATCGCAATTATAATCCCTTTTACGGTAGTCCCATCTTCCACTTGAACATCATCTGACAGGTAGAGGGTTAGGCGTCTCCCTTCGTAGAATTTTTTTGTCATACTTTTTCTCCTAGAATATTGTACATTGCATTGTTTTTGCAATGATACTTGTCATTAGACTTGCTTTGAAAATGAAAAAAATTTGTTTTGGATGGTGCAAATCTATTTGATTTTTTTCCATGTTGTGACATAGTGCATTAATACGGCACCAAGATATTTAGGGATTTAACTACACTTAATCTGGTGTATATTATTATTTAGTATTACTTAATTTTTAGGCGTAAATCAAAATAAAATTCGTGCTCTCATTAAATTTTGAGACCGCAGATCCTATAGAACTAATTGCAAATCAAAGAGGTATTGTAGGTAATTTGAACATTTTTTTAAGTTTAAAATTTAGCATGAAAAACAACATCCAAATTTTTCAATTTACCTAAAACTCCTGAAATATCAAGTTCTAAAATTTGATTCGAAGTTATATTTATGAACACAAATTTGTATTGCTTACGAAGAGATTGCCCAAGAATTAACTCTCGCATTGTTATTCCAAACCAGTATTTAGAAAAGCTTTTGTCTAAATCTCTATTTGTGGCCTTAATTTCTATTAGGGTAATTTTATCAAGTTTTTTTCGAACGTCATCCTCATCAGAGAAGTTAATTTTAGAATCTGTATAAACCAAGTCAAAGGCTTTTTTATGAAGAGCTTTTCCTTTTTTTGCAAATGCAACCATTAGATTAGATTTTTGCACATTGGTTAAATCAAAATAGCCAGATTTTTTTAGTAGTATATTTTTGCCTTTTTCTGCAATACTCATATCATATTTCTCAATCAATCATCCTTTTTAAATTAAAAATTCTGCAGCATTTTTACCATCTTGAGTAATATTTATCCAGCGGGTCCTTCCAATCTTTTCTACTTTAACAAATTTCCATTGATTCTCAAGTGATGAAATTATATTTTTATCAAGACTTGCAAAAGTTGCCTGGCTTTCATTTTCAGCATTGACAATGATTAATTTCTCATCTATTGCATATTTTGCCATATCTTTTTTAGACATTTTTCCACCTTTTTCATGTAATATTCGTAAAGCATCAATGTGTTTTTGTTCTGGTCTTTTAATCTCATAAGTTGGTACATCTTGAATCTCTTTAATTCCAGTTGATATTGGTTTTCCTGAAAATCCAAGATAGTCTTTTGCCTCTACATAAAATGGATGAACATTTTTTGAATCATTAAACATCATACAAGCCATCATACATGCTATTGCTTGAATTTTTGAACCTGACGCTAAATTTACATAAATGATATTTCTTTTTTGATTTTCAATTATTTCTTTAACTGATTTTATAATATTGAAAAGATCTGACCTGTTGTGATACTCTTTTGCCACATCAATGTTTAATTTTTTTAATTTCTTTGAAATGTTGTCATAAAATGACACTGCTTTATCTTCACTGGGATTATCATGAACCAGTAAACAAACTTTGTCTGCTCTCATTTGTTTTGCTGGAAGGACTATTCTATCAATTTCATACCCTACTGGGGCGATATGTACTCGTAAATTTTCAATTTCAGGCATAATAGTATCTATAGTATGCATACTATGGTCATGATATATAATAATTTCTAAAACCAAGTATTACTATGAATCAGCAAACAATCCAAAAAGTAGCACTTGACTCTTGTGTTGTAATTGATTTAATTGAAAAACCAACATTTACACGAAGAGTCAGAAAATCTCTTAAAGGAAAATCAATACAAATAGTACTTTGCGATGTTGTATTAAATGAAGTTCAAAAAGTTAGGGGTTATTCACAAGAAAAAATAATCTCAAAAATTTCTGAAGGACTCAAAAGAAAAATTGTTATTGTCCCAGTAAATGATGAAGAAAAAATCCAGGCAAAACAAATCTCTAGTCAATTTCAGATCTGTCACAATGGTGATAACAAGATATTGGCAATATGTCAAGTCAAAAACTTCATTCTAGTGACATTTGATAGAATGCTACGAAAAGCAAGTGAGTTTGTAGGAATTGCTGTTTTTCATCCATTATGTGTGGCAGGTATTTGAAATGACAAACTACTATCCAAAAATTATTAGAGAATTTGAAGACCATGATGACCCAATGATCTATGGAGATGAAGTATGAAATTTACAAGAATACTTCCAAAACCACTTGCTATTGCATGGCAAAAATATGATATCAACAAGCTAGAATCATACTATGAATATCATCAAATGATTGCAGATAATTGCAAGATTCGTTTGGATGAGGGTAGACGTGAACTTGAAAGATTACGAGGTAAAAATCATGCGGTGTAAAATTTGCCAAGTGCCACACAAGAATACTAGTAGATACCAGTTATGGTCAGAACAAAGAATATGTAGATTGTGTGGAGAAATTTGTGAATACTTTTCCTGGAATGGAAATTATCTTATGGAGTATTGGAAAAATTGAATGAAAAAATTTGTCCTAAATGTGGAAGTTCAGATTACTCTTTAATTTATCAAGGGAATGTAAATTCTGATAAAGATCAATATCGGGAATGCGGTGATTGTTCATATCGTTGTAAACAAGAAGATGATAAAATTGATTCTTTTGATTTTGATCAAGGATATAATTTAGATGAGGTTTATGATCAATGAACCTTTCATCAAAAATTCTATTTTGGATATTTACAATAGCACTTGGATTTGTTAGTCCAGTGATCAGTTTCGTAATGATTGTTTTGTATTATTTGCCTGGATTGATTCAAGATATTTCTAAAAACAACACAGAATCAGCATGTGCCTATCAACCTGATTCCTCTCAAAATCAATCTAAAATTAAAGAATTTTCTAAAGATGTTTTAGAGGAATTTAGATAATGTCACAAGAGCCACTAGATTCTAGAAAAAAAAGCCTTTCCGAGGCCTTTGTGAACTCTTTTGGAGGATATCCAATAGGATATGGTATTGGAATAGTGATTTTACCACTATCTGTAGGCTGGATTCAAGAGGACCCATTTACAGTAAATTTGCTAATTACTTTGATTTATGCCTCGGCTTCTTTTGCCAGAAGTTACTTTTTTAGAAGAATTTTTGAAAAATTTGGATGGGATGATAATTTCATTAGATTAGGTATGAGATTAATAATTTATACAAATATTAGAATTTCCAAAATGATTTACCTTATTACCCAGAAGGAGAAAATTACAGAATGACCTCTTTGACATTTTATGGAGGGGTAAATGAGATTGGGGGAAACAAAATTCTACTTGAAGATAAAGACACCAAAGTATTCTTAGATTTTGGAAAATCCTTCTCTCGCAGAGCTACATATTTTGAAGAATATCTTAATCCTAGAACTTCCAATGGAATAGTTGATTTCCTCACAATGGGACTTGTTCCTGATATTTCAGGTGTGTATAGAGATGATTTGATGATAATGGCAGGACGTAAACCAGAAGAACCTGACATTGATGCAGTACTACTTACTCATGCTCATGCAGATCATGCAGATTACATTTCATTTTTACATGAAGACATTCCAATTCACATGGGTTCTGCATGTCATCTAATTCTAAAAGCATTATCAGAACGTGCATCACGAACTATAGAAAAAGAAGTACTTGATTTTAAACCACGACCATATAGTATCAAGGATTCACCAATCGAGAGAAAAATTAATGAATTTAGAACTGGAGATAAATTCAAAATTGGTTCGCTAGAAGTAGAACCAATCCATGTTGATCATTCAGTACCAGGAGCTTATGGTTTTATCATTTGGACATCTGAAGGGCCAATTGCGTATACTGGAGATATACGATTACATGGAACTCATTCTGAAATGACTCGAGATTTTATTAAACGTGCAAAAGAGGTAAAACCAATTGCATTAATTTCTGAAGGGACAAGAATTATAGATAAAGAAACAGAAGAATCAGAACAACTAGTATATCAACAGTCAAGCAAAACTGTTTCAGAAACAAACAATCTAGTTTTTGCAGATTTTAATTTCAAAGATGTTGATAGATTAATGACATTTTTTAATATTGCAAAGGAAACTGGAAGAAAATTTGTTGTAAAAATGAATGATGCATTTTTCTTAAAACATTTATCACAAGATAAACATCTTAATGTTCCAAACATTGATGATGAAGATATTATAATTTATCTTCCAAAAAGGGGGTCTGGAACTTATTCTGATAAAGACTACAAAGGAAAAGATAAAGAGTTTTTAGATCTACATAATACTTGGACTGCGGAACAAATTGCTGAAAATCCTGACAAGGTTCTATGTGCTATAGGATTTTACAGTTTTACTGCACTTATTGATATGAAATTAAAATCAGGTGCAAGATACATTCATTCTTCATCTGAGCCATATAATGAGGAACAAGAATTGTCTCAAGACCGACTTGATGCCTGGATTGAGCATTTTGGCATGCATAAATTCCAGAGTCATTGTTCTGGACATGCCAGAGGTAAGGATTTACTCGAGGCAGTAGCAGAAATTGATGCTAAAACCCTATTTCCTATTCATACAGAGCATCCAGATATTTTCAAAAAAGTTTCAGATAATCGGATATTGATAGGTGAAGGAATTGAATATAAAATATGAGCGAAGATAACCTCAAAATTGCATTAGTTACTGGATGCTCTAGCGGAATAGGATTAGAAACTGCATTAGAATTAGGAAAAAATGGATATCGAGTCTATGCTACAATGAGAGATTTATCTAAAAAGAATATTCTAGAAAATCAAAAGGAAAATCAACAATTGGATATTCAAATACTTGAATTAGATGTATCAAAAGATGAATCAGTTAAAAATTTCTTTGAGTTAATTTTAGAAAAAGAGGACCATGTAGATGTTCTAATTAATAATGCAGGTTACGGAGTTCTTGGAGCACTAGAAGATCTATCTTTACAGGATATCAAACAACAGTTTGAAACTGATTTTTTTGGTCCTGTAAGGATGATGAAAAATACAATACCTCTAATGAAAAAACAAAATTATGGTAAAATAATTAGTGTTAGTTCACTTGCAGGAAAAATAGGATTTGGTTTTATGTCTGCTTATGTAGCATCTAAATTTGCCTTAGAAGGATTTCATGATTCGATAAGACAAGAGCTATTGGAATCTAATATTCATATGTCAATAATAGAGCCTGGAGCAGTTAATACTAAATTTGCTCAAAATATGCTTTTACCCATAAATCCTGAACTGTCATCTGAGAAAAAACAAATTTTAAAAATAATGAAAAGTCAAACCGAAAAAATTTTGGCAGGATCATTTGAATCTGTTGAGGTTGCTAAAAAAATTATTTTAATTCTAAACGAAGATGATCCTAAACCTAGATATCTTATAGGACGAGATGCTGAGCGAATAATGATTGATAAAAATCGTCTTAGTGAAACAGAGTTTGAACAATCAATTTCTAAATTCTTTTCTGAATTAATGGAAATTTAATTATCTATAATAGTTACAAGTTCGATTGGGACAATATATCTGTCCCTCAACATCTACTAGTCCATGTTTGCACCATGGACATTTCTTTTTTATTTTGATTTTTGGAAATGTCTTTAACGGTTTTTGGGAATTTGCCAATTTAGCAAAATACGATTCAGTAGCATAACCTGTACGGGTAGGTTTTTTTCTTTGTTTGATTTTATTATATTTGTCTACAATCCAAGGATCTTCTTTATCTAATGATTTTACAAAACTATCTTTGGATCCAAACCATTCGTTATATGGTATAGGCTCTTCTTTCAATAAAATATACATGGCATTCTCTCTACCTCTTTCTTTTATTTCCTTCAATGTCTTGTTAATGAGTTCCTGTTTTCTTTGATTTTTAAATTCAGAATTTGGCTCATTTTTAGTATTCTTTGAATCTCCAAGAAATTCAATAAATTTGGAATAATTTCCAAACAAATCCATTATTTTGAAACCAGTTCTGCAATGTTTTAGCATCTGTGTAAAGGTAGGCGACATTTTGAGTAATTTTTTGATATTTTGATATTCTTCTTGAAGGTGAGTAATTGTATTTTGATCATTTTCAGGCTTATCTGAAATTTTTTTGAATCGTCCAAAACTCCCATAACGTAAAAGACAATATCCAATCCCTAATTTTGATTCGTTTTTGAATTCCTCAAAATGAGGGACATGGTTCAAATTTTCTTTAATTTCTTGATAATCTTTTTTAATTTTTCTTTCAAAATCTAAAAATTCTTGTTCATTTTTTGGATTTTTTATGTGTCTCATTGTAGATAAAATCTCATCCACACATTTTGAAAATTCAATATAACTCCCAAAAGATTCTTCATAATCTGACAGTGTATATTTTCCATATTCGTCAAGTTCATTTTTGGTGATACTTCTATTTACAGAGTGATATAGCTCAAAATATTCATCATATAGTTTATCTTTTAATGCTTGATCTTCAGAAATATTTTCATTTTTGGATTCTAAAAAGTTAGAATAGTTAGAATAAATTTGAATCATTATTTTTAGAATTGCATCATCGGTAAATATTTGAAATTGCCTTGTGGTTGGTATGTGACCAATTACAGTTGTTTTTAAATCAATATAATGTTCATCTAACTTTTTTGCAAGTTCCAATTCTTCTTTGGGTATTGAGACTTGTTCTGAAGTTTTTTGCTTGATGGATTCTTCATAAGTTTCAATTTTTTTTATACATGATTCACGAAATTTTTCAGGTTCAATAATTTCTTTGAATATAATTTTACCGTTTGATGTAATTTCTTGTATTAAGTCATTTCTTTTGTAGACATCAAAAACTGCATGGGTTTGTGGAATGTCAGATAAAGTTTTTGAAGGATTATGACGCAACAGGAATTTTCTTGCATCTTCAATATTTGCGTTTCCTTTTAACTGCTGTTGATCAGCTAAATAAAGTCCTAAAACCATTTGATAATTTCCTTTGATGTTTTGTTGATTTTCTATAAATGATAAATATGGACAATCTGAAATTGTCTGAGGAATTGTATCTATTGTCTTTTGATCTCTACATTTACGACATTTTTTTGGAATATCTGAAAAATTTCCTGATTTAATATGTTCTGTTAATAATTTTGGATCACCATATATTCCAAAAATGGTTTGAATTTCCTCAATTCCATCTGCATTAAACTTACAATCAATACAACTCAAAGATATTATTTCTGTTTGCTCTAGTTGTTGTTTTTTTAATTCTTTGGCAAGTTTCTTTTTAATTTTCTTTTCACGTTTTTTTTCTGATTTTGCAACTTTGGCAATTATTTTTTGTTTAACTGAAATTTTCTCCTTGGGCACTACCATAAAAGGTAATTGTACCCCTAAATCAGGCAAGGATTTCCAAGAATCTTCAAAAATCTTCCATCCAAACTCAGCCTTTTCGTCAAATTGATAATACAATTGAATATTGTCATCCATATTGATTAACCACATATCCGGTGTTCCACCTCCTCTTGTACCTCGCATTCCTCTACCAATCATCTGAGTATACAATACCGTGCTCTTTGCAGGTCTTGTTACAAATACGCAATCAATATTTGGAGCATCAAATCCTGTAGTGAGGATATCTACATTACATAGCACATTAATATCATCGTTAGGTTCTTTGAATTTTTTGATTATCTCAATACGTCTTCCAGTGTCTACTTGACTATCGATATATTCAACATTAAGAGATTTTGATTTTAAAATAATGGCTAATTTTCTTGCATGTTCGATATTACATGCAAAAACTAAAATTTTTTTTCTGCCGTATTTTCTAAGTTGAAGTATCACATCTAAAATAATTTTATTTCGTTCAAAGTTTTCGCCTAATTCACGTAGTGTTTGTTTTTGATACTCTCGTTTTTTAATATATTCTGCTGAATCCTCAGGGCTTAGAGTTGTAGTAACTCCTTTTATGTTTGCACGATATACTTCACAAAGTATCTTTCGTTGTATCAATCTATTGTACAATAGTTTTTGTTTATCAACACCTGATATTTCGTTAATTTTTTTGGCATGAAGAATTTTAATAAATTTTTCAGTTTTATTTGGTAAATTTTCATTGTTGATTACTGTTAGTGAAATTTTGTATTCACCTGGAATTTTAAATTTGTAACTAACAATTTTTTCAGGTTTTGGATTTGGTAATGGTTTAGGATTATTATAAACCTCTGAAATTGGTGGAAGATAAGTTATTCTCCATGAATATTCTTGAATCACACTCTCATTATCAAATGAACGATCTCCACTTATGCGTACATTTTCATTATTGTAAGCAATATGGGGACAATCAATGATGGCAATTGGTTTGTGCTTCTTTTCTCCAACTGACTCGTAAATTTCAGGATAATAAGGCTCTCCTCCAAATCGATTTCTTAATCGTATGGTTTGAGAATTTAGTTGGGAAGGATTATTTTCAAAATCAACACCTCTTCCCCTAAATGGGGTAGCAGTTAGACCAATCAAGACGATGTTGTTTGCATTAGGATTTTTGGCCTTATGGTAGAAATTAAAACCCATTGCTCGTAAAAATCGGGTATACATTTTGGAAGTTGACCGATGAGCTTCATCTATTACTATACATGAAGTAATTTTTGCTAATTTTACTAAGGGATTTTCGTCGGTAAATTCAATTTCTTCTTCTTTTGAATCATCTGCTTCATCTTGTGCATCAACTTCTTTATTTTTAGGGATTAACTTATCAAATGAATGAATTGTAGCAACAATAAGTCCATTGGCATCAAGTAAATTTTCCAAATCAAAATTAGGTGGAGTTCCTCCTGCACCAAAAAATCGATGAATATTTAGAGCTGTGTTTCCTTTTATTTTGTACAATGTCTTAAAGGCATCAATTGCCTGTTCACATAACTCATGACTTTGAGCAATCCATATCATGTATTTTGAATTTTTTTGCTGACTAGGAGAGTCTTCTCGTCCATCATTTAACCAATCAATTAGTGCTTCTACTACAAGTCGGGTTTTTCCTGAACCTGTTGGAATTGATAGAAGTAATTTTTTTTGTTCATCGATTCCTTCTAACATATTTTTTATTTTTAATCCTGCAGTGTATTGGTAATCATAAAGTGGTTTGTATTCTATATTTGCCTCTATCGTCTCAGTTTTGTCATGTTTGGAAGCTCCTTTTGGTTTTTGACAAGTAGTTAATGGAAGATCTAACCATTTTGTTAATTCTTCTAACCATGGTTTGTATCTATAGTGTGAAATTTGTTCTATAGTTGAACAATTCGATAATTTGGAATGAGATTCTTGTGCTATTCTAATTATTTTTCCTTTGGAAAATTGATTTTTCTTAATGGCTGCCTTAATAATTTCAGCTCGAAATTTTCTTGTCCTTGTTTGTTTTTCATCTCCGTGAATACTATAAATAAAATTTGAACCTACAACATCAAATAAAATTCCAACTAGTTTGTTTGGATTGTTTATTCGTTCAGAATCTGATGGTGATATTCCATCTATTAGAGAAAAAACATCATCTCCAGACAAGCAATTTTCCAAAACTCTATGAAGGTCAGAAGGGTCTCTCCACCAGTCTTTGAATTTTTTTATGCATTCTTCTCTAGTGTGACCTGTACTTTGGGTTTTTGATAATTTAATCAATTTACCACTGTTCCTCCTTAAAGTAACCAGATTTCTTCAAAGATGTTATCAGATATCGTGCAGATTTAGCAACTGTGCCCCTTGTTTTTATTCCTAATTCTACGTTTCTTGTAATTGCCCTGCCTGTCATATTGGCTGATGTTATCAAAACTTCCGAATCATCAACCAGTAATGCTTTAGCATGGAGAGAACCAAATTTCTCTTGATTATTTACGAAACCATACAATTTTGGTAACATAATTCCAGATACCCACATTTTTTTTACATTATTTTGTAATGTAGGAAAATTTTCATCTTTTTCAAAAAATAATTCAACAGTACGTTTTTGTTTTACAGCATTTGCCAATTCTGCAAAAACCTCCTTCATTTTGGGAGCATTAGGATCAACATCTTTTGCATCGCCCCAAATTGTATATCCTACAATAGTAATTGTATTTTTTGCATTTCGAATCATCTCAAGCATGGTATTAAAAGTCTGTAAAGCAGATTCATCAATCAAAGGACTAGTCCATACTAAAGAAGAATTTGTTTCTAAATTATTTTTTAATTCGTTGATCTCCTTTCCATAATCTAATAACACGGATATTATTTTCGGATTTTCAAAATAATTTAAAATTTTTCTGACAAGTTTAATTTCACTTGTTAAGAATTGTAATTTATCCTTATAATCATAAACATCGCTATTTTTATCAATTTTTCCATCGTCTAAACAAATTTGTAGATTTGAAATTTTATCTTCCGATATATTTGATAACATCTTTTCAATATTGTATTTGATGTTTTGACTCATAATCTAAATATCATTAAAAAATCCCATTTGTTCATCAAACAAAAGTCTCCTATCTAACAACCTGTTTGATTCTTCACAGCTAGTCTCTGGTAATAATTGGCAAACATAACATGCAGAACCATTTAGTCTAGTGTGAGGGGGATATCCGTCCTTTTTTTTCTGCTCAGGTTTCTCTTCGATACACAATGGATCCCTTGAACAATGTTTTGATCTTTCCATAGAATTTCTAATCAAATCAACAAAATTTTCATCATCCCCTTGTCTTACCAAACCTCCTAAACTTCCATCACTTGAGGGACTGGATGTATAGAGTAAAATTGCATTATAGTCATTACCATAATAGATTCTTTCTGCAATAGAGGCCTCACTATAACCTGCAGAGAAAGATAATTCCCGAATCAATGCATGGGAAATGGAATGTAACAAAATATATCGATGGCTAATGGTCCCATGTGTTTTCCATTTTCTGGAATAAATCCAATCCTTGTAACCCTCTAAAATGGCATCACATCGCTTTCTGACTTCGGGTATTTTTTCCCATGCTTGGAGTTTTTCTTCATTTATTGAAAATAATATCCCCTCACCACGGTTTCTAACACATGGATACCATTTTGATTTTTTTCTTGATATGAAGCATTTGGTTACGTCATCTTCATCATTTTCCGTAGAATGAGGATTTGGTGCATCACCTCTGGTAAAATATCTTAAAACTTTGATTAAAGTTAGGCGATCAATTTTTTTAAGGACGTCAATGTGAAGTGATTGTAATTCGGGAGTTAAAGTAACTGTTTTAATTTTTATCTCATCATCTCCCTCAAAATCAGTTTCAATAAGATTTTCATATTCTTCTTGTTTTATCTCCATCTCGTTTAGAGATTCATCATTTTCTGGAGATTCGATAAAATTAATTCTCTTTTCTAGTTGTCCAACAATTTCATCAACCGTATATTCACTACGTAAATCATTAAAAATTTTACCTTCGGCAATTTGTTTTAAAGATAAATCATGCTCTCTTAGAGTTCTAATTTTTTCTTCATTGTCTTCATATCTTATCTGAACTTTGTGTCTCCATTTTGGAATTAATAAACCACTAATCACAGATGAAAAATATACGCTGGTAGCTCTAGTAAGTACTCCTTTTACTTTGGTGGAAACCTCGGTTTCGCCACCATCTTTATCTTTTATCTTGGTTACACATTTTTCTGTTTTATCCAGCCATGGACTATATCCATTACAAACAGCTATATTCTCTGAAATTCCCCTTCTAGAAGTTGAAGGCCCCATACTACGTGAAGAACCACAATTTCTACATTTTACATAATAATCCCCAAACTCCGTCGATTTGTCTAAGGAATTCCATTCTAGAACACAAGTTTTTTGATTACAACTCGAAGCCTTTTCTTTATCTTTTTTACTACTGTGGGTCCATTCTATCCATGGAAAATCATCTAAATGACCATATTTACACATGAGAATAATTCGTGCTGGTAGTAAATCATTACGACATTCTTCACATACAAATTTTGAGAACTTAGCAAGAGGACTTGATTTGTGTTTTTGTAATCTTCTACAAGATTTTTTTGAACAATATCCCCATGTAGGAAATGATCTACATGGAATCATTTTTGTTTCCTCTTCTTTAGAAATTGGCATTAAAAAATAATCTTTTTTACAAACTCGCTGCAAATGAGGATGAAATATCTTCTTGTAATTTTCTTCTGAAGGATTCCAAAAATCTAATCCCATTATAATTACTGAATCATGTTCTAATTGAACAATAGAACCGGGACCAAATGTTGTAATCATTTGGTTGGGTCTTAATGTCCCCGGACTTTCAACATAGGTTTTTTTTAATTCACTCATTTAATCTACCAACCTGTCTTCCAAATACCATAATTTTTCATTTTTTTCTGCTTCGCGTAAGGACAATGGCACTGTTTCTAATCCCTTATCATCATTTTCTATTGTTCGTAAAAGATACCATTCGTTTTGTTTTTTTGCCTTGTTAGCGTATTTGTATCGATTTCCTGCATATTTTAGCGGAGATTTTTTTGTTCGATGTTCATCCCACTTCTTAATTTTTCTATTAAAATCATTTAGTGTTTCATTTTTTTCAGGTGAATCTATTGCATCAACTCGTTTTTCCAAATATTTTCTTATGAAGTCAAGTTTTTCTTTTATATCTGGGGAAGTTGAATCAAAGTTTTGGGCATCTTTATCTCCTGCCAATTGAGGAAGTAGTAATCTCACCATTCCCACAAGAATACCAAATAAACCTCTATCTCTAGATCTTGCTGAGAATGGAGTTAAACTTACGGATTCAACATTTTTGAAAAATGTCGAGTGATAGAATTTGAAATTTTCATAGTGAGATAAATCTCTAGGTTTTAGATAATTGTAACTTGTAATTATTAAGCCTGGCCACTTTCTCCCTATTCTTCCAGATGCTTGAATGTATTCAGAATGATTTTTTGGTTGACCATTGATTATCATTGCCCCCAGTCTAGGGATATCTACGCCTACAGATAGCATATTAGTACTCAAAAGAAGGTCTTCCGGTACCCCATCCATCATACTAACTTCTAACTTGCTAAGAATCTCTGGAATGTCACCTGAATCTACTCTACTGGTTAATTCTACAGGAGATTTTATTTCGTTTGCCCATTTTTTTGTTTTAGCAGTCGGAGTTTCTTGTGTTTCTAATGAAGATTCTAATTCTTTATCATCAATTTCTTTTGATTTAGTTTTATCTATAAGTTCAGTTTCATTTCTTAATTCCACATTATTATGAATTCTTTGCATAAATCCTGGGACAGAATCTTCATACATTTTATATGCTCCACCCATTTCCCTTATACTGTTAAAGTATGATACCAAAGTGTAATATGGATCAAGATCTGTTTTACTGAACCGTTTTTCTTCGTCAAAATATCTTACTTTTCTCAAAACTGCTGCTGAAATTTTTGCAAGAATTGTTAATCCACTTTTTGCTGTTGCACATAAACCAAGATAGATCTTCCCTGGCTCTTGGTCAATAGATATTTCTTCAGCAAAAAAAGAATTTCCAAAACTAAATCCTTGTGGGGGAAATACTCTAGTTTCATTTCGGTTAAACAGACAGAGAATTTGATCACTTGCAGTTTTAGTTGTGGCTGTAGATGCTATAATTTTAGGTCCAATCACCTTTCCGTCTACTGTTCTAGAACACATTACATCAATAGCTGTTTCGTAAAGTCCAGTAAGAGTTCCTAAAGGTCCTGCAATAAGGTGAAGTTCGTCTTGCACAATTAATTCAGGAGGATCTAATTTGTTACTTCCTTCTAATTGTATTGAAGGGTACTTTTCGCCATGATTAGGATGAGTAAAACCTCTAGCAAATCCACATTTTGTACAATGAAAATTTACTTGACCAAAAATTGCTGCAACTTTTTCTTTCCATGCTATTTGAGCAAATTTATCAACTGTAGCAATTAAGAGTGAAGGACATCTACTGTAAATATCTTCATCCACCACTAAAACAGGTAAACTATTATCTGAATCACCAACACAACTCTCTTTGGAAAAAGGACATCCAGATCTTGAACAATATGCCCGACATTGTTTTGGCGTCCCATTCACATCATAATTGTATTGATTAATTCCTGCTCCACACCATGGGCAATGAATTAATTGAACAGGATTACGCGATTTTGGTAGGTTTCCTGTTTTTTTAGCAGTAGTTAGAACATTTTCTGCATCAGCAAGAGTATTTGGCGTCGCTTGACTTCCCACCCAAAGTCCAACGTAAAATGGCTCATATCCCCATTTTAGCTCATTTGAACCTTGTATTTTTTCACGCCTACGAATGAATTCACAAGCACACATCAAGGACGCTGCCCTTTGAAATTGCTGTATTGTTAATAATCGGAGAGTATATCTCATGATGACAGTGACGCCATAAGATTTTGAAGTAAATCCATTTTCATTTTTATCCCATCCTCTTAGACGTCTTAGTGCAATAGTAAATGCAATTATTCCAAGATAAGCTTCTGTTTTTCCACCACCAGTTGGGAACCAAAGAAGTTCAGCAATTTCATGATCAAGTTCTTTTGGTTTTACAATAGACTGAATATTCATCAAAAAAAATGCAATTTGAAATAAATACCATTTTCCCTCAATGTCGGATGGAGGTAACCCTTCAACTTTCATTTTTTTACGATTAATTTTAGCCCATTTTCCATAAGATTGCTGAAAAGCCATTGCAAGATTTGCAAATTTAAAGGCCTCTCCTGACTGAAATTCATTATTAGAAATAATTTTTATTCCATTCTCTATTCTAGATGCAGCATATTCACATTCTTTGATTTGATTTTCACCTGTTCTTTGATACTCTGATGGTACTGCATTCAAATTATCTTTAAGTGATTTTTGAATCCATTCACGATATTCAGTAACAATAGGCATTAAGAGATTTTTATATTCTGAATAATCACTCACACTGTATAACTTCTTCATGTCTAGTCCATCTAATTCAATTTTTGCTGGGCGGATGGCTTTGACAGTTTGTTTAGGTGTAAAAGTTGTTTTTATCATGTGGATTTTACTATCAATGACATCATCCTCATTCCATTCGACAGAACAACTATGTCCAATTCCAAAAATCTTTTTTGAATTAAATAATAATCCAAATAATAAAGAGTCAGAATCATTAGGATCAATTTTTTCATAATTGGATTTGTCATCTAAAATAATTTTATCTTCTTTATTTAGAGATGATAAAACAATCGAGGGTTGAAATACGCTTTCTTTGATAATTCCTGCTTTTTGATCTTGTGGTGGAATATTATTCACAAGAAATACACTTAGGACGTATTCATTAGGAAATTCACGAACGGAATATCGTAACTCAATTCCTTTATGACTCAAAGTGATAGGTTCTTTGTCTGGATTTTCCAAGTCCAATTTACGCTCATAAAAAAATGGCTCTCTGGAAAATCCAATGTAATATTGATCTTCCTCAGATTTTGCTAAACTATCATACATCCCATATTTTATACTGGCAAGAACTTTTTTTGTGGTTTTTTCGATCCTACATGTAAGACCCATGGATGATGGTTTTGTTCCAACATTTGAGGAGGTAGCTTTTTCTGTTGTGGAATCATCATCATCTGATTCTGAAAATTCCTCATCTTCATCAGGTTCTGTTCTAGTTTCACGTGGGAATAAAATTCCTGCTAAATACGCAGATGTTGGCCACTCAGAAATGACTTCACTGTCACCAAATCTAGGACCAACAACGTCTTTTTCTATCTCTTCAATTAATAATTGACGAACCTCGTTTGCTTTATCCAACATAAAAGGAAGAAAGACAAACTAATTAAAACTTCAATTTTTTTTAAATAATTTTCATTTATGAATAGAATATAATATTTTTCTAATATTTTTCACGCCTAATTTTGTAATATTATAACATTACAATATTTACAAATGTCATTGGACCGATACTGATTAATTCCATTCCTAAACAGCTTTATTGAACCCCATTTGCCAGAACAAATCCCATTTATCGATTTTAAAAAAGAAATTCTAAAAATTAAGGAAAAATGGATCCCTGCGGCTAGAAAAGACAATACAGGAATTGGGTTTACTCTAGAAACTGAATTAGGAATTAGAGAAAACAATTATGCAAAACATGACTTTATTGATAATAACCAATTCAAAGGCACAAGATTCGAATTAAAGGCTCAAAGAGTTAATGTCTACAATCCTACTATCCCTAAACCAAGAAAAGTAAATGATTCTTACATTTCTTTAGTAACTCAAGCTCCTCATGATGGAATGAAAAATAGTGAACTCATTCGTAAATATGGCTACAATGACTCTAAGGGACGTGAAAGAAAGAATCTCTATGCAACTTTAAGAACAACAAAATTTGTGAACGGAAAGAATGTAAAAAATATGAAAATTTCAAGAGAAGGCAAACATCTATTCATTATACATAAAGACCAAAAACTTTCAAAATATGATTTAACAAAATTTGTAGACAAACTTGCAAATCTAGTAGTAGTTAGAGCCGATTCTGAATGGCAACTTTGTAATTGCAATAAGCCAACACTTCATGATTCAACTGGTAAATACCATGAATTTTTTAGTTTTAAAGAACCACATGTTTTTACAGGATTTTCTTTAGATAAATTTTACAAATCAATAGATGAGGGAAATATATTCCTGGATTTACGTATGCATATTCCTACTAATGATACTCCAACTGAGGCCGATTATGATACTTTTCATGATCACGGCACAGGTTTTAGGGCAAAATTTAGAACTATTCCTCAGTTTTATGACAATGAAATAATTTTTTAATATTCCCAAACAACAATACTTTCTTCATTCATGGTTTCATCCCTATAATCTACAATGTTTTCAGGTGTGTTTTTTGAAGCCATGGCCTTGTTGATTATCTTTCTATAGATTGTTTCTTTGTGCCTAAATCCATATTTTCTAGCCAATTCTACAATAATTTTATCAGTGGGAATTACTTCTCTTCTAACACGTCTGTTTGCTACCACAAAACAACAATGACTATCTCCTTTTTTGAGTACTTTTGAGATTTGTCCAAAGCATTCATCTAAATCAAAAAAGAATGCAAAAACATCTCGTGCTCTACTATAATGAGCAGTTTTCTTGGTAACTTCTGAATCTTTTTTCTTAATTACCTTTAATGTTTTTTCCAACAGAGGAGACTCTAAATCAGAAAAATCCTTTTTCTTTTTTCCTCCCAAGCCAATTTTGTCAACTGATGATAATTCTTTTTGTTTTGGAAGCTCAAGCCATTGCCCTGGATATCTTGAGAATTGTCCATATGCTACTGTAGTTCCATGATCCCCATATGGTGGTGATGTAACTACAAGGTGTGCCTTTCCTTTATCGAGAATTTTTTTACGGATTTTTTTAAATTCACCAACTGTATTCCTAGTGTCTCCAAGAATAACTACTGTTTTACCAGAAGTTTTCTTTGTTTCCTTTGTAAAATTATCCATCTTTTCAATATTTATTTTACAAATTTTTGAAAATATTTTGAAAACATCAGGTTTGAATTCTTTTCTCTTTTCTGGTTTAATCCGATAAATTTTGTAAATGTTTGTTTTTTGGAAGCTAACTTTTCTTTGAGTCAAAGAAAAACATAGTTTAAAGAAATTTTTTTCCTTTTCAGGAATATCTAATTCAAAAATATTATGTTTTAGAATCTGAAGTTTCTTTGGAATCCCTCTTGGATACCAGAATTTTAAATCTAAATCTTTGGGAGCATTTTTGTATGATTTTTTATTTGAAATATCTTTTTTTGAATTTTCAATAATTTTATCAAAAATCTTGTTTAGTTTTTTAGAATTAAGAGGAGTAGTTTTAATTTTTGATAGAAATACTGAGAATGGATTAATATCAATTCCAATTGCATTATTTCCATGTAACATAGCCTCTACTAGAACGCCACCTGAACCCATAAATGGATCAAAAACCACCTTTTTGGTATCTGAAGCATATTTTTCAATTAATTGTTTGGCAATTTCAGGATGCATTCTTGCCGGATAAGTATGAAATCCATGTGTAAACTCTTTGGTACTTACTTTAGAAAAAGTCCAATCAATCATTTCGGCTGATGCCATAACCATAGAGTCCATATTATCTAGTTATTAAAAACCCAATCTTATTGATAATCAGGTTATTATACAATAATTTGTCAGTTGTTCTATGGAATTTTCAAAAGATCTTTCCAGAAGTGAAGCCAAGTACAAGTATATTGGATTACCAAACAAGATAAGAGAAAATTTTCCAGAAAAAGATGAACTTTTTGATGTGAAATTTGAGAATAAAATTTACAAGATGAAAGTCAACAACAAAGACTGCATCATGTTATCACAACTTTATCATGTTCATGAATTCCAAGAAGGAGAAACACTCACGATAAAATCTGCTAAGAAGGGCTATGAATTTTCTGTAGAGTGATTATTTTTTAATACAAAATAATTTAAGATTTAATTTTTTTAATTTCAGAAAGTAAATTGGGAATAACATCATTAACACTTTGTTCTAATTTATTAATCTCAGATTTCATTACTCTGCATATTCTCTCTGCTTCTCTTTTTGCCAACTCTTTATGGGTATAAATTGGAGATAAATGAAAATCCCAAATTTGCCTGTTAATATTTTCCACTTTGGTCACTTTATTGTAAACATATCCGAGTTCAACTTGCAATTTTGGAGATAGTAACCTAAAATCTCCAGAGTTTACAGCACTTTCAAATCCAGGTGATGTATAGGATTTCATTCTTCCATTAAAAGAATTTTCGTCATCATTCCATCGGATAGCATTACCTTTGAAATCTTTGGTGCCTTCTTGAAAATTTTTTAGTTCCTCTAAAATAGAATCTAGGGTGTTTAGTAAGGTTTCTTTCTTCTCTTGATTTCTTGTCCTCCTATCATGCCAAAGTCCTCCAGCAATACCTCCTCCTACTCCAATTAATGTTGCAGAAAGCTGCAGAATAAAACTAGTTGTTGTTTCATCCAAACTCAAAATACATCACTTATTGACAACAACCACAGCCTTCATGCCCTATCTCCTCACATTTTTCACACGAACAGTCATATGATGAATTTGAAACGGTTTCTGTTATTTTTTCATTATTTTCGGACATTTGGTAATATTATCAATAAGCACGTATTATGTTTATTTTATAATTTAGTTAATGAATCTGAGACATTCCACATTACCCTGACTATCCCAATAACAATCCCTAAACTGATGAAAAATATTGAATAAAGAAGATATTCCGATGGTAAAAAGAAGAAAATTACACCTAAAATTATTGAGATAAATGCTACAAACTCAATTTTATTTTCCACCAATTACTTTGTATTTTTTATTATTTGAAGTATTGATTATTACCTACTTACCTATTGGAAGACGATCTTCCACTAGTCCCCAAACTAATTCTATGATATCCATTACACTAACCCACCCATCTATTCCAAGTCGTTGAGCTGATTCATTATCATCAAGTCCTATCCCAAATTTTGTGTATGCATTTTTGCCTTGGGGAAGCTTACCATTTCGTATCGGTATATGTTGGATCATTCTGTTGATGTCCCAAAGTGCTTGTTCTTTTTTATTCATTTTCAGTTAGTCTAGTTAGGTTAGTTAGGGAACAATCGAGAAGTAATCTACTATCTCTCTTTTCTTTTTATTCTTAGAATAAGAAATAGAAGAGATAGACTCACTAGCCTCACTGCCCCCACCTAATTTGGTAAAGGTAACTATCATTGCATTTTTGCTGTATTTGCCATCGCTTTTGGTGTAGGTGATCTTTTGATACTTTATTCCAAGTTTTGCCAAATGAGGTTGGATAATCTCTAATTCACTGGATAGTTTACTTGAGCTCTTTGGGAATCTTTCATATCTATTCCCGATATCAATCCCTACTCTCATTGCAATTAGTCGCAATTCTTTCAAAATTCCTTCCATCGAGTTCTCATATGTTGGATTTGTCTCCATTAACTTCACTATTGTCTTTACAAGCGGTTGTACTTCTACTAATTCGATAGACTTTCTCTTAATCTTGTTATGGTACTTGTTTAGAAATGAATATGGTTGAAATCCAATTACTCTAGATATTGCTTCACCCCAAATCTCAAAGTCTGCCATTCTAGTCTTTGGTCTTATTTCCTTTTTCACTTGATCAATAATATCTACTGCCTTTTGTAGGGTAGTGAATATTTGTCCTAGTACGGATGGGAGTAATCCCATGAATTTTTCTTCAATCTCTTCCTCAGTAAGTCTGTCATTCTCTTCAAGTGGCAATCTCTCATAAGAAATAATTCTGTCTTGCAAATCTGGTTGGTTCAGGTTAGGGGAAATTCCATTAATGATTAACTTTCTTTGAATGGAAAGTAAGATTTCATCCATGTCAGTGTAAAGTATTCTTTTTGAATTACTTGATCCCGTTATTGCCTTGCAAAGTGTATCACTGATTTCTTTTGTGATATGGGACAAATTGTCATATACAACCAAATATCGATTATACAATTGAATATTCATATTGTCAATCGATTTTGGCATTGAACTGATGTTGTCTTCTTGTTTGACTCCATTTGGATCAATTACTCTCTTGGTTAGTGCAGAGTCAGTAGACTTCATAGTTCCCGCTGGACCACCAAAATCCATAATTGGAATTGGAAGATGTTCTAGGAACATCGCCACCAAATGGACTTGGTAAATCTGTGAATCTTCGATTCTTAGAAGATGGGAAAACTTATCCAAAGCCTCAAAATCTCCAAATCTAGGCTCAACTTGTGATTGAGTACTTGCAGATTTACGGAATAATGGCATACTCCTGTTATAGGGAATTGTTTCAACTCCCACACTTGAAACTTTGACTATTCTTCCATCTGTCTTACCCAGATCATAATAGATACAATTTTTGTGGTATGCAATTCTATTGTGTATTACACTCTTCCTTGCTTCTTCCCACTTTGCCTTTGATGCAATTTTATCGAGTATTTCTTTATAGAAAGTTTGACTATGAATCATGAGATCCAATTGTCTTAACCAATCTA
Source organism: Nitrosopumilaceae archaeon (assembly GCA_028279545.1). GTDB lineage: Archaea > Thermoproteota > Nitrososphaeria > Nitrososphaerales > Nitrosopumilaceae > Nitrosomaritimum. The sequence goes on from JANQNN010000011.1 coordinate 143,585, forward strand.
TAGCTCGTTTACTTGATAGATTTATTGTTTCTAATTTTCTGCTACTTTTAACAATAGCATAGACTTCATCATTGTTTTCTTGTGAAATTACGAGCTTACAAATTCTTTCCATCGCAATACGATATATCTCTGCTTTTTGTTCTAGTTCACTCAATTTGTTTTATTTTCTAGTTTTGTGAGCCCATCGGCTAGTATTCGTGCAACAAACCTACTTCTAGGTACGTCTCCTTTCAGTTTGTCAATCTTTAACCAAAGTTCTTGGTCAAAAGAAATTGTTTTTGGTATGCTGTTCATAATATTTCATTTGTTAACTATGCTTAGTAATTCTACTTATTTAATGAAGAGCTAACATGTGTACCTAAACTCTCCATTTACCTCTCCTTTTGGTTCTGTATTTTCTATTACAACAAGAACAAAAGATATTGGTTGTAGTAATGTACTGTCTACATACACTACAATACTTTTGCCCTTTGGAGAATCCTAACACTGGTTCAGCTTTAAATCTACAACAAGTTCCTTTACAAGAACAACTCATAGAAATTTCTCCTTTGAATAAATCTCCTCTTTCAAATTATTTTCTCTGGTTTTCCTCCTGCAAATTTGACATGGATCAAAATCAATTGTCATCTGGTCTAATCGTTGAGAGTTGCATTCAAAACAGTGCGAAAAAAGACTCTCTGGGTGTTTTTCTAATTTTTTGCCACAAAAGTGGCATTTTTTAGATATATTCATCTGATATCGGTAAGAAAAGGTAAGAATTTTTATATAAAGAAATTATACCTAAATTGTGCCAAATAGGGACAGGTTATACCTAATTAACAATAGTAAAATTCTAAATATTTTGCTAAATTATAGTGGCAAAATACGCTATAGGAGACGATTAGTGGGTTATGGGAGAAACGAACTTTCCTTTGATGACAAATCTACTCTTCCAGAAGATGTACAAATATCAAGGAAAATTTTTCTTGGAAGAAGAGAATCTCTTCTAACCTCTAAACTAATCAGTATTTTACCCAGCTCAGATGGCAGAGAAAATGTCTATACCATAACTCCTTTGGGCATTCTTTATCTGATAAATAATAATGAAATACCTCTAGCAAAATTTGATTACCAAAAAATTCTAGAAGTTGTTGACTATCATGCTTGGATACGACCTTTGCAGAAAAAACAAACAGATCCAATATTATTTAAGAAAATGATTTCAACTATTGATGATGATATTGTTTCAGAGTGTATTCATGAAGCAATAAAGAACATTAGAATAGAAAACCGCAAAGATGGATTGTTTATGTATTGTATTGAGGGATTTCCGTTCTCTGAACCAATTATTACTAAAATGTATTCAATAATAAATTCTAAAGCATACATAGTAAAAAATTTTAAAGATCCATTTAATGTACAAGATTCTGATCCAATTGATGACAAAAGATTTTATCGAGACATTGGAACTTTAATTTACCATTATATTCATCTGGAGCTTTACAGAAAACTCTCACTTGAAGAAATACCAGAATTTTACAAAAATAAAATTTTTCAAAGTGTTGAAAGAAATCTGATTATATGGTCTTCTCGTATCAATGAATCTGAAAAGAATCTAGATAAAGAATTTCTTGAATTACCTCACAAATCCTTTAAAGAAATTGTTAAATTACTTCCAGCATTGAATAAAATAAAAAAAGAAATAAAGAAAAGAAAGTTACTCGAAAGTTAGAATTAACTCATCGAATGTACTTCTTAACCAATCAGGAACTTGCCCTTCTTTTTTGGCTTTTTCCATAATTGTTTTGTACCATTTCTTTTTTTCCTCAAAGTGTTTATGTTTCTCCTCATCTAGAGCAGAAACTTTCTTTTGTATTTGTTGTTCCTTTATCTGGACTCTTGCCATATCATCTATTGTAAGACTTGGAATTGCATACTTGAACTGGTTAAACAACTCTTCAAGTGTTGGCAGATTGTATGAATCATCTAATTCTACAGTAAAATTATCCTCGTCTTGATATACCTTATGTCCTGCAAGTTTTTCAGCAGTTGAATTTTTGACCTCTGTAGTGTTTTTCAGAATGGTAACGAATCGTTTCCTAAATGCATGATCCATCATAGTCTCATATCTTCCATTTCTCTTTTCTTGACCAAGTCTGACTCCTGAATTTTCCACAAGTCTGACCATCACACAAGTCAATCCCCTTAGCCCAGCAGATTTTACCATCCTTGAGGATTCATTATCTCTAGTAGAGTATGCTTTTCGGAACAATGGGCTATTGTCAGTAATTTCCTCACCATCAGTTTTTCTTTGGTTTAGGTATAGATTCAATGCCTCAGATGCTTCTGGTGTGATAATTGTCCAATATTCATCAACAGTTCCCTCATAGAGAATAACTCCTTTGCATTTTAGTGGTAAATCCACCATATTCTTTACTTTCAAATCAGGAATTGCTCCAATTCTTACACCAGATGATGCCAAAAACAATACCAAAGCTCTGCTACGAAGATCTTTTGCTACTGAAAGAATTTTCTGTACCTCTTTAGTGGTGTAGGGCCTTCTTCCAGTCTTCTTTACTTTGGCAGGAAACAGTCTGATTATCTTTTTCCACCGAAGTTCTATGTCATTTATCTCCAAGAATGCCCTTACTCCATAGAAATAGTTGGGAACTGAGTTGGGACTTACTTGCTGTTTTACAGTCATAATCCAGTCTTCTAGTAATTCTTGGAGATTCTCTTTTCTTGTCAACTCATCATACGAAGATGCTCCCACAAATTTCATGAATCTATTTAGCTTATCCAAATAAGTCTTGAAGGTGTACTTGCTTTTCACAGAGTTTTCAAACAACAAAAGTACTCTTTCCATTTTGGGAAAACTAGGCACTTTGGTGTATTTTAGTGGCGGTTCTTTTCGCAAATCGCAGGCATCAAAATCTACTTCTTTTTTTGAAATTTGAGCCTAAAACTGGTAAATTTGGCATTTTTCCTCTTGGGTTTTTAAAATAGTATTTTTTAAAAAATTGAATTATGCAATGGTGTATAATGACTCCTATGGCACAGACGAATGCGTTTTTAGGGATTGTCTATGGTCTGGTAAACGATAAACAATTGATTGACTCTAATTCTGTATCACACCATTGCATAAGGTAAGTAAATTAATACCACATTTAACCAACACTGAGAAATCATTCATACAAATTATCAGTAAACTTATCAAAATTTTTTTAAACCAAACAAAAAATTAGATTTCAAAAATTCTTTAAAAGCGTATCAAGCTCTTTAGGATTTTATCTATTACTAGAATTTCTTCTTGTTTTTCTTTAATAGTGCTTTCGTTCCAACTTTTCATAAATTCCGATTTTTCATCTAATTTTTTTAAATTGATAACTTGTTTTTCTAAATAATTTTTGTAATCTTGTAACTTGTCCAAGGCTTTATTGTGCTTATCTTGAAAAGATCTATCCATCTTGAATTTTTTTAATTAAATGAACTTTAAATTTTCCTGTAAATGATTATCGTGGTTGACCTTCATGTTGGCCTTTTTCACAAAACTCACAAACCTCATCAATTATTGACTTGACTTTTTCATTATTTTGTTCAAATTCTGCTTCAACTATGGCATTTTCTTCCTCATATCTATGACCAAATTCTTTAATTTTATTAGGACAATTACACTTTTCACACTGACATTTTTTCATAATTCCTAAAAATAGGCGAAACTAAAGAATTTTACCATAAATCTAGTTAGGATTTAAATTATCTGAAAAAATATTTTATCATTATCAATGTCCTCTAACATTCCAAATAAAATAGCTGAAAACCAGTACGAAATAGAAGCTGATTCTAATTTGGGCATGAAAGTTCCAGTTAGGATTTATGCAAACGAAATTCTGCTTGAAAAAATGTTAACAGATAGGACAATTATGCAAGCAAAAAATGTAGCCTCAATTCCTGGAATTGTAGGACAAAGTGTAGTTTTACCTGATGGTCATGAAGGTTATGGATTTCCTGTAGGTGGTGTGGCAGCAATGGATGCAGAAGAAGGAATGATTAGTCCTGGAGGTGTAGGTTATGACATTAATTGTGGCGTAAGATTACTTCGCTCAAATTTAACTGAAGGTGATGTGCGCCCAAAACTCAGAGAACTTGTTTCTGACCTCTTTAGTTCTATACCATCAGGAGTTGGTTCAAAGGGTTCTGTTAAACTTAGTCATTCACAGTTAGACGAGGTTCTTGTGCGCGGAGTAAACTGGGCAATCGAAAATGGGTATGGTTCATCCCATGATTCAGAGGTATGTGAGGAAAATGGTCAAATTGATAATGCAGACCCAAACAAAATTTCTGAAAAAGCAAGAAAAAGAGGCGCACCACAACTTGGAAGTTTAGGTTCTGGGAATCATTTTCTTGAAGTACAAAAAGTAGCTGAAATTCATAATGAAGAAGCTGCCCAAAAAATGGGAATTAAAGAAGGAACAGTTACTGTTTTGGTTCATTGTGGTTCTAGAGGATTTGGACATCAAGTTTGTAGTGATTATCTTCGAATTTCAGAACAAGCCCTAGAAAAATATGGCATTCATCTTAATGATAGAGAACTTGCATGTGTTCCAAATACCTCAGAAGAAGGTGAGTCTTACAGAAAGGCGATGTTTTCTGCCCTAAACTATGCCTGGAGTAATAGACAAATGCTGACTCATTGGACGAGGAAATCATTTGAAAGAGTTTTCAATCAAACAGAGGCTGATCTTGATATGAAACTAGTTTATGATGTTGCTCACAACATTGCCAAAGTTGAAAGACATAAAGTAAATGGTGAGGATAGAAAACTTGTCGTACACCGAAAGGGGGCAACTCGAGCCTTTCCAGCAGAGAGAGAAGAAGTTCCATTGAAGTATAGGCATCTTGGCCAACCGGTATTAGTTCCAGGTTCTATGGGAACTGCAAGCTGGATTCTTTTAGGTCAACCAAACTCTATGAATCTTAGCTTTGGTTCTACTGCACATGGTGCAGGAAGAACAATGTCCCGATCAAAAGCAAGGAAAAATTTTACTGAAGGAAATGTCAAAAAATCATTAAATGAAAAAGGAATTTTCATAAAAGCATTGACCCGAGATGGCGTAGTGGAAGAAACCCCTCAAGCATACAAAGATGTTGATGCAGTAGTCAACGTATCTCATAATTTAGGAATCGCTACAAAAGTTGCCAAACTAGTCCCTATTGGAGTGATTAAGGGATGAATAATGAAGATTCTGAACTAGAAAAACTCAAGGCCAAACGACTTGCAGAAATGCAGCGAAACATCTCCTCACAAACAAAAACTCCATCAGAAGAACAAGAAAAAAAAGAAACACAAAATCCACGTGACCTTGTAGTAAAATTTCTAGGATTTCGAGGAGAAGAAGTTCTAGAAAATGCAGAAATTCAATTTCCCGTTGAAACTGAAAGTATCATTAAACAAATTGCAAAATTAATTCAATCCAGAGAATTAACAGAAAAAATGGATGGTGGACAATTATTATTATTATTTAGAACAGTTGGACTTAACATAAGGATGAATACCAAAATTAATGTAGAGCAAGATGGAAAATTTGTATCATTATCTGAAAAAATAAGCAGTTCTAAAAAAAGTGATTTAAAATGAGTACTATTTTAGAAATCAGTACAAAAAATTTTACCGACGACAAACTTGCAATTAAAATGGCACTATCCCATATGGAAACTCTTGTGGGGTGTATCAATAGCTGTTCTTTTAGTGAACCTTCAACCAAATTCGGATGGACATTTTTTAAAATAGCAATGAACGATGATTTACGAGAAGGCATAGAAAAAAAATTTGCAGATATGTTGAAAAAATATAGTTGGAGTAATCCTTCAGAAAAATTTACAAAGTTTATGACAGACTATTTTAATTCAAAGGGTTGTGAAATTAAGATAAAATTATTAGATTCCTAAACTCTTCTCCCTCTTTTACCACCTTTTTTACGGGTAGTATCATGAGGAATTGGTGTTACATCATCAATTCGTCCAATTTTAAATCCACCTCTTGCCAAAGCCCGAATTGCAGCTTGTGCTCCTGGACCGGGAACTCTTGAACCAACCCCTCCTACGGCTCGAACTCTGATATGAAATCCCGCAAATCCTTTTGCTTTTGCTGATTCGATAACAGTATTTGCCGCTTTCATTGCAGCAAAGGGAGATGATTCATATCTATCAGCATTTACGTGAACGCCACCAGAGCTAAGGGCGACTGTTTCAGCCCCTGTTAAATCAGTCATATGAATAATTGTGTTATTGTAACTACTGTAAATATGAGCAATACCCCATTTTGCAGGACCTTCTTTTTTTGTTTCAGGTTCTGATTTGGTGGCAACCTCTTTTGATTCCTCAACCTCAGTTTTTTCTTCAACTGGTGCTTCTGCCTCCTCGATCTTGGCTTCAGTTTCTGACAATGTCTGCTTAGGCCAAAAAGGGTTTAAAAAACATTGATTTTTTTGCCCAAAATCAAATTCATAAATTGAAAACCTATCAAAAATTCATATACAATTAGAGACTTTTTTGTACGTGAAATCAATTCTTGGAATCTCAGTTTTAATAGCAATAACATCGGCAATTTTGGGATCATTACTAATTCTTTTTTTAGCCCCATCAGACAACACGATACAACAATTAGATTTAGAAGAAAAATGTGAAAAAATTGCTACAGAAGGATTCCAAATTCAAATAAAGTATTCCGAAATAAATTTTGATACTATGCCAAAAAAGGATGCAGATAGACTTCGATATTTGGATAATCTATGGATAAACGATTGTGTATCTAAATTACCAGGAGAAAAAATTTTTGAAATTGCCAAAAAAGCTGAACAAGATTACTATTCTGGAGAATAAACCTATTTCTTAAAATGATGCCAACCTAAATCTGGTAGTTGTACAAATTTTTTATTGTTTTCCATAAAAACACCCTTACCCTTTTCAACGTATCCGATTTCAATAATGGGTGTTTTGGTAATTTTGGCACTTCTAATTATTTGTGATTTATTTTTTTTTGAAACTGTAAAAACAATTTCATATTCTTCTCCACCATGAAAAACCAATTTCTCGTAGTTTGTTTTGTGTAATTTGGAAAATTCTTTAATATCATTTTTAATGGGAATATTATTTATTATAAATTTGCAGTTACTTTGTTTTGCCATTTCATTTAGAGTTGTTGAAAGGCCATCACTAGAATCCATTGATGATGAAAAATAATTTTTATTTTTTATACCAAAATTTAACCTGGATTTGGGTTTAGTTACCGACATTACAGCTCTCCTTGAAAATTTATTGTCTATTTTCATATTTTTTAACAAAATCTCTAGTCCTACAGAGGTATATCCAAAAGGACCAGAAACAAAAATTAAATCTCCTTTTTTTGCCCCCTTTCTATTTACTATTTTTTCTGCGATACCAAAAAAACAAGTGTGAAATACAATTTCTTTTCCTTGATTGGTATCTCCGCCCAAAATTTTTATCTGAAATTCTTTTGAAGCAATTTTGAAACCATTAGCAATTTCTAATATTTTATTTTTGGAAATTCCCCTAGGCAAATTTAAGGAAATAATTCCAAATTTTGGTTTTACACCTTTTGCAGCAAAATCACTTATACAAGCAACTACACTTTTTCTAGCAGCATCTCTTAAACTCATTTGAGTAGGAATATCTGTGCTTTGAACAAGTGTGTCTATGTTTATTACAATTTTTTTAGTACCTATTTTTACAAATTCAACATCTTCAGAAGTAAATTTATCATTTCCAAATTTTTTTTGAAATAATTTTATGATTTCAAATTCATCTAACTTCTTCATAACATTGATTTACAATTTTTATTGAATCATTTACGATTTCTCTGCAATTATCTGAATTATTTGATTCTCCTGAAATTCTTATAATATCTTCTGTATTGGATTTCCTAATCAGAACCCAACTATCTTCATCAATTATGCCTTTTATTCCGTCCAAAGTTATTACTTCTGAATATTTTGTACTAAACTTACTAGCTACCTTTTCCATAACTTTATCGTGGAAATTTGAATCTACATTTGTTTTCTCTCTAATTTGAACATAATTTTCCATAAAATTAAGTACTTCATTGAATTTTGGGGTACCTAACATTGAGGCAATTAAACCACCAGTAAGAATTCCTTCTCTACAATAATTGAACTCTGGTAAGATAAAGCCCGCACTACTTCCTTCACCTCCTGCTTGAGCATTCGTTTTTAACATCATGTCCATAACATTTGCCTCACCTACTTTTGAGCGTTGGATTTGTCCGCCATTTTCTTTTATAAATTTCTCAATCGAAACACTGGTATCAATACTTAAAATAAAATTCTTGTAACCAAGATCTAAAGCTTTTGCGATTCCTAAACCTAAGGTGACATCTGCAGTTTGTTTTTTCCCATTTCTTACAACTACTAACCTATCCCCATCAAGATCAAACGCATATCCAATATCATTGGTCAAAGAAGCTGTAACAAGATCAGTTAATTCATCTGCAGTGGGGTCTGTACCTCTTGTGCATCCCTTTAAATCAGGATTTATTACTTGAACTTTACAACCTAATTCTTCTAGTAATCTTGGTGCAAATTCTTTTGCAGCGCCGCCCCCAATATCAACCGCAATTTTAGGTGAGTTTTTAATTTCTCCAATAATTTTTTTTGCATCATCAAGATATGTTGTTTTAATTTCTTCTTCTGTTCCAAAAGAGGAATTCTGACACTCTTGACCCTCCAAAATAAGAGGAAGCTCTTTTTCGTTAATACCTCTTCCTTCTAAAATAAATTTTAAACCATTCCACTCTATTGGATTGTGAGACGAGGTAACAATAATTCCTGAACCAAATTTTCTAGATTCACGAAATACAACTGGAGTGGGAGCTGTTCCAAGATCATAGACATTTATTCCATTTTGTCTTAAAGCTGCTATTGCTGTTTCTTTTATCATAAAGCCTGAAGGCCTTGTGTCTTGACCAATTACACATTTTTTAGATGTAATTAACGAAGAAAAATTATTACAAAATTTAATTACATCTTTTAGAGAAAAATCATCACCAAAAATTCCTCGTATACCGGAAATTGTTTTTTTCATCGGATTCAAACCAGAAAGGCTTTATTTAAACATCAGTTTCGACACTTTTATTTCAAATGATGATTATTATCTAGTAATGAGAACGCTCTATGAGGTAGTTGAGGAGTATGATTCTGGGAAAAACTATCAAATCAACATCACCCCAACCATTGCAAGGTATCTTTCACAGCTAAAAAAGGGAGAAAAGATAGAGCCACGGCAATTCATCAAGCAAAACATTGAAAATGCAACAGCAAAGGCCACTCCAAAATCAGCAGAGCAAATGATCTACAAGGGACTGACAATTGGAAGGAAAATAGGGCTGTTAAAAAACATCAAGATTTACCCAATTTCATTTAAGGACTTTTGCAAGCTAGAGTCAGTCGAATATTGCGCATCGCAGCTAAAGGGGACAAACTACAAGCATCTCACTCCGGGATCAAATGACTGGTCAACCAGAAAGATGTACCTTTACAAGCTGTGGAACTTTAACAACTGGCTTTTAGGACAGACCTTTGAGTTTTCCAGAATGCTAATGACAGATTCTGATACATTCAAGAAACAAAGCGAGAAAATAAAGCTAGAAGGGTTAGAACACCTTCTGCGACTGCTAAAAGAGTCATACAACAGTGATTCTGATTTTATCAAGATTATCAAAAGGTATCTTTTGGATCCCGTGCATTCACACAAAAGAGCATCAGGCATGACAATCATTCACAGTGCAATAAGGTCATACTTTGAGACAAATGACTGCCCACTTTCCTTCAAGTTTAATCCAAAAACCAGATACAAAACAACAGATGACGAGGATGAAAAGCCATCCCTTACACTTGATGACTTTTTCAAGATACTTACTGTTGGCAAGCCATCAATCACCCAAAAGGCAATGTACCTGTGCAAGTTTCATCGTGGACTTGATTCCTCAACTCTTGCAGACAGGTTCAACTTTCAGGCTTGGCCGCAACTTGTAAAATGGTTTGGCACAGAAAATCACAAGAGCTGGGATCTTGAAAAGATTCCAGTGCCAATAAAGCTCACAAGGATAAAGACTAGTTTTGCACACATTGGATTTTTGGACCGCGATGCAGTCGTTGCACTACAAGATTATTTAGAATACCGACACAAAAGGACAGGCTCTGAGATGCGCAATGACCTTCCATTGTTTTTGAACAAAAACAAGGAGGCAATAACTACCAGATGGGTTAGAGAAGGGTTCTCAAAGCTTGCAGCAAAGGCTGGGATTCAACATCGTCTTACTGGATATACGGCCAAATATTCGAAAGACACTCATGAGATGCGAGACTTGCTAAAATCTACACTAATCTCCTGTGGGACCAGGTATGACGTTGCAGACCATGTAATCGGGCACAAACCAAAGGATAGTTATGAAAAGCAGGCTATACTGTATCCAGAAAATCTTAGACTAGAATTCATGAAAGGCTCACGTAAACTCAACGTATTTTCAAACATATCTCACTATATGAAAGGAGACGAACATAACGAGGCGTTGCTAAAGAAAATAGATCATCTAAAACAGGAACTTGAGGAAAACAAGTCAAACATAAGACAAGAGCGCAAGGAAAAAGAGAAGAAACTGCTAGAACTAGAACGGAAAATGCAAAAGATGTTAACAGAAATGGTTCAACAACGGTCTGATTATACCCTCCTTAAAGCTAGAATGGGATTTCCAACCGTTATTGATTTGGATGAAATAGAAGCTAGAGAACAAGATGATGATTCCCCGACCTTGTCATGGTAAGTTTAATTGATTTAACAAAACATACTGTAAATTTGCAATTCATGCTTTGAAATTTTGTTGAAACTTAAAAGAAGGCTTGGGCTCGAAAAAATAATTTATAAATTTTAAAAATAATTTATAAATTTCTGGGCATGCGCAAAAAAATTATTTATAAAAAATGAAAATAATTTATAAATTTAATTTATAAATTTCTAGGCGTGAGCTAAAAGACAGGCAAAAAACCTTGCCAAGGTCTTGAAGGTCTTGGGGGGCTTGATAGGGTCTTGAAAAAGACTTTGTGCCTAGAAAATTTTCAAGACCTTTCAAGGGGATCAAGACCTTGAAGATCTTGCCAAGACCTTGCAAGAATTTCAAGGTTTATTGACATAAAACCGAGGCTAAATACAGCGTGTTTTACCTTGTGCAAGTCCTACCCTACCTTGAAAAAGATGAAAAAAATGAGTCTTGAAAATGAACAACCTTAATGCTTTTCAGAATAGAGATAGTGAAACCATTAGCGTGGATAAATGAAAAAACCGAATCTACATCTTAAAAATTAATATCAAAATACAATAATTACACCTGAATTATTCCCTGTTGCACTAAATACTCTAATCCCACGACAAAGTCCTTGTCTGAGATTTGGTTATCCTGCCACCAACATGCATTGTTTTTTATCCAGTCAGGAACTACATTTGAATTTGAATATGCCGATTCTCCACCAGAAATTACAATGACACTATTGTCAATCAAGTATTGTACAGCATCAACAAAACCTGTGTCATCAATCTCATCGTTGCACCAAAACCCTGCAACATCTTTAATCCATTCTGGGACAAGCCTATCATCAGTTGCCCTGACTTTGATGACAAAAGAACTAACAGAACCATTTCCATAGCTGTCAAATGCACTGCAGCTTACCCTGCTTGCTTTGATGGGAAAAAAATGTCCGCTAGGTGGGTCACACACAACCTCTACCACACCATCCACATCATCAATTGCCTTTGCAGAATAGTGAACTGTTGCACCATCAGGTGATGTTGCATCAACTAGCATGTCTTCTGGAAGCAACAACAATGGTGGAACAGTGTCTCTTTGTCCCAAATATTCAAACGTTGTTTGGGCAGTTACATAATACTCCATTCCATACAATACATCAACAGTGTAGACTCCGGTTTCTGTATAAAGTGATCCTCCTGCAGTTATGGAGGTAGAAAATGTCTTGTCATTATTGACAACAAGCTGATCAACTCCAACTTTCTCCCCAATTGGGCTGAATACTTCAAGTGATACTTGCATGCCAGGCATTATTTTTGAAACTCTGCCCGAAAATTCTATGACATCGTATTCAAAATAAGATGGTTTGTCTGTGGATATTGAAATTTTTATATCGGAATTTGTGCTCAAATCCGATTCTGCATATAATATTGAAGGAGAAAAGACTAGGAATAAAATACCAATAATTGAGGCTAAAATCTCCTTACATTCCACAATATCCTTACTTTCCTTGGACTAGTTAATGAACTTTACTTACTTTTCATACAAGTAAGGAGAATAAGGATGAAAGACTCAAAAAATGAAATATTGGGCATGACCACAATTACCCATAAATTTCAAATTACAATTCCCAAGAAAGTCAGGGAAAAACACAATCTAGAAGAAGGAGACTCTATAGTCTTTGTAGAAGAAAATGATAAAATCTACATAAGAACAAGTACGGAACTTTAGATTTTTGTTTTTTTACCTGGCATGGTAGATGTCTTCGATTTCTATGATCTTTTGCAAATATATGTTGTAAAATAATTGCATTCTAAAACTATTTGGTTCAAGTTCAACAAAAAATTGTCAGTCAAAATCTAATCATTTTTTGTTTTACTGTGCCTAGGATTCAAATTGTAATGAAAGCACATTCAGCAGGGGGTAAAGACAGAGACTCCTCGTTTGACCTTTTTTCTTTGAATTTCAGAAATTATAAAGATAGGAAGTCGCCGTTTGACTATAAATGAAAATTATAGCAAAAATATAATCAAATAAAAGAAATTTGAGCCAAACAGATTAGGAAAATAATATTTTTCAGAATTTATAGAATAATTCAAATCCTTTGTGTCAACTGAAAAGATATGTCAAATTCAATTTTAATTTTTACTGGAGCTGGAGCCTCAGCTCAATTTAACAAACCTACAACTAAAGAATTCAAATTACAACTGAGTAAAAAATACAAAGATTCAGGATTAATTCAATCATTTCTTGATTGTCCCGGATTTGAAGACATCGAGCATGTCTTAGAATCTTTGAAAGACTTTGAATTATCTCATAATTCGCACCTAATGAAATATTTGAAAAATGCTACGTTGCCTGGAATTGAACAAAACACAGGAGAGTTCTTTACAACATTAGCTAGAGAAAGAGACAATATTAAATCCGATATTATTCATGATCTATTCTCAACTTACAAATGGAACGAATCTGAAAATGATAAACCAGCATCAAAGTTTTATGGAAAATTGTTTGATATAGTTGGTAATTATTCTTCAAAAATTTATGTGGGCACAACAAACTATGATCAAGCCATTGAACAAGCCTGTTCTTTATCGAATTTAAAATACGAATGTATTGATGGTTTTGAACATTATAGAGGAGACACATCAATATGGAATGGAAAAAAATTTTCTGATGAATTTAATGGTCAGGGAAAGCCAGTTTATTTATACAAAGTACACGGTTCTTTAAATTGGAAAAATGATGGTAGTGGAAACATTGTAAAAAATAATCGAGATATTGGATATGATAGGGGGTCAGGTTTGAATATCTTAATTGCACCCACTCTATCTCCAAAAACAGCTCAGGAAAAAGAACCATATGCTACTCTTTTGTCAGAACTGCAAAAAAAATTAGAATCAGCTGACATTTGTATCATAATTGGGTTTTCGTTTAGGGATCAACACATCAGTAAACCTTTTCAGAAATTTATCAATGACGGAAAAACCTTCATTGTGATTTCACCAGAAGGATTCGATAATTATTGTGATGAATTATTTAATGATGAAAAATTTAATTCGTCTGAGGCACGGGTTGCATGGTTTAGAAAACACAGAAGTGGGAAAAAACTTCATTTTATAGATAAGCATGTTGGTGAAGCTAATAATGAGACCATTTTCAAAGAACTTGATAAAATTTTAAAGAGCAATAGTGGAGGAATTAAGGAAGAAATAGATTCACAGATAATCAAAAATTATTCTTGTGACATTACTTTTGATGAATTAGAGGATGACAATCCTGAAAGGGCAAAAATGAATGCATTAAAATCTGCTGAGAAAGTTTTTGAATTGATTAGAAGTAAATCGAATAGAATTATAGAAATCGATATTCCTGGAAGGGGAATTGGTTACGAATTTCAAAATAAAGAAGGCGTAGTTAGGATTACAAAACCGTCAATTCCACACCATTCCAAGCTAGAGAATTGTCAATTTGCTCAAATGCACATAGAAACCTCAAATTATGATCTATTATCAAAAATACTGAATGAAAATTCGTTAATGTATTGGGATTTTAAATGGGAGTTATCACAAGAGTTAGATGTAGTTAATTTGATTCCCAAAATTAAAGAATTAACAGGGAAAAATCCTTTCTCATCTAGCACTTCACATAATGGAGATTTAGTTGGAGGCAATGCTAGTTACTCACTTGTAAGTACTGAAGGAGTGAAAGTTGCTACAACGATTTCTGGGACTAAAAATGGAGCAAACCATATATCCATTACTTGTATTAACAGAAAACCTAAGAAGGGATTTTATACGGCACATCAAAATTTTTCTCCTGGAAAAATAATGTCAATTTTGTTCGGCGAAGCTACGTATATTGAAATAAAAAATTTAGTGGATAGATCTACAGAAGAACCCGAATAATAGTTAATAATTGAAATTATTCAGGATTAGCATCTTTACTCTGGCGGAAACCTTGTTAGCATGATTTGATAGAATCATTTGTTTCACATTCCATAAAGTTTGCCTGGAAACTCCAAATTCCTTGGTATCTATTGGTTTTAATTCTAAAATCTTTGGTGCTAATTTATTAAATTTTTTCTCCAAAGACGTTACATCATTACTCTTTTCCTTGAAATTCTCTCTGTTTTGGGTCGTTGTAGAAGGGTATTCACTCTGATAAAATAATAAAAACTATTGATTTTCTGGAAATAATTCTTTTTCAAACTTTTCAATATCATCTAATAGGCTCTTCACATCTTCTGAAGTTACTTTTACGTCAAACCCTTCATGTTCTATTTTGTTTCGCATATCACGCAAAGAATGAGATTTATAAAAAGAAATTGAAAGATTTCTTTTTTCTTTTTCCTTGATCTTTTCTTCCAAATGATCTACAAGATTTTGGAAATGATTTCCCTTCTGTTTTAAAAATTCTTTAATCTCAAGTTTTGTCATTCCCATAGTTTCTAATTTTTTCTTTACAAGATTCTCTTGTATTGTTAGTATAGATACAGCGTAAGACCAATTTCCATCATTGTGAAAATTTTTTTTTATTATTTTTTCAATTCTATCTTTAGTATCTAAGCTAAACAAACCAATTAAAATAAAAATAAAAAGTTCTATTCGAGCAAAAAATTCGAGAATAAAAAGATATTCATAATCTCTATCTGATAAATTAATATCATCAAGTTTATTGATCACATCCTCTTGGTTATTTTCAATTATTTCTGGAAGGATAGTCATGGCACTAATTTCTTCCATTGAAAAATTAGATGGATTAGTGTTTATGGCCATTTCATTCAATATTTTTTGGAGTTCTTTAATCTGATTGTGTCTATCCGTTCGTAATTTATCAAAATCATCATCAGAAAGGCTTTTCACAAAATTAAAATATTTTTCAAAAAGATCAAGGTAAATATTCTTTAGTACATCTACTTTTGGCAAAACTCCTTTAGTTTTGTTGAGTGTGTCATCTTCAATATTAGCAAAAATTAACTTCCAAAGCGGATCATTTGTAATTTCAGAAATATCCATATGGTCCACATAGGGCGTGAACCTTATTTGTGTATTCTAATTTGATTTTTTTAAATTTAAATTGTTAAAATTATTCAGTCCAAGATTCTATGATGTCAAAATATTGGTAATTTGGATTATATTTTCCAATGTACCCATATTCACCAGTTTTATTTTCTCCGTAACCGTATTGTAGCACGATACCCAAAAATAGATCTAAATCAGATTGGATTGCTTTATCTATTCCTTCCAAAATTTCTTCTTCAAGAATAATTGATATTTTCTGAGAGGGTATGATTACCATCAATGGATTTACACTTCCACTTCTTTGAGATAAAATTTCTCTAGTTAATCCTTCAGATGAATTCGTCATTACAACCAAAATTTTTCTTTGCCCTGATTCGTTTGGAATTTCTCCAAAATTTTGTATATCGAATAAAAGAGAATTATCTGTAATTCTTACTTTATTTCCTGCAATTAAAGGCCTATTTGTTGTATCAACACCTTGGGAAATATCTGGTTCCGAAACCAAAACTGTTTCTTCATTCAAAGTCAGATAAATTAACACTGTACCTATAACCACTGCCACTATTAGGCTGAGTATTGCAACAGTAAGTTTTCCTTTTGCATACTTGCCTTTTTTTTGTATTATATTTTGTGAATTAGTTGTATTATTAGAAGCAATTGTGTTATCTGAAAAAATATTACTATTTTTCCCAAGATTTATGTTACTATTTTCTATTTTGATGATATTTTGAGGTTGTAAATGTTCCTCTGGTTTAGAAGGTCCTGATAATTCCGTTTCCATTTTGACCACACCTAAATGTGTAATTTTAATTCCTCCACCTAATGTTACAAAATCTAATAATCCTTCTTCCTTAAGATACTGAGCTATTTGATACGAAGTACTGTCATCAAATCTTAATTGTTCTCCAATGTCTTTCAAATAAACAATTTTATTTTCATCTCCTTCTGTAATTTGATATAATTTCTGCATGTATTGAGATCGTTTCTTTTTTATCTCATCAATTTTTTTGTCCACTACGAATATTTGATTTAATGCTTCAATTATATTTTCATAGTTCATAAAATCCAGTTATTGGCTGATCTTCTATGATAAACAGGAAATTACATACCTATCAAATTTAGTAATCAACGTTTCTCTAATCTTTATTTTACCAGAAAAAAAAATGGTCAAATGAAGCCCCCCATCTTTATAATTTCTGAAATTCAAAGAAAAAAGGTCAAATGAGGAGCTCTGTCTTTACCCCAGCACATTCAGCAGGGGGTATAGATAAGCAAGACACATTTGACTGTTAATCAAAGTTATAATCAAAATCATAATGAATCCCAAAATTCAGAAAAAGAATATCTAAAAGAACTGTTAAATGGAAATATGGGTCAAAAATGTGCTGCTTGTAGACATGATCGTGAGGATCATATTAAAGATGTAAGTGGTCTTAGTTATTGCATTTCTTGTAAATACAATAATGAGGCTTGTCAAGTTTTTGTTAGGACTACGCATGGAGATTAATTTTTCATTTTATTGACTAATGAAAATTATAATCTGTTAAAGAAAAAATACTTCGAAATTAACAAATTTTATGGTTGAAAGATTTCTTGAACTAACTGATTCTAATGTTTCTTGAACTCTATCTCACCACCATCCGTATAATTCTCTATAATATTTTTCAACAAATTCATCTTCAATATCATTTGAAATTAAAAATTTTATTTTATTTTTTACATCCTTTATTGTAAGAGCTCCATCCAATACTGAAATTTTTTTAATTAATTTTATTTGTAAATCTTCATCTACTTTTTGAAATTCTGGATAATATTTTTCACGAATATCTTTATTTCCATGTTTAATTCCTTTTTCATGAATTAATTGTAAAGCTTTGTTGTGTAGATTGATTTCTGGTTTTAAAAAATATGGAATTGAATTTTTTTCTGCTTTATTCATTGTAATAATTAGAAAATTTGTTTTATCGACATCCAATTTTTTTTATTAATATCATGTGACTAATTTCTTATGGTTCTCCAAATTTCATCACTATTGTCATTACATATTTTCGGTTTACTAGTTTGTTTCAATTGAAAAAGATCATGTTTCTCTTCATGTTTGACTGAGATATCATCATATGTTTCAATAAATTCCTCTACATTTTCTTCTGTTTTCATTAAGACATATAGCTCATACAAAAATTGATATTCAAAACCTAAAATTGTATGAGTTGCATCATGATTTAAATTCAAATTATTCTATATTTTGATTCAAAATCTAAGATAAAAGTGGATCCTCATAAATTATGATTGTATTTTTATTTATTAAACCAATTATTAATTAGTGCTAAATATCTTGAAAACTTTATCATAAATTTTGTTATATTTCTCTTCTTACAAATTCTTTTTCATATAAAATAAAGTAGACTTGTTAATTCCAAGTTTCATTCTTATAATTATTTCACAACAAAAATTGAAATTCTCTCATAGAAATTTTCCAGATGGTTCAATACTCTTGCACATATTTTATTACAAATAGATGTTATCTTGATATATAACCATCTTCAGAAAATCAGTGTTTAAAAGAGTAATTTTGAATTTACTGAAAAGAATTTATCGAAAATAAAATTTGAGGAGAGGGATTAAACCTAATTTTGCAAATCCCCTTGACTGATTTGAAAAACTATGCTCAATTCTGTACGCAGAATGCATCTCTAAAAATTACACTTTGGAAGGGATTCAAATCATTTTTAGAAGAACTAGTAAAAAAATAAATCTAAACTTAAATCAAATCATGTAAATCAAAACATATGGCAGAAAAACTCTCTGAGCAGGTAAATGATTATGAGTTCATGGATTCTGAAAACCAGAAAATTAGCCTCTCGAATTTGTTTGGCGCCAAAAATGACCTAATCGTTGTCCACAATATGGGTAATAGCTGTCCTTATTGCACAATGTGGGCAGATGGGTTTAATGGGTTGTTATCTCACCTAGAAGACCGTGCAACTTTTGTGGTATCATCCCCTGATAGCCCTTCGATTCAAAAAGAGTTTGCATCCTCCCGTGGATGGAAATTCAAAATGATTTCAACAAATGGAACATCTTTTGCCAAAGATATGGGTTTTGAACAAGATGGGCTACCACAACCAGGGGTTTCTGTTTTCTACAAAAAAGGTGATGAAATCATGCGTGTTGCTCGTGATAATTTTGGCCCTGGCGATAGTTATTGTCCGACTTTTCCTTTGTTCAATTTACTGAAGGATGGGACAAATAATTGGGAAGCTAAATTTGAGTATTAGGGTGTTAAACTGATTGGCAAAGTTCTTTGAGCCATACTATAACGGGGATGGAACAATCTAGGATAACTATGGCCTAGCAAGTTCTATCCTGAAATCTTATTCCCCATACAAATCATACGATATTCTTAAAAGACAAAACCTGAGGTTTGTGGTTGGTATCAAAATGATGAAATCAAAATTATTTTTATTTTTGGCAACTAGCTTGTTTGCAGTATATTCAATTGATGCATATGCACAGTTTGAAAGTGAAAGACCTGATGCATATTTAGAATGGCTGAGAGAGACCTATTCATCCACTGATACTGGGGTCATCAGAGTTGTCGATGCATACATGAACCAAAATCCTGAAAAAATTGAAACCCTTACTGTAACGATATATTCTGAGGAAAGAGAATCTGAAGGAATTATCGTAGAACTAATCGAAACTTATGAGTCAGCCGGCATATTCGAAGGAACAATGTTCTTTACCACTACCGACACATCATCTGGACATCGGTTACATGTTATTCCAGGGGATTTGATTATTGCAGAATACACTTATTCCTCAGATCCTACTTCCAATGTTCTTGATACCTCTGTGGTAGATGAGATTCAGATTACAGGAATCCCATCATTAAAAACTCAACTAGATAGGGGCACTCCAATCAATGAGATTCAATGCCCCAACCCTGAGCATGTTTTAGCAGAGCGCCCAAATGAAAAAACAGCATGTGTAAAACAAAGTACCGCTGAGAAATTAAATTGGACCTTAATTATTCAGATCTAAAATCTTTTGGGAAGCAAATTTGTTTATTGAATAGTTTTTCTCAACCAAATTCCTGCAAGTCCAAAAATTCCAAATAACCAAATGGCATTTGAAAAAATCATCTCAGGTTGTTGAAGGAACATTTACTGAACCAATGGTTCTTCAAGATGGGACTACTATAGAACCAACCGGAAACAAATTCAAATTCAATATGGTTACATTGGCCAAATGGTATAATGGACAAATCACTGAAGAGTATCCGTATTGTGACAATGACGAGATTGCAAGACAAATGGGAACAGACTAAACACAGTATGGTGAATCGAATCGCTTATTTTGGAATTAATCTTGAGTTGATTTACCTGAAGCCTTCTTTTGCCATGCAAGAATAGCTATAACTATTGCAACAAACGCAATCTGGAACACTTCAGTGAGAATCCCATTGTCACTAATTTTCCCAGCCCTTCCGGTGATAAAATTCTCAGGCATTCTCGTAATTACATAAATCAAAATGAAAATTATTGTGCCGCCAAGGCCCACAGAATACCAAACAGGCCCCCATCTTCTAATCATTGGAATCACCCAAAAAATCTGAGCTATCCCCCCAACGATAAACAGAATTAACATGTTTTCAGATCTTGCATCAATTCCTAAAATTATATGAATAATTCCTGCAATTGCAGTAGTTGCAGCAGCTGAGTAAAATAAAATGTTTGACTTAATCATGGCAAATCAAAAAAAAATTATACTCGCCCTCCTGTTTCAGTGGTACCTGATTTTTTGAATCCACAACCTCCGCCTTCCTTGGTCATTGAAGTAAGAAGGTTACCAGTTCCTGCATCTAAAACATCAACTGTGTGTGTGGGATCATTTTCATCAGTTGATTCTGTTACAACTTTCCATACTAGAAAATATTCTTCAGAATCGTTCACTGCTTTGGAAAGACGAGTCTTTACCACATTTTCATGTCCAGCAGAAGCTTCCTCAGATGAAATTGCTTGTTCCCTTAGAGAATCTAGGTCTGTGTCAGGGGTAATCTCTAAAGTTCCTGAGGCATCACCAATGGAGACAGTCCAATATTTCATGTACTTTTTGGAACCATCGCCTGATTCGGCAAAAACTGCTGGAGTTGCGATGACTACTGCCATTGCGAGCACGGCTGTAATGGCTGGAATCATGTGTTTTGAAGTCATTGATAATAACACCATAAATTGAATAAAAGGACTTGCGGAACAATGTTTAGCTAGTATTAATATTCATGACACTGGAGCCTTACCATGGCGAATGCCCAATTTAGTACTAGTAGGTTAAACGACATTGTATTTTGCGGATTACGAGTAACTGTGGGGGCAATCTTTATCGCACATGGCATCCCAAAATTTAATCCTGGGTTTGGAGGATTCCTTGGAAACATCGGAATGCCTCCAGAGGCCCAGATTCCAATTGCACTTCTTGAAGTGGTTGGGGGATCTGTATTGATTGCCGGAGTATTGTCTAGGATCTCTGCTGCAATGCTTTGTATGAACATGTTAGGAGCAATTCTTGTAGTAAAGGGAGCAGCAAGTCTAACTGGAGACAACGCCTATGAGATTGATCTCATTTTACTTGCATCAAACCTTGTGATAATAGTTGCAGGGCCAGGACGGCTTTCTATTTCTCATATTGTTAAAAGGCTACCGAGGTTTTTGCATTGATTAAGGGAGGAATATGTCTTGGTCCAAACATGTAAAGGAGCGTGCAGAAGTCTAAAGGCTCCGCCAATTTCAAATTACCTGAAATACGAATCAGGATACAAACTATGTAGTGTCTGTGGGGAGTTTTTTGTAATAAATGGTGCTAGGTGCCCATGCTGTAATACCGTTCTGAGAAACCGAGCCCGCTCGAGTCGAGTTTCAAGGAGTTTGCCAAATAAAAAAGAGTGAGACAGTTGAATGGTGAAAAAAACTGGTTATTGAATATAGGGATAGGACATACATTAGAAAGGATATTCTAATGATGCTACTAGAACGTGGAGAGATAAACCAGACAAAGCTGATAAGCTACTGCGGTTTGAATCTAAGAAAACACAAAGAAATCCTTGAAGAACTGGAGAAGAAGAAGTTGATAGAGAAAGATATTGTGCCTTGGGGAAACAAAACCATCACAAATTATAAGATTAGCTCAAAGGGATTGGATTTTTGTAAATTGATACTAGAGCCTTACGAGAACATGTTTCCAAGAGTAAAGAAGGGTGAGGAGAAGAACAATGTTAACTAAGGGTTTTAAGAAGAAGAGAGGTCACTAGAATATGGATAAGGACAGTAACTACTACAAACGTAAGAGCATCTTTGGCATCATGGACAACATCATGCTTGAGATGAGCAAGACCAAGAAGATGTTTCTCATCATGGTGTTGACAATTCTAATTTTGCCTCCTATTGGACTTTTGATAATGACAAGTGTCTTTGATAACCCGTTTTACCCAGACATAAAAGGACGAGAAATCCATGAGGAATGGGAAGAAAAAAGCTATCAATTACGAGACATGTTATTGCAGATTGAAAAACTTCCACCAGAATTTCGAGCAGACAAACTTGAGGAAACACTCTCGTCAGCTAAATACATTGAGCTTAGTTCCAGAATTCAAGAGTTGTCCGAACAATATCCAGAACTTGAAAAAGATCCACCTATTGGAGAAAAACCATTAGACAAGCAATCAGACAAGCAATTAGAAAAACCGCTAGAAAAACAATTAGTAAAACCCTTAGTAAAACCATTACAACTAATCATCTTTGTAATCTCAGGGATTTGGTTAGGAGTTGGCGTCCGACAGTGGTATATCATGTCAAAATGGGATTCAAAATACAAACAATTTAAAAAAGAACAAGAAGAAATCGACAAAAAAATAGATGAAGAACCTGAAGAAGAATAAATTTTTCTTAATCAAGGTAACAATGTTAACTTACAATGATTCGCAAATTCTTTTATTCAATTTAACTTAGACCATCCATGAAAACCAAAATTCATGAAAAAACAAAACAGGCTATCATCCTTGTAGCTAGTATTTCTTTAATTGCAGCAGCAGTTCCTGCAATAGCTGGGGGAGATGGGCCTTTGGCTCAAGGCATGGATTCACAAGTTCAGGTTGAATCAATTCATCAAGCCAGTTTGGAGAGAACAATAATGATCATGGATCATGAAGATGCAAAGTTCTTTCCCGATTCGGTAGCTGTCAACGTTGGGGATTCAGTAGTATTCCTTAACCAAGACGGGGCAAATCGTGAAGTTCCTCATGCCATTGTTTCTATTGACTCTAATGGCGCAAGAACAGAAAGTTTCCAAAGTGATCTGCTTTATACAGGTGATTCCTTCGAAATAGAATTCGAAAAAACTGGAATTTATCACTATGCTGACTACTTTAATCCTGAAGTCAAGGGAACAATTGTCGTAATCTAAACGGCAATCCCTTAAAATTTTTCTTTTTTTTAATTAAGTTTGCTTTGTTTTGGTTGTATTTTACACACAATTCTTTACATGTCACGATTCAATGACTATGGGTTTGTGACTTCTCAATATTCTTACAACATTTACAAATAGTAGATGTTATCAATTTACATTTTGGGCATTTTTTGAGATCTTTAACCTCGCAACCACAAATACGACATAATTCATCTTTCATTTCAATCGCCAAGGAAATTCCAGTTGCTTTGAAAAAACTGAAAGAAGAGGCATTGCACCCCATTGGTACAAATAACTTGTTAGTACTTTGGAACAAACCTAGATTATTCACTGCTGCACAAGATATTCTAGTCCTCAATAAAAGACAAATCCGTAAAGGCTTGAACCTTTTTTGGAATTTGGATTGGGTGCAATTTTGGAATGAAATGCATTGATTCCTGAGATTTATAGTCCAAGTTTCACTTTCTAGCTTTGTAAATACGTTCAATCTGTTGGCTTTACTCCCCTGACAGCCTTTCATTGATTTCCTCGTCTAGTGCAGCGGACTCACGGTACTTCTTGCGCCATTTTGTAAACATGTGCCAGTTCCTGATTCCATATCCAAGCCAGAATATTGAAAAAGCCAACATCAGGGTAAGGACATACAGTATTGGGCCAAAATTACCATTGCCTACAATCATAGAAGATGTAATGCTTTCGTATTCCTGGATGAACCCTTCCTTGGAAATCTCATTGTTCTCTAGCTGTGCCATGAGAATCTGTGATCTTTCCGCAAGCGAAGCATGTATGGGCTCTGCAACTATTACATAAAACCCCCCAGACAGAAGAAACGGAAGGGTGACGGCAACAACAGTCATTACAAAAATCATTTTCTTTTCACGGTCAAGGTGTCGGATGAGGGTGTTTACAATGTTAAAGATTTCATCATCTAGCATTTTCCCGCTGTCTGTGTGGGATGATGCGTGATCTTGCTTATCTTTTGATTTTATCCTGGATGCATTTGAACTGTCATATCTTTTCCTCAGCGTTCCATATTCCAACCATTTTTTGATTCCATAACCAACCCAAAAAACAAAGATGCCAATTAAAAGGACATACAGGTATTGTGAAGGCGGAAGATCTCTCTTGTATTCGGTGGAGGACTGCACATTATTGAATTCGGAGGGAGATAACGCATTCTTGAATTCTTGTGCAAATTGTTCCATTGAGATCTCACCATCTCTTAGCTGCGCAATAAGAGAATCAAGCTTAGCTTCTCGTGGACTTGTTCCTACATCATCAACAGAAATTATGATACTTCCAAGCAGAACAGGAGGGAAGACCATTGCAGTAAAAATCAGTACTACGAACATTTTCCTAGCAG
The DNA here is from genome assembly GCA_028279545.1 of Nitrosopumilaceae archaeon. Lineage (GTDB taxonomy): Archaea > Thermoproteota > Nitrososphaeria > Nitrososphaerales > Nitrosopumilaceae > Nitrosomaritimum. Next base: position 168,246 of record JANQNN010000011.1, read on the forward strand.
TGTAAAGACTTTGTACTGCGGTGTCTGCGATTCCAAAAATGTTCTGATGTTGGTTTCCATCTGCATTGCTTGATGACATCACACTGTCAGCCTCCGCAATTTACTTAATGGTTGAGTAACTTTGTTACTGGGAATCATCATGCTTTCTCCTTGGAAACAGCATCTCGTACCGCTCAAGAACATCGTTGAGGAGTTCTATTCCCTTTTCTGAGATTCTGTATTTTAGAATGGATTGGTTTTTCCCGGCCTCATTTTTGCGCTCCAAAAATCCTTTCTCTGCCATGTCCTCCAGTATTTCCTTGTGTTTTGCGTTGTTTAGCCCACACAAGCTCATCAATCTGCTCTGGCTCATTTCACCAGATTCGTATAGATTCAACAAGATGTCTTTTCGAATGTAAATTCGATCTCTATGTTCTTTCCCCGTCCCATATCACCTCTGAACGATTCTTGTAGGGTGCAAAGCAGGTTCTAGAAAGCATGGAAAATAAGCAGGGATGCGAGAAATTCGGCATATTTTTGCCATCATCTGAATCTAAAATACATGATTGATGATTTAAGGGGATGGTAACAAAGTTACATGGCAAGTTGGCAATTTCAATAACCTAGTTTTCATATTCTTTTTCTTCTATAAAGCCAATTGTTTAAAATAATCTTTCACATGTGGCTGCCACATATAATACAAAATAATTACACCGACAACTGCAAATAGGAAAACAGGATGTCCAACTTTTAAGAACCCTACTAGAGATGAAGCTCCATACGCAATAATCAGTATTCTTGCATAGCCTTTTTGAGAAAACAAGGCAGCAGATGCCATTAATGCAAAGATACCAGGCACCAAAAGAGACAGTACTGGATAGAACAGAAATTCTTCAAAAGAAGGAAGGCCTACTAAATATTTTCCAGATTGTATGTCAGAAACAAACATCGTAAGACCAATGAATGCGGTAAGACAAACTGCACACATACCAATAAGAAAAACAGACAAGCCTCTCAACCCAATTGGAATTTCATTAGAACTAAGAATTGTCATAATGGTATTATGCAGGTTGAAGTATTAAGAGATTTGTAAAAACAGTATGATGCTTTGACCGATTAAAATCCCAAAAAACTAAAATCAAACAATATTCTAGTCACAACGGGACTAAAAGGACATCGCAAAACCAGTTCCCATCCGGTCTTGTGTAGCATGAAAAAATCCCAATGGCTTTCAAATTTACATGAGGTGATGATGTGGATGAAAAAAGAAAGAAATCCCTCATAGAGACTTTAACAGACGGTTCAATACCCTTGCAATTATTTTTATTAAAAATAAATGAAAGGGATTCAAGTACAATTAATTAAATGTTTTTTGAAATATTTGATTTTCCATATTTCTTGAATAATTCTGTGCAATGGTTTAAGAAAGAAAATTTCACATTGAAAAACTATTATTTTCATTTTTCTACCGTGCTTGAAATCAAAATTAATTCGTCATGATTGTATTCTGGGAAGAAATGTGTAACAACTGAACTTTTGAGAATTTCTAAATCGCGTCCTGAAACTTGGTACTTGAACCCATCTAGAATAAATTGAATGTCATGCTCTTGATATCGCTCTGGCTGATCATTGTTTGGATCAAATGCAGAACCGCCAATTTTAATTACAGTTTGCCCTATCTGCCAAAACTCTGTGTTGGATTTTGCAAAGTTCAAGAAATGCTTCTGGTCTTGTGCGGATACATTGCTTTGTGTAAGGTGTACGTTGTAATTCCCCATGGATGAAAAATCATAGTATCTAGCTTCTGTTCTGCTATTATACGGATTTATTTCAGCTAAAAGAAACCCCGCAAACTCGACAGGGATGGAGGGGTGGTTTGGGTGTGAGTTATTATATGACGTCGCAATGATCTGGGAACCCTGACGAACTTCTTGTATTGACATTGGGCGGCCATACCCAACTACCCCGTTTTCATCAACATCCCATACCGGAGGCTCTACATACAAAAAGCCTCCATCACCAATCGACAAGTCAAGGTTAGGCAGGGCCATGGGAGATGTGATCAGCACAGGATCGGCATTTTGTATTACCGCCCCGTCTATTGCCCTATACATTGTACCCTTGCAAGGATCCTCAATTCTTTGTCTTCCCGTGTCAGGCCAGTACTTTGTAATGCAATGGTCAGAAGATATGGATATGGCGCTATATGCCCTAAATGCTGCAACGTCTTCGACTGCGCCACCCAGGTACTGTGGGAGTCTTATCAAAATAAATCTCTGAAACTCCTCTCGGTTTTCAGTGTCTTCTGGATTTGGATAATAGAAAAATTCCATGCTGTCTGGTTTCATAAATGAAATTTTATCCAAAGAAATTTCATTGAATTCCGAATCTTCAGGGATTTTTTGAACTTGGTTTTCCAATATGCAAAAATCTCCCGAAACCACCCCGCCTTGCTCTACGCATAGAATTTCAGCTGCAGATTTTTCAAAAGCAAAAAACCCAATTGCAAGTGAAGCAATTGTGCAAACAACAATTATTACTAGGATACTTGCTTTCATTTTCTCATTCCACGGAAATATATTCTATTTTTTCACCACAGAAGGGACAGTAATCAATCGGTGTAAGAGTATTTTTTTCCACAATACAGAATTTTCCAATTCTACCACTCCAAGCCTTTATAGTTGAAACAAATTTCTCTAGTTTCTCACAGCAAAAATCTAATTCATTCTCATTCTTAAATTCAGTAAAAGACACATATTCAAAGACCTGAACCTCTTTTCGGACATACACTTCCATTACTTCAACTAAGTGTGAGAAACTCATAAAGTGTTCTAATCTTTGATTTCATATTATTCCTAGATCCCTTTATTTTTCATTTTAAAATAAAAAATCAAAAAACCAATTACTTTGAGATGCTATGGATTCACTATACGAATTATTCAATGTCTGGTTTTCAAGGAAAACCATAATTTAGAATCTATGCGGATGAGAATCCTCTGGATTCACTATCAAAGATTAGAAGTACTTATGAATCCCTAAATTTGAGACACACTGAATGAAATTTTTGGTTTTGGTTTTTGCCTCTTTCTTTATTATATTGTTTGTAACACAACAAGTTTATGCATCACCTGAACCTGAGCAAGAAGAACAAATGACGAAAAATTGCGGACCAGACACAACATTACAAAATGGTATCTGTGTCCAGAAAAAAGAAAGCAGTCCCACCTCTGCAGGAAACTGGCATACCTCATACCAAACAACACCTCCGCCTCTCAAACAATTAAAGTCAGGAATAAAGTTCCACAATATTGACTGCAAGGATGGGCTGGAGCTTGTCTACAAAAAGGCTGACGATACATCAGCATGTGTTGCACTGACAACCAAAATCGAACTTGTCGTGCGAGGTTGGGGGGAAGATGACAGGATCTTGTTAGGCTGCACGCAAAACCGACATGAGAAGTGCTTCCCTTCTGATCCACAAGATTATAGAAAGGACTTGTATGGTTATTATTTTGGTGATGCTGACCTTCCCTCCTCCAAATCGCATAATTTTCTTTCTTTTGAAACACTGAATGCATGTTCTGACAAGTCGGTTTGCCTTGGCAAGCTTGAAAACGGGACAAAAATCAGAATTGAATGCGATTACCCACTTCATGGATGTGGTGTCTTATCATTTGAGGATTACAAAGTAGCTGACAAAACTGTTGAGTGGAAAAAACACATTACAATTTCCGCTAGCAGAATAGATGAATCGTTGCCGCTGCCTGACACGGTAAAGGTGCACCACATAAAGAAATTTTCTGAAACCCAAATCCTGACGAAACTGACAAGTGGCGCAGATGGCTGCAAAGATGGAACCGAGATGTGTGCATTGCCAAGGGGAGTCTCCATAGATAGAACCTATCCTTTGGGGATACATGCAAGTGACCATGATGTCTATGCAATCAGTCTGGATGACAAAAAGGCCAACAGTCTTTTATCCCAGATGGAGTGGGAAACTGAAGGAGACTGGATTTATTCAATTGTGGAATCTCAGCAAAAACACTACCTGGTTGTGCTTTCTACCTTTGAGAATGCAAAAACACCTGATGTCAAAATGAGACTAGTTGGCACTTCGCTACATCCGGCAAGCTTGAGGCCTGGTGGGATTCTGAACTACACTGTCCAGCTGGATTCTTGGGCCACATATGGCTCACCTGCAACGGTATCCCTAAAGGCAGTTCAGGATGCAAAGGATTCAGGAATAAAGGCGTGGGTAGAACCAGACATGCTGGAAATTCCTGAGAGAAGCAATTTTACTGCAACCCTGTTTGTTCAAGCTCAGGATGATGCAAAAGACGGTATCTACCATGTACGTGTAATTGGACATGCAAACGGAAATCTGGCAGGTCTTTATTGCAGCAACACCATATGTCCGACAGTAAACATCGGAGAGTCTGTGTGGTCTATTAGCACATTTGGTTCTGGCAGTGGCAGGGCAATAGGCGGAACTGGTACTCCCGAAAACACATGGCTGGAGCTGAGCCTTGACAAAGATGAGCTTTATGAGGGAGATACTGCAGAAATCAGTGCTGTTCTTGTAAACAACAGCACTGCAAAAATAACATTTACCCCGCGTGAACTGCTGATTTCTGTGATAAAGACAGAGCCCGTAGGATATTATGAGAACCTGTATGGCATTGAGGCAAGATACGAATCAGATGAGCCAATCACGCTAGAGCCAAAATCAAAAACGCTTTTGGTAAGGCCGTTTTACTGGAACCAAATAACATTTCATGATCTTGAGGAAAAACAAAGACTGGTCCCAAAGCAGTACAAGATGATCTCCAAGTTTGTTGGGGATAATTACGACTGGTCTGATGAGGAGTGGGTTGAAATCAAATGAAAATCAGATTCTTGATAATTTTTATTATTATTGGAATTGCCTCTCTTGGATTTTTATCAGCTGAGGCAGTACATGATGAGCAATCTTCCAGAGAAAGTGACGACCCAAGAATAGCTGTAAAGGCTGATAGTGCATATGTTGTCTGGGTTGAAGGATCTGGTCGTGAATCCAGCGATATCTATTTTACAAAGATTACTTCTGGTGCAAAGACTGAAGAGCCGATAAACATTACAAACGGCTCTTCAATTTATCCACGTCCACAAGTTCACGTGTACGAGAAAAATGTATACCTGTTATGGGAAGACAGGACGGAGAAAGACGGGATTGACCAGATATATTTTTCAAAAAGCAGTGATGATGGAGAATCGTTTAGCAAACCAGAAATTCTTGGCCCAAAGGACCAGACAATCTACAGGCCATTTTCCATCCACCAGGTAAATGACAAGTTATACGTATTTGGAAGCAATTGGGACAGGGCTACTCAGCAAAACAATGTTGTCTATTTTGCAAGCAATGATTTTGGAGAGACATTTTTGCCACAAAGAGTCGTGTTTGACCATGAACAATCAGATCAAGAGATCCAGGTACAGGTCCATGATGACACCATCTATGTCTTGTCTGATGACAGAAACGACTTTGATGAGAGAGGATCCATCTACCTTCGAAAAATTCTTCCAGATGGAACTTTGACAGAAATTGTAAACGTCAATGGAGGCAGCTCTGCTGTAACTTATCCCAAGTTTGCAGTATCTGGTGATGACATCTATGTCTCTTGGAGAGACAGGGTTGATGACAGGTGGTTCCAGGCATTTACCAAAAGCAACGATGGTGGAAACTCGTTTGACCCGCCAAGGATTCTAGATTCTGATCCTAAATCCATTGACACGTTAGGACCTAATGGTGATTTTATTTTTGCATATGGAAACCTTGTTCATGTTTTGTGGGAGTCTGAATATTGGGACGGAGAGACACAGACTTTCAAGACCTTTATGGCAAACAGTGACAACAAGGGAAAAGATTTCTTGATTCTACAGGTTCCTTTGGAGGAAAAATTCTTGGAACGTGGAACTATTGTATCCAAAATGGACAAAGGTATTCTACACCAAATGGGAATCACCGTAAAAAATCCTCCATACCACCATACTGCAGTTTATTTTTCTTCCATTCCTAGTGATGAAGAAAATGAGTCAAAAGACATTCTAGAAGACCTTTCTGTTCAAGTCAAATGGATGCCTGACTTTGAATCAGACGGAGATCACGTCCATTTCATCACACCCGGAGGATACAACAGGGATTGTATATTATACTCGCATAGCAACGATGGGGGAAAGTCGTTTGGAAATGTTGTAAACCTTAGCCCCAATGCCAATGACTTTGAATGTCTTGGGATAAAACCAGACCTTTCAAAACCTCTCAAACAAACCTCCAGTGGCGCAGACATTCATGAGATACAATGCAAGGATGATCTCTCCAAGGGATATCTCCTTGTACTAAGAGAGGGCAATGGCCAACCGCTATGTGTAATGTCCTTAAACTACCACAAGATGATTGAGCGAAACTATGTCTCAGAAAAATCATTTGAAACCATAGCCCTCAGTGCAGCAAGGGACTATTTGGCATCCCATCCAAAATTATCTGAAAACATTTTGCAGGACTCTTTGGAACTGGATGTGTATCTTACCAGGCATTCAATCCCACCAGCATATGTCATCAACGGTTCTTTTGATTCTCAAAACCCAATATACTCTGGCGATGTTGATGATGCCAGTCACACCATTGAGATGATACTTGTTCAAAACAACAAGATTCATCATGCAAAAATAGACGATACTTTCCTACTTACCCCACTTGAAGAGGAACAAAGACACCCGCTTCAATCCACAATCGTTTCACCCACACTCAAAACAATTTTGAGTCCTGGTGAGAGAATAAACAACAAGGGATTGATCCCACTAGTCATTACCGAGGTGTCTGAAGGCGGGTATGATGAAACGACTCATTGGACGTTCCAATCAATTGGATACCAGGGAGATAACCGGGACAAAAAATGGGGAATTTTGCCAGACAGCTACAGACTCGGAGAAACTGTGGATGAAAACGGAAAAGATGCAATAGACAGAGAAAGAATGCCTGAAAACTTTGGAATCCCGCTTCCCTTGTTTATCTTCCCCGTCTTTTGCGGAGATGAAAGGATAGAGGGAGAGTCTGGGTGGCATTATTCCTTGCCGACTAGAACCGACACTTCAATGGTTTTCTACACTTCTACTGACAAGGGAATTTATCCAGACCAAGACGGCATGTATGACATAAAATTTGTGTCAATGTTTAAGACAGAGACTTCATTGTCCGATAATCTGCTAGTAATTTCTAACCACACCCTCTTGTGCCCCCTGGAGACAGAAAGAAACGATGCTACTCATGCATATTACACACACCTTCAATTCAAAATAGATGACGAGTGGACTGCCTCATACTACGCGCCAGACTCTCAAGTAAGCTCAAGTGAATTACATGAGCATGCAACAATCCTAGCTAAAGTCTTTGGAGACAAGTTTGATTTTTCGCAACCTAAATTCCATCTACAAGATCCAAGAATCAACTTTGAGCAGACAGACCCAGATATGGTACATAGAATTTCTGAGGATGCCACACTTGGACTCTTGTTTGAAACCCTTGAGATGAAACTTGATGAGAACTGCTTTGTTTTTCCCAATAAGCGCGAATTTTGCAACACTGATGAGTACTTGTTGAAATTTTACGTAAACGATGTTCAAATGGACGACATTTCACAGTATCTGATTTCAGACGATGACAAAATACTGATATCATATGGTCCTAAATCAGATCAGGAAATACCAAGCCAGCTTGAAGAACTAGAATCAATTGCAAAATACAATTACGTTTCACTCGACAAGCTGATGAATATGGATATTGGAACTGTAAGTGAGGGTACCTATAACGGCGACCTTGGATTCAAGACTGTAGAGAAACTTTTCACCATAGATATGGAAAACCAAGAAACCAGACACAGTCTAGAAACAAGAATCACTCAGAAACAACATGAGTATGACTCTTTCTTGAAGGACACCAAAGCTACAGTTGTTCTTGAAAACTTGAAAAACGAAATTACAAAATTAAAGTCTGAATTAGACTCCTTGAATGACACGAAATTTACCAGCGAACAAATCTTTCAAAAAATAGGAGAGATTGAAGACGAGAACAAAAAGATGTATTTTCTAGGGGTTGACAAATACCGGGATTTTATTTTGGCAAAAAAACAAGTTGAAGGACCATTGCAAGAAAAAACTTCTGAACACATAAAAGTGAAAATTAATTCTGAGAAAAAAAGCCTTGAAATCATGCTTCCAACAGCAATCAAAAGCAATTCCACACAAATTGAACAATTTACATCAATCATTGAAGCAAACATGCCAGAAGACATTGATTGGGAACTAATCATTCTAAAGGATGAACTTGAAGGATAGTTTTGTTTTTAGATGACCAGTTGTTCTAAGTCTGCTGTTGTGTTATTTTTCTTTAAGAAGCTCGTGGGATTTTCAATTTCATTTTAGTTATTTTGGGTAACTTTAAGCGGCAATTGCTTCAGTAATTTTTGAAAGGCTTGCAGGTTTTTTTAAAAAGGTCTGAACAATGCCATTTTTTTGTAGCAGTTTTTTTGACACGTATTCTGGAATTGTGGCAGCAGAAAACAAGATGATTTTCTGACCTTGCAGTTTGTTATTTTTTTCCAAATTATCAATGATACTTAGACCGCTGCATCCCGGAATGGACAAGTCCAAAAATATCTTGTCCCATTTCCTATTTTGAATTATCTGAAGTCCCACATGCCCGTCGTTACAAATTTCTACATCATGTCCCTTTGTTTTGAGAAATTTTTCCAGCACATTTGTGATGCTTGGGTTGTCATCGACAACTAATATTTTCATATTTTTTTTCCCGCAAAACTCCGTATCAATATTAGTTTGTCACAAAAATGACTGACAGGTGGACATGGACAATGCCTTTGATATTTGGGATCTGATCTTGAAACTTCATTATGTGTAGGACCAAACAATTCCCCAATGCAGTGTTTTATCACCTGCTTTGTATTTGTCAACTGATTCAACTTTATCAAAATCATTCATAGTAAAAATAAAAGGAGATAATATTTTATTAGACATATACTCTAAGTTCAATTCATCATTAAAGACAGTATTACCATCTATTTCGCGTGATAAATGTAATTTTATTTTTGAAACTTGGGTTGAAATCAAAATGTGTTAAAACTTAATGGTCTCATTTCTTTATTCAATAGCAGTTCAAGAAAGTAAATTTGAATTAATTTTTTGAGAGCCATAAACAATGTTTTTACTCTTAGGTTTTTGTGATATGGTATGGCAAATGTTGCAAAAACGGACATGCCCTACAAGATCCCTTTTCTGATATTTGGAATCATGATGGCATTTCATATGATTGTAGAATTTTCAGGCCTTGTTGATTTGTCAATTGTCACAAGCATAACCCTAGTTGTCTCGCCCTTAGCAGTTTCAATTTCATGTTTTATTATTGCAAAAATCTATGGAATGTCCAAGGTTTTTGGGAAATCATATCTTCTCTTAGGGCTGGGATTTTTTTCTGTATTTGTTGGGGAATTAATCTATTTCCATTTTGTCAATACCCTATTTTATGAAGAATATTCAATCATGGGTGATTTTTTCTTTTTGGCATCGTATCCATTCAAGATAGCCCATATTTTCATAAACATATGTTATTTTGTTGACAGATTAACATATTCTCAAAAATATCTGCTGTGTGTAATTCCTGTTGCAATAATTCTTGGATATTCAGCGGTTGTATTTGGTGTGGGTCTGGATGATGTTGATGAGTTTATTTATTCTCTGATTTTTGTAATTACATCCTCTATTGTTCTGGCCCTTACTGTTGTAGCTTTTACATTGTTTAGAAAAACTGTTCTGATTTCTGCATGGTTCGTACTTTTAATTGGAATTGCTATTGGCACAGTTGGTGATATTTTGTACAATTATGCGTACACTCTTGGCGCTTACAGTTTTAGCAGTCTTTTACCTCCTCTATGGATTGCATCTTCACTGATAATGATTTATGCATTGTATAAGCACCAACAATCCGTATGATCCGCATCTCCTGTGAGACAAGAAGATCCCAAATGCCATCCGGAAGCGACCTGATTTCAATCCAACTGAGTGAGAGGAAAATCAACTGGTTGTTGATTGTATTGGTGGCCTTCCAAGTGTTTCTAAATATTGCTACATATAGCATTACTACCTGACTTTCTTTGAAACTAAATTTGGATCATTTAAAATCGGGGGGAAAATGGGTATCATGAATGTAAAAATTGGAACCTTTGGTTTGATTTTAAAAAATCAACGATTTGACAAAGACAAAGTGGTTTCTGAACTGACCAAAAGGGGATTCAAGAAAAAATACTACAAACTTGGACTGATGAAAGCATATCGCATGGATGGGACTGAAATCCCAAACAAGGTACATCCAAGTGAGGTCAGCGACCGGTACCAGCTATCGGGAAAACTATTTTCTGTTGCATTTACTGGAGATGATATATTATTCCACCACAAGTTTGGACAAAACACCTTAGAAATTGCATACGATTTAGCAGAGTATGTCCATGAATTAAGATCAATTTTGAACACCTCGTTGAATTTTCTGACGTTTGAATTAAAGGATTATGAACTGATTCTATTGCTTAGAGCAATTGGTTCAAAAAAACCACAGGATTACTTTACAAAATGGGCAAACAAATTGGCCTTGACTAACGAGATTGCTTCGGGAAAATCCATTCCAGATAAAATATACTATCCTGAAGAAATTAACAACAGGTGCACAACCAAGACTATTAGGATTGTAGAAAACGAGTACGCTATAGAGTTGAGATTTAAATCACATGATTGGATGAAATTACTAGATGATTTGAAAAATTCAGAGAAGATTGGCAGGGAAATAATTCTGGGATTAGAAAATGAAAACTAGCTTAGCCCAAAAAGATTTGAAGTAAGAATTAAAATCTAAAATATCAGATGGATTAAAAAATCCTTAGAGTTCGAGTCCAAACGATTCTGCCATACCTGCAAATTTTCTGTAACTTTCCAAATATTTTCTTCCTTTCTCTGTAATAACAAATGTGTTTTTTGTATCAAACTCTCCTTTTGTGATTAGTCCTACCCCTGTCAGATTCTCAACAAGTTTTTTTAATTTAGAATGAGAAAGGTTTGCCCTTGTGATTAAGGTATTGGTATTAATTCCCTGTTGGCCAAACTCTTCTGTATTCTCTAAAAGATCTCCTATTATCCTTAGGCTTGATCTGTAATTGGCCACACGTGTATTTATCATCCAACTTCAATTTAAGTTGGCCGTTATCCAAATTTGGTTAGCAAAAAAAAAGTCATAGAATATTGCCTCCTGAGAATTTGAATTTTTTAGTTTATGTTATGCATATGTGGAGTTCAATTGGTCATTTTGTGTGTCTTTGGATCCCTACGAACCCTTGGATCTCCAAGTCCTTGACCTACCACTCTTCATTTTTCTTATAAAATTCTTTGTATGATAATTATTCTATTAATTATCAAAATTGATAAATAGTAGAAGATTATTGAAATTTTAATGACATTTAATACAATCAACAAACGACGATCTCAAAATTCCAATACTTTGCGGAAAACTCGTTCGGCTACACATAGAGGATACAGGTTTCTAGAATTCAATAAAAATAAGTATGCTCTGTTACTTGTGGTTATAGTAGCCATTACAGCAACTGGTGCTATGTCACAAGCATTAGCACAAAGTGTTGATGATGGTATGGATGGGTACGTAAAAGGGACTAGCGGAATTTACACCGGTAACCCTAACGAATGCTGGTATGATGACGGCGAAGGTGGGATGCTTCCTTGTATGGTAGATACAGGTGACATGGCATTTATGCTAGTCGCAACGTCAATGGTACTCTTAATGTCTCCAGGAGTCGGATTCTTTTATGGCGGTTTA
>JANQNN010000040.1 GCA_028279545.1 Nitrosopumilaceae archaeon
TCGTATTGGATGTCTTTAACTTGTAGAGGTATCCCATCGATTGAAAATATTACTACAAAAAGGTATGCTGAAGGCAGAAACTAGGCCTACGAGCCCAATAGCATTATCAAATTTGTTTCATTCAACTCAAGATTTATAATTATCAATATATGTGTAAATTCCGTTTGAAAACTGCCACTAGTAGTCTCTAAAGAACAAGGTTGTTCAATATTCTGTGTGGTAACTTTTCAAGCAGAATCAATGGCAGGAGTGAGCGGAATATGTAAATGACCTTGATAAAATTTAATCAAGATATTTATAGGGCATAACAGTTACATTTTCTTTATCTGCAATCTTTGCAATTGTCTTTAATTTTTCTTCATTCTCATGGATGATCCAAAATGTTGCATGTATTGAAATTACAAATACATAACTGGAATTAATAGCAAATAATTCAATGTCTTGATATCCATATTTTGAAGGATAATCCAAGAAGACATTTAAAAATTTCTTAATATCGGATACAAAAAATTCTCCAAAGTATTTCTTGTTTTTCCATGGTATTTTTTCTAAATAATTTTTGATATATTCAGTATCATTATATTCTTTGGGCAACCAATCAGGATACCAAGAAGAAACAGAATTCTTCAGTTTGACTTTTAGTTTATCTCCAGCAATTTGTAAAATAATATCAAACAGAATATTAGCGAATTTTTTGATATCTGATATTTTGCAATGCAAATCATATCCCTTGTTTTCAATATATTTATTTTTTTTTCAGGATCATAATTTAACGCAATTAATTGAAAATCATCATTGTTGTCCTGATCTTTGTCCCATTTCCTGTATTTTCTAATGTTTATCATTCCACTATCCTTTTATTTTTTAGGTTGTACTGTAACATGCTTATTTTTTCCAATTTGAATATCTCGATGAGGTTTACCATGAGATCCTTTATGTGTAGTTGGCTTACTCCAAGCCCTTCCTTGTTTATCAACCCAATTACCATTTCTATCTGCTTTTCCATCCCAATTTCTTTTGGGTTTAAACTTGTATTCGTTACCGTCTTTATCAACATATGTTTTGTCAGGATCAGGTGGTGAATCCTTGTCTTCGATGATTTCTCCATCATCTTCATCTGATTCATCATTATCCGAGGTGTCACTAGCTTCATCAGAATCATTTTGTCTTGTATCTCCCGACATTGATAACAATATGCCTAATACACCAAGTAATCGTAATGCGCCAACGTTTATTGTTGGTGTGGTAATTGGAAAATCTAATACACCTGTTGTTGCTTCTTCTTTCTTTTTATTATTGTTTTTTGTTTTCGTAGTATCCATTCCTGTTGGATCGATAAAATTAATAGGATTATTAGCTGCATATGCGAAAGGTGAAAAAGAAAAATGCTCTACAGGATCGACAGATAAAAACCTGCCAATACTGGCATCGTAATAACG
>JANQNN010000008.1 GCA_028279545.1 Nitrosopumilaceae archaeon
CCCTGATTGGGTGCTCATGACAGTATTATCTCTAATTTCTCTTAAGAACTGAACTTGTGGTGCAAGCTCTGTACCATATGCAGCAGTTGCAATAAGACAGCCACCGCCAGTTGCTTCTGGAATGGAAGTTTCTTCCTCAGTTTCTTTTTCAGTTACTACTTCTTGATAACCTATATCTTCAGCCTCTAAATCAACTGCAACAAGGGTTCCTTCTGAGATTATGGTTGCAAATAATTTTTGAGTATCAGAATTAATGGCTATTATGAATGGATTATCCTCAATTTCAAAGCTAGTAATTATTTGATTAGTGTTAGTATTGATAAAGTCGATTTTTCCCTCAGCCCCAAGACCAGTAAGTACACTATCAGGCATGTAGGTAACATGTAAAATGTCATCTTTGCTATTGAGTGCTAAAGCATGGGTTGGTCCATCCATTGAAATTTTTTCTTTGATTTCTTGTGTTTCCAAGTCGATAACAGTTACGTGTGGTGATGCATGGTGGGTAACATACAATTGTCTATTTTTATCATCAATTTCCATTTGGTCGGGTACAAATCCTGTGTTTAGTGTTTTTATTATCTCATTAGTTTCCAAATCAATTACTGATACGTTGTTTGTTTCCACATTTGTAACATAACCAGTATGTGTTGCAACATCGATTTCAATTAGTAATGGAGTTTTTCCAACTGTAATTGAATCTGTAACTTGGTTAGTTTTAACATCAATTACTTTGATACTATTAATTTCCGTATGGGCAGCATAGAGTTTTTGATTTACAGGATCATAATCTAACCCAATACCATTAGTGGCAAAGTAAGAATATTCACGTTGTCCATATGGTGTATCTGCTTTTGAAAACATTATAATTTCTGGATCTCCTAGGTCAATTTCGGTAACAAGGGAATTTGTTGCCAAATCATAAACGAGAACTACATTTTTAGATTCAACAGTTGCATAGATACTATTTGTTTCAGGTACAACTTCAAGTACAAGTACGCCTACTTCCGAATCAATTATGTTTACAACCTCATGTGAATTAGCATCAATTACAAGAATTTTTCCATCATGTGGATTGGAAACGTAAGCATTTTCTCCTGATACTTCAACCCACAATGCAGAGTTTCCAACATCAATAAACTCTCTGCTCCCATCAACAATAGTAGCTTCTAATTCAAATTTTTCTTCCATTGGTTCTTTCTCTTCATGAATTTCTTCTTCCTCATGAACCTCCTCCTCAGCTTCGGCCTCTTGAACAATTACGATTCCTTCCATCCATGGATGAACCATGCAAAAGTATGGATAAGTTCCAGCTTCTTCGAATTTATGAGAAAAAGTGGCTCCCGCCATAAACAAACTACTATCAAATTCTCCAGAAGGTCCATCAACTGCACCTCCGCCAGTAACGGTATGAGCTGCTGTGTCATCATTTGTCCAAGTTACTTCTCCACCAACATCAACTGTCACCTCATAAGGAATGTAACATTCGTTTGTGGCCTCACATCCTGGAACAGCGGTTCCCTCAGGAACACTTACACTTGCAGTTGGATGATCTGCAAATGCTGGTGAAATGATTAAACCAGAAGCAATTACGAAAAGAGATAAAATTGAAAATATTGTTAAAGTTCTCACAGACTCGGCTGATGATTAATAACATAAAAACTTACTTTAAATTTTCAGTATTTTAAAGATAATTTCCTTTGTTGAATATGATTAATTTTTAGAAGAAAAACCATAGTTCAAATGTAATTTTATTTTTGTGTAAAGTTAGGAACTATTGGAGGCCGTAAAATAGAATGGGAACGGCAGGATTTGAACCTGCGACCACTAGCCCCCCAGACTAGTATCATACCAAGCTAGACGACGTTCCCTTGTGAGGTAGGCATAAAATGAAATTATTAAATCGTATGATCTCTAAAATAATTTGTGAAGATTTGCAGTATTTGTAAAAAAATTTCTGGCTCTGATTCAGATCACCTTGATTGCATCCAAAAAAGAAGAGTTGAACTTGAAGATGAAGATTTTAAAAATAAAATTGGTGAAAAATTAGAACTAGCTAAAGATAATCAAGATTTGGGTGTTGAAGTAAAAGCTATCCTTGAGCACTTGGCAAAAGAAAAAGAAGACTAGTTAAAGCCACTTTGAGAGTCGGTCTTTTTCAAACTGTAGTTTTTCTTCAAGGTGCTCTGCAGTTGATTCAGTCAAGTTGGTCTTAGGATTTGGTCCTGAAAACATGTCAACTTCAATTAGTGAGGCAGTGTCTCTTCCTGATTCAATAAAGCATCCACCTTTTCCATCAAATAATGCAGAGTCTTCTTTTGATTGAATCTTTGAGATTATGTTTTTGGCAACTGCAATCCCTTCTCCTTCTGCAAAAACTCCAGCCTTTGGAACTGCCAGTTTATCTGTAACTTTTAGACTTGTAACGTCTCCAATTGCATATACATTCTCATGTGGAGTTTTACAATCTCGATTAATGGGAATAAAATTATTTTTTTCAGCCAAACCAGATTCATAAATTACATCAGGTGCCACATGTGGAGGAACAGCTAAAAGCAAATCAAAATCAGCTTCGCTGTTTTCAAAGATGAGTTTGTTTGGTTCAACTGTTTTAATCTTACAAGAATCATGAAAAACAATTTTCTCAGAGCTAATCAAATCAAGTATTTTTTTGCTGACTTCAGGACCAGCTGCAGGTAATGTAATTGGTGCGGGACTATAGAAATGAATTTGCACAGATTCTCTAGTGTTTGTTTCACGTAACATAGAATCAATTATCAAACTTGCCTCAAAAGGAGCAGGGGGACACTTGTAAGGCATTCCCATTATTGATATTGCAATGATTCCTGATTTCAAATTCTTTATTTTTTCATGAATTTCTTCTGATTGCTTGTAGTCATAAAGATTCAACCCATTTTCAGTTAGTCCAGGAATTTTTTGGGGAGCAAGTACTGCACCCATTGCAATTATCAAAAAGTCATATGAAAATTCATTTGTTGAAGTTGTGATGTTTTTGTTTTTTAGATCAATTTGAAGAATCTCCTCATTTACAAAGTCAATGTCTTTTTTTTCAAGTCCATTTAGTAACGCAGTTGAATTCTCAAAGTTTCTTGTTCCTTTAATTATCCAAAGTTTTGCAAATCCAACCATAAACCAATTTCTTTTGTCTATAACAGTAATCCTCACTTGCGAAGCAGAAAGATTCTTTCTAATCTCATTTGCAGCTGATAGGCCTCCAAAGCCTCCTCCAAGAATTAACACATGAGGAATGGTTTCAGACAATTTATCGGTCTTGTGTAGTTGGCCTAATCAAAATTTCATTTACATTTACATGACTAGGTGACTCTACGGCATAAAGAATTGCGTTTGCAATATCTTCTGCTTGTAATGCTTCCATTTTCTTTGCTCCTTCTACGAATGATTGTAGTGATTCATCAGTAATGGTATTTGTCAATTCGGTTGCAACTACTCCAGGTTCTATACATGTGACTCTGATATTTTTCCTGACACTTAGCTCTTCTCTTAGGCCTTCACTAAATGCAGTAATTGCGTGTTTTGTAGCACAATAAACGCTTCCTGCTGGAAAAACGATTCTTCCTGCAACTGAGGAAATATTTACAATATGGCCTGATTTTTTTTCTAGCATATGACTTACAACTGCTCCAGTGCAGTATAGTACTCCTTTGATGTTTACATCTACCATTTGATCCCATTCATCAATTTTCAGATTTTTAACAAAACTAAGAGGCATTAGACCTGCATTGTTTACTAGAATATCAACAGAGCCCCATTTTTCTAAAACATTATTTACAAATGATTTGCATTCTTCATTTTTTGTGACATCAAGTTTTTGAGAATATACTTCTCCATTGTTTTCTTTAATTTTATTTTCCAAGTCTTCAAGTCTATCAGTTCGCCTAGCACCAATGGCAACTTTGGCACCTGCCTTTGATAGAGCAAGGGCTGTGGCATAACCAATCCCACTACTTGCACCTGTAATTATGGCTACTTTGTCTTTAATCATCAAAATTCACTAAATGAAGTTCTATAGGTATGGTGTAAAAATGTTATTGTAACCTTTGAACCAATTGATGGCCCCAAAAAAAGTAACAGGTTTATTAGAATTAAAATATCAAGATAATTTATGAAGGCCGAAAATTGTGCATATTGTGGCGATTTAACGGACATGCCTTTTCATTGTAATTATTGCAAGGACCCATTTTGTTCTGAACACAGACTTCCAGAAGAACACCGATGTGTAAAACTCACTCAAATAAGAGCAAAGAAGTTTGGAGAAAGAAAAGTGATTAGAGATCAAGGGATTGGAAAACAAAGTGGTTTCAAAAAGTTTTTTCGTAGATTCAAGAGCTAATTTTAGTAGGGACTATTATCAGGTGAAATTTTTGCTCGCTTTCCTTGGTAGATCAACGCAACTGCCAAAGCAAACATTACCAGAGCAGTTAAAGGGAAATTTTGTGGGGCTGGCAAAATAAACCAATAATAAATTCCAAATCCAATAGCGGTAGCTGCCTGAACCCAAAGTTTTATCCATTTTGGTGCCTTTATTGCTCTGCTAATTAATTCAACGATGAAAATTCCAATTACAGGATAAATTGTATAGAATAGGAAATCAATTACATCTACACCAGTATGAGACATTACTCTAAATTATTCCAAGAGGTAATTTTTACCTAATCTTCCCATTGAATTTTTGTTGCGGCTTTTTTTGCTATTAGTGCCTGGGCATTCTCATATGGAATGGTAGCTATATCTTCTGGATGAAATGGGCCATATTTTTCCAAATCAGCTCCCACAATTTCATCTACATCTTTCAAAAATCTAAGAGAAACGGTTTTGGTTTTGTGGTTTTTTGACAATGATTCTAAGAATTTTGATTTTCCATTAACCGTAGCAGACAAGATTGTCTCTGTCCTTTCTCTTTTTTGTTCCTCAGCATCCAAGATGAATTTTTCTTCATCTAGGAGATTTGTAAAATTTACATCAAGCCCAGCAGCTTTTTCAAGTCTACTATTGAGCAAAAGCGAGGCCAGCTCTGAGGCCATGTCAATTAAGGACTGTTTAATTTTATTTTCAATTCCCTCAAATTCTTGTTTTTTCAGATCCCCGATAAATTCTGAAAGATTCCTATAGAAATTAGGATCAATTTCTTGAATCGTTTCACTTTCTGTTTCTCTTAGGACCATTGAATGAAGTAAGTTAATATCAATTTCAGCTGGTTCAGACATTTCTACCTAATCCTTAAATGATGGATGTATTTGTGTTAGCTTGAAGTTTAAAAATTGCCCTATAAAGTAAGCCATGGAAAAGCACTCCAGGTAACATATTCACCAGATGAAGTCTTTTCAAGAATTCAACACGAAGATATTCAATTTATTGACCTCCAGTTTACAGGTTTAACTGGGAGATATCACCATACAACCATTTCAGCAAATACCTTTACTCCAGAACAAATGAGAGATGGATTACCAAAACTAGATGGTTCATCAATTATTGGTTTTACAAGTATTGATGATTCAGATTTATTACTAAAACCAGACCCAAACACGTTTGCAATTATTCCTTGGATGACCGAAAATAAAACTGCAAGGCTATTATGTGACGTTTACTGGGGAGGGAACAAAGGAAGACTCTCTCGAGACCCTAGAGCAATTTCCCAAAAAGCAGAGGAGTACATTAAATCTCAGGGTTATGATTACAGTGCTTGGGGTCCAGAAGTAGAATTTTTTGTATTTGATAAAATTCACTGGGATGTTCTTACACCCTACAAAGGTCAATCATATTCAATAGAATCAAAAGAAGCTCCTTGGAGTCAAGAGGGTTCGGGATATCCAATGGGTCTTCAAGAGGGATATTATCCCAGTACACCTTCTGATACTTTAACTCCATTTAGAAATGAATGTGTAAATATCTTAAACAAAAATTTTGGAATCTTGTGTGATAACCATCACCATGAAGTAGCTACTGCAGGCCAGTGTGAAATTGATATCAAGTATGATTACATGACAAATGCAGCTGATGCCGCTCAGACATACAAGTACGTAATTAGAAACATCGCAGCAAAATATGGCAAAGTGGCAACCATGATGCCAAAACCCATTGCAATGGATTCGGGATCAGGAATGCATGTTAATGTTAGTTTATGGAAAGGAAAGAACAATGTCTTTTATGATTCATCTGATCCTGATGAGTTAAGCCAAACTGCAAGATATTTCTGTGGTGGAATAATTAATCATGCAAAGGCACTTTCTGCCATTTGTAATCCAACTACAAACTCTTATCATAGACTTGTTCCAGGATACGAAGCACCAGCATACATTGCATGGAGTGCAGGAAATAGATCTGCAATCGTTAGAGTTCCAAAACATCTTACAGGAAAAAGTTACTCTCATCTAAAAAGACTTGAATTTAGAGCTCCTGATCCATCATCAAACCCATATCTTGTTTTTGCAGCTGTAACTGCAGCAGGGATGGATGGGATTAAGAAAAAGACTGATCCAGGTGAACAAGTACTAGATGATATCTTCAAGATGACAAAGTCAGATAGGTCAAAACGAGGAATAGGCGTCTTGCCAAAAAGTCTCGGAGAAGCATTAGATGCGCTAGAAAGTGATAGAAAGTTCCTAACACCAATTTACACAAACGATGTAATTGACAAAATTATAGAATTAGAAAGAAGAGACCAAAGAGAAATTGCAATCAGGCCTCATCCTCACGAGTTCTATCTTTATTTTGATGTTTAGTACTTAGACTCGTCCAGTCATCTGAAAGATCAAAAATAACGAAAAGAAAATTAGAGCTATCCCTCCAGCAAAGTAAATTGTTTGTCTTGTTTCTGAATTGGTAGATTTGTATACAAGCACTCCGCCAGCGAGTCCCATAAACAGTACCAAAACTCCAAAAATTACACTAACAAAAGAATCACCTGAAATGAAAGGAGAGAAAAATCCTGCAAGTAAAGCAAAAAATGCTGCAAGATATACGTATCTGAAACTGTTACTAGCTTTGGATAAAATATTCAATACAGTTTTTCGAATTAATTATAAAATAAACTTTTGAAATAAAATTTGAATAATCTACATCATACCTGGCATGCCGCCCATTCCGGGCATACCACCCATTCCACCCATGTCTGGCATTCCGCCCATCCCTGGTGGCATACCACCTTCAGCTCCGGGAGGTGGTCCAGCAGACTTTTGTGTTGCAATCACATCATCAATT
Organism: Nitrosopumilaceae archaeon; assembly: GCA_028279545.1. GTDB lineage: Archaea > Thermoproteota > Nitrososphaeria > Nitrososphaerales > Nitrosopumilaceae > Nitrosomaritimum. The sequence continues at coordinate 7,237 of JANQNN010000008.1, forward strand.
CTTAAAATCATGCAAGCTACTTCAGTTGCTGAAGAAACAATCTGAAGCTTTACTGCTAATGGTTCAATAATATCACTTGATTGCATGTTTGCAATCTTTGTTTTCATAACGTCAATTCCAGTCCATTTTTCACCTTTCATTTGTTTTGATCGTAAAACTGTCAAGGTATCAATTGGATCCATTCCGGCATTTTCTGAAAGGGCTAAAGGAATTGTTTCTAATGCATCTGCAAATTTTTCAGCAGCAAGTTGTTCTCTTCCCTCAAGAGTTTTAGCCCAGCTTCTTAATTTGGTTGCAGCGTATGTTTCAGGTGCGCCCCCTCCTGCAACTATTTGTGGTTTTTCGATAACATCTTTTACAACCATTAGTGCGTCATGAACAGAACGCTCTACTTCATCTACTACTCTTTGTGAGCCGCCTCTAAGAAGTAGTGTTACAGATTTTGGATGTTTGCATCCTTCAATGAATACCCATTTGTCTTCCTCAATTTTTTTCTCTTCCACAAGGTCTGCAGTTCCAAGATCTTTTTCAAAGAGATCATCGAGGTTGGTTACTATTCTAGCACCAGTTGCTTTTGCAAGTTTAGTAAGATCACTTTCTTTAATTCTTCTTACTGCCATTACTCCCGCCTTTGCAAGGAAGTGTTGAGCCATATCGTCAATACCTTTCTGACATAGAATCACGTTTGCACCTGAACCAATAACTTTGTCAACCATAGTCTTTAACATTCTATTTTCTTCATCTAGAAATGATTTCATTTGTTGTGGATTTGAAATGTTAATTTTAGCATCAGTTTCAGTTTTGTTAATTTCTAGGGCAGTATTAATGAGAGCAATTTTTGCATCAGTAATTTTTTTTGGCATTCCGCCATGAACAATTTCTTTATCCAAAACAATTCCTTGAATAATAGCAGAATCCTTTATTGAGCCTCCTGCCTTTTTTTCTACTTTGATATCATCAACATCAATTTCGTAATTCTCGCCTTCTTTTTCAGCGACAGAAAGAATTGATTTAACAATAATGTCAGCAAGTTGATCTGAATCTTTTCTAACCAACTTGGTTTGCATAGAAGTTTTTGCAATTTTGTTTAGTATGGATTTATCATTAGGAGAAACTTTGTCTGCTATATCTTGAAGGAATTGTTTTGCCTTTTTACCTGCCTTTCTGTATCCATCTACAATAATCGTTGGATGAACATCTTGATCAAGTAAGGACTCAGCATTCTCAAGAAGAGAACCTGCCAAAATCACTACAGAAGTAGTTCCATCACCTACTTCATTATCTGTTGTTTTTGATATTTCAACCAACATTTTTGCGGCTGGGTGCTGAACATCAATTTCTTTTAAGATGGTTGCGCCATCGTTTGTAATTGTAACATCGCCTAAAGAATCAACTAACATCTTATCCATACCTCTAGGTCCAAGGCTAGAGTGAACAATTTCTGCAATAATTTTTGATGCAGCTATATTGTTTTTCTGAGCATCTTTTCCTTTGGTCTCAGAACCTCCTTCTTTAAGCAAAACCACAGGCATGGTTCCCTTAGAAGTTGCTTGCATACCCATCGAAAAAAAATTCTTAGATTCCCCTTTTATACGTTGCAGATGCTAAAATTCCCAAGAAAAAAAATCGGTGTTTTTAAATTGGGAAATCCAATCTGCAGTTTATGGTAAAATCCAAAAACAAAGAATCGTATAATAAAATTTTTTCAAAATTAAAAGATCACCATAAATGGTTTGAAAATTCTATTCCCTTGATTGCTAGTGAAAATGTGCCCAGTCCAGCTGTTCGTGAGGCAATAATTTCTGATTTTGGAAACAGATATGCAGAAGGCTGGCCAGGAGAGAGAGTTTATGCTGGATGTATCTACATTGATGAGGTTGAAACTGAATGTATGAAACTTGCAAAAAAATTGTACAAAGCAAAGTTTGCTGATGTGCGACCCGTCTCAGGTGTAGTTGCAAACCTTGCAATTTATTCTGCCTTTTCTGATCCAGGTGACATTATGTTAGCTCCTTCAATTCCTGCAGGAGGTCATATTTCTCATGGTAAAAAAGAACATTCAGGAACTGCAGGTTTAGTTCATGGATTAGAAATTGAGTTTTATCCATTTGATGCAGAGGAAATGACAATAGATGTAGACAAATCAAAAGCTAAGATAAAAGAACTTGAGAAAAGTGGTCGTCTTCCTAAATTGGCAATGTTTGGGGGTTCATTGTTTTTGTTTCCACATCCAGTAAAAGAATTGGCAGATTTTCTAAAGAGTTATGATATCCACATAAACTATGATGCAGCCCACGTTGCAGGATTAATTGCAGGTGGTAAATTCCAAGACCCATTACGAGAAGGAGCTGATACTATGACAATGAGTACTCACAAAACTTTGTTTGGTCCACAGGGAGGTCTTGTCTTAGGTTCAAAGGACCATGAAGAGCCAATTAAAAAAGCAATGTTTCCTGGTCTTACAAGTAGTCATCATATTCATCACATGGCAGGAAAAGCTATTGCATTTGCCGAAGCATTAGAGTTTGGTAAAGATTATGCAAATCAAATTTTAAAAAATGCAAAAGCATTGGGAGAAGAGCTAAATAATTTAGGCTTTAGAGTTTTAGGTGAAAGTAGAGGATTTACTAAATCACATCAAATAGCTGTTAATGTTCTTGATTATTCAGATGGAGGAAAGGTAGAAGCTGAATTAGAAAAGGCCAACATTATTGTAAATAGGCAATTAATTCCTGGAGATATCAAAGCTGGACGTAACTATTTTCATCCGGGAGGAATTAGATTAGGAGTTTCTGAATTAACAAGACTTGGAATGAAAAAAGGCGAGATGAAACAAATTGCAAATTTCATTAAAGAAATTGTAATTGAGAAAAAGGATCCCAAGAAACTACTTTCTAAAGTTAAGGCCTTCCGAAAAAATTATCAAAAAGTTCACTACTGTTTTGATAATAAATTAGGAGCCTATGAATACGTAAAATTGAGATAGAAAATTAAGAAGCAAAATCCGTAAGAAGCGCTTGATCTCCCCTGTTCTTTCCAAAGACTAAGTCAATTTCATCAGACAATGCATGAATTCGTCCTTTTTGATATTCACCAACGTTGTAATTACTTACTAGTCTTTTTGCCAGTTTAAGATATTTTTCTACAGAACCTCGAGTTATTGTTTGAATTAATTTATGACCGCAGACACAGGTCTGAATTAAAGGTGGTCTACGATAAGATCTTCCACATGCTGTACACCTAAAACCTTGTCTTGCATAAGCTCGAAGATTTCCCATGATATCTGGAACAAGATGTGTGGAAATTACATTGGAAACAATCTCGGAAGTGTTTACAGCATCAATCATGTCTGCATTACGGATTTGCATGTCAAGTTTGTCTAGCATTGAACCAAGTGTAGAATATGCACTGCGCGATTTTGAGGTAGTTATCGATGAAGTGTTGTGAGTAAAGTGATAATCGTAAAATTGTCTTTCAGTTTCTAACCGTGATTCAATAATTTCAACAGAATTTACTTCAGAGGCCTTTATTTGTTCAACTGTAGATTGAAAAAATTCAAGAGGAAGTGATTTTGTAACTTCCAAGTTATGAGCTTGAGGTTGAGATTCATGTGGTAAAACCAATGGTTGAACAAGTAGAGGTGCATCCATCAAACCCCCAATTCTATCTGACAAAAATTGTCTTGAAAAATTCAAAAGACTATCCATTAGAAGCATTATTGAATCAGCATCTCCATCTGCATCTCTCCTTTTTGCTGAATGCCAATTTGGAGTTCCAAAACAAACGTGAGTATCTGTAAACCCAATTATTCTTCCCACAATACCTACAGAGGTATGTGGAGCTAATCCAATTATTAGATGACCAATTAATTCCTCAGGATTTTTTACGTTGTAGAATGGAAGAGTTCCATAGAACTTTTCTAACAAGGTATCTAGATACTTACAAGTTGAAACAAGGTACTTACTACTCTCAAATGGAATAATAACATCCTGCATACGAATTTCAATTATTTGACCTGAGTTTGTAATTGGGTTTCCTTCGATATCTTTTGTGTAACCCAATTCCTTGAGTTTTTCAATTGAAGTCCCAATCCATGATGGTTTAAAATGAGTAATTGGTGAATTGGTTGCATCAAATCTAACTGTTCCATCTTTGAAAGTAGAAAGTCCAAAGTTTTGACGGATCAGTCCTTTTTCTAGGGGCTCAGGAATTCTGTCTTGACTGATTAGTTCTTTTACTCCCTTGAATGGTTCTTGAGCACGTATTCCCATTCGTTCTTGGGCGGATTGTAAATTATTCTTTAGAGGAAAGGACTTGTAAGAATGAGAGGGAGCTTTTCTTTTACACCTTTCACAAAAGGAGGTTTCTAGAATGTCTCTACAGTTTGAACATTGAAAAATTATTGACGTTTTTACTCCACATTTTGAGCATTTTATTCCAATTGATGGCTCACCACAATTATTGCATTTTCTATTGAAAGTATTTGAGAAAAAGTTTGGATATCTTGAAGCCTTTAGAAGATCTCTTGTTGGTCCTCCTTTTTCACCAACTGGGAATAAAACATGTGTGGGAGGTTTCATATGTCTTGGTGATGCTTTTTCAGGCCTTCCTATTCTTACTCCAATTGACGTAGAAAATTTATTTCTAATAGAAATTTGTGAAGAATTTGAAATTATTTTTGGAACAGATAAATCACTAATTTTTATTGGTTTATTGAAGAGTAAATTATAGAAAATTTTTGCCTCATTTTCTTCAAGAATAAGTGAATTTTTTTGTTTGTGTGGAACTCCTAATTTTTCAAGAATTTTTTTAACAGAAAGTGGATATTCAAATAATTTTTCATTGAAGGTTTTTGGATGTAAGATTATTTCTAATTCAGTAGGGGAAATTTGGTCCCAAAAGTAAAGGAATTGTGGATAAAGGGAAAGCTGGTAGTCGTGTGAAATTTTTAATGCTTCATCAAATGTAGGTTTTTCATAAAGAAATTTTCTTAGGAACTGATCTTTGGAATCTATTTTTTCGAGTTTTTCTTTTAATTCCTCAATCCAAAATTCCTCAACAAATCCGCTTGGAACCAGTTGAGCATTATTTTCTAAAAAGTCTCCAAATGAGATTAAAATATCTCCCAAATGTAAAATTTTTTCAATCTCGTTTTTAATTTCAATTCCATGTTTTACATCCTTAATCTTTACAACATCTCCGTTTTTTAGCCGAACAGTAGGTGTATCTATTGAATCCACGAAAGCTACTGTTGCACCTTTTCCTGGAATGTCAATTTTTATTTGAGTACCAACTGCTATTGTATGATCTAAAATTTCTGCTATTACAGGATGAATTCCAACTGAGGCAAAACCGGTGTTGCATGCACGACCATATCTTAGTCTAAACCCTCCCAATTTTTTGGGAGAAGATAAGACGGAACGACCGGTAATTACTTCCCTCATTCTTTTTACTGCTGCATTTTCTTCCTTGTCGTCAGTTTGAACTGCTCCCTTCAAATCAGAAAGCCATTCCCAACCATCAAGGTTATAGAGTTCAATTCGGTTTAGAAGTTTTTTCGACCTTCCAATCAATCCATCATTTAAAACCCTTAATGCTCCGCCTCTAACTCTATCAGTTTTGATCCTTGTCATTCCCTTATGATTTACAACTTCAAAGGGATCCGTGTCAACACCATCAAGTTCAACTGGTAGATTTGAGATTACTCGAATGATGTCTTCATCTAAAATATGGAATTGAAAATTTCCTGCCTCACGTTCATAAATTCGGAGTTCTTCAACAAATCTACCAGTCTCGTCATCAAAAGAATCTGCTTGGAATTTTGAAAGTCCTACAGCTTTGCGGACATGGTCTGCAATTAGCATAGTAACTGCTGATTCCGTACCTCCAGCAGATCTCATAGGTCCTGCAATTGAGACTGAAAGATATTCTGACCCATCTTTGTTTTTCTTTATCTTCACTTCGCTTATTCCCTGAAGTGGTGCAATGGTAACGCCTTCGGTAACTATTGCCAGTCCTACCCTTACTGCTAAATCTAATTTTTCTTCCAAGGTAGATTCAGGAAGTGAATATTTTCCTAAAGCAATCTCTTTTGAGAGAATTAAAGCCGAAAGTTCCTTTCCATTTATTTTTAATATCTCACGAAGTGGGTCAGCAATGTCAATGTCATGCATTTTTGCTACGCGGTCAGCTAAATCATATGCAATTTTTGGTTCGATTATTCCTGAAGAGTCTACTAAACTCGATTTTGCTTTTGCTGCTCCTTCAAAAATCTCATATGTTTTAGTTGATAGATCAGAATAATATTCTCGATAATATTCTGGCATTGTTATTCCGCTTAAACGGGAAATAGAGTTATTTTTTGACATTTTCGAATTTGTTACTTTGCCTTTTGAATTGTCTTGGCAATTTCCGTTAGTTTTGTGATACTTCCACCTTTTTCCAAAAAGGTCCCAATTACAAGAGCGTCAGCTCCGGCTTTTACAATTTCCTTTGCAGTTTTCACGTCTTTTATTCCCCCCCCTACAATTAAAAATCCATCAAAGACCTTTCTCACAGTTTTTACCATTTCTGGAGTAACAGTCATCTTTGCTCCAGAACCTGCCTCAAGATATACAAATCTCATTCCCAGAAATTGAGCAGCCAATGCATATGCAGCTGCAATTTTTGGTTTTTCAAATGGAATCCCTCTAGCAGAGCCAACAAACCATGCAGAAGTTCCCTCCCCAATTACCAAGTATGCAGTTGGGAGAGGTTCCAAACCAAACTTTAGCACACTTGGTGCACCAAGAGCTTGCGCCTGAGTGATAAAGTAAGGGTTTTCGGAATTCATTAATGAACTAAAAAGTATAGCGTCAGCATCAGGCACAACACCTGTTACATTTCCTGGAAAAAGGATGATTGGTATCTTAATTCCTTCTTTGATACCTTTTACTACTTGGGCCATTTCAATTTGGTCAGTAGCTGAAGAGCCTCCTACAAGAATTGCAGAGGCCCCAATCTTTTCTACATCTTTTGCCAGTTTTTTTGAGGACTCTAGGTTTGAAACTTCAGAATCAATTAGTACGAATAATAAGGCATTTTTCTTTTTTAATTCAGATTTTAAGAATGATTCAACTTTATTTCCAGCCATAAATGGAGTTTGTAGCTTGCTCTTTAAAGTTTAATTGGAATAAGGTATACAGATTTGTATAGCTATGAGGAAGTCTGATCAATCAAATTTTAACAATATTATTGCAAAAATTATAAAAAAATCATTGTTTACAGAGCGACAAATTGAAATTATTCTAAAACAAAAGGATCTTCTGGAAACTAACTTTAGCATATCAAAAGGTGCGTATTACAGGCAAGTTAGTCAGTCTAGGGAAAAAGTTATTGCTCTTTTTTATTCAATCGTCCTTTTACGTGGTCTAGGCATACTTCTTCCTGATGATATTGATGTGATATCAAAACTATCCGAACAGGTTAGTGTGATACACAATAGTGATGTTTTTCCAGAAAGGGAAGATGATGTGATGCAAGTGATTGATAGAGTAATTCGCCAAGCATGTAATTTGTGATTTTTAGGCAGAACTACCTCATTTGATGTCATTTTGGTTGTGATAATAGATGTGAGTAGGTTAATCTAAAGTGTGAAAAAATGTTGGTCTATCACGATAAATCACAACATGGGTATAATTTTGTGATGTTAATAGAAATTCCTGATCCTGAAGTAATAATAAGTGTGATTGCAGCCTTTTTCATTGGATTAGGTGGGCTCTATGCTTTTTACAAAATTCGTCCTATGGTTAAATCAAATGAATCAGTTAATACTTCACAAAATGAGCGTTTAGAGTACTACGAAAGACAGTTAATTGATATGAAAATACGCCTAGATTCTTTGGATATTCAAAAAACCCAGGAAAAACAACCAGAACCAAGCCAAGAACTAACCCAATTTTTGGAAAAATTAACAAAAAATGAAACTGTAAAAAACCCTCCTGAAAGCCCAGAAAAACCCAAGTTTGTTCCTGAGAATCCTCCAAATGCTCCTCGTATGCCTAATCTAGACCACAGTAATTCAGTAGACTATGTGTTGCAATTAATCACACACAAAGCTATGACATCACGTGACCTACAAATCACATTAAAAAGAAGTAGAGAGCACACTTCTAGATTAATGAAGAAATTATTTGAGGATGGATATGTAAATAGAAATACCGATTCAAAACCATACACCTATTCTATTTCTGAAAAAGGAAAGGAAAAGATTAGGTTGTTAGAATCTAATCCAATCATTCAATAATTTAGTTTTTTTAAAATCCTATTGTATCCTTTCTTGTTTCTCAAGAAAAAAACGTGGTTTTAGGGTGATTTTTATTATTAATTATAATTTATTAAATTTTAAATATTAATAATTTATAGATTTTATATGTCAGTCCAGGAAAACGAGGTATTGGTAAAAATTACTTCTGCAGGCACGATTTCCATCCCAAAGCAGTTTAGAAAGTATATGGATGTTCAAAAGGGAGAATATGTGAAATTAATTCTGGGGAAAGATCGGTTAATTGTTCGGAAAATAATAATTTCCTAGTTTATACCTGTTTTTGGCTCAGTTTGATGGGTTGGTAAGTCCATTCACGGCCAGTTTTAATTCGGTTAATCTTACCCTTTAGAGAGAAACGCGACAAATAAGTGGAAATTACACTAAGTTTTACGGGTTCATTATACTCATCTTCGTATTTTTCGAGAATGTTAGTAGATGTGAATTTACCCATTGGGAAGAATTTATCTACAATATGCCAAATTTTAGCCCCAGTCGAATCAATGTTTGTGACTTCTTGTTCCTCTTCAACATTCATCAAATCCATCATTTCAAAGATTTTTAGAACTTTTTCTCTAGTTACATTGCCATCTAATTTAATATCATATCGAGCTCCATCCGAATCCTCCATATCTATACGAATACGCTTTCTGGCCATGAAGATCTAAGAGAGGTCTATGTTAACAGTTCAATAGATCCCAGAACTTTTGTTAACTAGATGGTGTGTTAATATTGACTGCCTAGCCCACGCCTAGCCTATTTTTTGTTATTAACAAAATTAATAAAATTCTGTAAATAAAGGCCCTAAATTCGTGCCTGGAATGGAAATAAAGGGGTAAAATTATTGGTATTCACAGTGTTAACATAATGATTAACGCCTGGAATGGAAATAAAGGGGTAAAATTGACCGATTTGGGAATTTCATTAACAAGAAATTAACAGATTGTTAACGGAAAATCATTATACAACCCACACACCGATATTTCCATTGATTTTTTTTAAAAAAATAAAAAAATTATTCTTAACTAAAAATAATTAATTACGAACTAAATTAGAGTTAGTACTATGTCCTATACTCTCTTAATTTAGATATGGGTATGTTGTTCTTTAGTAGAAACAAAGGTGTGTGAGTGTGTCAGATCCAATTGATAGATTACTTGATGCAGCAGAATCTGGAAAATCCCTAATCAAAAACAGAGATATTCTTCATTTTACATATATTCCTGACAACATCCAACATAGGAACCTAGAACAAGAACAAGTAACTCAATCACTCCTTCCTATTCTTAAAAAATCCAGACCTTCTAATTTACTAGTCTATGGAAAGCCAGGAACTGGTAAAACCTTGGTTGTAAGGAAGGTAATTTCCAAAATTCAAGAAAGAGTTGAAAAATCCAATTTTCGTATACGGTTAGTTTATTCCAACTCCAAAGAGGAAACCACCCTTTATGGATTACTTGTAAGTTTTGGGAGACAATTAGGATTAACAGATAAAGAATTACCAACTACAGGTCTTGCCATAAGTGAGGTCTTCAAACGAATTTTGAATAATATCAACGAAAATAAAATAAACGTAATTTTTGTCATTGATGAAATTGATTACCTCGCCCAATTAATCTCAAAAACTGGTAAGGATATCTTATACCAACTAACTCGCGCAAATGAGCGACTAAATAATGGATCTCTTACTTTGGTTGGAATTTCAAATGACCTAACCTTTAAGGAAAAACTAGACCCAAGGGTAATTAGCACTCTTGGAGAAGAAGAGATTGTATTTACAAATTATAGTGTTGATCAAATCAAAAAAATCCTAAAAGAGAGGATTGAAGAGGCGTTCATTCCAAATTCAGTCTCTGAATCTGCCTTGAATTTATGCTCTGCTTTAGCTGGAGGAGAACATGGAGATGCTAGAAGGGCAATTGACTTGATTCGGGTGGCAGGAGAGATTGCCGAAAGGCAACAATCAGAAAATATTTCAGAAGAGCATGTAAGAGAAGCCTCTCAGAAGATTGAGGAGAATAAAGAGGAGGCCTCACTCAAATCTTACCCCCTTCATGAAAAATTGGTAATTTTAGCCATAATAAAGGCAGGAGGATCATCTACTGGAGAAATTTATTCATCTTACAAAACACTCTGTAAAACAGTAGGACGAGATGAGCTTACCCAAAGGCGCGTAACTCAAATGTTAAGCGAGATTGAATTATCTGGAATCATTAATGGTCGATTAATTAATCAGGGAATCCATGGTAGGACAAAAAAATACAAACTTACAATATCTCCTGAAATGATAAAAAAGGCCTTTAAAGATGACCTAACTTTGCAAGATATTATCTAGTCTAGGATTATAATTTTGGTGCAGAACCTGAAAGGTTTTCAAATTAACCATTAAGGCAATTCCTGGATTTGGAACCATTCCCACACTTGCCTGAAAAGGGGTTTGATTTTGCCAAGAACCAGAGTTTATCAACAAAATTCCTTTGTACATATCTAATTGGGCTCGATGAACATGTCCTACATGAAAGACATCTGGAATTTCCTCTATTACCATCAGATCCTCTACCTCGGGAGCAATGGGAGTCTGGCTACCATAAATTGGACTTAGGTGTCTGGCTTTTAGAAGATGCTTCATGACATTAGTGGGACTATCGTAACTCAAACCTGGTGTTGTTTTTACAATATCGTCAATGCTTTGCCCATGATACATCAAAACTTTAACTCCATTTAATGAGACTACGGCTGGATTTCCAACCATTACCACGTTATCTTTTTCCCATAATCTAGAGTTGAATTTTTTTGGTATAGCAGGTTGTGGTAATGCTCGTCTTCCTGGATCATGATTTCCAGGCATTATGAAAATTTTGATATAATCTGGAATTTTATCAATTAAACTAGCTAATTTTTCTAGTTGTTCATCGGTTGTTTTGCATACAAGCTCTTTGTCTTGATTTGGGTATATCCCAACCCCATCTACTACGTCACCACAAATTAAAACAAATCGGACTTTTCGAGCAACTGAATCAGGACTAGATAACCAAGAAACCAACTCATTGAATTCCTCCTCCATGAAATATTTACTTCCAATATGCAAGTCTGAAAGAAACAATGCAAATGTTTCAGATTCAGATCTATTGGAGCTCTGGTCTGGAATATCAGGAGAAATTAAATCCTTTATAATAAATCCAGAATTTTTTCCAACACCCAAGCGAGCCATTACAAATTGATCACTTAGTAACGAATCAGCAGTTTTCTGTAATTCATTATCAAAAATAATCCCATCTACCGTACCTGAGGGATCCTCCAAAACTAAATTCGTGACTTTTCTTTGGCTATTTCTTGAAGTGACCAGGCCACACACATACACATCCTCATCTAATTTTGCGGTCTTTATTGACGCAATAGATTTTATCATTTTTGACTCTGGTCTATCTGAAATAATTTTTTTGAGTTTTTTAAAACGGCTAGAGAATAGTGAATTGTAACCACTTATCCCTTCAGCACTGGTAACCTTTGAGGTTGGGTCAAAAAGTACTTTATACTCACTTTGAAGATCTTTATCTTCTTTAATTCCAAAATAGTCTTCTAAATCATCTTGATTTATTTGAAACAGTTTTTGTTTTGTTTTTTCTCGTACAATTTCCTTTATTATTTTCTCAAGCTTTTTTGTATCAACGTTTTCCAAGAATTCAAATGCGTTTGGATGAATCTGAAATCCTTTATTCAACGCATAATCTAAAGCAAAGGTTAATTCTTTTTTCAACATCATAAAACATTTTTTGGTTTAATTAAATCTGCGCCTGCACCCAACCCTCAAATATCGTAAATAAAAAATTGAACCATGTTAAATAATCGAATTTTTCTTTTTTTTGTATTTATGGGGTTGTTTACTGCAGCCTTTCAACTTGGTTCAATGTCAGAAGTAAGTGAAGAGGATGCAAATATCTTCATGGAGGAATTTGAAAAACTAGTAGAAGGTATTGATGGAATGGGAATTTTTCTTCACAATTCTGGTATTGCATTGCCAATGTTTATTCCAGGCTTTGGGGTTGCATGGGGATTTTTTTCCGCCTGGTCAACTGGTTTTGCATTCGCAGCCATAGTTACCTTAACTCCAGAATTAGCTGAAATACCCCCAATTGCTATTCTTTACCTTTCTCCTTTTGGAATAATGGAACTTACTGCCTACTCTTTAGCGACCTCTAGAAGTTTTATTTTAATAAAAAAAATTGTTAAAAAATCAAACCTCACTCCCTCCTTAAAACCAACCTTAATTGAAATTGGAATTGTAGTTGGTCTTTTGCTGGCTGGTGGATTTTTAGAAGATTATATGATAAAACTTTCAATGGAGGAAGGTCTAGAACTTCCTGGTTTCTAGTTTTAACTCCAAATTTATTAAAAAGTAATTTTTAAAATTTTTTCTCAAATAATTTGAAATTATTATTTCAAATAGCGATCAAAAAACCATAGTAACAATTCTGCGCATTCTTTAAATGAAAAAACCGTAATTTTGGTCATGGGGGGAACGAATTCTATCCGATGTTCTAATTGCAATGAAGTTATTGATACCCAATCGCAAGTAGAAGATTTGTTCGGCACTCAAAACAACAGTTACCTGATTCTGGTTAGGTCTTGGTGTAAAAAGTGCCGATAACGGTATTTTTTGTTCAGCTGTGTGTTTAGATATTCTATTTCTTACATCTAAAAAAATTTAGCATTAAATTATAAACCAAATTATAATAAAACCAAATGTGAAATTAGCGATTTTAGGACTTTTATCTTTGCTTGTAGCATCCTCTGGATTGTTAATGAATAATGCATTTGGAGAGGTAAGTGAAAATTCCTCTTACCACCTGGAAGGTTCAGGTTTTGCTGCTACTGAAGAAATTATTCGACATTCAGCAATTGATATGGCTTTTACATCTCACCAAAAGTCCGGAAGTAGTATCGATATTTTGATTGAAGATGGATTTATCACATTGGATAATCAAGAATTTGAAATATCTGAACTTGAAGGAAAGTTTCTTCGTGAGGGGCGATATATTCGAATTAATGGAAATGTTGATGGCTCAGACGGATTTGAAACCAAAATTAGTTTTTTTGGACGCCTAGTTGAAGAAAGTAAGGAAGCTGCAATCTATGGTTTTACAGGTAGAATAACTACAACTGACAATTCCTACAAAATTATCTATACTGCAAAACTTTCCCAATTAGCCAAAATAACTGAAACAAACGAAATAAGTTTTGAAGACAAAACTATTTCAATTCGCATTCTTCCTGGAGCCTCAAATCAAGGAGTAGCAAGTAGTTATATCCCAAGTGGTGATACTAGAGAACCTAGAATTGGAGACAATCAGATAAGATTTAGCTATTTTTCTGAAGATAGGATTTCTATTGAACCTGGAGCAACGATTACTTTCGTAAATGAGGATGATGTTTCTCATAATATTATAAGTGGAAAAGAAAATTATGGTGATCGTTACAACCCTTTTACTCCAGACGGTAGAGTCGCAACTGGAGAAATTTTGCCAGGAGAAACATCTAACATTACCTTTGATGAAATGGGTTTTTACAGATTATATGATCCTGCATATCCTTGGATGAAAATAATTGTTTACTCATTTCCAACTGTAGATAATGTTTATCTGGGTACAACCACCAATCAACAGGGAAATTAATTTTCCCACTGCCATCTATAATTCATGTAGGAATCTAATTTATTTTGATTGAAAACCATTACTGATAAATCAGAAAAATTCTTTCCTTCCAAGTCTTTTACTGTACCAATGAAGCTAGTTTCATTTTCAGTAGTTAACTCCTCATACACATGAACTTTTATTTTTTCTGTTTGAAAATTATTTTTTCTAAGATACCGTGCGATTTCAGAAGGCATAAAGTGCTTTTCAGGTTTATTGGGCCAAGGTCTTGGAATTAAAATTACACTATATCCATCAATCAAAGCTTTTTGTAATTCTAATTTTTTTTCTTCAATTGAACTTGTAACATGCATAGTGATTACCTTAGATTTATCCATAGGAACTTGCGCTTTTGAGGCTGCTACTTGAATTGAACTTATTCCTGGAATAATTTCTACCTCTCCAAAAATTTCAATTAATCTATCTACTACTTCGGACTCTGAAAAATTTACATCTCCTGTAAATGGAATTACTAAAGAACGATCACCTAAAACCGGTATAATTTTTTGATAAACTTCTTCTTGATTACTCATTGTTATCTCATGAATTTCTTTACCCTCTAAGAGATTTTGAATAGTTTTTAATGTGAACTTGTATCCGACAACAATATCTGAATTTTGAATTATTTCACTTACAATTTTTGTAACAAAACGTGGTGAACCTGGTCCCACACCAACAGCATAAACTTTAGCCAATCTTATCTCGTAATTTTTTGTCTATTTTTAATATACTGCACAAAAGGCTCCCAATCCACTCGCATGTATTTCATAGGTTCCTTTGCTGGATATTTTACCCAATCTTGTGCGATTGAATACTGGTGTTTTTCGTGTTTTCCATTTTTTTCATATTCCATAAATAAAACACTTCCCCAATCCTTTTCTTTGTGTGAAATATCCAAAATATCATCAAATCCTAATTCAACATTTTTTTCATTTTCCAAATCTTCCTTTAGTGAATTTTCATCATACCCATCATGTGTCATCATAATACTTTTTGATTTTAGAAAATGGAGCGTTTGTCGTTGTCTTATTGCCTCCCACCATTTCTTTTTTGATTCAGTTTTATGGACGAACATTAAATGTTTGTCAGTTAAAACAAGCATTCCTTCTCGTCCTCCAATTGAAAAGAATTTTTTTTGTTCTCTCCATACTGAAACAACATGTGCCTGAATCTTTTCCTCAGGGGTCATAACTATCAATAAAACTAACTTTTTAAAAACTAATACAATTAGCTTTTAAGGAGGATAACTTACCAAATTTCGTTGAAAAGAGTTCTAATTTTCTTTACCCTTGCTATTATTTTAATTTCAATTCAAAATCAATCGTTTGCTCAATCTGAGGATAAGCTTGTAGTTTTGGAGACAAGTCAAGGAAAAATTGTAATTGAATTTTTTCCTGAAGATGCACCCAAACATGTTGCTAATTTTTTGAACTTAACTGAAAGTGGGTTTTATGATGGAGTGCTTTTTCATAGAATAATTCCTGGATTTATGATTCAAGGAGGAGATCCCAACACGAAAAATTCTGATAATAGCACTTGGGGATTAGGGGGCCCAGACACTTCAGTTGATGCAGAGTTTAATTCAATAAAACATAACCGTGGGATAGTCTCAATGGCAAGATCACAAGATCCTAACAGCGGAGGTTCACAATTCTTTATTGTTCATCAAAATTCCAATTTCTTAGATCAGCAATATACTGTATTTGGAAGAATTGTAACTGATGAAAGTTTTGAAACACTTGATAAAATTGCATCATTAGAGACTGGTCAAAGAGATATTCCAGTAAATACCGATGAGGCAAAAATTACAAAAGCTATTTCTGTTAATCGTTCTGAAGTTGCAGATTTACTAACTTTAGACGAACCTGAAAGAGTAACAGAAACGATGGATGTTACAGAACAACCAATTGAAGAAATGGGAAGTCAAATGTTTGAAAATGAAGCCTTAGATGTTGCATTTAGCGCACCTGAGGGTTGGGCTTTACAACAACCACCTAAAACTGACGAAAACACACCCGATGTTGTTGCAGTAGGACCAAAAGTTGGCGATATCAACCCTGTAATTTCTCTTAGAGTTTTTGATAAGGAAGGAAAAACACTTGATGATTTTATTCAGGAAAAAAATGAATTATTACAGGAAGTGGTAGATGGCGGTACCCTTGAAATTATTTCTCAAGAAGAGACTATCATAAATGGAAAAAAGGCCTATGTTACTAATGCCAAGGGAGTTTTCCAAACAGGTGACCTAACATTAAATGTACAATTTAGGGAGACTACAATTTCTGGACCTGAAAAATTTTACACTTTTGCATATAGTAATGGTATAGATGATTTTAACAGCCAACTTGCAAGATTTGATGATTCTCTTGAATCTTTCAAAGTATTATCAGAGCCAACCCAACAGAGTGGGGATAATTTTATGGGTGAAGGGGGAGGTTGTCTAATTGCAACTGCCACCTTTGATTCAGAACTTGCACCTCAAGTACAACAATTAAGGGAATTAAGAGACAATACAATTCTCTCAACAAAATCAGGAACTGAATTTATGTCTGGGTTTAACGAGCTATACTATTCATTCTCACCAACAATTGCAGATCTTGAACGTGAACATCCAATTTTTAAAGAAACAGTAAAACTCGCCATTACTCCAATGTTAACATCATTTTCTCTTCTAAATTATGTCAACATTGATACAGAAGAAGAAATGTTGGGATATGGAATTGGAATTATTATGATGAATGTGGGGATGTATTTTGTTGCACCAGCAATTCTAATTCAAAGATTTAGAAAATAAAATAAATTTTCTTACCAAACATCGTCTACTTCATCAAGAACCTTGTACTCCTTTGATGTTTCTTTATCTACAAACTTTAGTCGTGAAATGTCTCTATCAAAAAACAAATCGATTGTCCAATCTAATAAAACTCTTAGTCGTTTGTCCCACTTTGGGATTTTCGAAATGTATACATTTCTCCACAATGCCCAAGCCCAAATTCCACTAATATTCATTCCAAAAAAGGAAGCAACCCCATTTCTTTTTCCAATAATTGCCATTTGTCCCCTAGATTGATATTCAAATTTCTTCTTGTCTTTGTTTCTTATTAGGGAGTACAAATTGTAAGAAGCAATTTTTGCTTGAGCTTCTGCTAGTTGTGCAGTAGGGGGAAATGGTTTTTGAGTTTCAGGATCTATAAAAAGAGCACAATCCCCAACTGCAAAAACTCCTGGAAAATCTTGCACTTCTAAAAAATCATTTATGATTATTTTTCCTCTTTCAGTTTTGAACATGGACCTCTTTATGGTATTTACAGGTGTTACCCCTGCAGTCCAAATCATAGTTTTAGTTTGAATTGCCTCTTCTTCAAAATCATCTTCATCTGAATTATTTTTTATTTTTTTCATCCTTATTTCATTTCCATCAAAACTAGTCACTGCTGTTTTCAATTTAATATCAATACCATTTCTTGTTAACAAATTGTGGGCAAACTTTGCTAATTTTTCACTAAACCCAGGTAAAATATTTGGAAGGGCTTCAAGAACTGTTACTTTAATTTCGTCCTCTTTGATGTTAGGATAAAATTTCCTAGCATCTAACAAAAAATCCATAATCTCACCAGCAGTTTCAATACCAGCAAATCCTCCTCCAACAATTACCAAATTTAGCAAACTCTTTTTTAGAATAGGATTGGTTTCATTTTCTGCCTGCTCAAGGATATCAATAATCCGATTGCGAACCGTCATTGCATCATTTAGGTTCTTCATTGTGTAGGAATGTTTTTCGACATCACTCATTCCAAAAAAGTTTGTTTCACTTCCTAGAGATACTACAAGAAAATCATAATGAAGGGAAATCCCTCTCTTTTCTTTTGTTCCCCATAAATTCACAATTTTTCCGTAAGGGTCGATATTTTTTACTCGTCCTTCATAAAATGTAGTTTTTTTGAGAATAGTTCTGATGGGCATTACAATATGTCTTGTTGCTAACATTCCTGCTGCTACTTGGGGAAGCATAGGGGTGAATAAGAGAAAGTTATCTTCACTTACAAGGACGATTTCGACTTCCTCATCGTTTTTGAAGTATTTTTCAAGTTTTCTTGTACATTCTACTCCTCCATAACCCCCGCCTAAAATTACAATTCTTTTCCTATTTTTTACCAATAGAACATACCTCCTAAAACAGGAGAATATATCCTATAAGATTGGTTTGAAATTAGAAATTTGACTTCTAGGCTGTTCGAATAATATCTGAATGAAGAATATCATAGGCCCTAGAAGCGTCTTTTTCGTTTAAAATCAATATGATATTTTCTTGGCTGAAAAAGGCGTTTACAAGCTCAATTCCGTTATCATGTAGGACTTCTGCTACGTAGGAAACTACGTCGGATTTGTTCTGTTCGGCAGGTATTGAAATTCTTATTTTTGCAAGTCCGGTGTTAAAAATGTCCTCTTGATTTGGAAGAGAATCGAAGATTCGGCGGATTCCTTCAACATCTTCAATAAGGAATCTAAATGAATCAGATGACCTAAAAAAATCATAATTACTTGTAATTTTAGAAAATTTGTCTAAAATTGTTAAAGGATCAATTCTTTGAGAATCGGTTCGGGAGAATTTAATGTCAATAATACCATCTGTAAGTGCTAATCTTGCATTTTTTAGAACGGCTTTTTCTTCTACTTCGTCTTTAACTACAAAGGAATCTGCATATCTTTTGATTGCCACCACTATGGTATTCAGATTTACTGGATTTCCTAGTATTTTTTGTACATCAGGCTGAATCTTTACTGCTAATGCAGTATAATTTATCAAATCCATTTTCATACAGTCAAAAATTGATCGATTTCTAGTAATGATCTCTCTTACTACCTCCGGAACTGACATGCTATTTAGCCTCAATAATTAATATTATATAATGTCAAATATATTTGCATTATGTAAAAAATCATGATATTGTAAGTAATATTTATATAATGTAATAGGTATTACATATACTAGATAAATATGACAATATTTGATGATGAATTCAACAAACTTTTCCGAAAAATGTCAAGCTCTTTTTTTGACACAGATGACATTTTTGAGGAATTCAAAACTAAAGGAGCAACTGCGGGACCATTTTACTATGGTTACACTATGACCGTCGGGCCAGATGGAAAACCAGTGGTTAAAGAATATGGAAACGTAAAACCTGGAATACTTCCAGCTTCCAATTCAAGAGAACCAATAGTGGATACTATTGTTGATGAAAAAGAAAATCTAGTCAAACTAGTAGCGGAAATGCCGGGAGTTGAAAAAACAGATGTAAAAGTTTTGGTACAAGGAAACTCTGTTAATATTTCTGCAGAACACGGTGAAAAGAAGTATCAAACAAGCGTTCCAATTTCTCATGAAGTCGACAAAGACTCTGCAAAAGCTTCTTACAAGAATGGTATCCTTGAGCTAGTCTTTAAACTCGCAAAAAAGGAAGAACCAAAAGGTAAAACCGTGGAGGTTGAATAAACCTCTTTTAATTTTTAGGTGATTATATGAGTGAAATTGTTTTAAAAATTGATGAAATTCCACAGCAACATGTGGGAAGAGGAAGAGCCATTATTGATCCAAAGATTATCGAAGAAACAAAATGGAACACCGGACAAATTTTAGAGTTAACATATAACAAAAAAACACATGTAAAACTCTGGCCAGGTTCTCCAGAAGATTATGGAACTGGTTTAATCAAAATTGATGGAATAACCCGACATAACATTGGTGGAGGTATTGGAGATAAAATTTCTGTAAAATCTGTTGAAGCGGTAAATGCAGAACAAATTGTTTTGTCCCCAACTGAAAAGATTTCAATAGATGGTTTACAAGAATACATGATTTACAATTATTTGAATCACGTATTTACAACTGGAGACACCATTTCATTAAGTACTCAAATGGGAGGAAAGGTCCAGTTTGTAATTACAAGTACCAAACCTGCAAAACCTGTAATTGTTGTAGAAAAAACTGTTTTCAAATTGGGTACAATGACAAAAGCCGTTGATTCATCAGTTCCAAGGGTTACCTATGATGAATTAGGTGGTTTGAAAAAAGAAGTAAGAAAAATTCGAGAGATGGTTGAATTGCCCATGCGACATCCTGAACTCTTTGAAAAGTTAGGAGTAGAAGCTCCTAAAGGTGTCTTATTACATGGACCACCTGGAACAGGAAAAACTCTGTTAGCAAAAGCAGTTGCAGGAGAAACAAATGCTCACTTTACTTCTCTAAGTGGCCCTGAAATCATGGGAAAATATTATGGAGAAAGTGAAGAGAGAATTAGAGAAATTTTCAAACAAGCAGAAGAGAATTCACCTAGTATCATTTTCATTGATGAAATAGACTCTATTGCTCCAAAGCGAGATGAGGTTTCTGGCGAGGTCGAAAAAAGAATAGTTTCTCAACTTTTGACTTTAATGGATGGTATGAAAAGTAGAGGAAAAGTAGTAGTAATTGCAGCTACTAACAGACCTGACTCTATTGATCCTGCCCTAAGACGTCCTGGTAGATTAGATAGAGAAATTGAGATTGGAATTCCTGATGCTGAAGAGAGAAGCGAAATACTTTCCATTCATACTAGGGGTATGCCAATAGATGAAAAAGTTGACCTAACAAAGATCTCAAATATTACACATGGTTTTGTGGGAGCCGACTTGGAGGTTTTATGT
This sequence comes from Nitrosopumilaceae archaeon, assembly GCA_028279545.1. Classification (GTDB taxonomy): domain Archaea; phylum Thermoproteota; class Nitrososphaeria; order Nitrososphaerales; family Nitrosopumilaceae; genus Nitrosomaritimum. The sequence continues at coordinate 27,916 of JANQNN010000008.1, forward strand.
AAAGAAGCTGCAATAAGGTCACTTAGGAGAATTTTACCTGAAATTGATTTAGATGAAGAAAAAATTTCAGCTGAAATTTTACAGAAAATTCAAATAACAAATGAAGATTTTATGGATGCTCTAAAAGAGGTTCGTCCTAGTGCATTAAGAGAAGTCCAAGTTCAGATTCCAAATGTTAGTTGGGATGATGTAGGAGGACTTGCAGAATTAAAAGAAGAACTCCGTGAAGCAGTTGAATGGCCTATAAAACACAAAGAAGCTTTTGATTATGTCAATGTAGAAGCACCTAAAGGTGTCTTATTACATGGACCACCTGGCACAGGAAAAACACTGATAGCAAAAGCTTTGGCAAAAATGACTGAATCTAATTTTATTAGTATCAAGGGTCCAGAACTACTTTCAAAATGGGTAGGTGAATCTGAAAAAGGTGTTAGAGAAGTTTTCCGAAAGGCAAGACAAGCAGCACCTTGCATTATTTTCCTTGATGAAATAGATGCATTAGTACCAAGACGAGGAAGCGGTGGATCAGATTCCAATGTAACTGAAAATGTTGTTTCTCAAATTCTAACAGAAATTGATGGACTAGAAGAACTACAAGATGTATTGATAATTGGTGCTACAAATAGATTGGATATTGTTGATGAAGCATTACTCAGACCTGGAAGATTTGATAGAATAATTGAGGTCCCAAATCCTGATGCTTTAGGCAGAGAACAGATTTTCAAGATCCATACAAAAAAGAAACCCATTGCAGACGATGTTAAGCTCTCCAAATTAGTAGAATTAACCGAAGGGTTTAGTGGAGCTGAAATTGCATCTGTTGCAAATAGAGCTGCAACTGCAGCTTTGAAGAGGTACGTTGGAGGAAAGTCACAAAATATCAAAGAAATCAAAGTTACTCAGCAAGATCTTCTAGATGCTATCGATAAGGTAAAACCCAGAAAAACAGAATCGCCCATGACTCATTCAATAAAATAGTCTAAATACTAAGGAAGTTGACACTTAAGTATGAAATTATATCTTGACTTTGACCCTTGTCAGGAATGCCATACATTGATGAAGGAATTGAGTAGTCCTGAAATGTTGTTCGCAGATGAAAAGACAAGATCTGATGGATCTGCAAAGTTTTTGCGTCACCTAACCTACAACCATAACGAAGTAGTTCAGGCCGTAATGGAAGACTTACCAAAACAAAAAAAAGATCAAGAATTTGATTTCTTTAAATAAATTTATTTTTTAATTTATTTCAATTATCATACATAGAAAACAATAATCATATTCATATACAAAAAAATAATTTACTATTATGGTGTAATATTGATGAAAAAGGTTTTTGCTTTTGGAGTTACAATTGTTGTCATTTTTTCAATTTTTATTAATCCAGCTTTTTCTCAGGAACCTGGTCCTCCTGAAATACCTGAACCCTCTCCAGGACCAGACCCAATAAAAGCTCCTGACCCAGATCCTATTCAAGAACCATTCCCAGAAGAAAGTGATTCAAAAAAAATTCAACGATTAACTGAGGAGAACAATGAACTTAAAGAACAAAATTTGAAATTACAAGTTCAAATAAACGAATTAAATAAAATAATTGAAAATCTTCAATCAATAACTTTGGAACAAATCAAAGTAATAATGGAGTTAGTAAATCAACTCAATGAAGCTTTGTTTGGAAAATTATTTTCACCAGAAATAAAATTTTAATAAACTTAATCTACTAACTTTAGAGTTTTTTTAATCAAAGTTGCTCTATTTCGAATTGTTACATCACTTACGCCAGATTCTTTTGAAAATTTCTTTTGACTAATTTTTTCTCCATTGATAATACATGCAATGTACAAAGAAGCAGCTGCTTGTGCAACAGGATGTTTTCCAGCAGTAATTTTAGAATCTTCACATTTTTGTAAAATTTTAAAGGCATCTCTTTTTGTTTTTTCGCTTAATTTCATGTTGTTTGAAATTTTTACAATAAAAGAGGCAGTATCATATTGATTAAGATTCAAGTCTAGTTTTTTGAGAATAGTTCGGAGGTCTCTTGAGAGAATTCTTCGTTCCACATTTCCGGCCTTTGCGATATCATCCAGTGTTCTTGGAATATTATTTTGTCTGCAGGAGGCATATAGAGAGGCAGAAATTAAAGAAGCCATTGTTCTTCCTCTAGTTAGTTTTGCGTTTACCACTTTTCTGTAAATATAGGCTGCATTTTCAACAACATTATCAGGTACCCCCAACTTTGTCTTCATTCCATGCAATAAAGTAAAGGCCTTGCTTAGAGATGCTGTAGTTCTTGATTTGCTTCTCTGATCCCAAGTCCGTAGTCTGTTAAATTCAAATTTTGTTTTACTTGATAATTTATTTCCTGAAGAATCTTTATTTTTCCCAATCATAGTTGAAAGACCTCTATCAAACATTGTAAGAGATGTTGCAGGACCTGTTCTGGAATTTTTCATAAAGTCTTCTGGAGTATAACTAATATTTTCATTTGAAGAATCTTGTAAGTTTTGCACTAAGACAAGACCGCAACCCCCGCAAAAAATTTCTCCACGATTAGAGTCTGTCAATACGGGGTAGGTTTTACAAGTATCAAGATGACACTTTTTATCATAATCCTTAGAATAATACGCTACCACTACAACTATTGTACGCGTTCATTACATAAAAGGAAAGTGAAACAGGTAATTTCTAATGAAAAACAAAACTTTCTATACAAAAAATTCCTAAAAATTTTTTGTAAATCCTTAATTATTCTATATTTGATCATACATTCTAATAAAGTTTAAAAAATAAATTAAAATTTTTAAAAAATTTATTTCTTGATTGAATCAAGAGAGTGACCACGGTTTTGGATCATTTGAATTACTGCTTCTTTGGTGTAATCAATTCCGTGTTCTTCTTCCATGTGAGCTCTGAACTTTTCAATTACCTCCTCTGGTTCGCCGGTAATTACACAATCATCATCAAATCCATAATCGCTGACTTTGATTTTGAGGGTCATCTAGCTTGAACAAAAAAAATGAGCTATAAAAATCATGGGTACATTTTTCAATATTTTATGAATCAATTTTGTTCTTAAACATTCAAATTTTATCCCATTCCCCAAAACTCAATATTTAACTAGACTTTACTGTATCTTTAAAATCAAATTTGCCATCAAACCATGTTAATATTATCAAAAAGAAAACCGGGATATAGAATGAAGGGGTTTGAATTTGTGTTTTTGGCGGTTGGCTCTGTATTTGGCGCTTTTATCAGGTATAAAATTACAGAATCACCTTTACTTTTCAACACTTTACCGCTTAATGTTTTAATTGTTAATGTTATTGGAGCATTCATTTTAGGAATTTTTATTGTCCTTTCTGAACAATGGAATCTTGACGGGAAATACTCTCTTCTAGCGGCGGTAGGATTTTGTGGCTCATTAACTACAATGTCCTCCTTTGCTTTGGATTCAAGTAATCTTTTAGACAATCAGCATTATGCTTCATTAGCAGTAAATGTCGTGGCTAACATTGGTCTATCAATTGGCGCTTTACTAGCAGGGCGATCAATAATGACTACCATAATTAATGCCTAAATTAAAACCTAATTTGATTATTTAAAAAATTGATCGATTTGATCTCTATATTTTACAGTGATTTTTCCAAATTCAGTAAAATCTTCTGCGGTAGGATACTTCAACCTCATAGCATATTGATTTACAAAAATCGAAACTGCACTTCCTACAATTAGATTGTAACATGCATCTGCCAAGTTTTTAGAATAAGGGTATGCAACTTTGATAAAAGGCAAATAGGCTTCGGTTTGTGAAATCATTAAAGTTATTTGTTTTTCAACAAACTCTTGAATATCCTCTGGTATTGGCAATATATCTAGTTCTTTGTCCTCATAAATAAGCACTTAATTTTTAGGAATTTAAGAGAAAACCTGCTCTAGATATTTTTCCTTTCCTTTTCTACTTCTAGGAAGACATCTTAGTTGCCTATTACAGCAAGGACAGGATGCTCCTTCATAATCCAAAAATATTTCACAGTGGTTACATCGTTTTTGTCCCGAAGCATATCTTCCAATCCTTGAAGGTTTTTGTGCTTTGTAATTTTTACATTTATTAATACAGTAAGTCACTCTATCACCAATATTCAATTTCTTATTCAAGCATATTATACTTTAATTTCTAAAACCAGAGTTGATAATTACCTTGTCAATTAAATAATAAAAATTTTCACGGGTGTTCTTGATTGAGATATTGAGGAGATTCATATCAAATTGAATTTATAATACCATTTATGGGGAAAAACAATGATAGATTTAGATAAAAAAATTTTTGGAAAAATCACAACCAAAGAGATCATAGGGGCTTTTCCTGTAGCTATTCCTGATACAAAAAACCTTCTTGAAAATGAGTTACAAATTTTGATTAAAAATCTTGAATCAAAAAACAAAGAGAGTTTGAAAGAATTACTTGAGCAACAAAAAGTTGCAGAACGGCATGTCAATAGCAGACCAGGGGCTATGGCTCTGGCACAGGATAAAATTAAATTATTTTTAGAATATAATCAAAAATACATTCATACTTTGAACAAAAAGATCCAATCTTAATAATACGTAAGAAGTTTAGTTAAAAATCATTAATCTTTAGAATCTTCTGGAGGTTTTTGCACAAATCCTCCTTCTTTTGGTTCTGGAGGAGGAATTTTTTTTGATTGTCCTACACCAATTGTTGTAATAATTACTGATGCTAAAATAATAAAGAAAACAATTTGAGGATAGACTTCAGCATTTGGTAAACCTAATGTTATAGGGATTGTGGCCAATACAGCTGCAGCTAAACCTCTAGGAATCATTGAATAGGTCACCCTTTTATCCAATAGCGAAAATCTTTTTGTTAAAGTAATTTTTGCTACTATTATTCTTCCAAAATAAATAACAATTGTCATTCCAACCCCAAGAACAATGTATTCAACTCTACCAAAACTTGCCATTAATCCTACGAAAACAAAAAAGAACGATCGTACCAAAAATGTCAATTGGTTGTGAGTTGGATCGTCAAGAGCTATTCTTGGTAATTTGAATCTTAGAGTTTTTGCCAGATTTTTTCTATTTCCTATCATTAACCCAAAGACCAAAGCTGTTAGAGCGCCGGATTCTCCAAACGAATTTGCCAAAAAGAATAGAACAAATAAAATTCCTAGTGTTAGCATGTATGCATGTTGTGCATTACTAAGTTTTGTAGAAACATACATCCAAGGGATTCCTACTCCAAAACCTAGAACTAGTCCCACAACAACTGCTCTTCCTAATGTTTCTTGCAAAACCTGAAGATCAAATTGACCCACCAAAATTGCCTCAAAGAGAATAAATGCAATTATCGTAGCTAAAATATCAGTTAAGGCTGATTCAAAACTAAGCATGTTCTTTGTTTCATTTGAAATTTTTACATTCCTAACTAATCCAAACACAATGGCAGAACTACTTCCTCCAACAATTGATCCCAGAAGTATACTCTCCAACCACGACCAATCCAGTATATAATGAACTGCCAAAGTTACGATAATAACTGATAAAATAAACCCAACAATTGCTAGCGTAAATGAAAAATGTGCTGTTCTAATAATCTGTTTTAAATCTAAATTTAATCCTCCATCAAACATGATTATTATCAGCGCCAATGCTGCAAAGTAGGGAACAATTTGTATGACAGCTTCAGGTTGAATAATTCCAAAGACCGGACCAATTACAACTCCTAATATCATAAGAAAAGCGACATCTGGAATTCCAGTTTTTTTAAAAAAAGCTTCACCTGCTACTCCTGAGAAAATAACCACACCAGCTGCAAGCAATAAAACATGAGCAGATGCTATAGGCCCTTCCTGACTAAGCGCTCCGATAAAATTTTGGAATTCGGTGATTTTTTCTAAAATAATACTAACATCAAAATTTTCAAGCGGAATAATATCTCCTATTTGTCCTCTAATTAGCTGCAATACACCCAAAAAAATTGGAATCATATATTAGTGAATTTGGGAAGATCTATTAAAATGCAAATCAGTCAAGCCTGATTAATTTATTATTAAGAACTGAAATTTGAATGAAATTTTAGAACAAATTAAATTTTACCTTTGAACTCTATGCCGTAATGAGTGCAACTGGAGAACTTCGAGCTGATCACGATCAGGTTCGGCGCTTACAAAAAATAATTGAAATATGTTCTGAAAAGATATCAAAAGGATCCAATATCCCTTTTTCAGATATTGAAAAAATAACCGTAATAATTTACGAATTTGTTGATGTTATACATCATTCTAGAGAAGAGAATTCATATTTTCCCTGCGTTGCAAGTTATGATACTTTAAAAGAAGAAATTCGAAAATTTATGATAGAACATGAATTTGGAAGAAATATTGCAAGAGAAATCACCAAACATTTGCAACGATGGAAAAAAGGAGAGAATGCACGAGAACCCGTATCAAGGTTTTTGAGAACCTATTCAGTATATCTTGATGACCATTTAAACAAAGAAAACAAATTTTTTGATCAAGCCGAAGCCGAAGTTCTATCAAAAGAAGAAGAAACTGAGATGTATGAACAATACAGATCGGTAAATGCTATTTTAAAAAAGAAAGAGGATATGATTAAAGAAATTGATTTTTTAGAAAGTCGCCCTTGGTTTCAGATTTAACGTAGACTTTTATGTCCTATATTGTAAAAACAAAGCATGAAACCCTTTGTTCTTTGGATGACAGGTCTACCATGTTCTGGAAAGACAACCATCGTAAAAGATCTTCAAAAAGATATTCCCAATTTAGCCATGCTGGATGGGGATGAACTTAGAGAATGGTTTTCACCTAAAGATTTTTCAAAGGAAGGCAGAGACGAGCATAACAAAAAGGTGGCTCATTTAGCTAAACTTTTGTTAAAACACGGTGTACCCAGTGCTGTTTCGTTAGTCTCTCCCTATCTAGAAAACAGACAAAAAGCAAGGGAGATAATTAATTCAGGTGACCAATTCGCCGAATGTTATGTAAAATGCTCTCTTGAAAAATGTGAAGAAAGAGATGTCAAAGGAATGTATGCAAAAGCAAGAAAGGGAGAGATTAAAGGATTCACAGGAATTGATGATCCTTATGAGGCTCCAGAAAAAGCTGACCTTGTTGTTGATACAGAAAATGAACCGCTTTCAGAAAGTGCTAATAAAGTAAAAAATTTCTTAAAAGGAAGGAATCTAATTTAATTCCTTAAATTTTTCTAAAATTTCCATATGAATTAATCCATTAGTAACCAAAATCCCATTTTGGTGATATACATTTTCATTATTGTAAGTTAAATCATTACCTAACATATCTGTCATTTTTCCACCAGCTTCTAATATTATACAATATGAAGCAGCAGAGTCCCACTCTTTCATTTTATTAGTTGTAGTGATATAGGCTTCTGCTTCTCCAGAACTTATCTTTCCTACCTTTAACGAACTTCCAATACTAGTGAATTTTTTAATTCCTAGTTTTTCAATAAACATTTTTTCTTTGTCGGAAAGATGGTGTCTTGAACCAACTGCTCTACATTTACTCAATTCGGAGGTATTTGTCACGGCAATTTTTTGCCATTCATTATTTGAATATCTAAATGCCCCTTTCCCTTCTAGCCCTACAAAAACAACATTCTCGGTTGGCCAGCCTATTACTCCTAAAATAGGTTTTTTGTTTTTAACTAAAGCAACCATCACGGTAAATTCTCCTGTTTTATCAATAAAATCAGAGGTTCCATCCAAAGGGTCAACAATCCAAATTGTTTCTTGAGATAATCTACTTTGATCATCTTTGTCCTCTTCAGATAAAATTTGATGTTCGGTTTTTGATAGATAGTTTTTAATTAATTCATTACTTTTTAGATCCGCCTCAGTGATGGGAGAGTTGTCAGTTTTAACTGAAGTTTGATATTTTTCTCCATAAATTTCTAAAATTATTTCTCCAGCTTTGATTACTGCATCTAAAGCTACATCTAATTCTGGAATTTTATCATTAATTGGAATATTTTTCAAAGTTTATACCTACGTGGTTAATTCTGGCTTTAAAGTCCATGCAATTCCAAGCATTATGAATGGAATAGACATTACACCAACAATTGACAAAATAATATTGAACTGAGATTCTGAAACTTGAGGATTATTAATAATCCAAGGTAATGGAAGGGTAACTACTAACCAAATTATACCTAATAGAAGGAATAATTTTGCTTTCTTTTTTCTATCCGTCATACCTAGAATACAATTTGAGCAGTATTAAACTCATGTGAATTCATTTAGTGGATTGTCCTCCATCAATAGCAAGGATTGCACCTGTAGTCCAAGAAGAATCCTTTGAAGCTAGAAACAAAATTGACTTTGCAATTTCCTCAGGTTGCCCAAACCTTCCCAATGGATGATCATTATTCATAAAATCTCTATCCTTTTTTGTTTTCAAAAAAGGCTTTGTCATATCTGTCTCTACTACACCTGGGCATATGCAATTTACTCGAATCTTATCTTTGGCATATTCTAAAGACCAACACTTGGTTAGAACAACTAAAGCAGCCTTTGAGGCTGAATATGCATCTGCATTAAAGTCTTCATAAGCTTTTAGCCCTGCATCAGATGAAACATTAATTATCGAACCAGAAGTTTTTTGTAAATAAGGAATTGCAAATTTTGTAAACCTAAAAGCTCCATTAAGATTTACATCTAAAACATCATTCCATTCTGATTCTGAAATTTTATGCAGCTTTTTTATTCTTGGAAAAATCCCGGCATTGTTTATTAAAATATCTAATTTACCAAACTTTTCAATTGTTTTTTTTATTACATTTTGCACCTCTTGTTCTTTTCTAATATCTGCAGTAATGGCAATGGTTTTAGAAAGTTTAGCAGCCGCATTCTTTAGTTGCTTGGAATTTTTTGAGGTAATTATTACGTTTGCTCCATTTTCAGAAAAAGCCTTCGCTGTTTCAAACCCAATTCCCCTACTTCCACCAGTGATTATTACAACTTCTCCATCAAACGACAATATATTACAAAATAAAATTCGTAATTTATACTTCATTAAAGATTTTGAAAATTTAATTAAAATTGTAATTTTAATTAATTTGTTATAATATCCACAGAAACACTACCTCTTGTGTTTCCATTGGGATTAATTTTGATGGATACCTCTTGTTGATTTAGAATATGAATTGATTTTTTTCCATCATAATCCCATGTATAATATTCAGAAATACCTGTTTCATGTAGTGTGCCATTCAAAACGAAGTTCTCTGAAAACTCTATTTCATCTCCCATGATCGAAATGGTAAGATTTTGGGGGCTATCTCCATTAGGAACAAATCTAAAACTATACTCTCCTTCTTCAATAGTAAATGTGTCAGAAAATATTCCATTTTTGTAAAGGCTTGGATCTGCTAAGGTAATATGAAAAATTACCTCATTTTTTTGGTCAGATGAATTTGATTGAGACCCAATGATAACAATTGCAATTATAAAAATTACTATGGGAATAATAACAAGTTTTTTTTTCATTCAGATAATGTATTTTTTCATTTTATAAAAATAAAATTCTAGCGATTCCTGGATTATTTTCTATTTCCTCCAATCGATTTAGTTAGTAAATTTTTATGCACTGTAAAGGAATCTTTACACCTGAAATTAAGTATTAACTTTAAGATTTATGGTATTGACCCAATTACAAGATAAATGGAATAAACAAAACCAGCCTGGAATAGGTGAGAAAATTAGTGATGTAATTAAACCAAAAGGCGCACTTAAACCTCGAGTACAAACTGCAATTAAAAAATTAAGATTACAAATATCCAAATTAGATAATATGTTGATCAAATTAAACGAAAGAGATGCCAAAATATTCCAAAAAATTGTTGAGGCTACCCAGCAACATGATACCCAAACAAGTAGAGTTTTATCAAATGAATTAGCAGAGATTAGGAAAGTTACTAAAATTTTAGGGAGCGCAAGAATAGCGCTAGAACGAATTGAGCTAAGATTAACCACATTTAGTGATTTAGGAGACACTGTGGTTACCATTATGCCAACAATGGGACTTATGAAAAATCTAAAGTCCTCACTTGGAAAAGTAATGCCAGGTGCAGAACAAGAAATTGGTCAAATGGCAGACATGTTGGGTGGATTTATGACTGATAGTTTTACTGGCGATGGTGCCTTTGGAATTGATGATTCAACAAATATGGAATCAGAAAAAATTCTACAAGAAGCAGCAGCGGTTGCAGAAAACTCTACAGGCGACTTGTTCCCATCAGTACCAACCTCAACAAAGTCGTCAGCAACCACTTCAAAATTTCTTTAATAATTCCTGTAAAATTTCAATCTAAATTGTTTCTCTAGATTCTTTAATTCTCTTAATTCTATCGCCTTCATTGTCGACTATTTTGTCTATTCCTGACAATTTTTCTTTTAAACTGTTAACCAAAGTCCCTACTTCATCCGCCTCACTTTCTACTTCTTTTCGTTTTTGAGCTAACTCTTTTATTCCTTGATTTTCTTCATCAATGTAAGCACTAACTTTTTCTAGTTTTTCTTTCAAATTTTTTATATCAACGGATTCATCTTCAATATCTTTTTCTAAACCTGTTCTTTTATCCTTCAAATTTTTTATCATTAATCCTACATAATCAATTGCCTCGTCTAACTTGGCACGTTTATTCATCAATTCTCCAATTCCTATTTCACTAGAACTCTCTGCAAGTGAAGATTCCACAATTGATTCCTCTGGTTCTCTGACTTCAGGTTCTACTTCCTCTGGTTCTCTGACTTCAGATTCTCGTTCTTTAACCTCTTCTCCACCCTTGTCCTTGAACCTGTCAAACAATTTACCTTATAATTAGAAAATATGAATAAAAAGTTATTCAGTGTTCTCAAATCTGGTTTATTTCGGGAACTTCTTGAATTTCTTTAAATCAAACATGACCCTGAGGGAAAAAGAGGAAATCAAAGACTAAGATATCTTCGCTAAATGATTTTTCTAGAGATATTTTCTTTAATTTTTCAATTTGGGAGGTTTTTTCTCAGTTTTTTAGGAAAAGAAAGTGAAACGGCCCGTTCCTTATATACAAAAAAGAACAAAAAAAGAAGAAAAAGTTGAACTTTTTCAAAAAATTCTTGTTTTGATTTTTTTTAAAAATTTTAGGAAATTTTAAAAAAAATTCTAGGCACAAAAAAATTAGGGAATCTAGTCTCCCGCAATGAAAATCCCAAGAATTTTGGGTTTTTTTGGATGAAATTGGTGTTCCGCTTTGCGTTCCGCTTTGGAGTTTCAGAAGATTCCTCATAAACAAACTGTTTCTATACTAAGCATGTCAAAACAACAATACAGGTCCGAAATGGGCATAATGGGTGATATTCTTGACGTAACCGCAAATGGCGGACGTGAAGGAATCATTATATCTGCGATATCTCGCAAAGCCAACCTTTCTCACTATGCAGTCTTGGATAAATGTGAGAAATTGGTAGAAGCTGGCTTAGTAGAGTCTGTCAAAAATGATAGAAATAGAGTCTTTTTAATTACTGAAAAAGGACTTGAATTTTTCCAGGAATTCAAAAGATTCCAGGGACTCGTAGAGAGCATGAATTTAAGGTATTAACCATTGAACGCCACAATCGAGCCATTTCATAGGAAAGAAACTCTTGTAGACGATGGAATGCTTTTTGTAAGGACGGAAGGTATCCTCAATACAATGATTAAGGTCCCAATATTGCTTGCGGGTTTAGTCATTATTGCGATCGGATTACCATTTCAAGCCTCAGCCAGCTCTACTAGAACTCTAGATTTAACAATGTATTCTGATGGGTCTACACACATATCCTCTCAGATAGATGTTGATCCACTATCTCCTGATTTTGAACTTGAACTATTTGGCCCATCAGTTGATAATTTTGTCACTGTAGGGGAAGATGGATTCTTACTTTCAAGTGAGATTAATGGAACCAAGGCTTTTATCGAAACTTTTGGCTCCTCAAGTATTACTGTAGATTATGATATTCATGATTTAATTTCTAAAGAGGGTCGGGTTTGGACTTTCTCATTTAATGCTACCTCGGATTATTCCGTTGTAATGCCTTCAAATTCAATTATTGTGGGAATGAGTACTATTCCAAAAAATATGGAACTAATTGAGGAACAAACCAAATTAGAATTATCCAGTGGTCCAGCCGAAATAAATTACATACTTGAGGCACCATCAAACCCAATTGATACTCCCCCAATAGACCCCAATAGACCAGGGGAAGATTACACCATACCAATTATCTTAGGTGGCTTAATTGCTGCAGGAGCTGTAGGTGCGTCAATAATTTTTAAAAGAACAAAAACAAAATCCTCAATTTCTATTCAAGAGGAAACCACCAAAAACGTAATAAAAAAAGAGTTTGCTGATCCTCAAGAAATTTTTGATTTTGTTCCTGATATGCGTGAAGATGATAAAAAAATTGTTCAATTTATTTCTGAAAGTGGTGGGCAGGTATTTGAAAGTGAATTAAGAAAAAAATTTGTGCAGCCCCGCACAACTATGTGGAGAGCTGTAAAAAGATTAGAACGATTGGGAGTTATTGAAATTACTAAAAAAGACCTGCAAAATCTTGTAATTTTGAAGAAAGACTTGGAGGAGGAAGAATGAAACCAATAACAATATTTTCAATAATAATTTTATCAACTGCTTTAATTCTTGGAGCAACCACAAATACCGCATTTGCCCAAGATGACCCATCTATTTTAAGTAAAATAGCCAAACGCGCACAAGAAAAAATTCAAAACCAAATTACTAATTTTACATCTGATGAAACAAAAACGCTATTCGAAGATGGTAAGAAAGGAATACTAGCTCTGGAAACTGCTTTATCAAATGAAGATTTAGCCTTGGCAAAACAAGAATTTCTTTCTACAATGAAGATATTTGCCCAAGTCTCTCATCAATTAGCTTCAAATCAATCTTCACAAATTGAACCAAGTACAAATCCAACCACTCTTGACCCATCAAATGATCTTCTTAGGATGAAAAGTTATGTTACTAGTTTAAAAGCAGTTGCAGAAAATCACAATTCAACTGTAGAGTTTTCTCCTCTAGATAAATTATTTACAATTGCAAATGCCCAGATAAAAAGCCATCAGTATGCTAAAGCAACTAACACAATTCAAGAAATCAAAAACACGATAGTGCAACTAAATGAGGAGCTTCGAACTCAAACATCACAGCAAGAATCAAATCGTGCGCAGATTTTTGCCAATAAGTACCTTCAACAAATAGATAGAATACTTGACCATGGAAAGAAAACAGGGATGAGTGAGGAAATAGTATTGAAATTAGAAAACGCCAAAGAAAGTTTACTTTTGGCTCTGTCTCCTGCAGACATAATTAAAGAAGTGAGAAATATTCTTTTAATTCAAAATCAGTTTGGAATATCAGAAACTAATCTTTTAGATCTAAGAATTTCAAATAGCGAACAAAAAATTCTTGAAATATCAAACTCAGGACAATTTACCCAAAACACCATACAGGGAATGAATAAGAATATTGAAACTATAAAAAACCATATGGATAAACAAGAGTTTGAACAGGCAAGTGAATTACTAAAAGCCCTAGAAACAATTCTTGAAAAAATTAAAGTTTAGTTAACAACTATCAATAACTTCATATACATTTTCAAAACACCAAGGTCATGGCTTCCAAAGCAATCAGTGTTGGGGTAGGTATTCCTATGATTATTGTTGGTGCATTAATGGCATGGTTGTGGGCACCTATGGAGGTTGAACTCCAAAGTACAGTTGAATTTGTTGGAAGTTTAATAGGGATTTTAGGAGTAATATTTTTTATTGCTGGTTTGTTCTATGCCAAAGAACCCGTTATGCATTAAAGCCTATTGAATAAATAATGAAAAAAAATAGTACTATTACTTGAAAGTAAGATTATTTGAAATATTTACATCCATTGAAGGGGAAGGTATTCTTTATGGCACAAAAACCCTTTTCGTAAGATTAGCAGGTTGCCCATTTTCTTGTTTTTATTGTGATACTATTGAATCATTACCACTTGATTCAGGAACAGAATATGAAATTCAAGAAGCATGTAAATTAATCAATTCAAATTTAAAAAAACAAACTTACAAAGTAAATTTTACTGGTGGAGATCCCTTAATCCAACATGAAGCAGTTGCAAAATTAGCAGAATATGTTCAAAATAAAAAAATTCTAACTTACCTTGAATCTTCTTGTTTTGATTCAAATAGATTTAATCATGTTTTGCCATTTTTTGATATTATTAAAATTGAATTTAAAACAAAAGATTCAAAATTTGTTGATTCTAAACATTACCAAACATTAATTGAAAATGCAATAGAGTGTCTAAGATCTGCAGTATCAACAAAAAAAACAACTTACATCAAGATTGTTGTAAGCTCAAAAACAGATGTAAAAGATTTTTCTAATTTGATTAGAAATATTTTTGACTCCATTACAAAGGAGCAAATAGATGGTTTTATCATACAACCAACATATGGAATTAAAGAACCTTCGTTGGAACTTTTACTAGATCTCTACGATATCGTGTATCCTTATTATGTTGATGTGAAAGTAGTTCCTCAGCTCCATAAGTTCATAGGGGCTCCATGAAATTATCACTAGTTAAGTAACTAGATTAGGTTCAAATACTAGAAAAAAGCCCTGAGAGTATAAAATGGACAATGAACGGGTAAAAAAACTGGTAAGGGAATTAATTATAGAAATTGGGGAGGATCCCACTCGCGAGGGACTTAAAGACACCCCAGAACGAATAGCGAATATGTATGGAGAAATATTTGGTGGATACGAATCTTCTTCAGAGTTATCAGTACAGTTTTCTGAAGATTCTGATACCGTTGTTGCAAGAGATATCCAATTTTATTCTATGTGTGAACACCATATGTTACCATTTTTTGGAAAGATCCATATTGCCTATTCTCCAAATGGGAGAGTTTTTGGAATTTCAAAATTAATAAGATTAGTAGAAAAATATTCAAAACGATTACAAATTCAAGAACGAGTAACAAAGAATATTGCTGATGAATTATTTGCTCAAGGAGTAAAGGGAGTTGTGGTAGTAGCAGAAGCTGAACATCTATGTATGAAAATGAGAGGTGTCCGAAACGATGCAACCTTATCTTCTGTTGCTTATAGAGGAATATATGAAAATAAAGAGGAAAAAGAAAATATTATGGCCATGATACGAAAAAGTACCTCTAATTCTTTATTTTAAAACCTGAAAAATTAAATATTCAGAGTTTTGCACAAACCCTATGGTTGCTCATGATAATATCCATATCCCTAAGGAATCATTTCCATCGTGGATATGGTATGTCATAGAAGTAAGTATAGTAATTGTAATTTCTTTTGCTATTTCGTTTAAGGTAGCTGAATCCTTTGAAGAAGTTACACCTGAAGTTGGAAATTGGATTTTAACTGGTACCTTTGGAGCATGCTTTTTGGTATGGTTTATTATTATTAGAGGCCTTATTCTCAAAAAGAAAATTCTTGGAAATCGATACTAAAATCAATGTAAATATTTGGTTTTGTCTATTATAGATGATTTCAAAAAAGCTAATTTTCTATTATTACACGATTCACAAACACCACAATGAAATTTTCCATTAGAGTAACAACTCCAAGTTTTGAAAATAGAATCTCCAATAGTTTTAAAACCCATTTTCAACAAATCACTCTTGGAAAGTTCTTCCTTAAAGGGAGACCAAATTTCAATTCTTTTTCGTAATCCTGTTTTGATACCGTCAATTTCCCCTTGGTTTAATGAAGATTCTAGCTTTTTTGCAAAATTTGGTCTACAGTCGGGGTAATTTTTGTCACCTGTATGAGCACCATAAGCTACTAGTGTTGCATTTTGGGTAAATGCCCAAGCTGTTGCAATTGATAGAAAAACAGCGTTTCTAATTGGGACAACAATAGAATAATCAAATTCACTTGGGATTTTTCTTTTTTTGCTAGTTAATACATTAGAATCTCCATACAATTCTTTCATAAAACCTATATCAACTACTTTATGTTTTTTAAAACCTAATTTTTTTGAAAAGGATTTAGCTGTTCTAATTTCTTTATCGGCCTTTTGGCCATAGGAAAATGAAATTCCATAGAGTTGATATTTTGATTTTAAATAACTTGCAGCACAAACTGAATCTACTCCACCACTAAAAACTACAACTGCTTTTTTCATAAATTATCACCAAATTATTTCTTAATTTTAGCTCCAACACTTGGTTTACAAATAATGGTTTGACATTCTAATTTTGCAGATTCAAACCCTTTTGTCATAGCTTGACTGATTTTTTCAAGGTTTTTGGAATTTTTTGAAAATGCAATAACAGAAGGGCCAGCCCCACTAATGGTCACCCCAAAAGCTCCTGCTTTTAATGCATTTTTTTTAACTGCAGAAAATCCAGGTATCATATGTTTTCTGGCAGGTTCAATTATTACATCTTTTATTGATTTTCCAATTAATTCAGAATCCTTATTCATAAACCCGACCACAATTGTGGATGCATTTGAAAGGTTTGAAATACTAGATGATAGATCAATTTTTTTTGGAATTACACTTCGTGATACCTTTGTTTTCTTTTTTGGAACCTTTAGTTTTGGGACTGCTATACACATTCTAAGGTCGCTCGGCGGTTTAATTTTGATAATTTCTAATGGGCTTGTTTTTACAATTACAAACCCGCCAAGAACCGAGGCAGCTACATTATCATAATGAATTGATCCCGCACTGGCTTTTTCCCCTATTCCTGCAAATTCTACTAGTAAGTTTTCATTTAAACCCAAATTGTACAGTTTATCAAAAGCTACGGCCGAAGCTGCTGCTGAGGCAGCACTACTTCCTAATCCAAATCCAGCGGGAACATTTTTTTTAATTTTTATTTCAATTCCATCTTTTGTTTTAAATTTTTTAATCATAGTTTTTACAACAAGCCCCGAGGTATTTTTATCAGGATTTTTTGGAATATCATCATCAGTTACTATTTTTACACCCTTTGTTTTTTTCTTAGTTAGAGTAATTTCGTCATAAAAGGCGTTGACCGCTAAACCAAAAACATCAAAACCTGGACCTAAATTAGCAGTTGATGAAGGTGCTGCAACAGTAATTGTAGAAGTCATTTAATCTTCTACCTCTTCGCCTAAATTAAGAATTCTGCTTAAAGCCCCTTCAAGATTTACTAACCCGGTTCCTGTGGTGTTTGATACAGGTATTAGTCCTTGTGCAAAACCACTAAGATTTAACCCTCGTAAAATATTAGAAATTAAAGAATAAGATTCCCCATCTGTATCCCTGGCAATAGCATTTTCCAACGTTTTGATGTTACTTGACCACTCAATAATGTCTTTTAGTTTTGAACCAATAACATCAGTTTTGGAAATTATGTTTAA
This sequence comes from Nitrosopumilaceae archaeon, assembly GCA_028279545.1. Classification (GTDB taxonomy): domain Archaea; phylum Thermoproteota; class Nitrososphaeria; order Nitrososphaerales; family Nitrosopumilaceae; genus Nitrosomaritimum. Next base: position 45,372 of record JANQNN010000008.1, read on the forward strand.
TGTAGGTAAATGCATCCTTAACCTAATTGATGTTGCCAAAAGAGCAATTGAAACAAAATTTATTGGAGTTGTAATTAGAGAACCATCAAACAAAAAAATACTCGTTTTTTCCTCACTTGAAAGATTTTCAATAATAAAACTGCCGCTAGACCTATAAGCAAATAATTCAATTTGGCCTGGTGTATCAACCAACAAATAATCTGGATTTACTCTTTCAGTCTCATTTCTTATATCATCAATTTTTGATGCAATTAGATCATTTGCCATTATTAGGGCCCCATTTGGTCCCAAGTCATATTCCTTCATTATTGATACAATATCGATATAGTCTCTAACATCAACATCACAGGTATAGGGAAGGCTCTCCACACCAGGATCTAGGTTCAATACGGCAGCAAAGGCACCATTTTGTGTATAATATTCATACAATTTTGAAGAAAGTAGAGATTTACCTGCCCCAGCAGTACCCGTTACAAAAATTGTTTTCAATATGGTCTCCATTTCTTTTTTTAGCTTATATTTCAAACTAGAAGTAGGCACAAAATTTTAGTCAGCAAATTGTATCAACTTTCATATTTGAATTCCTAAAATTTTTTTCAAATGAATTGGAGAATTATCGTAATCCCAGTAACTCTTATCCCAATTCTGTATATAGCATTACAATTTGATATCAAAATAGAAGATGTTTTAGCAATTGGAATTTTTCCATTTTTAATGGCAGTAATTGCCATGATGGTAAAGCTTGGACTTCAGGGGATAAAATTTGCATATATTGCTCAAAAGTATTTAGGAAAATTTGATTCGTTTTGGAAATTATCTGGAGTTCGAGTAGGAAGTGAATTTATTAAATTTACAACACCAATGTTTGTAGGAGCAGAATTCATCGTAATTTATTACCTCCACAAAAAAGGAGTTCCTCCCTCAAAATCTACCTGGATTGCAATCATGGATATTGTCACTGAAGTCTTTGCGGGAGGTTTATTGTCAATTATGGCAGGAATTCTTGCTATTATTAATGGAGCATATATTGTTGGAGTAATTATTTTAGGTACAAGTATTTTTGTTACAACCTTATGGATGGTTTTATTCTTTTTATCATCAAAAAGAATATTTCAAATTCCAAACGTTATCTCCACCCTTGCTGAAAAGTTTGGAAAAGAAAAGGGAAAAAGATTTGTCAGTAAAACCAATTCTTGGATGGAGGAAGTATGTGTAATGAGTAAAAATAATCTAAGAACTAGTGAATCGAAAAAAGTATTTGCAACTTCATTTTCTATATCTTTGGCCTCATGGTGTTTCTATGGAATTTCCTTTATGATAATTGCTTTTGGAACCGGATATGCTGTTGGAATATTTGATTCAATTATGGCCGTGATGGGTGCAAATGCCATTGGTAATTTACCAATTACCGTTGGAGGTTCTGGATTAGCTGAATTTGGAATTGTAGCGTATTTGAACAATCAAAATCCATTTGATTTACAAATCTTGGAAGGAAATGCGATATGGAATACCGTTATTGGATGGAGAATTGCTACTTATTACATTCCTATTGCCATAACCTGGCTTTTGCTTGTAAAATTGGCCTTAAGTAGATACAATAAGGCTGACCCTACATAGAAACCACTTTATTTTTAAAAGGATTTTTTGAATTATGAATTTTAAAGACAAAGTAGTATTGATTACTGGAGCATCATCTGGAATAGGACGTGCTACTGCGATTCAGTTTGCCAAGAGAGGTGCTAGAATAGTTTTAGTTGCAAGAAACAAAGAAAAATTAATTCAAATAGAACAGGAATTAAAAAAATTCAATATTTCCACTCTTGTTTGTGAATGTGATATTTCTAATAAATCTCAGGTCAAGAAAATATCTGAAAGAATATTTGAAAAATTTGAGTCCGTTGACATTCTTGTGAATAATGCAGGATTTGCCATTTATGGTTCAGTTTCTGATTTAACTATAGAAGACATTGAATCGCAGATGGCCACAAATTATTTTGGAATGGTATATTGTACGAAAATTTTTCTTCCTTCAATGATAAAAAAGAATTCTGGTCATATTGTAAACGTAGCCTCTGTTGCTGCCAGTTTTGGACTACCAGGAATTGCATCATACTGTGCATCCAAATTTGCAATGTTAGGATTTTCTGAGGGTCTAAAACATGAGCTCAAAGGAACTAGAGTTGGAGTAACAGTAGTTAGTCCCATAATGGTTCGAACAAACTTCTTTGATCATCCATCCTTTGAAAAAATGCCAAAATATTCTCCAACTTCCCTCAGTGCAGAAACGGTTGCAAAAGCAGTTTTAAAAGCATCAAACTCACCTAGGTTAGAAATTATTGTTCCTCCAATAGTTCGAATTGCTGTTTGGTTAAAAAACACATTCCCATACATAATAAATCCAATTGTAGGGTCTGCATTTAAAAAACAATTAGACACTAACAAACAAAATTAATCTATTCTTCATCCGATTCTGTATTATTACCAGACCCTACATCTAGTAATTCTAAAGATTTAAGTTCAAATTGGTAGATTGCCGCCATTTCCAATTCTTTTTCTTTTTGTAGATACTCTGTTACCTTTTTACTTAGTGGGGCTTTATGTTGGTCAAATGTAAATTCATAAACTACTCCTTTCTCCAAATTTGAAGGTTTAATCTTCTTTGTCAAATCCATAGTTACAATGTGTCTTCCATCTTCAACTGAATCATATAACTGAGTGTCAATTTTATTATCTGAACCATAAATTTCTAAAATATATCCACTTCTTTTTAATTCCTCAGGTTTCTTAAATTTGGCATTTTTAATTTCATCTGAAACCCAGTCAGGAATTTCGTCTTTCTTTTTTACCATAATTATCAGCTCTAGTTCAATTCTTTTTCTTTTTTACTTTTTTGCCACCATTCTAAATAATCATCTTGTTTATCTTCTCTAGTTCTCTCTCTTTGATTTAGCTTATATCGAATATCAGACACTTGTTCCCTTGTTGCATATAGCCCACATCTTTTACAGATGAAATGTTTTGTTGCAGAATCCATTTTCATTGGAAAATCTATCTTATCAAATAGTTTGAACAAATCATCCCTACCTCTATCCTCCTCTGGGGTTTCTTCTTCGTATTTAGCTTGAATTTTCTTTTTCTCTCTGTTAGTACATTCTGGACAGTTAGGCACTGTTGATATGACTTAATTTTTTCCATAAAAGCGTTCCCACATATCTTTTGATCGAATTTAGAATATCTGACACGCAGATAATGTCTTCATCCCTTTCGGTCAGTTCGCCCATCGAAATCCTGCGTGCCAGATACTAAAAAATTCAAAAAATTATTGTTTATCTCTTTTCTTCCAAGGCTTCAACTGCCAATTGAGCAGTATTTTCTGCTCCAGTGGAAATAAAATTCCTCGAAAATTCTAATAAATTCCCCTCAAATTCATCATAATTTTCCTTTATTCTCTTTATTCCGTCGATCACATTTTTGGTTTTACTTGCTAAAACCCCCAATTGTTTTTTTTCCGCCCACTTGATATTGTTTGTGTGTTCATCGTATATGGGAAGACCAATTATTGGTTTTGCTTTTCCGCCTAGTATTTCTCCCATTACAGTATGCGAACCATTAACTACAGCATATTTACTCAATCCTAAAACCTCTTCTTTTTCTTGTTCAGAAAGAAAACCAACATCTATTTGTATCCAATCAATTTTTTTTTCAAAAGCATCTTCAATACTGTATTTTTTACCATCTTTCCCTATAACAGAATTAATGGAAGGATCTCTTTTTGCATGAGAAATTATTCTTTTCTCTCCTCTCATTTCAGGTTCATGAAAAATTTGTTCAAATCTTTCTCCTGTTCCATTATTTGTGGATTCGTTTCCAGTTCTCATCCAATATCCAAATTCACAATTTTGAATTATTTTTTCAAGATCTGATGGTGGAGTTTTATTAATTATTTTTTTATTCATAAAGTGACCTACATATTTGACTTTACTTGTTATCTCTTTTGAAAAATTTAGATTGAATTCACATAATGTAAATGGAGGAGGAGAATCCGCCACAATAATTTTGGTTGCCTTAGCAATTTGCTTGGATATAAAATATAACGAAGGATAGAGATACGCTCTTGAATTATACAATTTGGGCCTAAATTGGTTAGTAATAAAAAAACATGTTATGTTTCGATTTTTAGCCAAAACATTTGAGCCCATATCACCATCATTAATTACCAAATCAAATTTTTCTTTATTGTACAATTTTCTTTCCTCTAACAAATAATCTTTAATTTGGGTAACTAGAGGTGGATTTTTTTTTATGGGTAATAAAAAATTCAACATTGACAAACCAAGACTTGGACCAAATTTTCCATCAATAGGTGTTGGCATCATAATGTTATGAATTCTCTCTTTTTGATTTGGGTATTTTTCTAATAGTTTTTTGTAAACATGACCTTTGCTAGCAAAATGAGTTTCAAAGTTTTCTTTCAAACGCTCAGAGAATGCCTCATTTAGCCTTGTCATTCGAGAATAATGACCACTACCCCATGGGTAGATAAATTCCCCTATCTTTTTCATGTAAAGAAATCTGTTAAAGCCGTTTAAATTCTCAATGATTTTCTTCCAAAGAATCTAAAATATCATGTAAATTATTAGGACCAATATGGACTTCCACTGTTTTTTTAGTACTTAAAACAGATTTTACATCCTTTTCTGAACTTTTAGCCATTTTGGATGGATTACTCAAAATCATTTTTTTTAATTTGGGAATTTGTTTTTCCAACCCTATTTCTTTGGCTTCTTCAAAAATCCTAACATCTACTCCGCAAAGTGGAATAATAGGAAATTTATTTTTTTGATATACTTTTTTCATTGAATTTTTAATATATTCTTGTGAAAAAATTAATGGAGACAATGGAAGAGAAACATAATCAAACTTATTTTTAAGAGCTTCTTGAATCATTATTTCCATTACTAAATTAATAAAAATTTGGTGAGTTTTTACTCCAGAAGATTTCATTTTTATCTGAAAAAAATCAATGGAAACTTTTTTCTTAACAAGTCTTGGAATTAACTGATTGATTATTTTTGCTAATTTTATTAATTCTGATTTTTTTCTATAGAAAACTAATATTTTTGGATCATAACCTTGCTTAATAGTTTCAAAGCATGAAACTGCAGATAATTCATCATATACACAGCAAATGGTATTTTGGTTTTTTGAATCAAAAGTTATTCCTCCTTGTCCTTTATCTATAAAAATGCAAATATACGCATATTTTTTTGTCAAAAAAACATAAAGCAGTTTATCATAATCTTCCTCTGTTCCGGGCTTGGCTCCTAAGTTTGATTTTTTTTCTATGATAGATGATGTTGCCGCAATTTCAATATCTTTTGGAAAAAATCCTTTTGATGTACCTTCAACTTTTACCAAAAACTTTTCTCCTTTAAGCAAAAGGTTTCCTCCTAAAGAAGTGATTTCTGTTACAAGTGTTTTAAAATCATTATTTACCTGTCTAGCTATTGCAATTCTTTCGATTCCAAATAATAGATTTATTGCAGATGAAGAAAATACCGGATCGTTTGAATCCACTAAAATAATATCACCATCTCGTTTTATTGATTTGAATTCTTGATTTCTATTTTTCAAAATTTTTTTAATATTCGAAACCAGTTGAGGAATTTTTCTTCTTGAGAAAATTGTTGGAAAAACCACAACATAGGAAATTTTATTCATCTTTTTTATTTTGAAAATTACTTGTTTATAATTTAGGATAAAATCATCGGGTAATCAATATAAAACAAATAACTTTAGGTGTGTTAATGGTAAGGTTTACTCAAAAAGAACTTGATGAAATAAATCCCACCTTAAAAACCACAGAAGATGTCCTAAAGTGGGCATCAGATAATTTGCATCCCAAATTAGCCAAAGCATCAAGTTTCGGCGCAGAAGATTCCCTTTTGATAGATTTAATGACAAAAATTAATCCAAAATTTCGATTTTTCACCTTAGATACGGGTAGATTACCTCAAGAAACTTATGATATTATGGACAAACTTTCAAAAAAATATAACGTTACTTTTGAAGTTATGTTTCCTGATGCAGAAGAGGTAAAAGAAATGGTTCAGACCAGAGGAATTAACCTTTTTTACGATAGTGTTGAGAACAGGCAACTCTGTTGTGGAATTAGAAAAGTAAAACCTCTTCGAAAAATGCTTTCAAACCTTGATGGATGGATTACAGGAATAAGAAGAGATCAGACCTCTACTAGACAAAACTCCAAAATGCTGGAAATTGATGAAAAATATGATGGGATTGTAAAAGTTAATCCATTACTTGATTGGACTTGGGATCAAGTTTGGAAGTATATTAAAGAAAATAATGTTCCCTATCATCCACTTATTGATAAAGGATATCCAAGTATTGGATGTGATCCCTGTACAAGAGCGGTAAAGAATGGTGAAGGTTTAAGAGCCGGTCGGTGGTGGTGGGAAAATGATGATACAAAAGAATGTGGTCTTCACATGCCAGAGGGAGTATAATGAGTGAGCAAATAAAGCCACATGGTGGCACTCTAGTAAACAGAATAAACAAAATTGATACTTCCGGTTTTTTTTCCATTTCAATTACAGAAGATTTAGCTAATGATGTTGAAAACATTGCAGATGGAATTTTCAGCCCATTAGAGGGATTTTTAGGACAACAAGACTTTGAAAGTGTAGTTTCTAAAGGTCGATTAACAAATGGTTTGGCATGGACCATTCCAATAGTTTTGGATGTAGATGAACCTACAGCAACACAAATGAAAGAGGCAGGTGATGTACTTCTAAAAAACCCTGCAGGAGTGGGAGTAGCAGTTCTTCATGTAGAGGAAACCTATTCTTTTGATAAAGAAAAAACCACTCAAGGAGTTTATGGTACCAATGATAATTCTCACCCCGGAGTTGCAAAAACGATGGGAATGAAAGATTTCCTTGTTGGTGGCAAAATAGACTATGTTCACAGACCAGAAGAAACAGAAATTAGAAAAAATAGATTAACTCCTTTACAAACTCGTGAAGCTTTTGCTCAAGCAGGATGGGAAACAATCTGTGCATTTCAAACTAGAAATCCTCCACACGTTGCCCATGAGATGCTTCAAAAAACCTCAATTACAACTAGGGATGGAGTTTTTGTGAATCCAATTATTGGTAAGAAAAAATCTGGAGACTTTGCAGATGAGGTAATAATAAAATGCTATGAAACCATGATTCAAAACTATTACCCTGAAAATAGGTGTAAGTTAGGAACTTTACATACTGAGATGAAATATGCTGGACCCAAAGAGGCCATTCATCATGCAATTATGAGACAAAACTATGGGTGTACACATATCATTATTGGAAGGGATCATGCTGGCGTAGGAAACTTTTACGATCCTTTTGCAGCTCAAAAAATATTTGATGATTATCCAGAATTAGAAATTTCACCTGTATTCTTCCCAGCATTTTTCTATTGCAAAAAATGTCTTACATACACAAATCCAAAAGCTTGCCCTTGCAGTGATGAAAACAAAGAACAAATCAGTGGAACAAAACTAAGAGAACTTATTCAAAACGGTCAGGCACCTTCAAAATTTATTTTGAGACCGGAAGTAGCCAAAGTAATTCTTGATCACCCTCATCCTTTTGTTGATTAGATATTTATTCACTCAAAATTCATTTAGTTTATGCGATATCTAATCCCATTAATTTTCTTTATAGGACTTCTTTTCACACCTGCTTTTGCACAAGAACAAAAAAACCCTTCTCTTATTATTGACACAATTGAAATTCCTTTTGGTGAGTTTAACAAAGTTGCTAGAGATTCAATTATTGTTGATTTAGAGGACGAGCATGCGATAAGCTGGCAAATAACTATTGATAATAATTTAGTATATGAACATCCAAATGGGAATGGGGTTTTCAAGTTTTATGATAAAAACTCTGAAAAATTTGTTGAAATAGGTATGGGAGCTCCTCCAAATGAAAAATTCTGGGTAGCAGTAAATACTGATAGGGAAGGTTATGTAGTTGTTCAAAGCGATACGGAAAGAGGTTGGTATCCCTCCACAAAAATAATAATATCTTATACTGAGAGAGGAGGATTGACTGTAAACAATGGAGCCAGAATTACAGTTTCTAGTCTAAATATTGGTTCATTTGTAATTGATTCTTATTCTGTTCATGGTATGGAAAGCTCAACGGATCCACCTGCTGCAAATTCTGGAAGCATGGTAGTTGAATTTCTTTCAGGTGACCCTTCAGAAAATGTGTTTGCTTTTTTCCCCTTTTATCTAGCTGCAGGGATTGGTATTATAGTGGGTATTCTTTTTTTGACTAAAAAACGGTCTTAGATTTGTAAAAATTACAACTTTTTTTTATTTTGCATACCTCACATAGAGGAGTTATTGGTTTGCAAATATTTTGGCCATACATTACAAAAGTATCATTTATTTCAAGCCAGAATTTTTTTGGGATTTTTTTCATCAACTCTATCTCGGTTTCTTCGGGAGTTTTGGTTTTAACCAAACCTATTCTATTTGAGATTCTATGAACATGAATATCTACTGGTATTGCTGGTTTATCAAATGCGTACACTAAAACACAATTTGCTGTTTTTCTTCCAACTCCAGGAAGTTCTACAAGTTTTTCAAGGTTATCGGGGACAATCCCTTTATATTTTGAATCAATAATTTTTGCAACTTCGATAATTCTTTTAGCTTTCACATGGTAGAAACCAATGGGTTTGATAATTTTTTCAACCTCTTTAATTTTGGCGTTCGCTAGTTCTTTAGAATTTTTGTACTTTGAAAACAAAATCTTTACAATTTTGGTCGTGCTTTCATCTTTGGTTCTAGCCGATAATATTGTTCCAATTAAAATGCTAAACGGGCCACCTGTTTCTGCCTCATGAAGTTCCCTTAGGGCAGTCATTCTTGGAGGTTTAACCTCATTCATCGTGTTTACCATTCCTTGAAGAATTTTTTTCATGGATGGTTGTTTTTTTACGTACAAGTATTATATCTGTAATAGAAAACTAATACTATTGGAGTTAACTAGAGAAGAAGAATCTGCATTAAAAGGGGAGCAAGGTGAAACCATGCAAACTGCCTATAGGATTTTAGTTGCTACAGGGGAAGCCACAGATGCTGAAAGATTGGTTCCTATAAAATGGGCTCACCTCTCTGGAGTTAACTATAATACAATTGGAGATGCAGGAGAAGAATTTCTCTCAAATATCAGTAAAGAAGCCCGTGTAAAGGTGAAAACTAGCCTTAATCCCATGGGATTTGATATTGATAATGTTGAAAACTATAACCTATCTGAAAATTTTATCTCAAAGCAGCTATCTATAAAAAAATCCTATGAAACAATGGGGGTTATGCCATCATTTTCCTGTATTCCCTATGAAATTTTTGAAAACCCAGAGGAAGGAACCCAAGTATCCTTTGCGGAAAGTAATGCTGCAATTCACGCAAATTCCTTTGATAAATTAAAAACAAATAAAGAAAGTGCATTTAGTGCACTAGCTAGCGCTCTAACCGGTAAAAGTCCATATTCCTCATTACGAAAGGAATCTTCTTCCAAACTTACAATTCGAATGAAAGTTGAGAATCCAGATGAATTAACGTATGGGATGCTGGGATTTTTTGCGGGTAAGGTGGGAAATGAATCAGTAAATGTTTCTGGAGTAGGAAAAATGGATCATCGTAGCTGTAAATCCCTTTGTGGTGGCATGGGTACATCTGGAACATGTGCAAAATTTGATTTTGATAAAGATAATCCAGAATCGGAAAAAATTGATTTTGATGAAAATGAAATGAACAAGATTTACGATGAATTAAACACTTGTGAAAAAGGTGACTTGATTACACTAGGAAGCCCCCAATTAGGATTAGAAGAAATTTCTGATTTAGTTTATCGACTCAAAGGACGTTCCTTTAAAAAAAAATGTATGATTTTTTGTCCTAGGGTGGTAAAAGAACAAGCAACAAAATTAGGACATGTAGATAAACTAACCAACGCGGGCTGTGAAATTCTTTCTGATTGCTGCACATGTTTGACTCCACTTATTAAAAAGGATGAAGTAGATGGAGTAACTACCAACAGTATCAAAGGAGCTTATTACTTACAAAATTCAAATGGAGTGGGTGTAAATCTCAAACCACTATCTAAAATTATTGAAGATGAAACTAAATGAGGAAAATTTTAGTACACGGAAAAGTTAAAGGTACAATTCTAAAATCTCAAAATCCAATAAACTTTCTAGGAACAATGGATAAAAAAACAGGAATAATAAACGACAAATCTCATGATTTATTTCAAAAATCAGTAAAGGATAGAATTTTGGTATTTCCGTATGGAATTGGAAGTAGTGTGGGGGCATACACAATTTATTCAATAAAATCAAATAATTCTGCTCCTCTTGCAATGGTATGTGAAAAAGTTGATCTAACTGTCGCAACTGGATGCGCCTTAGCAAATATTCCCCTTATTACGGTGACTAAAGACGAATTTTCTTTATTGGAGAATGGGAAGGAAGTTTCTTTAGATACTGATTTACCTAATCCAATAATTTTTCCTGGATAATCTCTCCGTTTGGCTCTTTTTCTTTAAAAACAATTCCTTCAAACTTGTAAATTTCAATTTCGTTGGTTTCCCAAATTTCTTTAGGTAATCCTGCTTTTTCACACGTATATTCAAGAAATTCTTGTTCATTCCATCCATATTCTATCGGAACCTGGGGCAAAAGCAAGCCTGAACTATACCCAGATTTCACAATTAAACCGTCTCGACCAATTTTTATGTATGATAAGTATTCCTTTGGTTCTTTAACCTCAATCTTTGTGGGTGGAGTAAGAATTGTAACCTCAAATTTAATTGAATTTAATTCATTAAATTTTACTGGAGAAAATCTAGGATCTTGAGTAGCTGCTGCAATAGCAGCATCTTCTAGTGCCTCAAACAATTTTTTATCTGATAAAGGATGTCCAATACAACCACGTAACCCAGATTGGTTTTTTAGCGAAATAAAGATGCCAGAGTTAAAGGAAAAAGATTTTAGAAATTTTTCTCCTAATTCAATTTTTTTACCACTACTTAGATATTCAGTAACAATCTTTCTTGCAGTTTTTACAAGGATTTTTCCGTCTTCCGCTGAAATTGATATTTTATCAGCCATTTATTTCCTCAACAATTTTTTGAAGATTTTTTATATGTGTACCTTCCCAAAAAATTTTCTCGCAAAATTTACATTCCCAAAATTTTTCATTATTTTCAAAAATTTTGTTCGGAATTTTTTCTATGATTTTATGTTTTGATATAGATTGAGTTTTAAGATTACATTTTGGACATCTTGCTATGTTTCCATCAATTTTTACATTTTTTATGTCAAAATTTTTAATTATTTCTCGTAATTGTTCAATTTCTTTTTGACTATTTACAAACAAAGAATTTATTCCTATTTTCACACTTTTTTTGAATTAATTCTTTATCTTTAGAAATTATTATCCGCTCTTCATTTTTTGCTTTATTTATCAAATGATCATCTTTCACATCAGCCAAATATTCAACATCAAAACCCATTAACCTGAGTTTTTTTGCAACATTTCCTAACATTGCATCTACAAAAAATTTTGGGTTGATTTTTTGCTTAATAGGCATCACCATATTCAACTTTTTTTATTTGACTTTGACCAGCAGGAAGAGCCCGAACAATATCATCAATGCTTATTTGTTTAGAAATTTCTTCTGAGAGTTTGGTAAATTCTAGTTTTATTTTCTTTGCAACTTCAACCATTTCTAAACCGTGTGGCTCAATTACGGCAAAACATATGGAATTTTTCTTTATGGTTTCTAAAGGCCCAGAGGTTAAAAGATAATTTTCATCTTGTGGAATTATACCCACTGCTAATCTAAGGGAAGGTATGTTTACGTAATTTCTTTTGCCTTCAATCGTAAAGGATCCTTTGGGGAGAAATTGTCCGCTTGGAGCTGATTTCTTTACTTGCTCAGGATTAACCCAGAATGCATTTAGTCCATGCATTCCCTCCCTCCAAGCCCGGCTAAAACAGACCGTAGCATGGGCAACCTCATTCATGCTGAGGATAGGGGGATTTTCAGCGTCTTTTAGAATGAAAAAAGGTGAACCAAAAATATCTCCATGAAAAACTTTATCATTTTTCCCAAGATGTTTTCTTATAATTGCTGAATTTGATGGAGCATCCCTTCCACCTATGGCCAACATTTTATCTGAAGTAAAAAACCATCTGTACCTTTCATACCAATTTTTCTTTCTAACTTCTGAAACTAAAATTTCTTCCATTTCCATTTCGGTTTTATTTTTTAATTTTTCCAGTTTTTTTACAGTTTTATTTTTTATTTGCTCAATTGATTTTATTGCGCCTGATTGCCGTTTTGCTTCATTAAATAAAACAGATGCAATGGATTGTAAAGAGGTTTGTGGATTAATTTTTATTTTTTCTTCTCTTATGACTATCAAAGAAATGCCTTTTTCTTTTGATAATTTAGCTTTGTGTTTATCTAAAATTTTTTGAGCTCTAACATCTTCTATTGAAATGATCCCTTGCGATACCATTTCATAAAGAGAATTTGCTAAATTGGTAATGTATTTTGATTTTTCCTTTACTGTATCTATTGCCTTTTCTTGTTCAGAAATTTGAGTTTCAAGATCTTTTATTTTTTTATTGGGTTCACTTGCTTGTTCAGTCTTTCCTTTTTTAACAATATTTTCTGTAAAGACAGTATCTAACGCTTCCATGAAACTATTTACAGAAATATAATTTTCATCTATATCTCCCAATTTAATTGGAATCACTTCAGATTTATCGCTTTGAATTACAATTGTATCATGGTTTCCATTAATAACATCTGAAACAATTTTTTTTGTAACCAGGAAAATATTTTTTATTTCTTCTTTTGAAAGGTCTTTTCCAATCTTTTTAGGATCTATTTTTGCAATTCTAAATATTCCTTCAACATATTTTTTCGGTAAACCTAAAGTTCGTCCAAACCACTTTCCAGCAGTTAATTCGGAAATTTTCAGATCATCAAAATCTGTTTCCTTTATCTGAAAAATATTTATTCCAGTTTGAGGTGGAGTTGCATACTTCATTCCCACTCCTAGTTTCCGATGTCTTACATCTATTGAATGCTGTAAGGCAAGAATTTTCATTTCTTTATTACAGAGTATGATATTTCCATCACCAAAAAATTCACCAATAATTACAAACTCAGTATCAAAACCTTCAAAGGTAAAATAAGCAATTCTCTCTGAACCTATTTGCTCAATTTTTTTTATTTTAAACCTAAGAAGATCACTTCTTAACCTTTTCAATAACCTATTTGGCTCAATCTGGTTAATTTTTACCGAAGTTAACCAGACTCCAGAAGTTGAAATCATCATAAAAATATCAGATTTATCTGGATGATGTAGTTTGAATAGAATACTGTCCCTAGTTATTCCCCAGATATTACTCACATAGTAACCTTGGACTTCATTAGAGATTTTATTAACAAGATAATTTAGCTCTATGCCTGCAAGAGTCATACCAAAATGTCTTGGATACGAAATTATATTGTTGTTGTTCTTTGTGCTTACCTTTTTACAAAAGATATTAAACGAGTCTCACTTGAGACACACTAGAAATTTACTTGGCCAAACATAAAAAGAAAACATCAAAACCGACACCTGAGCCTGAAGATTCCAAAAAAGAATCTATTGAGGACATTTCCGAAGAAACCCCCGCCATTGATTCAACCGAGGAGCCAAATATTCCTCCCACTGAACCTCCAGTAAATCCAGTAGAAGATAGCGAAAAAAACAGAAAACTAAACAAATTATTTTGGCTAAGAGTTGGTTTGGCAGTTATCGCAGGGACGATTGCTACTTTCATTTTTGAAGACATTGAAGGAGAAGAAAGAAGATGGGCTTCAATAGCTTTCATGATTATCATTTTTGCAGGAACAATAGTAATTGCCAAAGGGATGAAAATGCAATTACCATCTTCTGACAGGAAAAAAATTGTTACACAAGGGATTGGTAGTTACATTTTCTTATACTTGTTTACTTGGATTGTAACTTACACATTAGTTAACTCCGGAAGTGTTTCCAGTGGAATTAATATTTAGATTTAAGCCATATAAAAAAGGAAGATAACAAATGTGGAATTATAAAACTCCAGGAATTCCAGATAATTTTTTTGAAAGAACAGAAAAAGTCCCAATTACCAAAGAAGAAGTAAGAACTATCCAATTAAGTAAGGCTCGATTATCTCCTGGTCAAGTTGTTTTTGATATTGGATGTGGAAGTGGTTCCATATCTATAGAAGCTGCGCTTCAAATTGAAAGCAATGGGAAGGTGATAGCCATTGATTATGATTTGGATGCTATTGAGTTAACAAAAAAAAATATTGAAAAGTTTGGTCTTTCTAACATTTCAGTAATTTTTGGAAATGCTAAGGAAAAAATTAAGGAATTGGAATTGGCAGATGTAATATTCATTGGTGGTACTGGGGGTGATACTAAAGAAATCATAGAATTATGTCAAGATAAATTGAAATCTGGAGGAAGGATTGTAATTGGAATCATCTTAATTGAGACTTTATTTTCAGTTTTAGATATTCTTGATAGGCTACAATTTGGTTCTATTGATATAACTCAAGTTACCATATCAAAGAGTAGGAAAACATCCAAAGGAACCATGATGCTTGCTCGAAATCCAGTAACAATTATTTCAGCTACAAAAACTTAATCTAACTTTTTAATGGGAAGAAAATCATACTTTTCATGCCAGAACTAATTGGAATAGGAGTAGGTCCAGGCGATCCCGAGTTACTTACCGTAAAGGCTGTAAATGCAATCCATAATGCCGATGTAATAATGTGCCCTGCCTCCAAAGAAGATAGACCTAGCATTGCTCTTTCAGTGGTTTCTTCCCTGATTGATAAATCTAAGAATCAAGAAATTATTCGTTTAATTTTTCCGATGACCAAAAATAAAGAATTACTTGAGAAAACTTGGAAAAAAAATGCAGAGATTATGGCATCAAAAGTTCTGTCTGGAAAAAATGTAGTGTATCTTACAGTTGGAGACCCCTACCTGTATAGTACCTGGATGTATATGCATAAAGAAATTAAATTAAATCATCCAAATATGAAAATTAGTGCAATTCCGGGAATTGTTTCAATTTTTACATTTGCTTCAAAAGTTGGCGTAAGCATTGCAGAGGGTGCAGAAAAGGTATCAATAATTCCATCGTGTTATGATTTAACAACTGTAAAAGAGATTGCAAAAAATTCTGAAACGATGATTTTTCTTAAAGATGGAAGGTATTTTGATCAAGTAATAGACCTACTCAAAGAATCAGGATTTCCTGAAAATTCTATTTTTGCTATTGGGCAAGATTTGGGAACAGAAAATGAAATTATAAGAAAATTGACATTGGGTGAAGTAAATGATGGTACATTGACTTCAAAATATTTCTCAATATTGGTGGTAAAACGTGTCTGATGTTTTCTTTGTGGGATGTGGACCAGGCGACCCTGATCTAATAACAATTAAAGCAAAAAAATTAATTCAAAAAGCAGACATCGTTGTTTACTCGGGCTCGTTAATACCTCCACCAATCCTAAAACTATGTAAAAAGGGGAAACTCCATAATGCTGCTGGGTTAGTTAGAGAAGAAATTTTTGAGATATTATATAAAAATGCAAAAAAAGAAAAATTAGTTGTTCGATTACATGATGGAGATCCCTCAATTTATGGTGCTATTAAAGAACAAATTGACAATTTAGAGGAAAAGGGAATTAATTCTATTGTTGTACCAGGTGTAACAGCATTTTTAGCCTCAGCTGCAGCATTAGAAACTCAACTTACTCTTCCTGGTATTACCCAAACAATAATTTTGACAAGAGCAGAATCTAGAACAAAAGTACCAAAAAGAGAAAAGATTTCTGAATTAGCAAAACATAAAGCTACTATGGTTTTTTATCTGAGCGTTCACTTGTTACCTAATATTGTGAAAGAAACTCTTGCAGGTGGTTTTAAAAAATCTACTCCCGTAGCTGTAGTTTACAGAGCAAGTTGGAAGGATCAAAAAATTGTAAAGGGAACACTTGAAGATATTGTAAAGAAAATAAGGGATGAAAAAATTACTAAAACAGCAATTGTAATTGTTAGTAATGTTATTGATTCAAAAACTTATGAATATTCAAAGCTCTACGACAAAGATTTTAGTCATGGTTTTAGAAAATCAAAAACTAAATAGATAAAAATTGAATTTTATTTTTAATACCAATTCTATTAAGATTTTTTGTTAGCTTTCCAGTTTGATCTGAAGAAAATATTTTCAATGAATTTTTTTTTGATTGTCTATTTTTAACAGTTTTTAATATTTTTTCTGCGACATTATCTGCAGGATCTATAAACTCAACTTTTGGGAATTCTGACTTTAAAATTGGTTTTAAAAAAGATAAATGTGTACTAGATAATGTTACTGTATCTATATTATTTTTAGAGAAATTTTCCTTCAATGAACTTCTTATAATTTTTTTACAATACTTTTTATTTTCGATGAAATTTCCCGATTCTACCAATTGAACAAGGTTTGAAGCATTAATTTTATGTATTTTTATTTTTTTGGATATTTTGCATTTTTTTAAATAATGTGAAAGGGTTCTACTTTTTATAACAACTTCAGTTGCAAGTATGCCTATGTTATTTGTTTTAGAAATAAGGGAAGCTTTTTTGATAGGAGGATTCACTCCAATAATTTTCTTACTGGTAAGTTCAAGCATAATAGTTGGAGTATTCGAACCAATTACAATCAAGTCTGGATTAAACTCTGTTCTAAGTAAATCGATGGATTTTTCCATGATTCTCTTTAGCTGTTTTTTTGTTTTTTTTCCATAGGGAAAATTTTTTCGATCGGCAAAATAGATTATTTCCGTTTTGCAAATTTTTTGGATGGCTCTTATTATTGATAACGAGCCTAAGCCTGAGTCAAAAACGGCAATCCTTGTCAATAGGGTTCATTTATTGAACGGTCATAATAGTTTGTTAGCTAAATTTAGTCTAAAGTTGATCTAAATACACACCTCTCATTAAGAATCAATTTCTAAATCACTCAACATGCCAAATTTCGACAAAACTTGGGCTCGACAAGAGAGTCAAAGTGTAACTGGCAAAATAAAAGATGCAGTACAACCTCAAGGTGCATTGAAACCACGAATTCAAACTGCAGTAAACAAACTTCAGGTCCAAATTAGCAAAATGGACTCGATGTTAGGAAAACTGCATGAAAGAGATGCGCAACTCTTTAAGCGAATTGTGACTGCAATGCAGCAACACGATACTAGCACAAGTAAGGTTTTGTCAAACGAATTAGCTGAAATTCGTAAAGTTACAAAAATGCTCGGCAATGCAAGAATGTCATTGGAACAAGTTCAATTACGATTGACCACTATTCATGACTTAGGAGATGCAATGGTAGCAATAGGACCAGCGATGTCTACAATGAAGGGATTAAAGTCATCACTCGGAAGATTTATGCCTGAAGCAGATTCTGAATTGAATTCAATGACACAGACGCTCAATGGATTAATGATGGACTCTTTGGCTGGAGACTCATTTAGTCTAGATACAGATTCTTCAAGCGAAGAAACTGATAAGATCCTACAAGAAGCTTCTGCAGTTGCTGAACAACAGATTGGAGATAAATTTCCTTCTGTACCATCTCAAACTGGACTTTCGTCTCAATCTTCTTCCTCTACGTTTGAATAGAGGGTTTAGACGAAAAGTCATTCTTTTTGTTTTTCTTCTTTTAATTTATCCCCAAACCTTCTCTTTGAATGTGAATTTTTTGTTGAGAATATAATTACCAAAGGCTGCAGAAAGCACAGCTAAAACTAGAGCAATGGGATATCCTAGTTGGTACTGATCAACTAGATAAAATACCATTCCTAATTGTACAAGAGCACCAAGAGAGCTAAATGTTACAAATTTTCCATACTGCTTTATGGTTTTTTTTGCAGCAAAGTCTCTATCATCAAATGTCCATGTTTTGTTTAATAGAAAATTAGTCGTAATTGATACAACTATGCCTACTAAATTTGCATGTAAATACCACAGATCTGATATTCCCCCCGCTAATAGTAACGCAATGAAGTAATTAACAACAAATCCAGATAAGCCAACAGTATAAAACCTGGCGGCCTTTGATAGAAATTTTACCGAACTACGTTTTTCTTCTTTTTCTTTGGATTTTCCAAATTTGTACAGCTTCCATGCTGATTTAAAATAATCAATAACTGTAGAAGAATCTAATTTACTTGAACCCAAATTCCTATTTTCAAATGTATAGGGGATTTCCTTTACAACAATTCCACTTTTTTTTACTAATATTTCTAGTAGAATTTTGTAACCAATGGCATCAAAATTAATTCCTTTTAAAATATTTTTTTTGAATGCGAAAAATCCAGACATCGGATCTTTTGTTTTTACACCTAACCCTTTCTTGGCAATTAAAGTCGCAATTTTACTCATTATTTTTCTTTTTAGAGTCCAGCCGTTGATTTTACCTCCCTTTATGTATCGGGAGGCAATTACCATATCACATTGATAATTTTTCAAAGATTCTATCAATTTTGGAATTATTTGAGGTGGATGAGAAAAATCACTATCCATAACAACAATTGTATCTCCCTTTGCTCGTTGAATACCACTAAGAATGGCAGAACTTAGTCCACTTTTTGAAGTTCTGTGAATAATATCCATTGTATATCCAGCAATTTTCTTTACATTTTTTAGATATTCATCAACAATTTTCCCTGTAGAATCAGGAGAATTATCATCAACCACAATTGCCTCTGCAGAAATATTTTTGGGAAGATTTTCTCCTATTGATTTTAAAATTTGAATAATATTTCTGGATTCATTATAAGTGGGAATGATTATGGAAACTTGGTTGTTATCTTGGGCAACCATGTCCATAGATTCAGACATACGTTCCTCCAAAATTCGTAGGTTATTAATTTTTTAATAAAAATCCATGCTCAAGCCTGAATTCGAATCAACTTTTTAATATCAAAAGGATTTGATATGGTTTTTTAATAATTTAAGGAAAGGCGGTATATTCTGAAAGAACAGAATTAAGATCAGTGATATTCATTCTCTTTTGATCCATACTATCTCTAAAACGTAGTGTAATGGTATTGTCCTCTAAGGTCTGATGATCAATTGTGATGGCAAATGGTGATCCAATTTCATCTAATCTTCTGTATCTTCTTCCTATCGCACCTGAGTGATCTAAAAATACGTCATATTTCCTTTTTAATTGTAAATAAACCTCATCTGTCTTTTCTTTTAATCCGTCCTTTTTAACTAAAGATAAAACACCTACATGAATTGGAGAGAGATAGGGTTTAAGAGACAAAACAGTCCTTTCATTTTCTTTATCATCTTTTAAATTGTGTTCTAGTATTGTATACAAACTTCTATCAATTCCCATTGATATCTCAAATACGTGGGGAAGAACTTTTTCATCATTGTCCATAACTTCAAATTTTTCTTTACTTTTGGTTGCATGACTAGAAAGATCATAATCCGATCTATAATTACATGCAACTAATTCTAGCCATCCAATTGTTGTTTCTACTTCAAAATCAAATGCAACTTCTGCATAAAATGCTTTTTCTTTTTCTCCCAATTTTCTGAATCTACTTCTGGTAATATCAATTCCCGTCTTCTCATAAAATTCAGTTAATAATCCTAAATAATATGCCACGAACTTGTTGGGAATAATGTTTTTTTCCACAGATTCTTTACAAGTCATGGTTACCAGCTCGTTATCAATTTGAATTCTTAATTGAGTATCTTGAATTTGAGTAAATTTTTCCACATCATCTAATTTTTTTGGATTACAAAATACCTCGATTTCTGCTTGATAAAATTCGCGAAGCCGAAGTAAACTCTGACGGGGAGCTATTTCATTTCTAAAACTTTTACCAACTTGTGCAATTCCAAGAGGCAACTTCCCACGCATTATTTTAAAAAGTCTTGGAAAATCTACAAAAATAGATTGACATGTTTCCGGTCTAAGGAAAGCGGTTTCTTCTTCTGGACCGATTCCTACCTTAAACATCATGTTAAATTTTTTTGTTTCTTCAAAACTTCCTTTGCATTTTGGGCATTTTATGTTATTTTCATTAATAGCTTTATCAAATTCTTCTAAATCCGCACTTTCAGGAATTTCAATATTTGAAACCTCAGCTATTGTCCTATCAGCCCGAAAGGTCCCTTTACAATTTTTACATCTAATTATTGGATCTGTAAAATTTCCCAAGTGACCTGATGCTTCAAATACTGATTTAGACATTATTTGGGAACCATCAATTTCCAACATTCCATCTCTTCGTATCAATTCTCTCCGCCATAATTCTAGAAATTTATTTTTCAATCCTACCCCGGAAGGCCCATACTCCCAAAACCCAGCCTGTGCATCTGCATAAACCTCACAACTTGGAAAATAAAACCCTCGTTCGAGTGCCAACTTAATTACATTTTCATATTTCATTTTACTATTTTGTCCTTTTTTAAAACCTCATGATGCTAATTCCTTTACAACTCTAATGTTCTCAAAGTCATCTCTTGTATCATCAATCGGTGTTTCTAGAATAATTGGAATTTTCTTTTTTACAATAAATTTGATTGTTGCAGTCATTCCTGCTTTTCCGATACCTCCCAAACCGATATGATAATGCCTATCTAAATTACAACCTAATTCCCCTTTTGCATCATTTAGATGTAAAATTTTTAAATTTTCGATTCCAATGTGTTTGTCAAATTCTTTGAAAGTTTCTTTTACCCCTTTTTCGGTTCTTAAATCATATCCTGAAACAAAAGCATGACATGTGTCTAAGCAAATACCAAATTTTTTTGCTGGTTTCAATTGTTTAAAAATTTCTCCTAATTGTTCAAAACCTGATCCCACTGAATTCTTTTGACCTGCGGTATTTTCCAGTAAAATCATTACATCATTTTTTACCTGGCCTCCTTTTGTTAATCCTTTTAGGAGTCGTTTTATCCCTGCTTCCTCACCTGTTCCCAAGTGACTTCCAAGGTGAGTTACAAGATAGGGAATTCCTAATTTACCACAGCGTTTTACCTCCTCAACCAAGGAATTTGTTGATTTTTCAAACCCCTCTTCTTTGGGGGAAGAAAGGTTTGGCAAATAAGGCATATGAGCGCAGGTTGCAAATCTATCAAAATTATTGGTTTTAATTTTCTCTTTAAAATTCCCAATATCCAAGTCCGTTAAATCTTTTGCATGCCATCCTCTGGGATTTCTAGTAAATATCTGAAATGCGGAGCATTCTCTTTCTACTGCGTTATCAATAGCTTTATCGATTGAACCCGAAATTGAAACGTGGCATCCAACCAGCATGTTTAATGATTTTATCTAATCATTATTTAAATCAGCAATTTTTTTCAAATGAAAACCAGATTTTTAAGTCAATATTATTAATCAATAATATGATTACACTTGGAAAAGATGAAATAGCAAAATATCCTTTTTTAGCAGATGCAGGACAATATCTAAAGGATAAAGGTTTCACACTTCAACAATTTGGAATTGATCCTGTTCTTAAAATCCCGCTGGAAAAAGCATTTGATCGAGTTCAGGTTTCTGCTGATGGTAAAATCTATAAATCTGACTTGATAGATGGTGAGGCCTCAGACATAGCACTAGAAAATGAAGTTTTTTCATTTTTGTTGGCAATCGTCTTACTAAAATTAACAGGAATTACAACATTAATCAAAAGATTTGCTCTTGCAGAAGCCAGACGTGCAGAAAAATATCTAGAAAAAGATCTGGCAAATATTACCGATGATTCAAAAAAAGAATTAGCCATAAAAATAATAGATGATTTATTTTCAATCCAAGTAAAAAAACAAGATGATTTTTTTATTATTCCAATTTCAAATTATTTAGAACACTCAATTAATTTTCATGAACGAGAATGGAAATTGGTAAATAGACGGGTTAAAAACGGATCTGTTTTTCTTACTCCACATGAAACTGTCAGATTAATTCGTAAAGAGTTAAGTAATTACATAAGCTCAAAAATTTTCAATGCTAAAATGCCATCAATGATCTCCGGATTCGAAGAACCTGTAAAAAAATTGAATTCATTATCTAAAAAATTTGTAACTTATACTGTAACCAATGGGGAATATCCACCTTGTATCAAACATGCTATAGAAATTCTCGAAAAAGGAGAAAATCTTCCTCATTCAGGAAGATTCATGTTGGCTACGTTTTTGTTATCTAGAAATCAATCCATAGAGCAAATTGCACCATTATTCAAAAATGCCCCCGACTACAACGAGAGAGTTACATTGTATCAGCTAAATCATCTGGCAGGAACTTCAGGGAGTGGAACTCAGTATTCATGTCCCTCTTGTGAAAAACTTAAAACACAAAATCTATGTTTTGCTATTCCCGAATGCAATAATATCCTTAACCCACTTCAATTTGGAAAAAAAAGAAAGTAAATGCAAGAAAAAGAAATTAAATTTGTTGAAGAAGCCTTTAAAAATTATTATTTTAATCATTTTGATCTTATTCATGTGCCAGAAAGAACCTCAGAACGCGAATTTGGTTTTCAAAAATTTAATTCTGGAATGATTAGACATATTTCATTAAAGGATGATAAGGAATTACATCTTTTATTAATGCAAAACAAACCTTCAGATGTTTATTGTTCCAATGGATATTATTCATTTCCAAATTTACAAATGAGTGAAAAAGAGTGGAAAGAAGCTGATCTTATTTTTGATATTGATGCAAAAGATCTTGAATTGAGTTGTAGACAAAATCATTGTGTTACAAAATGTGTTGAATGTAGTCATATATCTAAATCAAGTAATCATTGCTCAAAATGTAATTCCACAAAAATAGAAGTAAAATCTTTACCGTGCAAAAACTGTATTGAAGAATCGAAAAAAGAAGTTGAAAAGTTAAAAAATATTTTAATTGAGGATTTAGGAGTAGAAAAAAATAGTATTCAGATTTATTTTTCTGGGAATGAGGGATTCCACGTCTATGTTTATAATTCACAATTCCAGGAACTTGGTTCAAGAGAAAGGTCAGAGTTAGTAGATTACTTAATGTTTAGAGGAACTATTCCAGAAACTTTTGGTATGAAGAAATTAAGACCAAGTCGACAATTATTTCCAGAGATAAATGAGGAAGGGTGGAGAGGAAGATTTTCTAAGGAGGTTTTCGGTTCCAAGTCAAAACGATCAAAAATTATTTCAGAATTAATCAATGAGGGATATTCAAACTTCCAAAGAAAACTTGAAATTTTATCCAAAACTGTAGGCGCTCAAATTGATCCTAATGTAACTATGGATATTCATAGGATTTTTAGACTTCCAGGTTCTCTAAATAGCAAAAGTGGTTTGAGCAAAGTCAAATGTAATGACCTAAAACAATTTGATCCATATAATGACTCATCATTTCTAAACGAAGAAACAATTGAATTAATAGCAAATTGCCCGGTAGAATTTAAATTAAAAAAACGAAAGTTTGGACCCTATTCTAACGAAAAAATTACTGTGCCAACCTATGCTGCAGTCTATATGATTTGTAAAAAATTGGCAGTATTATCTTAAAATTCTCTAAAAATGTTGAATTTTATTGAAATTTGAGTCTTTTAATCGCTTTCTCTGGGAAATTTCTCTCACGGCTATTTTTTTTCTGGTAAGACATTAATTTACCAAACGACAACAAAACATGATTTTGTATAGCGCCGCTACAGACAAACAAGCTCCACCTCCAGATGCTGGGAAGTACATTCGTTGGGGTATTATTGCAATTATTGTAATAGCCATTGTTGCAATAACTGGAAATCAAGCAGTAATTCTTTCCATGAATTTTACCGAATTTGGAGAGAAATTTACTAAACCTTTGTATTATTCCCTTGTTTCAACTGTTATTCTATCAGCCATTGCTCTTGTTCGTGTTAACATTGTTTCAAGATCATCTCTTTTTTGGTACGGAGTAAAAACTGGAATTGGTTTTATTTCTCAAGGACCTCAACAATCAATCTCCAATAACATTCCCAGGTTTTCGGATTTTAAGCTAAGTGCACCACAATTTGTAATTTGGCAAATTACCAAAATTTTGCTTTTTGGCGCATTCTTTGTAAATACAATGTTTGGATTTGCAGCAGTATCATTTATTGATGGAAATTATTTAGGAATTGAAAATTTACCCACATTATTCACTTTACCATTTGTAACTCCAAACACTGATCCAACTTATGCAACAGAACAAGTTGTTCCAATGATTCCAGCTTTGATTATTTTAATTCCCTCTATTTTGGCAGCAATTGGTTTGCGTCTTGTTTTGTATGTTGGAATTCATAGAATTTTAGATGTAATTACTTCATTTATTCAAGATTCAAGTGAAGGAAAGCCAAGATATTTGAATTATGTCTCAATTATTGAATCTATTTTGGGTATTGGAATTATTTGGGCCGGATTCAATTTATTTTTTACAAATCAATTAGATTATAATTCAAAATATGTAATAGGTGGAGTTTTGTTAGTTGGATTTGCCTTTTTAGCTTTTTCATTTGCAGATAGAATAAGGTCTCGAGTTCTTACCCATATGTTCAAAAGAGATGTTTACATTAGAATTTTTACTATTCTAGTAATAGCAATAATAGTAATTGCTATTATCTCAGTAAATAATAGCATAGCAGATTCTAGAAAAATTGAATATTTGGGTCCTTATACTGCTCAACAGATTGGTGTTAATAGATATCTTGGAGAACTAGATAACATAAAGGAAAATGACCATGATGTAAAACTTGAAAATATTTCTCCGAATAATATCAAAAATTATGTTGAACAAAATAATGATGTTTTAGATGTTATTAGGATTTGGGATTGGGAAGCAGCTTTTGCTAAATTAAAACCTGAAATTGGTTTGATACCATACGTGGATTTCGAAGACAATGATATTCTTAGGTTTAACAACAATTTGTATTGGACAGCATCAATGAAACCCATTTTACCTACAACGGTAGCAAATGAAAATCGATGGTATAATGAACACCTAGTTTATACTCATGTCCCAGACGGATTTCTGACACTTGATGCTACTGAGGGTCAAATTGTTGATAGTGGTGAATTTTTCAGCGAAAGAGAAATTTATTATGGTGAGGGAGGCCTTTTCGAACAAACTTGGTCTGCATATCCCAATTCTAGGGGAGATGTAAGCGATGAATTAGGTGGAGTATTTTATGAGGGTGATGGTGGATTGGATGTATCTCCACCATTAAGTTGGATTTTTGAGCCAAATTTCCTACTTTCTTACCCTGCTGATTCTATTCATATAATGAGATACAAAGATGTACATGATAGGATGGAAATCCTGTATCCTTATTTTTTGTATGACTTATTTGGAAAAGAATTAGATTCTCTTCCTGTAACTAATGGTGAGAAAACCTATTGGCTGGTTCCATTGATTATAGGATTTGACACAAGTGGAGTTCCATGGTCTGTAGGAAATCCATATTTGAGATTGGTGGGCTATGCATTAGTAGACACCCAAGATGGTGATATTGAATTACTAAAAACAGGCGATGATTTCTTTACAGAAATGTTCTCCCAACAATACTCTGAACAGTTTGTACCAATTCCCGATTGGTTAGAAGAGCAAATACGATACCCATCTGAATTATTTAATTGGAAGACTGAGATGTACAATATTTACCACGTAACTGAAGTCGAGACCTTTATTCAAGCCAATGAATTTTATGAAATTCCAACTGGTTTAGATACCTATTATATTCAAGCAAAGCCACCAGGATTTGAAACTACTGAATTCATTGGTTTACTCTCTCTAGAATTGAGAGGATCAGAGGGATTAAACCTTGCAGGCTACATGGTTGTTGAAAATGATCTTTCTAATCTTGGAAAATTACAATTCTATAAAGTACCATTAAACTCTACAACAAAATTAATTGGTCCTACTGCAGTTAGTCAAGCACTAGATAGAGATTCTGATTTTGCTCAATTAAAAACTCTATTGAGAAACCCAAGAGTTGGTGATAATATTTTGTATAGGGTTGGAGATTATGATGTTTACTTTATCCCCGTATATACTGCAGGAGCAGGTGGTGTAGTGGCTCAACTTGGTACCATCGCAGCTGTGGGTGCCGCCTTTACAGGAGAATACTATGTAGGTTTAGGTAATACACAAGAAGAAGCCTTTGAAGCATTTTTGAAAAAGGTGTCAGGAATCGATCCTTCCTCTACCTCAGATACTATTATTGAAGAACTGAATAGACAAGATAGAATTGATATTATACGCGCAGTATTTGAAAATGAAGGGATAGAAATTTTGGAACCCTCTTCTATTCAAGTACCACTCTCTTTCAGTGAAGGAGAAATGTTCTTCTATACTGAAAATGAACGTGAGGAAACTGAAGAATTCTTGAAACGATTTGTAGATGATTTCGTAAAACCAAGAAGTGAGAGAATTTTCATGTGGGAAGAGGAAAATAGGATAAATATTGGCACCATTCTAGTAAAGGACAATATACCTGAGATGCACTTTATTACCGTTGAGGTAGGTGCTTAACTTTATTTATTGAATCTTAAATCCTACTAGGAACCAAAAACAAAGAATTTTTTTTATTTCAATTTATTTTAGAAAATTATTCTATACCTTTAGAATAATATCTGAAGACCTAAATTTAGAATAAATCATTTTATTTTTATGCTACTTGTTGTTGATAATGGATCAATTTACACTCCTCATTTAGAAAATTTTTTACTAGAAAAAAATATTTTATTTGAAAAAACTTCTCCAGAAAAATTTGATTTAACATTCGCAGAAAAATATGATTCCTTTATTCTTTCGGGTCGTAGAAAAAATGAAAAATTAACAAACCTTGTAAATTCCAAAATCATTATTCATAGTGTAAAAAACAATAAAAAATTATTAGGTATTTGTTATGGGGCAGAAATTCTATCACTTACTTTAGGAGGTACTATAAAAAAATTAGATTTGACTCAAAAGGGCCCTGAAGAAATTTCAATTTTAAAAGAAAATATTCTTATTAATAAAAAATTAAATGTTTTTGAAAGTCATGGATTTGAGATTTCAAAATTACCAAATTGTTTAATTTCAATAGGAAGCTCAAAAACTTGCAAACATGAATTAATTCAATATGATGGAAAACCCATCTTTGGAACACAATTCCACCCTGAGATGACATCCGATGGAAAAGATCTTATCGAGAAATTTTGTTTACTCTGATTAGTTTTAATAACTCTCAGATTTTATTTTAATTATTGGAATCATCAAATCATGAACTTTTACTTCCTCTAGTTCAAGAAGAAAACATTTGTCTGCCTCTTCCAATTAATGTGGTATCGAAATATTGGAACATCAATCTTCCAATAGAAGAGGCAGCAGAATTAGCAAAACAATATGATCCAAACTCTGGAAGTATCTTGATGGAAGGAATTGAGTTAGCAGAACGAAATGGATTGATTTGTAAAATTCGTCATTCATCTCTTTCGGAACTAAAAAAAATTATTGATATTGGGATTCCACCAATTGTTATTTTACCTGGAATTCCAGAAATCACGCAACATGCATCAATAATTTCTGGTTATGATGACACCGAAAATACAATTTTTCACTACGTTCAAGAAGGGACTACCGAAGGAGAACAACAAGAAGGAGCAATTCCACAAGATATTTTTGATAAAGAATGGTCAGAAGATGGACGATTACTAATAATTTTAGCCCCTGACGAAATTATTTCAAATTTGAACCTACAAAAAAATTTTGATGAAGAGTCTAATCGTTTGTGTTTTATTTCTGAGAGGTTACTTTTAAAGAAAAAAAATTCAGAAGCCTTAGAAACCATAAAGAAAGCAATTGAAATAGATAATACAAATTTTACAGCTTTACATTTGTTAGCTGGAATTTTAAATGCTCAAAATTTGGAGGACTGTATAAAACATTATCAAAAAAGCATAGATCTCAATAACCAATTCTTTCTTTCTTTTAATGGTCTTGGTAATTTTTATTTGAAATCAAATCAATTGGAAAAAGCTGAATCTTGTTATTCAAAAGCAATTGAAATTAATCCCAAAAGATCAGCTAGAATTTATAAAAATCGTGCATATATTAGAGAAAAACAAAAAAAGAATTCAGAAGCAAAAGATGATCTAAAAAATTACCTAAAATTTTCCCCTAAAGCCGAAGATAGAGGAGTTATCGAGCAAGCAATAAGAGAATTATAAGGAATGCGGAGTGCGGGATTTGAACCCGCGGCCTTCAGCTTGGGAAGCTGACGTCATACCAGACTAAACTAATTCCGCTCAAAAAAATATTCATTAATTATGATTAAATA
>JANQNN010000023.1 GCA_028279545.1 Nitrosopumilaceae archaeon
CTATAGAGAAAGACATCTGCAAATTTAGAGATTCCAATGGAAATCCAAGGAAAATTGAAGAAGGTGCTGAAGGAGATTTCATTCCAATTGTTATGCCAAATATAACAGTTACAGTACCAGGAGAGTATCACTGCACACTCTTTTGTAGATGGCTTTATTCAGGCAGCATCCCTGACATCCCAGATGAAGAAATCAATGTAAAACACTATATCTTTAATGAAGTCTTCTGTGATTAAATTAAATCATTAGAAACAACTTTCAAAAGCATAAGTTTTTGAAAGATGTGTACAACTTATGGCATCTTTAGAGCTATTTGACAAAACTCTGACATAGTTAAGGACAAGTTCTATAAGAAATGAAAGTATTTAGATTTGACAAACCTGAGAAAATATTAGATTTTGATCCAAGCTTATTGTCCCTGGAAACCCAGGAAAAGGGTAGACAAAAGTATGTAAACATTTTGTATGACAACAGAAGGTTAAACTTAAGGTTACCAAGACAAAACTTGTATGGTATTCAACAGAGAAATGGTAGCATATTCTTACCTTACCACCTAATCAAAAGAGATGAAGAGGAAGTTGCTCTTCTGAATTTTATGAATGTTTTGGAAACAACCATCATACAACAGCTTGAATCAATAATGGATCTAAGTGGCATGACAGTTAGAAAATTCTTTTTTAATGATAAGATGAGAAATAATGAAATGTGTTATGTTAAAATAACTGATGGCATTTGCAAGCTAAAGAGTTTTCAAAAACAGGAGAAGGCTTTGACCCAAAATTTGCAAACATATGGAGAATATCTTCCTTTAGTGGTGCCAAAGATCTCAGTTGTTTCAGATAGAGTGTACTTCAACTTCTTCTGTAATTTACTTTATATGAAACCATTAAAAGACATGAGTGAAGTTGATGAAGATGACCTCATTGGTGATGATCTAATTGATTAGTTTTATAGAAACACAATAAAAACCTTTCAAAAGCAGTAGTTTTTGAAAAATCCAAAGGCCTTAAGGACAAAATCTTAATAAAAAATGCTACATTTTGACAGATCAAGCTTGGAACAAAAGTCACTAAAGGAATTGAAAGAAATAATGTCAAGTCTTGGCTGCAGTTCAAAGCACAAAGGTTCTAAAAGTTATTATATTGACCAAATAGTAGGAAAAAAAGTGGAACCAAAGGTAACAGTTTTATCTTTAAGAAAAATCTTTCAAAAACTAAGAATTAACTCAGATGAAATGAAATGTAAACTGACTAGGGATGGAAAGGTAAAGGGATATAAACAAATGAACAAAGCAACTTTAATAGCCTTGCTTCATGAAGCAGTTAAAAATGATAGCTATTCATTACAATACCTAAACACTAGTGAAGTAAAAGCTTTTATAGATTTGTTTAAAGTTCCCCATTCTAGTCTTGAAATGTCTAAAGAAACTCTAATGGACTGTGTAAGAAACCATTTTAAAAGAGAACCTGTGCCAATGACTTGGGAAAAGAGAGAAAGGCAAGTTAAATACAAGAGATACATGACTGATTCCTTTGAGTGCACACTTGATGACATACATTGTGAGAGCAGTGATTATGAGAGAGATCTGACCTGTCTTTTTCTGAATAGCACATATCTTAGGGATGCAATGCTAGGCTACTTTCAAAACAGGGGTCCTTTCACCATGGACATATGTCTTGCAGTTGGTTTCATTTCACAGATGGACAATAATGATAGAATTTACTATATCCATAGACCAGTCACACTGAACATTCCAATTACATCACAAGAGGAAGTTATCAATCATCTTTCAAATTTAAAACAGAAATTCTCCCAATTGATTTCTGAGAGGGAACTAAGTGGCTCAGACTTGATTTACAATAAAATAAAGCAAGTAAG
>JANQNN010000056.1 GCA_028279545.1 Nitrosopumilaceae archaeon
TTCTCAGTTGACGAGTCTCCAGGTCCAGTAGGGTATTCCAAGACCTTATCACCAGAATGTACTGATGCAGACGGACTGCCACCAGGAGCTACTGCAACATGTACTATAACAAATGATGATGGCTCAGCTTCAACAATTGTAGTACATGACTTTCAAGAACGTGAAGCCGGCTCGTCTGAAACCATAGACTTTGAATTTGGAGTTTCCCTCAAAATTGGCGGTGGAATACCATTTTCAGTAATAGCTTCTACTGCAGATGGTACGGCAACTGCAGCTGACAATGACTATCAACCAAATTCTGCCACAC
This sequence comes from Nitrosopumilaceae archaeon, assembly GCA_028279545.1. Lineage (GTDB taxonomy): Archaea > Thermoproteota > Nitrososphaeria > Nitrososphaerales > Nitrosopumilaceae > Nitrosomaritimum. The sequence goes on from JANQNN010000056.1 coordinate 308, forward strand.
TTAATTTTAATGGAACTCCGGGAGAAACCAAGACATTTGTAGTTAAAGTAAACGTCGATGATAAAGAAGAAGGAGATGAGACATTTTTTGTTAATCTTAATCTCCCTGATTCTGTAGTAATTCCTGCACAATTTGAAATCGATTCAGATAAGCGAAATGCCACAATTGTAGATGGTCAGGCAGTTGGTACAATTTTAGATGATGATTCAGCTAATGGAACTAGTGAGGATGGAGATGGAGAAGGGTCTGGACCAACATTTGAGGTTCCTCAATTACTCAAAGTTCCCAACCGTGCTCCAATTTCATTAAACGGAAATGATATGGGAATTAGCGCAAACAACTTTGCAGTTGATTTTAATTCCATTCAAGGTACTGCACTAGCTGATCTTATTCCAATAACTAGCACAATAGAAGTAGGACAAAACACAGAACTCAAATTTACTGTTTATTCTGAAGGAGGTCCTAATCACATTCAACATGTTGCATTGTACACCAATCTAGTTGATGGGACAACAGGTACTGCAGATGACACTGCAATAATTTATGATAGATCAAAGGGAATTGAAATTCTAGATGATAATGGACTGTTTTCAAACGTCAATGTAAGATTTGTCCAAGATGGTAATTTCATGGACATTTACTATGAAATTACGTTTGGTCAAGAGCTTGCAGTATCAGATATTTTCTTGAAAATGTGGGATGTAAACAATTACTCACTATACACACCTGTACATGATTTCTGGGAAGTAACTGCTCCTGTAGAGGAAACTCAAGAAAAAGAAGAAATCTTTGAAGAATTAGATCCTCCGGTATTTCCCCCAGTCACTGAGCCAGTAATTAATAATTTTGACAATATAGAAAAGCCACCAAAACTTTCATTACCAAACGAGGATTCCTTGCTTAACCAACTAGCTAATAGTCCAAATCCAGAAAGCTATGCATCAAGCAACGGAATAACATACATTGATGGAAAGGTTCGTGTCCTAGTTGTTCTTGATAGTCATTCACAAGAAACCATCGATAAAATCATGCGATTAGGAATAGTAGAGACTGAAAATGAGAATTTGTTGCAGGTACTTATCCCAATAGAAAATCTTTCAGAATTATACGATATCCCTTTGATTAGAAAAGTACAACCACAAGCACTTGAAAACCTATTGCCAAAAGAGGAACAATCAACTGGAGTGGTTCAAAAATCCATTGTGAGTGAAGGACTGGAATTTGTTAATGCAGAAAAAGCTCATGAGCGAGGAATTGAAGGAAATGGAATAAAAATTGCTGTATTAGATTCTGCATTTGATATTACCAATCCAGAAATTTCGGGAAATGTTGCTGATAGCCAATCATTTAGACATGGTGAAGATGGACTAGTTCCATTAATAGGACTTGGTCAAGAGTATGTCCATGGAACAGCAGTTGCTGAGATAATTTTGGATATTGCGCCAAATGCAGAACTATACTTGTATACTTTTTCAACTGAAGTAGAATTCCTAGATGTAATGGATTATGCAATGCTTCAAGAAGTTGATTTGATTACAATGTCAACTGGTTGGGCAAACTATCCAGCTGACGGCACCAGCCCCATGGTAAAAAAGATAGAAAAAGCAATTGAAAGTGGGATTCCATTTGTAGTGTCTGCAGGAAACTATGCTGAGACTCATTGGGAAGGAGAGTTTGTAGATTCTGATTCAAATGGATGGCATGAATTCTCAGGAGTGGATGAGGGACTATCAGTAAATGCAAATACGTTTAGAGTTGAAAACCAGATTCCATTTGTCCTGTATTTGACCTGGGATAGTCCAACTAGTAAAGTGTATGACTTTGATTTGAGATTAGTTGATGAGGATGGCAATGATGTTGCATACTCTTCAAACCTGCAAAAAACAAAACATGACATCTACTTTGAGTATATTGTATATGTTCCAAAAACAGAAGGGACATACAGTCTAGGAATTTCAAGTTCTGATCCAACTTCAGATGCAATTTTAGAGGTCTTCAGCACTAGAGATGTTTTAGAATATCCAGTATCAGAAGGAAGTGTAAGTGTACCTACTGATGCAAAGGGAATAATCTCAGTAGGAGCTTTGAATCATGAAAATGCAGAGCTAGAACCATTTAGCTCCCAGGGTCCCACAAATCATGGCAAACAGGTACCAACTATAATGGGCCCAGATGCCGTAACTACTCTAGCATATGATCTAAATCCATTTTATGGTACTTCGGCTGCTGCACCACATGTTGCAGGAATTGTAGCATTAATGCTTGAAGATAACAATGAGCTAACCCCAACAGAAATTCTTGAGACGCTTGCAGATAATGCAGAAACTAGTATGATTACTTTGATTGAATCAAATAACATGTATGGTTATGGCGCAGCAAATGCTGACTTTTTGGCATGTGCTGCTGGAACTGCTCTAATTGATAATACTTGTGTGCCAGTTGAATGTCCAACAGGTGAAGTGGTGTCTGATGGAGTATGTATGCCAGGATGTCCTTCAGGGGAAGTTGAAGCTGATGGAGTATGCATGGCAGAATGTCCTGCAAACCAAGCAGTATCTGATGGAGTATGCGTGTTTGAGTGTCCCTCAGGTGAGGTAGAGTCTGATGGAGTATGTGTTGATGAGTCATCTCTGATAAAAAATACAACAGATGATCAATGGAACTCTAGACCAACATTTGGTGTTAACCATGCCACGTATGGAGTTAATCATGAGACTATTAGAATAAGCTATGAACCAAAGGCAACAATGGTAGTTGAGAAAGGATTTACCTTTAATGAAAACTCTTTCAGTATAATTGATAATTTCCACACTCCATTTGCAAAACAAAAAATCAATATTGGGGAGGTAAACACTTTTACCGCAACCGTATATGCTGAAAAAGGTCTCAAGATTCAAGAATTCTTATTTGGAATTCCAATGAAAGGGGAAGGACATTTGGCAGAGCTTGGAATAGAAGTTTGGTATGACTTGTTAGGAGAGATAGAAGACATATCTGTGGTTCAAAAATCAAAAGTAATTGATGATGAAAGTATTACTGCAACACATGAAAAAGTAAAATGTAAACCAAGTGACTATAAGGAAAAATGTGATGCAACAACAATCTCTATGATATTTTATGAGCCCCTCAAAGATGATGTGATGGCAATCAAAGCAATTGATAATAAAAACAGATATCAAATAACCTATCTGAATGATGGATTTGATATATCCGGTGATTCTCTAAACCCAATGGTGACTAAGTTAATTCCATCTCCAACTAAGGGAGAAGGATTGATCAAAGTTACTCAATTCAAAAAGTATAGCGATTATTGGGGCACCGATGATGGGAAAATTTTTGAGATGAACAGTTTTGGATCATTTAAGCAAATTAACCCAACTTTTGAAAGATTCCAAGATACAGGAAACGCATTTAACAGATTGCATTCAGGATTTGAAAAAATAATTAATTATGAGCAAAACCGTGCAAAAGAGGTATTCAATGCTGCATCATTAGTTTCTGAACTTCCTGAAAGTTTCGCATATACTTTCCCTGAAAATCAAAAGAGAGTTACAAATGAAATGATTCAAGAAATGATTATTCAAGAACACCTGGCACAAAAAGTCATAGAAGAAATGAATAAACAAACTCGTTGGAACTAGAACCATATCAATGAGTAATGTAAGTTTGAAAAAGACCAGTGCGGTTATTGCCATTGCTGTAATAGGAGTTGTAGCTATCTTGGTAATTTCTGGAGTTAATTCAGAAAATTCTGAAATTCAAATTGAAAATGAAAATTTCAGCCTTTATTCAAATCAAACATATGCACATCAAATTATTAATCAATGCAAAGAAGATGTACATTGCTCAATTAATTCCCTTCAAACCTTGACAAAATTAGAAAATGAATCAACAGTTCTTGGAATTTTTTCTGACTTGGTTACTGAGTATGAATCAAAATATCCATGCCATGAAATTGGTCACCATCTAGGAATGTGGCTTAATGCATATGTTGGAGATGAACAAGATGCTCTAATTTTGGCACAACAGCAATGTGGAGGTTCGATATTTCATGGTGTAATACAGAATCATTTGCAAATTCAAAAATTCAAAAATATCTCCATAAGTGAAATAAACATACATGAATTATGTTCAAAATTCATAGAGGATTCATCTTTCATTTATCGTTGGCAATGTCTACACGGTTTGGGGCACGGCTTGGCAGATATTTATGACTATGACGTTCAGTCTGCAGTAATTCGATGTGATGAATTTGAGTCAAACCTAGAGCAGATAAGTTGCTCCAAAGGTATGTTTATGCAAAATGCAGTACATTGGGCAGAGACAAATACCGGAGATTTTGATGACAATGATTTGTTTTACCCATGCAATGCGGTTCCCATAAAGTATGCTCCCCCATGTTACCATTACCACATTTCATACATGGCCCTAAAGACAGGGGGAATTAATGTTCAAGTCGACGATGCTTTTGATTTATGTGATAAAATTTCCCCTGAGGAGATGATCAGATTTTGCTATTATGGAATGGGAAGAGAAATGGAATCATTAACAACAGATGATTGGGAAAAAGCATTGAAACTGTGTCAAGAAGGAGACAAAGAAGAACTGTATCCATTCTGCATTGAAGGTATGTTAATGACCATGGTTAATGGAAATTCGGACCCAGCTAGAGGGTTTTCGTTTTGTAAGTCATTGCCAATGGAATACAAATCGACTTGTTATACTGGACTTGGAAAATGGATTTTATTGTTGAGTCCAGATTACAACCATCAAGAAAATCTGTGTAGTATGGCTGAAAATAAAAATTATTATGATGTTTGTATTAATGCAAAAACTGATTCATTAAAACTTCTTTAATTTTTTGAAATTTTTCTAAAGCCAATGATTACCACTCTAATCTAACTACCTGGCCTTTAACAATATCATCCAACTCCCAGCAAATGTTCATCATATTATTATCTAAAGGAGTTATTGTTGGTTTGGTTTCAACTGGTTTTTTCTCATCATTTTCTGGATTTACCTCATAAAGTGTAGGTTTCTTTATAGGAGCATCCCTTTTACTTGAAAAACTAATTACAAAATTTTCGTTGTTTACCATAAATGAATTTTCAAGGAATCTTTCTGGTTCTTCTGTTTGATATTCTAAGGTATAAGAGCGTCCTTTCTGACCTTGAAGAATTGGTTCATCAAAGCTAACTGAAAATTCTTTTACATATGGCTTGTCTAAATTAATACTTGAGATTTTTACCTCTTTGTTTTTTTCATCAAAAATTCGTAAATTAAGGTCATTTATGGTGTCTTTTGCAACATCAGTTGCAATTCCATGAAGAATTTGTTTTATCGGTTCATCGGAGATATTTTCTATAGAGTATTTTCTTTTATAGGCCACCAACATATTGTTTGGGTCTTCAAGAGTCAAATCAACCCTAATTTGTGGATACATTGTTGTGTTTTGTAGTCGTTTTATCTCTGCTTGCATTCTACTTTGTTGATATTGGTTTTTAGTTGGAGGGGTTCTATTTCCAAAACCTTTTCCATGTGCTGAATAAATCAGCATGGGTACGCCATGCTTTACGGTATAGTCATGAACAGGTTTAATTTTTTTCCGATACTCATCTGAAATCTCAATAAGATTTTCTGCTAATGAGGGGCCAAGTAAGATATGTCCATCATCTCCCAAATCCATAATTCTTCTTGCCATGATAACTCCTGGACCCCAAATGTTTTGATTTCCTCGAAGGTCCTCAAAGACAAAACAACTCCCGCTGTTTAATCCAATTCGTACTTGTACTGTATCTGCTGCTAATTTTCCTTTGTTGTAGATTTCCAATCCTTCTTGGAGATCTAAAGCAACTTTTAGTGGTAAATCTGGCCCTTGTAAAAATCCAATACACATGCCATCACCTGTTGGTAAAATTAGCATGTTCTCTTTTGTAGTGGAGTTGTAGGAAGGAGATTCAGAAATTATTTTATTTAATTGCCTGAGTTTTTTCATTTGAATTTTGGTTGAAATGTCAGGGTTTGAAAGACCAACAATATCCACAAAAAAGAAATGCCCAAAAATAAGATCGAATTCCTGTTTCTCACTAGTTAAAGTCAAACATTTTGTTAAGGGGCTGGTCATATAGGAAGTTTTCTAATAATTAGTGGTTTAATTCTATAAATCTCTTAATTTTGCTTCAGAAAAGGCCCGAGAATTTCTCCAGGTTTCATCAAAGTAATCAAGACACCATTTTACAAATTCTTGAGAGTTATCATAAAACATTTGGCTGACATCTACTTGACCAGATGAAAAAGGAAAGCAAACACTTGCTTCTTTTTCATTTAAGACTACTACAGCTGTGATGTTTTGATTCATCTTTCGTTCAAAGTTTTTGTTTGACAAGATTGCCTTGAATTTCGGGTTTTTTAATAATGACTTTCTTTGTTTTGGGATTAAGGCTGATTCAGAAAAAAGACTTTTGATTTTTGTGTTTTTTTCAAGTTTTTCTGAAATGGTATTGAGAATCTCTTCGGTGTATGGAACATCAAATAATATAGCATAGAGAAACTTTTGAGAGTTTTTATAAATTGACAACCATTTTTCTTGTACCTTTACAAAACCCTTAATGTATTTTCCAGATTCCAAGGATCCAATTCTCTGGACAAATGGTTTTGAAATATTCTCAAAACCATGATCTGAGAAAAATTTTGAATTTTTTGAAATAAACAAGAGAGGTTTTGTTTGAATTAGTACCATTTGCCCCAAAGTTGTTAATTGATACAAACCATCAGAATTTTTTAAGATAAAATTTGATTTTTTTAAACGTTCAAAATTTCTATGAACTTCTTGATTTGTAGATTTAAGAAATTTTGCTAAATCTGAGGGAGTAGAATTTTTTTTGCTTAGATACATTAAGATTTCAAGACGCTGCCAGCTAGCCATATCAAAAAAATATTTTGCTAAATTTTCTGATGTGCTCAATGTTGAGCCTATAAAATTCTAATATTTAGATTAGATCAAAAACAAAGCTGATTTTTCAGCTACCTAGCTTAGAAGCAATTATCATTGTTTTTATCATACAATAATTGAGGGGAAATGTCTCAAATAAAACAAAACTTGGCATTAGAAACCACAATTGCTCAATCTTCTATAATTTTATTAACAAGGAATCACACAATTAAGTGGTTTAAAGAAATGATGACTTGCGAATTTAATATTTGCAATGTAAAGAAATCTTATAGCTCAGAATCCGTTTGGAGGCAAATATTATGAAATTCAGCAACCCTTCAAAAATTTTAATGCTGATTGCAATGGTAATGGTTTTTTCAGGATTAATGTATTTACCAAGTGAAGTTGAGGCCAAGAAATTTTCTTTAGGTACTCATAACACCGAGATAGGATCTGACAAAGTTTGTGGAATCAAATTATGTATTGTACCATTAACTATTGAAGAAAAAGTTTCTTCCTTTTTAATTAAAAATGTACCCGGAGGTGGAGACCAGCAAATAGGCAGGTTCTCAGAGGGAGGGGTTAGCCAACAGTCAGCTGGGATGTATATGGGAACCCCAGTAACTAAATCTTCAGGGACTTACCTTCCAGCAACAGGATCTCCAAATGTATGCGGAGATAAACTATGTGACGAACCTTTATCCATTGAAGAAAAAATTACAGGATTTTTAGAGTCCAAGCAAATGCGAGGTGGAGGTTCAGACCAACAGAGCAGGTTCTCTGAAGGCGGAGTATTTCTAAATTAGGTAGATTCCTATAAAGATTTTATTCCATACAAAAAGTATATCCACTTTAACCACAATCATTTGATATGGCCGATGTTGAGTTTCTAGGAGTTATAGGAACTCTTGCCACTGCTGTTGCAACAATTGTGTTGGTATTTCTGTTATGGAGAACGGTAAAGCAAGTTGAAGCAACGGTTAAACTTAGCAAAGTGCAAACTGAATTTCGATTTAGGCCTTGGATTGGCCCAGTAAATAAAATACAGTTAATTGAAGAAGAAGAAGGCAAAACAAAGTTTGATGTAACTTTAAAAAATTATGGAGAACTTCCTTCAACATACCTAAAGGCATCATTTAAGATTGATACCGAACCAATCAACAAAGAGAAATTTAATTCAGAACAAAATGATAAATTCAATTTAGGACCAATGCTTCCAAACATGGAAAAGCATTATTGGTTTTTTATTGACTCTGAATTACTTCAAAAAGCAAAAAATGAGAAAACCAAGATTTTCATTGCATTAAATTTTGAATACCCAACTCCAGATGGTGCGAGTGGTTATGGAATGATTAGTGAATTTAGTCCAAAGACGAATAATTTTATTCATAAAGATATGTGGGTTGCAGGAAAAAATTTAAGCTAAAAAATTTCTATACTATTTCAAAAGTAAAAACAAAAAACACTAGTATTTTCTAAAAAACCTTTAGTAGATAACAATTTTATCATAATTTTCCTTTCTTGTTATCTCTGAATTTCTTTGTAAATTTCTGATCTATAAAGCTTGTGGACAAATTGTTCATCGTGATTTTCACGATGAATTATAAAATTGGTTTTGTTATTGCGCCATGGGCAGCAGAACCTACAAGAGAAGCAAATTTGGCTAAAGCCCCTGAAGTGTAATTTGGTTTTGGAGGGCTCCACTCTTTTCTTCTTTGCTCGAGTTCTTCATCAGAAACATGAAGATCAATTACGTTAGTTTCAGTATCAATGGTAATTTCATCTCCATCTTTTACCAACGCTATTGGTCCCCCAACAAAAGCCTCGGGGGCAACGTGTCCTACCATAAAACCTCGAGTACCACCAGAAAATCGTCCATCAGTGACCATTGCGACTTTTTTTCCTAAACCTTGTCCAACAAGTGCTGCAGTAGTTGCAAGCATCTCTCTCATGCCTGGTCCTCCCTTGGGTCCTTCGTATCTAATTACAACAACTTGTCCTTCATCTATCTCCCCTTTGGAGACAGAATCAAAGGCGTATTCTTCTCTATCAAAAACTCGGGCCGTTCCCGTAAATTTTGTCATCTCAACTCCAGCAGTTTTGATAACTGCACCATCGGGGGCCAAACTTCCTTTCAAAATTACAGCAGTTCCAACTGAGTGTATAGGATTTTCAACTGACCTTACAATTTGTTGTTGAGGCTCTGGTATTGACATTGATTGTAGATTTTCTTTAATTGTTTTTCCTGTTACGGTAATACAGTCTTCATGAAGCAATCCTTTATCTAATAATTTTTTCAAAACAAAAGGGATTCCTCCAATTTTATCCAAAGAATTCATCACATAACTTCCTCCTGGCTTCATATCTGCTACATGAGGGGTTTTTTTCCGTACTCTTTCAAAATCATCATAAGTTAATTTAATTCCAACTTCATTTGATAATGCCAGCAAATGAAGAATTCCATTTGTAGAACCTCCCACAGCATTTAGCATAGTTATTGCATTTTCAAATGCCTCAAAGGTTAGAATTTGACTAGGTCTGATATTTTGTTCTAGTAATTGAACACATGCTACGCCAGTATCATATACCATTTTTCCTCTTCTATCATCTTCAGCTGGAGGACTTGCACTTCCCGGTAACGCAAGACCTATAGCTTCTGAAATTGATGCCATTGTATTTGCCGTAAACATTCCTCCACAAGATCCAGCATTAGGACATGCAGTGTTTTCAATTTCTTTTAGACCTTCTAATGTTAAATTACCTGCATCATATGCACCAACTGCTTCATAAACATCAACTACAGTCAATTCCTTTCCGTTTAGCATTCCTGGCATTATGGTTCCTCCATAAACAAAAACAGATGGTAAATTCAATCGAGCCATTGCCATCATGGTTCCTGGAAGGCTTTTATCACAACCTGCAATTCCGACCAGAGCATCATATTGGTGTGCTCTAACCATTAATTCTATTGAATCGGCAATAACCTCACGAGAAACAAGAGAGGATTTCATTCCTTCATGACCCATGGCAATACCATCACTTACAGCAATAGTAGAAAATTCTCTTGGAGTAGCGCCTGCGTCAGTCACTCCTTCTTTTGCTTTTAAGGCTAGTTGGGGAAGATGAATGTTACAAGGTGTGGCTTCATTTCCCGTATGACAAACACCAACAAATGATTTATCTAAATCACTATCAGTTAGTCCCATTGCTTTGTACATTGCCCTATGGGGAGCACGTGCAGTTCCACCAACAACATTTCTACTTGATATTTCCATAACATCCAAATTGTAAATGGCTATAATTTAGACCTTTTTGAAATTATCATTTACAATTTGAATTCTTTTTTTGTAATCCAGTGTTTAGTTTTGAAGGCCTTCAAGTCCTGATTTTTTTCCTAACTCAGTTAGCTGGAATTGTTGTTTTCCTTGAGCATCAATATGCTCTGAGGCAAATCCCATTTTTACTAGATCCTCTAGATACATAGTGAGGTTTCCTAAATTCATTGATTTTTTTTCATATGTCTTTTTCATTTATTGAATTCAATTTATTATAGAATAAAGGAAGGGTAATGTCATTATTACTGAAATTTTTTAGAATAGGAATAATGGAATTTTTAGAATAATAAAAATACTCTTGAAAATAAAGAATTACATGAGTAATCTGGATGATTCAATAGGTAAAATTTTATTAGATCTTCAAAAAAATGACCCTGAAACTTTTAAGAAATTAATGAAAAAGGCCCTTGAAGAAGATCCTGAACTTTTTGAAGGAACCGAAGAAAACTAACAGGGATGTAGATTTTATTAAAAAATGAATTAAAAAAGAACATAAATAAAATTAAAAATTCGATCTTTGTATTAGTTTAAATTCCAAAATCCTTGAAAAAAATTGTGGAAAACAAGTCCCTTTCATGTCCTGTATGTCAAAGTAACAAGGCAGAAATTGCTGGAGAAAATATTAAACTAAGCGGCCAATTTGAAAAAAAAGAGTTTCTTACTACTCCATTAACTGTTTTAAAATGTGTTAGATGTGGATACTACATGTTTTTTGACAGCACTGCAAAGTTTACAACAAAAGAAGAGTTGGAAAAAAATTAGTAAAAAACTTTGAGAATTATTTTACAAGCATTTGAGCTTCTAGCTCTAATATCTGGGCTTGAATTTCTTCTGGAGTCTCATCTCCAAAGGAAATCAACACTCTATCATCTTCCATTGGGACATAATCTACTATATTGTCCACTTGCTGCCCATTAATGAAGAATTTTAGTGAATAAGTGTCTGTATTACAGTACTCCTTTGCATTTGGAAATACGAAACAATTCTCATCTACTCCAATGGACAAGGATTCAAACAGATATCCTAGAGTGACTCCTGTTGCGTGGCTATGAATTGTGGTACCGTCATTATTCTCAAAGTGAATCCATCGGTTTTTCAGTTGATAAGATGGCGATGAAAAGTCAAAAGAATCTCCAAAGATTTTAACTAATATCCCTGTATGAGAGTGGGCACTTCCCAATTCTCCTGCATTTTCAGGACCACCAGGAGCAGATTCTGTCATGGTAGCAAATTGAAAAGCAGCATATCCTACAATTACTGCAACAACTCCTAACACCCCAACTGCAATTAGCGTGTTTTTCTTTTTTTCAGAAGATCTCTGAGCTGCGTAATTTTCTCGCTTTTGCTCACGTTCTCTTCTCTCTTTTCTGCCCATGCTCTGCTAAAATTTTAGGAATTACCTTAATTAACCTACTCTAGTCAACTTGTTATGATTTTTTAATATACTAAGGGGCAAAAAGGAGATTAAAATAATTCTATTTTTAAAATTAATTCAAAAGTGTTCCCCACCACCGTCAAAGTCACCATGGCCTGACAAATACAAAAAAAGATTACCAGAAGGGCTTAGATTTTCATGTCCTGATAAAAAATTGCAATATGGGTAGATTTATTTTAATTATATTTGAGATTCATAAAGTGTGAATTTTAATCAAAAAATTAAGGAGGAAAAATTTGAATATTTTTAAAATTTCATCAATCTTTGTAGGAATATTTTCAATGGTCCTTTTCTTGGGGATTAATACAATTCCAGTCTATGCAGAAGACACCTACAAACCTGAAATATTTTTTGAAAGAACTTCTTATACCCTTACTGAAACCATTAACCTGACTATTAGGGATGAAAATGAAAACAAAGATTCAGATGAAGAAGAATTTATTTTTGGATTGATTAACACGCAAAAAAATTCAAATTTTTCTCAAGTGAATCTTCAAGAAACAATTCCGGACTCTGGGGTATTTGTGGCTTCCTTTAAGGGAGCTTTATTGACAAGAGACAGTAGTGATAAAATTTTTGTTTTATACGAGTACTTGGATGATAAAAATAAACGCAAGCAAATACAGGCAACTACTACAATTGTCCCTGAAAAAAATATTCCTAAAGATGACAACACACCAAAATACATTACAAGTCCTGCCATTCAAAATTCATACTCTAATTTAGCTTCTTCAGTATCAATAATTCCAAATCAACAACAACTTCCAACAGGTCCTTGGAAGGAAGGTCAAGGTGAAAGTTCGTTTTCGTCAACTTGCATTTATTGTATTTCTGAGGATTCTCAAGAAAGTCTAGGAAAATGGGAAAAAAGGATTGACAGTAAAATAAGGAACCTAGAAGGAACATCAAATCCAACAGGATATGCATCTGAGACCATCTTGCCCTATTACAGTCAACAAAATCAGATTCAAGTACTTGCAAAAATCGAGAATTGGGAAAACAATTTGAATTTAATCAGGCAGTTAGGTTCTTTTGAAGGTCAAGTAGGAGATTTTTTCCAAATTAGTGTACCTGTTGAGACTCTACAAGACTTTGCCCAGACTCCTGGTCTAAAATGGGCAAAGGCTCCAACACAACCTCATTTGCATGCTAATGTACTAAAATCAGAGGGAGTTGAATTTATTCAAGCAGACATTCCACAAATTGAAGGATATAGTGGAAAAGGTGTAAACGTTGCAGTAATTGATTTGGCCTTTGATGTAACAAATAGTGAAATTACAGATAGAGTAAACGAACAAAACATTCATCTTTTTAGAACTAATTTAGGTGAAAATTTACCAATTGAAGGAATTAGGGGATCTGGAGATGAAATACATGGAACAGCAGTTGCAGAGATTATTCTTGATGTAGCACCTGAAATTGACTTGCATCTTTACACAATTGGAACAGAAGTAGAATTTCTTAATGCTATTGACTATATTCTTACTAGAGACAAGGAAGTAGATTTGATAGCCATGTCACTTGGATGGCCAAACTATACGTCTGATGGGACAAGCCCAATGACACAAAAAATTGAAGAGGTAATTCAAAAAGGAATTCCTGTTGTAATATCTGCTGGAAACTATGCAGAGATGCATTGGGAAGGCAATTTCACTGATGAGGTAACAATCAATGGAATGCATGAATTTGAAGGAAGTGATGAAATTCAAGGAATTTTTGTTGATGATAACTTGTCACCAATTTTAATTTATTTAGCATGGGATAATGAGGCAGATAATTTTGATTTATTCTTACGACATGAATCATCAGATGAAATTGTAGAAGAATCACGAAATATTCAAGCAATTAACACAGGTGAGACTTTTGAATATTTGTCATTTCAGCCCTCAAGATCTGGAATGTATGAGTTTGGAATTTCCTGTGTTCTTCCAAGTGGTTGCAATCCAAGTACTGTTTTAGAGGTCTTTAGTGTCACACATACCTTTGAGCACTCTATTCCAGAGGGAAGTGTAGGAGTGCCAGTTGATGCCAAAGGTGTGATTTCAGTTGGTGCAATAGATTTTATTTCATCTCCCTTTAGACCTTATAGTTCCCAAGGACCTACAAATAATCAAAACAACGCTCCAATGCTTGTAGGTCCTGATGGTGTACGAACAACTGCATATGAAAAATATGGAAATGCTCCATTTTTTGGAACATCAGCTGCTGGGCCTCATGTTGCAGGAGTAGCAGCATTGTTACTTGAAAAAGAGCCAAGGCTTACACCTTCACAACTATTAGAGAATCTAGAAAACTTTGCTGACCAAAATGCAGTACCAGTCCAAAAACCTTCAGATAACATGTATGGATTTGGCAAGGTTGATGCATCCTTTATTGTTACTGGTGAAAAACCACAAACCAGGATTATTAGTGGGCCTACTTTTGAAGACCAGATAGAATCTCCGATAATTGAAGATGAATCTACTCCTGAAAAGTATCTTGAAACAGATTTGGACATTCCTGATTGGGTAAAGACAAATGTTGGATGGTGGGCTGAAGGCAAACTAAATGACCAAGGATTTTTGTCAGGATTGGAGTTTATGGTAAAAGAAGAGATTATCAAACTTCCCGGACGAAGTAAATATCTTAGTATTAATTCCAATGAATTTGCAAGACCCTTGACATCTGGGACTACAAACGATGTTGCAATTTCTGGATTTGTAGAAGAGTACAGACCAGGAAGTTCCGTTTATCTAAAAATTAAAGACTCTCAAGGAAATGTTGAAGAGCAAAAGCTAAAAGCAGCCAAAGGTAATTTTAACACTTTGTATTTTATAAAAAACAATTCTCCCTTGGGAGAATATGAAATAATTTCAATATATGACGATGAAGAAATTACAAAGATTTTCTTTTCTGTCCAAAGTAAAACTAATGAAAATCAAAATCCAGTAGTAGGTCCTGGAGCAGGAGTTCCTGAATGGGTTCGCAATTCTGGGGATTGGTGGTCAAAAGGACTAATTTCAGATATTGAATTTGCAAATGGTATTGAATTTTTAATTAAAAATAAGATAATAAATTTGCAATAAATTTTGAAACTTATTTTAAAATCAAAAAAATTCAAAATTAGTTTATTCGGCACAAAGAATTTTTTTTAAAAATTTATTTAATGTTTAAATAATTTAGAGGCACTAATTTTGTATGAAAATAATACCTTTTGCTATTGTAATTATTTTATTTTCATCAGCAATAATTTTTCAAAATACTCAATTTGGTTTTGCAGATGACCCTCCACCCCCAAAACCTAACTTGTATTTACCTGAAAATTTTACAGTTTTAGAAAATCGTGAAGTGTTTTTCAATTGGGATGAAGTGGAAGTCTCAGATGAGCAATCACCAGTAACTTATACTCTTTATGTCAGTTCAAATTCAGATCCAACATCTGAAAATCCTGAACCAATATTATATCAAGAAGGAATTGAGATTGGAACGTTTAACCATGAATTTGAAGAAGCTGTTGAACTTGAAGGAACTACTTGGTTTTGGACGGTAGTAGCAGCTGACAATTCGGGAAATGAGAGTAGTAAAGATACATTCCAATTTACCTTTGATTTTTCATCCGATGAACAAAAACCTCAAGAGCCTGAAGTTCTTGAGATGGATCTTGATAAAGATGTAATTGAAGCCTTTGAAATGCTAGGACAATTTTCGCTTCCAAATGGAAAAATTATTGAAAATTTTGGGGAAGAAGACTTACCTGAAGACGAAGGCGATTGTGATGAAAGAAAATTTAGTGAAGCAATACCACAAGGAAGGATATCCCCTAGCATTTTATCTATTAATGCAAAGGAAGTGAGAACAAGTTTTACTGGCGAGGGAGTAAAGGTTGCTGTTTTGGATCTTGGTTTCAATATTGGACATAATTCAATTAAAGAAAATGTTAACGTCAATGAATCCAAAACTTTTCCAGATAACAGACCAATGAAAGGATATGGCACACAACAATTTCATGGTACAGCTGTTGCAGAAATTATAACAAGAATTGCTCCCGGGGTAGATTTGTATCTATTATCTTTTGGCAATGAAAACGATTTTGTTGAAGCATTAGACTATGTAGTTGAAAAAAAAATAGATTTGGTTGTGGCTTCCCTTGGTTGGCCAAGCTATTCAACTGATGGCGAAAGTATCATGACCAGGGAAATTGAAAAAGTGATTGATGAAGGAATCCCTGTAGTTTTATCAGCTGGTAATTATGGCAGATCACATTGGGAAGGGAATTTTAACGATAGTGACGGAAATGGATGGCATGAATTTGATAATGAACAAGATGAAGGTTTGTCATTTATTATTGAAAAAGGAGATGAAAAAAATATTCGAATTTTTCTAATTTGGTATGATTGGGATGAAAATTCAGGTAAAACAAATGATTTTGATTTAACTTTATTTGAAAATAACGCCTTCAAAGATAAATCTGTAAAATCCTCCCCAGATTGTGAGGAATTGGATTTTGTCCTTGAGGAAATTAATGTTAATGGAAATGAAGGTTCAAAATATCATTTGGGAGTATCATATGATTTTAAAAATGAAAAAATTGATGACAATGTAAAACTTGAAATTTTTAGCATAAACCATATGTTGGAACACTCGGTGGCTAATGGTAGTGTAATAGTCCCAGCTGATGCCAAAGATGCAATAATAGTGGGCGCTGCAGATTATTCTAATTTTAAACTAAGAGATTATAGTTCTCAAGGATTAACAAATCATAATAAAAATGCTCCAGTAATTTTGGGTCCAGATGGAATAAGCTCATCAGTAATTAACGAAAAGCCTTTTCCGGGAACTTCGGCTGCTGCACCACATGTTGGAGGAGTAGTAGCTCTACTGCTTGAAGCAGAGCCAAATTTGTCGCCTTCAGAAATTAAACAAGAACTTGAAAAGGCTGCTGATGATAAAAATTACAATTCAAATTCTCAAAATCAAGTAGGTCATGGATTTGTGAATGCATCCTTTTTACAAAAATACAAACCAGAACCACAGACTGACCAACAGACTGACCAACAGACTGACCAACAGACTGACCAACAGACTGACCAACAGACTGACCAACAGACTGACCAACAGACTGAC
>JANQNN010000049.1 GCA_028279545.1 Nitrosopumilaceae archaeon
GGTCCTCAGGGTCATGGAAGTAATCTTTTAAGTACTCTGAGTACTGATCTTCTGTCATTTCTGAGCCAGGGCTACTGCCGCCTCCGCCAAAACCTCCATCACTAAATGAATATATTTTTTTATCAACTTCATCTAATAGCGACCTTAATTCTTTGAGTTTTTCTGGATCATACGTTTCCATGAATTTTGTTGTTAATTCTTTTCGTAATTTTTGAAGTTCACGCAATTGTTCTATTTCATTATTAATTTTTTCAATTTCTATTATTGATTTAACGTATTCATTAATATCAATATTTAATGAATCGCTAATAGTTCCAGCTTGTTGTGCAAGATCAGGAGGTAGGTTGTCAAGGTCTATAGAGCGAATTCCTCGAAAATTACTAAGGCTGTTATTATTGCTATTTAGATATTCAGAGCTATTAAAATACTCTTCCCAAGTTTGACTAGATTTAATAATTTCACCTTCAACGTGCTTTTGATATTTGCCAGCACCCCAATCTAAAACTTTAGAACCTGTGGAAGAAAAAGGCTTTAAAGCACCAAAAATCTCAAATTTGACTTTATCCATTGCTATTTTTTCAGCTTCGTAATAAGTATAGGGATCACCATTTATTTTTGTTTTACCAAGATAATCATCCCTTATCTCACAATATTTTTTATAGGTAGGATTTAAGATTTTATATATTTCTTCTGTTTTTTCAAAAAGTCCCATTTAATTTTTACTAACCTCCTGTTTTTCTGAATAAATCTGAGAATAAAATAAGATAAATATAAAAGAGCTAATAAGAACAAAACCTCCAAATAAATACACAAAATAATCGTACAAATAATCCATACTAGGGCTCATAAATAATACTTTTGAAATATCAAAAATAATGTAAATTCCAACATAAAAAATTGTTGTTAAAACATATAGAACAAGAAATTCTATAAAATTCTTTTTTATTATGTTGAAATATAACTTGTAATCTAAAGCTTCTTGTATTTTATAGTTTTTAGAATAAACAACAATAACCAATGGAAACACTATAGAAATCGTTATTGCATTTAAAGTCTCAAATGTTAATGGAAGTGCAAAAGATATTAACACTAATATTAATTGATAAATTATAATCACTATTATTATTAAAAACGAATGTTTGAAATACCTCAAAATATTTATATTCCAGTCGGGTAATTTTATTTTTTCGTCATTATTCAATATTGCAATGTGAACGGTCTCAATGATATAACCAAGAAGCAAAAAAGTTGTTATCAAATATAGAATTATCATACCAAAACCATTATCCAAATTTGGTAAGTAAAAAGAGTATGTATTAGCAATGCTAATCAAAGAAAAGATTAATAAACTTAATAAAGACTCTTTATTAAATAATAGAAAAAATGCTTTTTTAATATCTAATTTCATTTATTTTTCCTTTATGCTGCTTTAACGTTTATATAATGATTCTGCTTGTTGGCCTTCTGTCATCTGAGAGGGGTCATAGTGCATTTTTGTAGCGCCGGGGTCTTGTTTTAGGTACTGGGAGTA
>JANQNN010000052.1 GCA_028279545.1 Nitrosopumilaceae archaeon
AAAGTATAATTTTTATAATAAATTATACTTATAACTATATTCCAGTTTTAATGTGAGAGAATATATGAAATTTTTAAAAGAATTGTATGAAATAAATAATTTTTATTGGAAAGAAAGAAGAATAATCTGGAATGTTATTTCTTTAACTTTTTTATTTGCGATGCTGGGGATAGGAATTTTGACAAGTCAATATACAAATTTTATTTTTTTAGAAGTTTTATTATATTTTGGAATTGCTGTGCTTTTTACTATAATTTTAAGCACTCTAATTTTTAAACAAACAGAAAAATATTTGCAAAGCATTAAAAAATCCGATTTTAAAAATTTTTTAGAAAAATTAATATCGTTTGAAACAAATATAAGAAGAAAATATGTAATAAGACTTTTATTAATACTTTTAACTTTATTTTTGTTGATTATACTAATTCTTTTATTTAATTCTTCCTCTAGTTCAGTATTATTTCCATATGGCTTATCAATTATTGGTGTAATTTTAGCTTTTCAAGTTCAGTATCTAATACACGACGTAACTTTAATTATAAAGAAAAAATTTAAAAATTAAGGAGAATATTTTATGGCAGGTAACTTAATTTCTTTTTTAATTGCAGGTGGTGTTATTCATACCATTTATTATACCTTTGATGAAGGTTACCGAGAAGAATGTGATGAATTCCAACACGATATTGATTTTGCTATAAAAAACATCGAAGCACATCTCGAAGAAGGTGGAGGTTTACATGATTTTAGAATAAGAAAACATGCATTCGCCGAAGTTAAAAATGTCTTTGGAGAGACAAAAGTTATTCTTGACGGGGATACTCTCCACGGAGGCAGCCAACTTTCTGGTGAAAGTTATTTTAAAGACGGCGATATTAGGTATTACTGGGATGGACAAGAAGGAAGTACCTTAACAATAAAAAAAGGGATTTATGAAGGGACTATAGATAATTTTCATAATGGTAAAGCGGGAATACACTTAAAAATGGAGCCACCGCCTGAACCTCGTTATATGACAACAGCAGAGCTCAATGATAAATGGGGCTGGTTGATAAATGCATGGGTCATAAATGAACCCTTTGATTCCGCTGATACAACTTACTATTTATCTGATCCTATGGGTTCAAGACCTGATAACAACGGCAATCCTTATGAATTTGTATATGAAAACCTTGACCCCGATCCTAATGGTGCAGGTAAATGGGTAGCTGTAGAGTCTGTTTTTGGAAAAGACAAGGGCTGTCCCTCTATGTCAATTTCC
>JANQNN010000025.1 GCA_028279545.1 Nitrosopumilaceae archaeon
GGTGTTTTGCACGACGTTTAGCTTTTTACAAAAAGTCGCTGATTTTAAGAGCAACGAAGGTTGCGCAATCGAATTTCTTGGATATTATTGACCAAACAAGTTGACAGTTGCGAGCCCTCTTTCCCACAGGCTTTAGGTCATACGGCCGATTTCAAGCAACAGCACGGTTGCGCACGGTGTTTTCGACAAGTTTTACCTTTTTAAAAAAGGCGGCCAACTTCAAGCAAAACGACAGTTGCGCAGAGTGTTTTACGCCATTTTGGAGCAACAGGACAGTTGCGCACGTTGTTTTAGACAATTTTTAGCTTATCAACAAAAGTCGCAAAATACAACCAAATAGACAGTTGCGCAGAGTGTTTTGACGCCAATTTCAAGCAGCACGACAGTTGCGCACGGTGATTTGCACAAGGTTTAGTTTTTTAAAAAAAGTCGCTGATTTCGAGAACAACGACAGTTGCGCAGAGTGTTTTGACGCAAATTTCGAGGCACAGGACACAGAGGACCACACACACCAATTTTTGTAAATTTACTGTTGCAAGTCCTCTTTCCCGCAGGTGTTAGGTCAAACGGCCATTTCCAAGCAACAGCATTGTTGAGCACGGTGTTTTGGCTCTTTAACAAAAGTCGCCAATTTTAAGGAAAACGTTAGTTGCGCAGAGTGTTTAGACGCCAATTTCAAGAAGCATGACAGTTGCGCACGGTGTTTTGGACACGTTTTTCCTATTTAACAAAGGTAGCCAACTTTAAGCAAAACGACAGTTGCGCAGAGTGTTTTGACGCCAATTTCGAGCAACAGCACGGTTGCGCACTTTGTATAGAGTGTTCTGATGCAAATTTCGAACAACAGGACAGTTGGGCACGGTTATATATGCACAAGGTTTAGCTTTTTAAAAAAAGTCACCGATTTCAAGAACGACAGTTGCGCAGAGTGTTTTGACGCCAATTTCAAGCAAATCGAGAGTTGCGCAGAGTGTTTTTACGCCAATTTCGAGCCACAGGACAGT
>JANQNN010000029.1 GCA_028279545.1 Nitrosopumilaceae archaeon
TGTTGCAGTAGCTCCTGGTGGCAGTCCGTCTGCATCAGTACATTCTGGTGATAAGGTCTTGGAATACCCTACTGGACCTGGAGACTCGTCAACTGAGAATGGTGTATCAGGAGTTATGCTAACTGTTACTCCTGTCTCACTTCCAGGGAAGTTATTCACAGATGGACTAGCTCCTGTGATTATCATTGTCCAATCAGATGCAGTTGCAGTACCGCCATCATCGTTTATCACCTCTTTGACTACAATCAAGGTAGCAGGATCTGGTGGAAAGTCATCATTTGTTATGGTGCCAATCCCTTCACCATCATCAATATCTACATCTCTACCATCATCATCGAGGCCAGAAAGAATCACTTCAAAATCTTCATCAGTCTCTACATCTTCATCTCCGTTTACCGTAACTGTAAAGGTCTCTTCTTCCCCATCAAATCCTGCAAAACTAAGAACCTCTGAATTTGCATCATAGTCATCATCACCTGTAGTTGCAGTGTCATCTGAAGTGCTAGCAGTTACTTCGATTCCTGTGTCAATATCACCATCAAGTGTTACAGTAAATACAAAGTCAGTAGTACCTGCATCTCCTTCAATTTCTTCAACATCATCAATTGATAGTGATGCTGAATCGTCATTTTCTATAGTACCTTCTCCAGTTCCATCAGCAATAGTACAGCCAACACAATCAGATAGAGTAACAATAAACTCCTCATCAAGCTCTACTGTTTCATCGCCGTTTACCGTAACTGTAAAGGTCTCTTCTTCTCCATCAAATCCTGCAAATTCCAAAGTTCCAGAAGTTGCCTCATAGTCATCATCACCTGTAGTTGCAGTGTCATCAGAAGTGGAATAGTCTACCTCTGGTGATCCTTCACCATCCCCATCAAGAGTTACAGTAAATACAAAGGCAGTGGTTCCATCATCTCCTTCATCAATTTCAACATCATCAATGCTTACAGTAAAGACTCCCGGAACAACATCATCATTTTCTATAGTACCAATTCCTTCACCATCATCAATTCCCACATCACGTTCGCTTGTATCAATACTGGGACTAGGATCAGAAAGATTCACCTCAAATTCTTCATCGGGTTCAACGTCTTCATCGCCATTTACAGTAACTGTGAATGTTTCTTCTTCGCCTGCAAATCCTGCAAAACTAAGCACTTCTGAATTTGCCTCATAGTCATCATCACCTGTAGTTGCAGTGTCATCAGCAGTGCTAGCAGTTACTGAATACCCCACATCAATATCAGAATCAAGTGTTACTGTAAATACAAAGTCAGTAGTACCTGCATCTCCTTCAACTTCTTCAACATCATCAATTGAAAATGATGCTGAATCGTCATTTTCTATTGTGGCTTCTCCTTGATCATCGGTAATGTTTGCTCCTCTTTTATTTGGAACAAGTTCGTTAAATTGTACGTTAAAATCTACAGTCTCAGAAATAGAAATATTCACAAAGAACGTTTCATCAAGCTCAACTACTTCATCTCCATTTACTGGAATGCTAATGGTATGCTGCTCCCCATCGTCACCATCAAAAAAGAGACTGCCCGAGGTTTCCTCATAGTCGTCATCGGCAGTCGTAGCCGTTCCGTCTTCAGTTTCATAATTTACAATGAAAGACTCACCAGAAGATCCAGAATTGGTCACCGTAAATACAAAGGCAGTTGATCCATCATCTCCTTCCTCAATTTCTACATCATCAATGGTTACTGAAGAATCTGGAACATCATCATTTACTACAGTACAGAAATAGTTTCCACCTGGTTCCGCATCAAAATCACAGTTACCAATTAACTCTGCCAATTCATAGTCTGGTCCGGGATCTTCCTCATCTACAGATGTTGGACCTGGGGCTATGTCTATGGTAACTCCACCTTGCCCCTCACCAAAGTCAGGAACACCGTCAAAGCTAACAGAGCCAAACAGTGGGTTATCTACAATCATCAAAAAGTCAGATGGATCTGCATCTCCTCCATCACCATTAATTACCTCCTTGTAAACAGTCAAGGTTGCAAGCTCGATGTCATGATTTTCTACATCGCAGAAATATTCTTCACCTGGTTCTGCAATAAAGTCACAGTCGCCAAAAAATCCAACTATCTCATATTCTGGCCCAGGATCTAATTCATCTACAACTGTTGGACCTGCGGCAATTTCTATGGTTGTACCTCCTCCACCCTCATCAATATTTGCTTCTCCAGGAAAACTAATAGAGCCAAACAGTGGGTTATCTACAATTATTGTAAAGTCAGATGCAATGGCTTCTCCACCATGATCATTAAAAACAAATTTAGAAACAGTCAATTCTGCTGGAATGTCATCAAGTGTTATGGTACAAGTAACATTTCCTCCTGCAGGCACTCTGGGAAGAAACAAACTACATCCTGGAGAATAAGTGTAATCATAATTGTGAAATTCTGGGTTTGCAGTTACATTGTAATCTGCATTTGCATCAATTTCCACATCTACACCTGTTTCACTTCCAGGAAAGTCATTTTGGGAGGGGTTTCCACCTTGGATATTTACATTAACATCTGAAGCTGTTGAAACTCCCCCATGATCATTTGTCACATTGACAATAACTGTAAGGGTTCCAGTTGGGGCTTGTTGTTCGTCATCATCATTGGTAAAGGTACATTGGTAATCTCCTCCGAGGACTGCAACAAAGTCACAGTCACCAACTCCTCCATCACTTGTGTATCCTTCTTCGGGATCTTCAGTTACAGTTGTCTGACCTGCACTAATATCGATGGTAGTTCCGCTTGCCCCTTCATCAATAGGCACTCCGGGAAAACTAGTTGACCCAAACAGGGGATTTGACACGTTCATTGTAAAGTCGTTTGGTGAGGCTTCTCCACCATCATCATTAATCACCTCTTTAACCACAGTCAACTCTGCTGGAATGTCATCAAGCGTTATGGTACACGTTTCAGTTCCACCAGGGGGAATCCTAGGAGAGAATGTTCCAATCTGTTCAAAATTACAGCCTGGCGATAATGTTTGATCATAACCTGGGGGGCCTCCAGATGTATTTACAGCATAACTCTGATCTGAATTGATAGTGACTTCAACTCCAGGGGCTCCAGCTCCTAAAAAGTTGTTGGGAGAAGGACTACCTCCAGTAATATCTACTGTCCAGTTAGAAGGAATTGCAGTTCCCCCATGATCATTTACCACATTGGTAATAACAGTAAGAGTTCCTGAAGCTGCTTGAGGTGGATTATCGTCATTTGTAAAAGTGCATTCATAGGTTGCTCCCAATTCTGCCTCAAAACTACAGTTTCCTTGGCCTCCATCACTAGTGTATCCTGGAAAGGGATCCTCAGTTACAGTTGTTTGTCCGGGGGAAATTTCTACAGTAACTCCCCCTGCTCCTTCACCAAAATCAGGCACGCCAGCAAAACTAGTTGAACCAAACAGTGAATTACTCACTCGCAATGTAAAGTCAGATGCTACTGCAGTACCGCCATCATCATTTATCACCTCTTTGAATACGGTCAGTTCGGTTTTCCTGTCGTTATTTGTAATTGTACATGTTTTGTTATCTCCTGCAACTAGAGTAATTACGCCACGGAAATCACAGTCTCCTCCCCATGAAGATCTTGAATATCCGGAGTGTAATATTTCAGAGGCAGTATAAGTTCCTGGAGCTAGAATATTTGGAACCCCACTGGTAACAGAATTTCCATCAATTAAAAGTTGGAAATCTCCAACCCCTAATGTTCCGCCATTATCATTAATTACCGTTTTGACTAGAGTTAAGCTGGCAGTAGTTAGCTCATTATCATTATTAATTATAGCACATGTTTTGTCATCACCTAATGCAAGTGTGATTGTTCCATTAGGAGCACAGTCTCCTCCCCAAGGAGTTGCGGTATATCCAGGATCGGGTGTCTCAGTAGCAGTGTAAAACCCAGGCGTTAGAGTATTTTTGACACCGCTAACAACGGGACCTCCATTAATGAAAAGGGGAAAGTCACCAACACCTTTTGTTCCACCATCATCATTAATGACAGTTTTAACTAGTGTGAGTTTTGGAGCAATGTCATCATTTTCAATTGTACATGTTTTATCGTCCCCAGGAGCTAGAGTAACTGTTCCATTGGCAGCACAGTCTTGTCCCCAGTCAGAGGGCTTATACCCAGTAACGACATCTTCAGTTGCAGTGTGAAGGCCAGCATTTAGAGTGGTTTTGACACCACTATTTACAGGAGCTCCATCAATCCTTAATTGAAAGTCCCCAACTACTTTTGTTCCGCCATCATCATTTTTCACCGTTTTAACTAGAGTTAATTTTGGCGCAATATCGTCATTTGTAATCGTACATGTTTTGTCATCACCTGGTTCAAGGATAACTGTTCCATTTGCAGCACAGTCTCCTGTCCAACCAGATGCCTCATATCCAGAAACTGGGTCTTCAGAAGCAGTGTACGTCCCTGGTGGTAGAATATTTGGAACCCCACTAGCTACAGGAGCGCCATCAATCCTTAATTGAAAGTCAGTAACTACTTTAGTACCACCATTATCATTTGTCACCACCTTAACCAAAGTCAAGATTGCAGGATCTTCTTCTTCAAGCCCTCCTGATACATCAATGAAAATTGTGTCTCCTGGTTCAACTGGTGACCCTGGCTCAGGAAATTGACCTATTACTGTCCCTTCGGGGGCTTCATCAGGTATAGTAAAAACCTCGCTATCTAATTCGTTTTCAATAATATAATCAAGTACATCTTCTATATTCATTCCTGTAAAATCAGGGAGAAAGAATTCTGAACCGCTACCTGTACCGCCTGCAAATGCATAATTTTGAAAAAAACAAAACACTACAAGTGTAACTAATGTAGCTAAGATGTACGCCCTCATGCCCTATCAATTCTTAGACTTCTGTCATAAAAACATGACTAACTGTCAATAATTTTGAATTAATTTTAAGGAATTATAAAAAAATTTAAAAAAAATTATAAAAAAATTGAAAATTATACTTTCACATGGTATGAATATATGATAAAATGAATTGGATATTTTTAAACTTGCTCAATTTCCCACTGGTCATTAACCCACACGCCTAAGACTTTAGCGGGTAATTTCCAAGATTCAATTATTTCCATTGATTTTCTTACTTGGGAAATATGGTCTTCTTTTGATACAGGATTGCCAGCACAATCATGGTGAGCGGAGATTACAATCAAATCAGAATTATGTTTGAAAATTGAAATTTCTGCTTTTGCTTTAATTTTCTCCAAATCTATACTTTCTGAGATTTTTTTTTCAACTCCTGGCTCTGTAATGGTATCTACAAAATCTGCAGAATGATTATTTTTAATCCATTCATTTATTGGAATTTGAATTCGACCATCCATACAGCTAATAGATGTTGCAAACTTTCCTTCTGCCATGATTAAAGGTAAAAAATTTCCATTTAATGTATTTTTTTATTTTCTATATAGGAAATTAGAAAATTACCATAAAAATTGGGCCTAAAATCCTTCTTCTCCAGGAAAGAGAAGACACCAATAGTTTGCATTTGTCTTTGAGGATTTTTTCTGACCAACTTTGCATGGCCCAAATACCTTTCCAGATTCTAGCTCGGATTGATAGTTTGGAACCCTTTGAATTTGCTTTACAATTGAGGGGGTTACAAAAAACGAACTTACTTTTTGATCATTGACCATAAAAGATTCTACAGTATCGATGAGAAAATAGTCTGTCATACCGTCTTCTCCGATTTTTTCTTTTGGGGTAAACTGCGATGGTCTTCCGCGATTAATGTGAAAATTTTTGATATTGATAATACTGCCTGATATTTTTCCTATTCCTACAGCTTTTGATTGCTCTTGTGGCTTGTTGTACTCTCCCAAATTGATTTGAGTTTGTTTTGATTCGGTCATTATTTTTCACATTTTATTAAAATGAAAATCTAAATGAGCTTTTTCTTGCAAATAATGGTGACTATTAGTAAAGGGTAATTCATCCCAGAATTTACTCAGATTTTGAATTCTAGTCAACTCTTGGCACATCAGTAATTTTATCAATCGATAATTCAATTTTTTGATATGAATAGAAGATTTGCCTATTTAGACAAAATCAATCCTGAAGTGGCCCAAATTCGTAAAACCTCCTCTTCAAACATTGAGCAAGGCTGGGAATACATCAAATTGTTATTAGAAAAGACCAGTATGCTAAATTCACCTACTGAAATATGGCTAAATAAGAAATACCATTTTCTAGAGGAGCAACAAATCATTCAATCAATGGATACAAGACCCATAGCAGGGGGGCTTGTTTATTTGGCGGGAATTTTTACTGGAGAAGATATCTCCAAAAAATCAATTCTAAAAATAATGAAACCCTTGACAGAAAATTCCCTAAATGAAAAAATCAGGGATCTTAACGAATGGCTCCAACTCTAAGAAAAAGCCCAAATTTTCTTCAAGCGCTTTCAATTCCTAAAACATCATGATATGCTTTTGGAATCATGCTTTGAGCCTTGAAAAAGACGTTGTTTACTGCAGTATCTAAGACGTAGGTTTTTGCCCAATCATCATTGCTTCTAATTGAGCGGCCAAATCCTTGGAGGATTTTTGTTAATGTTTGGGATGTATACCACAAGGGGAATTTTTCCATTTTAGCTTTTACCCGTTTTTCAGTATAATTTGGATATGGAACCTTTGCTATTATTTGAAATCTTGATAAATCATCTTTCAAATCGACTCCCTCCCATAGAGATGACGAAAGCAAAACTCCCGTTGGGTCTTCAGAGTGTTCTTCAATTACCTCATCTTGAGTTTTCCCATCTTGATTTATGCTATGACATATTCTAATTCTTCTAGCATTTGCTGGAGAAAGGTTTCTAAGAATTTTGTTACAGCGAGAAATAGATGAAGTAAGAATAAGTCCTCTTTCTTTAGAGTGCTTTGTTAAAATTTTATCAATTTCAGAAATAACTTCTAATTCATCAGACTCTGTAGAGCCATAACTTAGACGTCTAATATTTAGAAGCTTAATTTTTCTATTCTCTATTGGAAAAGGGGATTTTTGAGTATCAATAAATGCAACATCTTCGGCCTCAAAGCCCATATTTTCACAGAAACTTTTGTGGTCAATAGTAGCTGACATAAAGATTTGATATTCAGTATTAAAAAACGAATCAGAAAACCTTGAAACATCAATTGGCTTTAATGAAATGTTTCTAAAATTGCCATCAAAGTCCTTTACGGGCTCATTTACTACAAAATTGCGTTTATCAGCAAGAATGTCTATTTTTGCCTGAGCTGCCTTGTCGTATCTCCTCTCAAGTTTAGTGACTGTTTCATAGTCGGGATTTGTTTGATAATCACTACTTTCTTTGATTTCTTTGATTTGTTTGGCATAGGAATATGCAATATCATCTGTCAATTGAAGCATTGAATCCAAGTCTGAAAAATCATATCTTTCTTGACTTAGATTGCATTCTTTTAATTGACCACTAAAAATATCAAAGCCCACAAATTGGATTATCTGGTCTTCAATTTTGTGAGCTTCATCAAAAATGGATATTTTTCTATCCAGATAATCTTCAAATATTTTTTGGTTAAATCTCATTATTTGAAAATAAGCATGATAGTTCCATAGAGAATGTTTTGAAACTAATGCTTCATATTTTTGCAGGTAATAGTAACATGAATTTTGCTCATGTTTGTTTTCTTCAACTTCTTTAATTGTGGGTTTAAATTTACAAATTTCAGTAATTTCTTTTCCATTTTTGATAATTGTTTCTTGGCATTGTCCCTTGTCGCAAGTTAAACCCCATCGCAAAGCTCGTCTTTGATTATCGGTTTTTTCAGATTCCATGATTTTCAAACAGGGAAAATTTTGTTTTCCCTTTACTGGCTTTAGGTATGGAATATCCTTGATGTACTGATCCTGTAATTGCTTTGAGGCAGTTATGGTAAAAGAACTATCAAAATAATTTGAAACCGTAGCCCCTACCAAGGATTTGCCTACCCCCGTTGGAGCACATAAAACAATTTTTTTATATCCAGATTTTAGTTTCTCTTCAATCTCTGAGATGATATTTTTTTGAATATCTCTTGGAGTAAATTGTTTAGGAAAATATTTTAAAAGAGGCAGAATTTGATTTCAATTTCATCAATATTAAAATCATGAAGTTTCTGGCCAAATTAGAAAAAAACAATATTTTATTGAATTTTTTATGGTAACATCGATCAATTTGAAAAATGTTTTTGATATTGATCTTTTTTTTAGATTTTTTAATTTTGAGTTTTAAGATAATTGAAAAATACTGTTATCCTCTTTCAAGAAATTTTTGGGGATTAAAATTTTTCAAAGGACTTGTTAGATTATTTTGCAAATACTTTAATTCTAAAAATGTTGATTCATAATATGTAAATTATGAAAATAAAAATTATTAGATTTTATTCTACGATTATAGAACAACCTTTTAAAATTAAATGGATTCATAAATGTAAAACACTTCAATTATCTCCTTCAACAATGACAAATTTACTCTAAAAATAATTGATTGAAAATTGAAAAAATTATGAAATTTTTAATAAAAAATTCTAATTTTTACCAAACCCATGGAAACATAATTAATTCAGGAGTGCATTCCTATACTATGCATCAGTGTTATTATTGTGAACAAATTTTTTCCTCAAAAGAGGCTCTTTTCGAGCATGTAGAGGTTCATTCTGATGTTGAAAGAAATCGCGAAATAATGGAACGAAGAAAAAAGTCACAAAAAGTATAATACAAAATTTAATTTTCAAACTTGAACAAGTCTCATTTAACATGAATCATTTTGCAATGTTTTTTGAAACTAAAAAAAATAGAGTAAATGAATTAAAAATACTCATTTAGGAAATGAAATAATTATTGTTGTTTTGTTATTTATGGATTGGATTGAAACATTGCTAAAAAAATCCTGTGATAAAACTCTCACCAAAAAAGAAGTTCTTCACAGCTTGTTTCACATGATTGAGGTAAATGAAAATAATCTTAATCAAATTCAAACCGATAAAAGAGATTTTGGACCAGAGCTTGAAGAATTCAGACAATCTGAAATTAACGAAATTGATTTTCATATCAAATATTACCGTGGATTAGTTAATTTCATAAACAATATACCAGAAATAAAAAATAACAATTAATTCTTTTATCTTCTTAATTTTAAAAATTGCTGATCAAATTGTTTTTGTATTGCTAGGTTTTGACCAAAATTTGTGTCTGTGTCGTATTTTTTTCTAATTTGTTCTAGTTTACTAAATTCGTTTTCTAGTTCCTTTGCTATTATTTTTTCAGAATCTTCGCGAGCAAATTGTTTTCGTTGTTCTTCATTTTGCCCCCTTGTAGGAAAATTTTTTCCATAAAGTTTCTTTTGAATTTTATCTACAATTTGCTCTCTTAATTGTTCGGCTAAATCAAAATGCCCTTGTTCATGGTTGAGCATTTCGCTAGACCTTTGTTCCTCCCGTATCCAAGAAAGATGTCTCAAAAAATGAGTTTCTAATTTTATATCTTCGATATTAAAATAAATTTTATCGTTTTGCTTATCTGAATTTAAAGTCCAAGTATAGTGGTATTTTATTTTACTAGATGCATCCTCAAAAGCTGAAGGGTTTGAATCTGCTTTAAAATCATCCTCCTTTAGTAAATACTCCTTTGACCATACTAGAATGTCATCTTTATCCATATTTTGATAAAAAATATCTTGAAATTAAATCATTCATATTTTTTTAGATCGATAAATAAATTTTCTAGAATTGAGATTGGGTTTATTTTCCATCTCTACCACTAAACTTGCCAAAAGAAAGTGAGGTCTCAAAACCCAACCAAAACAATTCATCATCTTTGAGGGTTTCATGATATTGCTGATGAGAAACAATTTCTTTATCTCCCCAATCCCCACTGTGTAAAAAGGAGCATTTTTCAAATTTTCCATTTTTCTTTGTTCCTTTACAAGTAATTATCAAACACGTTTTTGTTCTCAACCTATTTGAAAAATATTTGGATTATTTTTTAAAATTAAAGGTGTTTGACGGCAAAGAATTCTAGGGTATTGTCGGTTAAGGCAAATGTAAGGGTGCCGTCAAACGTGATGACTCACATTAACTTGGTAAGAGAAATTAAAAGAAGATGGGTGTTTATTTTGAACAACTTGGTTCCAAATAGGTAATTTTACCCATTTCCAGGCACGTAACATCAATTTTTTGATCCATTTTGATAAAATAAAAAAAACCTCGTTTATTTTATGAATTTTTGAAAAATAATATCAATATCAAAATTCGGAAGCAAGGCTGTTTGCGGGTTTGATGGCTTTAACGTATCCCCCAAAGGGACTGAGGCTAAGAGGCATCAAACTTGCTTGCTTTCCCTAAATTACAAAAAAACCACGAAAAATGATTTTTTCCAAGAATTCTTATTGAAAAAAACGCCTTAGTAATATTTTGCATAGTACTTATAACGATAAAAGCTAGTTACACCTGAAGTTCATGGTTCGTGCAAATTCAAAATTGGGTGAATCTTGTTCCCGTTGTGGTAAAAATGAGATGGTTACAGATTCTACTACTGGGGAAAAATTTTGTAGTAAATGTGGATTTGTAGTTTCAGAAAAAACCCAAGAATCAGGTCCTGAATGGAGAGCATTCACACAGGATGAAAGTGGAAATAGAGCAAGAACAGGTGCACCTACTTCCCTTACAATGCATGATATGGGTTTAGCTACTATAATTAATCCAATAAACAAAGATGCCTCTGGAAAACCTCTAACTGCTTCAATGAAAAGTACTATTGAGCGATTAAGAACTTGGGATAGTCGAAGTCAAGTACACGAACCAGTTGATAGAAATTTTAGACAAGCATTTAGTGAATTAAACAGATTAAAAGATAAACTTGCAATTTCTGATTCAGTAATGGAAAAAGCAGCTTATATCTATCGTAAGGCCTTAGAGAAAGGATTAGTTCGAGGAAGATCAATATCTGCATTAATTGCAGCTGCTCTTTATGCTGCATGTAGAGATACTGAAACACCAAGAACTCTAAAAGATGTAGGAGAAGCAGGAAACATTAAACGAAAAGATATTGCAAGATGCTACCGATTGTTGGTAAAAGAATTAGAACTTGTTATGCCAGTAGTAGATTCTGTTCAATGTGTAGCAAGAATAGCAAGTAGATTAGGAATTACTGAAAAAACAAAGCGATACGCTACCAAAGTACTCAAAGTAGCTCAAGAACATGAAGAATCTGCTGGAAAAGATCCAATGGGATTAGCAGCTGCTGCATTATACTTATCTTGTGTCAAAAACGGTGAGGATATCACACAAAGAGATATTGCCGAAGCTGCAAATGTCACAGAGGTAACAATAAGAAATAGGTACAAGGGTCTAAAAATAGACCAAAACATGGACTTGTAAGTTTAGTTTTTGGTTAATTTCCATTCTTTGAATATTAAGGGTAACCAACACAAAAACAAGTGATTATTTTAAAAAAATTTAGTTTTTGGTTAATCGTAGATCATAAGATCTTTTTCTTCAAGCAAACTGTGAAGTAAATTAACCGACCGATAAACATCCTTTTCAGTTTTCCCTCCAGTACAAACAAGTTTTCCTGAAGAAAATACAAGAATTACCGTTTTTGGATCAAGCATTCTGTGTATCAAACCTGGAAATTGTTCGGGTTCATACATGCTTCTTGGCAAGGTTCTTGCTGCTTTTTCCAAATGAACTTTTCCCCCTAGGTTAATTGAAGATACTATATTTTGAACCGTTACTACTGCATTTTTCTTTATTTTTATTCCGCCTTTTCGTAATTTTTGCACAACTGTATTTACGGCTTTAACTGCCATTTCCTCTGATTTTGATCCGGTACAAACCATTTTTCCGGAAGTGAACAGCAGTGTTGCAGTTTTGGGGGTTTTTAGTCTAAAAACTGCCCCTGGAAATTGTTCTGGATGATATTCCACGTCGGGAAATTTCTTTGTAATATCATTTAGGTCTAATTTTTGTTCAATGGTCGCCGAAGCTACCACATTTACAATATCTACCAATGGTTTGGTTTGAGTCATGATTTTTCTTTGGGAAACTCATGTAATTTATAACAATCACTCCATTTTAGGCACAAATGGCCTTTATTAGAGAATTTTTGGATAAAATCTGGAATTTATGGGGTGTTTTCTAGGAATAATAAAAATTAGGCATAGAAACTAGAGTCTGGTTGAACTACCTCGTTTAAGGATAAATTTCCATGCTTTCGAATAAGTGCTAAAACTAGCCCCACTGTTTCTAAAATTTTATTTGCTGAATCCAAAAGTTGTTGAGCAGAAATTTCACCGTATAGTTTTTTTATTATTGAGATAGATTTCATTGATTTTAAGTTTGGAGTTATCATTACCGATACATGAGGCAATGATTTGGTTACAATATCAAATTCGTTCATAAAGTCATTATGAAAATTATTTTTCATAAACGCTTGCTTTACATCCTCGCCCAAATTCATATGAAGAAATAATTCTGTTGTTTGTGTACCCTTGAGATGGGCTATCCCTATTCCTAATTTTGATCCATTAAATTTTTCACACATTAAAATCCAATCAAGTTGAGGATTGGGAGAAATAACTTTGGAAGCTATAGCATTTTCATCCAAAATTTTTCGAATTTCCTCTAAAGTGGGCATAAATATCTGGATAATTGTTTAGATTTAAAATATGCGATTTAAAGGAGTGTAAAAAATTTTTTTAGAAATTGAAAAAATCCTAAAATAAATTTCTTTTAAAAACTATTGATTTAGTATATTGATAAAGAATTACCTGGAAAAAATTGGACGTGAAAAGACTACACACAATAAGGAAATTCGCCCAATTCTCCAGTAAATATTAAAGGAAAAAATTGTATTTAAAAAGATCTTACTGTCTTACTTTCCAAGAACAGTTTTTTAAAATTATAAAAAAATTTGGAAAATATTTTTTTTAGTTTTAGATTAATAAAAATAATTTCAGAAAAGTCAATTTCCAAATTCTAGATTATTCCAGAATCTGTTATTCGAGTTTAAGATCAAAACCTTGTGCGGTAACTTGATGACAACTCGGTTGACTTTTCTGCAATTTAACTTAGTCACAAAAATACTTAAGATTGTATTATTGTCATAAATACTTGTGACAGTTTAAATTATTTACCAACTCTCTTTTTTAGCCTAAATTTTTTGATTTTTTTAAGATGATTCAAAAAAATCCCAAGAATTCATTACTATTCCTAAAATACTAGGCAATTAAAAATAACATTAATGTCTTTTAGTAAGAAACCTTTTCAAAAGTTTAGAAAAAAAGGAAAACCTCAAACAACTGAAGGAAAAATTAGAGGATTTATTTTACGAAATTCAAAAAATGGTTTTTTTACCAAAGTCTCAACCTTATCTTATAAATTTGAAATATCTGAAAATCTTGCGTGGGAAACCGTAGGTGGATTGCTTGATGAAGGAAAAATTGAGTCTATTCATGATGAAAGAACGGGAGAAATGAAATTATGCGAAACGGGTAGATCATATCATATACTTGATTTAGAACAAAAAAGAAAAAAATTAAAACCATTTAGAAAAAATAAAATTAATAAAATTAAAAAGCAAAACCAAGAATAATTGTATTCTTTTTCAAGACAATCAAAAATTAATTACTCCAAGGAATTCCTTCTTTTTTTAATCGTAATTTCCCCTCGTCCTCAGATATACTATCAATTGTTTTTTTATCATATTTGGTATTCGTAAAATTAGTATTTTTCATAGAGGCCCCAGAAAAATTGGTATTTTTTAGATAAGCTTCACTAAGGTCGGCATCGGTTAAATCACTACTTTTTAAATCTGTGTTGAATAAATCAATTCCTTGCAAGTTTGCGTTTCGCAAATCTGCTCCATACATATCTGCATCCCATATTTTCGCTTCGCTTAAATCTGCCCCTCTCAAATCAGCACCTCGGAATTTAACATTAAACAAAATACTTCCACATAACTTGGCTTCGCTCAAATCTGCCCCGCTAAAATCAGAATCATGCATGTCAGCACCATTAAGGTCTACTCCGCTTAAAAAAGAATCAGAAAAATTTTTGTTAATTAAATCTTCATACTTTAGATTAATATTTTTTAAATTTCTTTTTTTAAAAACGTCTGAAATATCCATCTAAAAATTATTAAT
Source organism: Nitrosopumilaceae archaeon (assembly GCA_028279545.1). Taxonomy (GTDB): domain Archaea; phylum Thermoproteota; class Nitrososphaeria; order Nitrososphaerales; family Nitrosopumilaceae; genus Nitrosomaritimum. Next base: position 14,180 of record JANQNN010000029.1, read on the forward strand.
TAAAACCTAATAAAATATTCATAGTTTTATTGATTTTAACTTAATATGATTTTTTTTTGAATAAAATTATAGGGCTAAGGGTTTTTTAAGAACAAAGATTTACAATTTTCAAAATGTTAGAGAAACAACTTCATGGCTCTGGTGGTTATATTACTGCAGAAATTAATGAAGAACAAGCAAAAAAAGCAGATTTAGGTGTTGGAAAATTGTTTTTGGCCCCAATAGGCAAATTAGAAAAACAAAATATGAAAACATATTTTTGCAAAAATTGCGAAAAGGGATTTAACAATTCGCCTAATATTCATCTGGAGGAAAGTAATCGAGAAGAGGTTGCTGATAATTTTATTCTGGTAGAAAGAGGACAATATACCTGTGAACAGTGCAACGGTATAATTGGTGAATATAGGGTATTTGAGAAAAAAGATGAATCGGGTGAAATAGGTGAAGCCAAATTCTCAAACAATTCATGATTTTATTACTAGTAATCTGACAAAAAATTTGATTTCGTAGATTATGGTTCTTTGTTTTTTGACCATTCGCGTTTATGGCAGTTTATGCAAAATAAATTGAGATTAGGCTGCTTTTTATGGCAATATCTGCAAATATCACGCATTGCATAGGTCATAAAGACCGATCTCACATTCAATTATAACGACGTGTGTGTGTTTGAAGAAACACAAAAACAAAGTCTCACACAAATTCTCAAAAAAATTTTTTCAAATAATACGGATTTTGAGAATAATCTTTCTAGAGAACTTTTATCATAATAACCAGGTCATTTTAATAATTTTTTATTCATTTAAAATGTGATAATTACTTGCACACATTGTAAAAAAAACCTTCGTTTTGATGTAGCTAGAGTGATTTATGATAAATGGTACCATAAAAGGTGCTTATTTCATATCTCTTATTTAATCAAATTAGACAGATTTTTCTAATGGTTTATTTTTTTTATTTTGAGAAAAAATATTTTGATCCAATGTAAAATTTGTGGGACACCCTTAGGAAAGGAACCTTCAACCTTAGAAATAGAATCACATTGGAAGAAACACCATCATTGGCATTGGGAAAATAATCAAGATAAAACTCCTGAAGAGGCACTTCTTAAAAAAAGATAAATTTTAGAAAAGTGAAACTCTAAATTTTACCTTTCCTAGAGAATACCATGAACCTTAGATTCTACGCTTCAATGGGAGTTGCAATTGCGGCTTTAACGGTAGGTTTTATTTTATTATTTGATGTTCAACAAAATAAAGAAAATCCTGGCATATGGATACAAAACACTCAACCAAATTGTAACAATTCTTTATTGGAGGATTACGATGAATTTTACAAATTAAATCCAGAGTTATCTGAATCCTCAAAAGAAGGACTAAAAAACAATTTAGAGATAATTATTAAAAATCATTATGAAAAACAAGGACTTACCATTTTGAATTTGGAAATTGAACTACGGGAGAATTACAACAACTTTTGTAGTGGTTGTGGTTGCTTAGATTGGAAAATCCTTTCACTGCAGATACCTGAAAACCAATTAGATTTAATTCCTGAAGACGAAGTTTGGCAAATTAATTAAAATAAATAATGTTAAAATTTTTAAATTAAATTATCGGTATTTCAATAATCACGTCTTGGACTAGCAGTCGATTATAGCATGCTTGGACCGCTAATCGAAGGCGTGTAATCTTCTAAGCAATAATACTATAAAAAATCATAAATGGAATTCTTAACATTTGTTAGCTCATTTTAAAAATTTTAAATGAATTTAAATTATTGAAAAATTTACCTGTTAAGAAGGAACCTAAAATATGATTGAATGTCCCACCTGTAAACTATCAATGGATTCTCATTCGACTTCGGAATTAATGGAGTGTTGTATGAAGCAAATTAACTTTGAAGAAGATTTTGAAGAATCTAAAAATATTTGTCCCAATTGTAAACACAAAATCAAGCAACATTCGAATAAAGAATTGGCAGAATGTACCTTAGCTTTCTTGAAATCATAAAAAATTAGGCGCCAAAAATTTTAAAATTTTTGGCAGGAAAATAGATTAAAATCTTTTACAAAAATTGATAAGAGATTAAAAATTCAAAAAAATATGACTGAATTTATTCATAAACCCTATACCACAATAGTTGTTCGAGACATAATCAAAATGAGTCTTGATGATTTACTAAGTATGATGTCAACACTTGAGGCAGGAAATGGATACTGGGCTGATGGAGTACTTTTTGCAAGTTTTTCAATGACTGATTCAGAAGAGTTGGCAAAAAAAGAAATTCAAGGTGAAACTTATTTTGATAAGATTATCTTTGCAAAATATGACAAATACACAAAAACAGCAAAATTATCTACAAATATCGAAGTAAATATTCTAAATGTTCAAAAAAGTCAACTTTATCGTGATTTGGTTGCTTGGTTAAAAAAACAACCTATCTGGAATGATTAAATAAAATTTTTTGTATATCAGAAACTCTTAATTTCAGAGGTCAATTAAGGAAAGTGAAAACATTGGCTCTTACAGAAGAAGATAGGGAAGAATTAAAAAATCTATTAAAAATTGCCACAAGTCAAATTCCTAGATATTTTAATTTGATTAACTCCAAAAAAGAAAGTTGGCAAATTTCAAATATTAATGAATGTGTATTAGGTATGGTTTTTGAAAAATATGTACATGATTCAGGTCAATATTTGTCCAATAAGGGAATAGATGAGAATCAACAAAATGACATTGAAAACAACATGGAATCTTATGATGAAGGAATCGACCTATTTAGCGACAGAGTTGACGAAATAAAGAGACAAATTAAAGAAAATTAAGAGAAAAAATTTCTAGGTATTTACCCAAAGGAGCTACAAATTTTAATTAAAATATCTTCTAAAATGAGTATTGGAGTTTACCCAAATTAAAGAACCAAATGTGGAAAAACCAATTATTATTGCCGCTATGCAAGATATGGGAAATGTTGGGAGTATTGTAATTAATTTTATCAATCAGAGCTTAAACACTACGACTTTTCGAACCGCAAAAAGTCAATTTCCAACCTATGTAATAGACAATGGTGGGTATGTTGATATTCCAACAGAAAGCTGGGACTACAAAAGTACCTCTGATTTAATTTTGTTTGGAGGTGGTTCTGGCCAACCTCAAAATAATCAGGAGCTAAATCTGTTATGTCAAGATGTTATTGATATTTCAAAAAAATATTCTGCCAAATTTATCTACACTTTAGGAGGTTTTCATACAAACCGACCCTTGGAAAAAAATCCAAAAACCTTTGTTACGACCACGTCAAAGGATTTAACAAAACAAATGCATGAAATGGGCCTTGAAGTAACGCAAAAATCATTCATTACAGGTTTTAACGGCTTGATCTTGGGATTTGCAAAACTAAATGGCATTCAAGGAATCGGTATGTATGGTGAATTGAATGAGCCAAAAATTCCTCAATACAGAGCTGCCATTAGTATAATCAAAACATTAGAAAAATTAACCTATAGGAATTTGGGAAATACCGCCAAACTGGAAATGTTGGCTCAAGAAGTAGAAAAAAATTTTGGAACCTAATTTCAAAATTTTTTGTAATTAACGGTATTCATCACCACAATCGCCTATACTTTCAAAAAGATTGTTGGATTTTTGGGTAACTGTTTCAATTTTGATATAGTCTTCTGAGTCTAAATTAATTTCAAAGGCATTAAGATTATCATCAATATGTTCAGAGATTCCTAATCTTGCACCTATAATTACTCCTGCTACTGATGGTTTGTTTAGAATAAACGAAGTTGCGACATTTGCAATTGTGCATCTATGTTTTTTTGATATTTGTTCTAAAACCTGCAGCAGATTTTGAAATAAACTCCATCCTCCCCAAGCATTAATCATGTTATAGTATTTTTGGAGACTTGCTGTTGAAAGTTGTTCCCTAGTAGGCTCTGGAGAATTGATATATTTTTCTGACATAAACCCTCCCAGTAAGGTACCATAGGTTAAAAGACGAATTCCATTTTTTAGGCAAAATGGAATCATTATCTCTTCAGGTCTTTGATCTAAAATTGAGTATTGTACTTGATTGGAAATTATTTCTAATCCTTTGTCTTTAATTTCCTGTAATCTAGCAGTATCAAAGTTGGTTAAGGCAATATGTTTAATTTTTCCTTTGTCTCTAATGCTTGATAAATGAACAAGAGCATCAATGTAGCTTGGATTATTGTAATCCCACCAGTGAAATTGAACTAAATCCAAACTGTCCGTATTCATTTTTTCTAAGGATCTATCAATGTAACTTTCTACAATACTTGAAGTCATTGGGCCTGGATTTGGAACGAATTTGGTAAATGCTTGGGACTTTTTTAATTCATCTTTACCCTTTACTTTTTCAATTAATTTTCGAAATTTTCCAATAAATAATTCTGCTGGACCATAAATATCGGCTAAATCCCATGTGGTAAATCCAGAATTATGATATTTTACCATGGACAAAACGGCTTTTTCTGGATCAATATACCCATGTGTTCCTGATACTTGCCACATTCCATTCAAAATTCTACAAATAGTTAAATCATCGGCAAGTTTCTGTCTTAAAATACTCATAAGATTACAAGATTAAGTACTGTAAAAATAGTTTAATTCGTAGTTTATTATCAATAATAATAAAAAAATTATCTCAATTTTCATTAATCTATTGAGATGGATAATGGATATTGCAAAATAACACAATTCCAGATTGGAGAGTCTTGGCTGTTATTGAATACCCATCTTGTAATCCTTTACCACAGACATAACATTCTACTAAACAAGTTGAAGTTAACATTGTTTTTTTAGAATTGGGATAATGTCTCTTGGTTGTTGAAAATTTTACCTCCTGCATGGACATACTAGCTCATACTACTCATTGCTAATAAAGGTACCGTACCATATGGTAATTTACCCTATTTTTGAAAAATTTTAAAAAATTTACTAAATTAGAAAAAGAAAGATTTACGCTATCAACCCTTTTTTATGCCTAAAATATTGAAATTATAGATACTAATCCCAAAAACGAAGATATCGGGCGATAGAATCGATAGGGGTTAGTATCCATATTTCTTAGAAAGTAATGATAAATAAATTGTAGCTTTTTAATTATTACAAAATAATTTCCTAAAAAGTTGGTTGAAATACCAAATTCTGTGTTCAGGGCTTTTTTTATAGTCCTTAAATTTAGATTGAATTTGGATGGAATTATTTTCAATTTTATTAAAAGAGCTAAAAAATTAAAAAAGAATATTTGAAAAATTTCAAAAATAATTGGTAAAATTATTGAAATAATTTTGAATAATTAATCTGCTTTCAATAATAAGGAAAATTAATAAATAAATTTTTGATATTATTAGAGTGATATAAAAATTTGAAAAAATTTCTTTTCATTTCACTAATTGTAATGACCATTTCTATTACTCCTTCTACTTTTGCATGGGATGGATTTGTGGATGTGGATGCAGATAAACGAAATATTGAACTCAAAGAAATAATCACCTACCAAGGATATCTTTATGGAGATAATCTTATTGATGGAGAAATTGTTTCTATAAAGGTATTTGAGAAAGATTCTAAAAAAATCATTTTAGAATCAAACACTACTCCTGAAAAAACCACATTAGAACGGTTTGAAAATACTGCCTGGCCATTTTCGTTTCAAATAGATACCTCCCAAAAAGGTTTTACAGATAATATGGTATTTGTGGTTGCAGCTCAATACGATGATCAATCAAGAGAATTAGAATTTTTTATCCAACCTAACAATATTTTAGATGAAGTAGATGATGTCAGCGAATCTATGGAAGAAATGATTGGAACCCCAGAGGGAACGGTAGAGGATACTGCAGACCTTGCTGGTGAATTGGCTGAAGATACTGGAGAACTGATGGAGGATACCAGTGAGACCATCCAAGAAACTGTAAAAGATGAGGAAGAAGGGGGTGGATGTCTTATCGCAACTGCTGCATATGGTACCGAGCTTGCACCGCAAGTTCAGTTCTTAAGAGAAATTAGAGATAACACTGTCATGAGCACCCAATCAGGTGCAGCATTTATGACTGGATTTAACAGTCTATACTATTCATTCTCACCAACAATTGCAGATATGGAAAGAGAAAATCCTGTATTCCAAGAAGCAGTTAGATTGTTTATCACTCCAATGATTTCAAC
>JANQNN010000034.1 GCA_028279545.1 Nitrosopumilaceae archaeon
GAAAAAACTGAGCTTAATGAAAAATCGAATACAAAGCAAATAAATTTATATTCGCGTAGATGGAAGCTACTGAGATGAGGCCTTCGGATTAGATTCAAGTGAACTCAGTACATGTACTATAGCCACTTTTTGTGTCGCGCATATAACAGTAAACACATCCGCGCGTGGGGTGTCATGTGTTGCCAAAGCGATACAAGCGCCGGCAATTGCTCGCTTGACGCAGAGCCCATCAAACGATCCAAGCTGGAAGTATTTGGACAAAGACACACCCCGCTCGAGCGGGCTAATTGCCCCACTTGTTCGAGCAGAGTTTGGAGGTCCAATGCGGTTACCGCTTTTAGGCCAACACTCTCCCAAGACTCCGCGTGTTTGCCATCCGAATATCTTTCGATGATTACACTGCTTGGCTCTGAACATCTGAAATGTTAATGTACATGTATGAAAATTGAAAAATTGTAAATTAGATGTACACTGCGGGTCTTTATAAGTGTCACCCCCTATGCTTAAATTCATCTGAAAATAGTTAGAGATAGTAGTTATATGGTCTTAAGAGAACCTAGTAAACTGATATAAAAATACAAAAAAATTTCCCAAAATAATATAGTTTGGCCGAGATATGAACATGTGAACATTTCCAAAGTATATGAAATCAAAGGTGCCCTCAAGCATCAATGCGGCGTCTGATAATAATCACTCGAGCTGTTCTGACTTTGGCCACACAAGCTCTCTCAAAATTTGTAAAAAGCTCTCCAACTAAGTGGGATGGTTTAAGAGTTATGAACAAAATATTCATTTATATGTACTTTGCTATCTAAAAACGCAAGTGGAATTTGTTGATTTTGATGACACGAGTGGATTCAGCGCCCCCGAAAACCCCCACTCCGTGGTAAAAATGAGGATCCATTTTAAGAAATTTCTACAGAGGAAAACGTGGTCTGAACTTTGAAATTTCGATAAATATTACAATTTTTTTAAAAAATTTATTTAAATAAATTTGGTAATAAAAAAATTAAATCATTGATATTTTAGTTAAAAAAATATAATATAAAATAATAAAAATTAAAAATTTTGTATAATTTGAAAATTTTTATAATTAATAGAACTTAATAATAAATAATATAATTTTGTAAAAATTTAGAAATATTTTTCGAAATTTCAATGTTCAGACCACGTTTTCCTCTGTAGGAATTTCTTAAAATGGATTCTCATTTTTACCACGGAGTGGGGGTTTTCGGGGGCGCTGAATCCACTCGTGTCATCAAATTCAACAAATTCTGCTTGCGTTTTCAGATAGCAAAGTACATATAAATGAATATTTTGTTCATAACTCTTAAACCATCCCATTTAGTTGGAGAGCTTTTTACAAATTTTGAGAGAGCTTGTAAGGCCAAAGTCA
>JANQNN010000005.1 GCA_028279545.1 Nitrosopumilaceae archaeon
TGATACCATTATTTGTAAGAGTAAAAGTAGCATCAATTTCTACTGAGGTACCAGTACCGATTGTTAGGGTTTTGGTGGCTGAAATTGTAGTGTCATCTGTAACATGAATAGTTGCAGCTTGAGTTAATGTTGCGTCATTTGATATCGTGGTAGCCAATGAAGGTGCAGTAGTTCCATCTAAGGTACCTCCAGTATTATCAAAATCTCCGTTTATGGTAAAAGTACCATTGTTGGTAAGAGTACCATTATTGTCAATTGCACCATTGTTTATCAGAGTAGTGAAGCTTTCGTTAACTACTGTACCATTAATTGTAAGTGTAAAAGTAGGGTCTACTTCTATTGAAGTACCAACTTCAATGGTTAGTGTATCACCAGTGTCAATTGTAGTGTCAGCTCCTACGTTAATTGTCCCAGCATTTGTAATTGTAGCAGAGTTTGTTACGGTAGTTGCAAGTACTGGCGCATTAGGACCAACAGTGCCACCTGTGTTATCAAAATCTCCATTTATTGTAAAGGTACCATCATTGGTAAGAGTAGCATTGTTGTCTACGCTACCATTGTTGGTAATAGTGCCATTATTATCTACAGTACCATTGATGACAAGAGTTGTAAAGCTGTTGTTTACTATGATACCATCATTTGTAAGAGTAAAGGTAGGATCAACTTCTACTGAGGTGCCAACCCCAATGGTGAGAGTTTTGGTAGCACTAATTGTAGTGTCAGCTCCCACATTTATTGTGGCAGCATTAGTTAGTGTCACATCATTTGTTATGGTAGTAGCAAATACAGGAGCACCAGTTAAAGTAGCACCAGTGTTATCAAAATCACCATTTAATGTAAAAGTAGCATTGTTGGTTATTGTGCCATTATTATCTACAGCACCATTATTGGTAAGGGTTGCATCGTTAACAACAGTACCATCAACTGTAAGAGTAAAAGTAGGATCAACTTCTATGGTGGTGCCAGATGATATGGTTAGTGTATCACCAGTAGAAATTGTAGTGTCAGCTCCTACGTTAATTGTCCCACCACCAGTTATTGTGGCAGAGTTTGTTACGGTAGTTGCAAGTGTTGGCGCGTTTCCGCTTAAACTGCTATTATTTGTAAAATCCGCATTTATTACAAAGGCACCATTGTTATCAAGAGTGCCATTGTTTGTAAAACCCCCATCATTTGTCAAAGTATGAGTATCTGTATCCAATGTAATGCCCGTATCAACAGTTACTGGACTTCCCACCAAAATTGAAACACTGCTTCCCAAAGTACAGGTAGAACCTCCAAAAGTAGCACTACCATCTAAAGCCATACAAGTAGGTCCATCATTGATGAGTATTGGCCCTCCTCCAGCAAAACCCTCATGTAAATAGACTGGAAAAATAGCAATCACCAAAATAGCAAAAATTACTATAAAAAATCTAGAACCCCCCATTACATTACCTGCAACTCTGATGTTTATTAGGATTATTTAATAAAATAATCCCTAGTAGAAGGTCAAGAAAAATTAAAGCTCAGATTTTGTTATTTTTAAATTAGGACAAAATTTTTTTCTTAGAATTTGATAATTTTTTTTAACATTTGAAAAATCTCATTGGGGTTTTGTTTGCGATCAAAAAACAATCGAATGGTTAATGAATTTTTTGTAAATATGAAGAGGACTTAATTGTGTTAAAATTATTTTTGATACAAAAAACATTTTGATGTATGATCGTTTACCAACCCAACTGCTTGCATTAATGCATAACAAATTGTTGGTCCTACAAAATTAAAACCACGTTTTTTTAGATCCTTACTCATTTTTACTGAAGTTGGAGTAAAGGAAGGAATATCTGAAATTTTTTGGAATTTATTTTTAATTGGTTTATGATTCACAAAACTCCAAAGATAGTTATCAAAGGTTCCAAATTCCTTTTGTACTTTCAAAAATTGTTTAGCATTATTTATGGTAGATTTTATTTTTAGTCTATTTCTAATAATGGATTCGTCTTGCAACAAAGAATTAATTTTTTTTTGGTCATAATTTGCAATTTTTTTTGCATTAAAATTTGAAAATCTATCACGATACGCCTTTCTTCGTTTAAGTATAGTTACCCAAGACAAACCTGCCTGAGCACCTTCTAAAATTAAAAATTCAAATAATGTTTTATCATCATGTTCTGGCCTTCCCCATTCTTTATCATGGTAAGATAAATTTGGTTCTTCCGTTGCCCATTCACATCTATGAATCATAAAATTTCATAAATTTAACATAAAATATTAGTTGTGAATTTAAAATTTAATTATGAAATTGAATCCTCAATTATTAAAAATTAATAGAAGTTTTGTAATTTGTTTTATAATTTCAGCATCGGTTTCAGCAATAGTTGCTCAACTTTTATCAGATTTTGAAAATTATCTTGCAACTACATTTATCATAATTGTGGGCTATGCCGTATATTTTGGAATTTTTTCGGTTTTGTTTTATTTTGATAACAAAAGCCGCTATAGAAAAATGGAAACCAAATTAATAAAAAAAGAATTAGTCAAGATAATCTCTTCTTTTGGAATAGGAGAAGTCGGCTATTTGGGTTTAAGATGGCCATCATTATACTATTTTTTAGAAATTGGAATAGAACCATACTTGGCATCCATAATTTCTGAAATAATTTCAATGGCATTTTATATGGTAATAGTTTCTGTTTTTTTAAGAGGGACCAAAACTTTCTAGAAAAATATTTCAAAAAATTTTGAAAAATTTTTTTCTTTAAATTTTAATTTCAGAGTTTTTTTTCTGCTTATAAAAAATAAAGGACAACGTAGCAGCACCTGCAGATAATCCTAATGTGATATTTTGCATCGGTCCAAGATCAATCATATTTTGGAAACCAGCATACCAAAGAGTAAAAAGCCCTGCAGATGCATATGCCATTGCGTCATATTTTGTAAATCTAGAAATTTTTGACTCTGAAGGTTTTGGAACTTCTTGTAGCAAAGAAGTAACTTGAGAAGAATTATTTTGAATACTTTTTGGGTTAACAATACTTGAATTTAGTGGGACAATAGTTTTCTGAAAAGAATCATTTTGAATACTTTTTTGAATAACTATACTAGGATTTAGTGACATAGTATTTTTCTTGATAAAATTTTTTCTACTATCCAAAAAATGTTCAAAATTTTCTTTTAGTCTTAATTCACTTTTTTTAAGTTCATCCATCATGTTCAGAATTTCAGTAATACCTGAATCGTTAGTTGATGAGTATTTCGTATTATTATCGAAAACATTTTCAAATTGATCAAAACTTGAAATTTTTGGCTCAGAGGGAGATATATGGTGTTTTTCTTCTTCTGAGAGAAAGTTTGGATTTTTATTGTCAAAGATTTCTGGGTTTTTTTGATAAAGTTCAATCTGCATGCGTTCTAAAAATTTTCTATCAGAATCGTAAATAGACTTTCCATTTTTTACATAGTTTCTCAAGTAAAGTAATCTTCCCTTTTCTCCAATTCCAGCATCTAGTAGATTTTCAATTAAAAGAAGTGGATCTTGTGTTATTACTCTACTCAAATGTTCTCACTTTTTCCCTTATTTTCAACTTAAAATTATTTGTAAAAAATTGTAATAACATCATGAACCAAAATCAAGAATCTAATTTGTCAATTTTTTAGAATTTTTTGAGGATGTTAAAAATTAAAAATAATTTGTTAGGCACAAGTCTTCCTTATTTGTTGGAAATTTTTCATATTTTTCAAAAATATTAAGAAATTAAAGCGGACCCGATCGGATTCGAACCGACGACCTAACGCTCCGCAAGCGTTCGCACTATCCAAGCTATGCAACGAGTCCCCAACATGGACGGACTATCAAATTTTTAAAAACGTTTGGTATCAAAAAGGCTATTGTTCTTTTTCTGCCTTGTTGACATAAATGTAATTCATTAGCAATCCTGCAATTATTCCACCAATGATTGGTGCTGCCCAATATAGCCAATGAAATTCCCAAAATCCCGAAATTAAAGCAGGCCCAAAAGTTCTGGCTGGATTTACAGATGCGCCAGTTAATGGAACTGCAACTAGGTGAATTAAAAACACCATTCCACCAATAGTAAAGCCATGCCATCCTGCTGATGCTTTTTTGTGCACTGCAGACATGAAAATTACCAATACTAGGAAAAATGTCAAAATTGCTTCAATTGCAAAGGCAGAACCAATACTGCCATTAATTAATTCACTAGGTCCGCCTTGTGTTGCAAAATTTACCTTTGCGCCTAGCTCTGGTAAAATTGCCCAAAGGGTGGCAGCAGCTGCTACTGCACCAATAAGTTGGAATACAATATATCCAATACCATCAGAGATTCCAATTTTTTTTGTAATCATCATTGGAATTGTGACAGCTGGATTGATATGAGCACCAGAGATGTGTCCAAATGCATAAATCATTAACGCAATTGCTCCACCATGACCTAAAGATATGAACAAAACTGATTGAGTAGTTAGTTCTTCACCAAAAGCAGATACTGCAAGAATCACTGAAAGTGGTCCGAAGAATACTAGACCATATGTTGAAATTGCTTCTGCAAGCCATGCTCGGAAATTAACCAACAAGCAAAGCCAATCCAATTTCCATATAAAAGATTCGAATTAGTTTTGAACTAAATAAAAAACCAATAATTATGGGCACACAGTCCTAGTAGATTATGATTTCAGAAGGCGAAAATATTCCAAAATTTGAGGCCAATGATGCTAATGGAAACAAGGTAAAATCCACAGATTTTAAGGGGAAAAAGCATGTCATCTATTTTTATCCAAAAGATTTCACACCAGGATGTACGACAGAGGCAGACGAATTTTCCAAAGATTATAAAAAATTTCAAAAAAAAGAAATTGAAATAATAGGTGTAAGTCCTGATGATGTAGATTCACACAAAAAATTTTGTGATAAAATGGGAATTAAATTTCCACTTCTTGCAGATACTGAAAAAGAAATTTCCCAGAAATTTGGGGTTTGGGGAAAGAAAAAATTCATGGGACGTGAATACATGGGTGTAATCAGAAGTACATTTTTAGTAAATGAAACAGGAAAAATTTTTAAAATTTTTCCAAAGGTAAAACCTGCAGGTCATTCAAAAGAAGTCCTTGAAGAATTTTCTAAAGTAAATTAAAAATTAAAAGAAAAAATTAGAAAAAGGTCAGAAACCTTTTGGTAATGTGCCTTTTGAGGCTTTAGGTTTTGCTGGTTCAGGTTTTGGTTCAAATCCTTTTGGAAGACTTCCACGATTTGAGCTAGCTCTTGCTTGAGCTTTTGCTGCAGCTTCTGCTGCTTCCCGTTTAAGCTGTTCCTCATATGCCTGTTGTTGAGCAATTTTGTCTTGTTCAAGTCTCTTCAAGTAATCAGCTTCATAATCTGCTAGTTCTTGTGTTCTAGATTTTGATTCTGCACTTGGAGGAGGTGCTTGAGTTTGTGCTGTTCCTTTTGGTAGTGTACCTTTTGGTAGTGTACCTTTTGGTTTTGGAGCTTCTTTTGGTGGTTCAGGTTTTTTCTCTGAAACCTTTACTCCTTCAACACTCATCTTTACGCTACT
>JANQNN010000044.1 GCA_028279545.1 Nitrosopumilaceae archaeon
GTAACCAATTTCCCCAAGACCAATTACTAGTATTTTTCCATCAAATAGTTTTTCCATTCATCTATCGCCTAATGTAACAGATCAAATTTATTTATTAAAAGCTAGCTATGTGTAATATTTTTTTTTATTTGGGAAAAGAGTTATATCATAATTTGTCTTTTTCATCAATTCTTCATGTTTTGTAATAATTTTTATGTTACATTTTTTTAAAATGGTCAGGCACTAAAATTTAATAAAAAATTTTCAAGAGTTTGTAAAAAAGGAAAAAAAATTAGATTTTTCTTAACTTCAAAATTTTCAGTATTTAATTCAAAATTCTTTCAATTTATTGGATAAAACGCGTGATTTTCTGGCGAAAATATAATAAAAGATTTTTTCAGGTTATTGTATGGAGACTAAAAATATTGGATTAAGGGGTATTGAGGTCGCAGATACCAAAGTATCCAATATTGATGGGGAGAAAGGCAAGTTAATCTATAGAGGTTATGACATTCTTGATTTAACGAAAAATTCTACATTTGAAGAAACCTCATATCTGTTATTACATGATGATTTACCAACCAAGGCACAATTAGATGAATTTAGGTCCAAACTAAAAGAAGCCAGGTTTATTCCAAAACAAATGCAAATCAATATGGGCAACTGGAGAAAAGATGCAGACCCCATGGATATGTTGCAGGCTTTTGTTTCTGCACTTGCAGGATATTATGACGAAGAATTCTCATCAAAAGAATCAAGTTATGATAGAGCCATCAATCTAATTTCAAAGACTGCAACCATCATTGCAAGTTGGTATAGAATTAGAAATGACCTACCAATTATTGATCCAGATCCATCTTTGGATCATGCTGCAAATTTTATCTATATGATGTTTGGAGAAAAACCAGATCCAAAAATAGAAAAGACATTCGATACTTGTTTAATATTGCATGCTGAACACACATTTAATGCATCTACATTTATTGCAAGACAAGTAGCATCAACAAGGGCTCATATGTATTCGGCTGCAAGCGCTGCAATTGGTGCTTTAAGTGGAGAGTTACATGGTGGAGCAAATTACGAAGTAATGAGAATGCTCTTAGATATTGAGGACATCAACAATGTAGAGTCTTGGATAACCCAAAGAATGGATAAAGGTGAAAAAATAATGGGAATGGGTCATGCAGTTTACAAAACTTATGACCCAAGAGCTCAAGTACTCAAAGAACTTTCAAGAACAGTTGCAGAAAAAACAGGTGACCCTTGGTATAAAATCACTGAAAAAGTAGAGAAAACTACTATTGAAGAAATGAAAAAACGAAAAGGAATGGACATTTATCCTAACGTTGATCTCTATAGTGCCTCTTTGTATTACATGCTAAAGTTCCCAATGGATCTTAATACACCAATTTTTGCACTTTCTCGTGTTGTTGGTTGGGCAGCTCATATAATAGAAGAGAAATTTGCAGAAGCTGCACCAAAAACTGCATTATACAGACCTAAGGCCGTTTACGTTGGAAAATATTGCGGTCCTGAAGGCTGTGAATACAAAACTCTTGACTTGAGAAAATAGATTTTAATTTCTTGTCTTAAGCCAATCCTTAGCTTTGGAGTTTACATCGTGTTTGTAAAGAACTTCAAAGACCATATCATAAAATGTGATTCCCTTTTTTTGTGCTTGGCTATCAATCCATTTAATTCCATCAGCTAATTCAGGATCATGCTCTGAAAATTCTACCAACTCATCTACCATCTTTGTAAAAAAGGCCTGTGAATCAAACATGGTATTGCCTTTCAAATTGGGATCATAAGCAGAATATTCAAAATATATAGACAAAAGACCCCGTTTCGGTTGACAATTTGAATGCCGATTGATTATTCAGTAGCGAATAAGGATTCCAATAATTTCCCTAATATCCTATAGGTTCAAGACTAAATTAGAAGAATAAAACAAAAAAACCAATCCCAATAAGATTAGATTTATTTAGCATGGAGTGAGCCGATCGATCAATTATGGCAGGCATAGACAAAGCAGCAATTGGATTCACTATTGCAATTGTAGCAATAGGAGTTGGATTTGCTGCCTTCGGAAGTATGGCTCAAGATAATCCTCCACCTGTTTCAGCTCCGGTAGCGCCATCTGCTTCAATAGAAACTGAAGCCGAAAAGATGGCAGCTGAAGCTGAGAAGATGGCAGCTGAAGCTGAGAAGATGGCAGCTGAGAAAGCAGAAGCCGAAAAGATGGCAGCTGAAGCAGAAGCTGAAAAGATGGCAGCTGAAGCAGAATCTTCAGGACCACAAACCGTAATGGTTGACATGCCAGCAGGAACTGCTGTTCCAGGATGTGAGGAAACTGATGAATGTTATGTACCTTCACACGTTACAATTAATGCAGGAGATACAGTTGAATGGATCAACTCAGACACTGCAGCACACACTGTAACTGGTGGAAGTCCCGCTGATGGCCCCTCAGGTGTATTTGATAGCAGTCTTGTACTAGGTGGTGCAACATATGCATTTACGTTTGAAGAACCAGGAAGCTATGATTACTTCTGCATGGTACATCCATGGATGGTTGGTAGTGTACAAGTAAACTAACCAAAATTTTTTCCTTTTTTATTATTTTATTAGATTTTTCCTAATGGCTCTATTGTAAGCTACGCCAAACCTATGTGTTTCATCTCTTGCATGTTGAAGGATTTTCAATGAAGGTTTATTTTTTGAAATCAAAATTGGTGTTTTTTGGTTGGGAACAAAAATCTCTTCATTTTCTTTTGCCAAAGAAACACAAGGAGTTTTTATTCCAAGGGATTGTAAGGATTTGATAGCTGCATTTAGTTGTCCCTTTCCACCATCGATTACAATCAAATCAGGTAATTGAGAGTCTTCTTCAAGCAATCTGAAATATCTTCGTTTTATTATTTCACCAATCATAGCAAAATCATCTCTTCCAGAAATTGATTTTATTTTGAATTTTCTATATCCAGATTTGTTTGGGCTTCCATCGACAAATCTGGCCATTGAACCTACTGCAAAATCTTCCCCGTGGTTAGAAATATCAAAGCATTCTATGATTTTTGGAACGGTAGGTAAATTCAAAAATTCTTTTAATTCCACCAAGCCGGGATGTCCTCCTTTGGTTTGAATCAATTCAATATTTTTTAAAATTAAATCAACGATTTCTTTGCGTTTTCCTCTTTTTGGACACTGTATTTGAACAGAAAATCCTGCCTGATTTGATAGCAAAACCTCTAAAAGCGATTTTTTTTCTGGCAGTTCACTTACGAGGATAAATTTGGGAATTTTATGTGTGGTATAATATTGGAACAGAAAATTTGAAAAAGAATTATCCCCTACAAGATCAAAAAAGAATTTGTCGCTGTCCCTGATTACACCATTAATCATCCTAAAGTTCATTACAGTAACGGTTTGATCTTGCTCACCTATTCCAAAATATTCCTCGTCAGAATTATCAATATACTCCATTTTTTGTTTGGTTTGGAGACTATCCAATCGGATTAGAGTATCACGAATTTCTTTGGCTCTTTCAAATTGCTGCAAATCAGCTGCTTGTTTCATCTCCTCTTTGAGTTTTTGAGCAAAAACTTTGGTTTGATTTTTTCCTTTTAGTACTTCTTCTAATGCTGCAACATGTTTTGGATATTGTTGTTGAGCACCTTTAAATTCACATGGACCCTCACAATTACCTAAATGATATTCAAGACATACTTTTTTTGGCAATTGTGTACAAATTCTAATTTGAAATGCTTTTCTCAAAGTTCCAATTGTAAGTAATTTTGAACTACCTTGAGTAAAGGGGCCAAAAATTTTTCCTTTTCCTAAAAATTTTCCTTCTCTTGTACGTCTTGCAACAAGCAGCCTAGGATATTTTTCATCAGAAAGTTTAAGGTAAGTATATCTCTGCTGGTCTTTAAGTTCGATGTTGAATATTGGTCTATATTTTTTAATCATGTTTGACTCTAAAAGAAAAGCTTCGCTTTCATTATCAGTTAAAACAAATTCAATATCAGAAATATTTTCAACAAGCTTTTGTGTTTTATAATTTTGATTTTTCAAAAAATATGACTTTACTCTGTTTTTCAAATTTTTTGCCTTGCCAATATAGATAATTTTTTGATCAGAATCTTTCATCAAGTAAATTCCTGGGTTTGAAGGAATACGAATTTTGGATATATCAAAAGTCATTTTTTTAATATTTTTTTGAGATATTTTCCAGTATAACTTCCAGGAGATTTTGCTATTTTTTCTGGAGTACCTGTGGCTACTACTGTTCCTCCCTCATCACCGCCTTCAGGTCCAAGGTCAATAATCCAATCTGAGTTTTTTATAATATCCATATTATGCTCAATTACCACTACGGTATTTCCCAAGTTAACTAATCTATTTAGCACATCTAAGAGCTTTTGGACATCGGCAAAGTGTAAACCTGTTGTGGGTTCATCTAAAATATAGAAAGTTTTTCCTGTCCCACGTTTGGATAGTTCTGCAGCTAACTTTACTCTCTGAGCTTCTCCCCCAGATAGAGTAGTAGAGGATTGTCCAAGTTTGATGTAACCTAATCCAACATCATAAATTGTTTGTAATTTTCTTTTAATGACTGGAATGTTTTCAAAAAATTGTAACGCCTCATAAACTGTCATTCCCAAAACATCAGAAATATTTTTTCCTTTATACAAAACTGAAAGGGTTTCAGAATTGTATCGTTTTCCTTTGCATTCATCACATTTTACATAAACATCTGATAAAAATTGCATTTCAATTTTTTTTACTCCATCTCCATCACAGGCAAAACACCTACCATCAGCTACATTAAAAGAAAATTGTCCTGGTGCATAACCTCGTTCCTTTGAGAGTTCGGTGTTTGCGTAAAGTTCTCTAATTGGTGTAAATGCACCAATATATGTAGCAGGGTTTGAGCGAGGAGTCCTTCCTATTGGGGATTGGTCAATTGAGATTACCTTATCGATGTGTTCTAATCCTTTTACTTCAGTGTGACTAATTGGTTTAAGCGATGATTTTGAAAAATGATTCTCTAATGAATTTAGCAAGATATCATTAATCAACGTAGATTTTCCTGAACCTGAAACACCAGTAATTGAAATAAAAAAACCAAGGGGAAATTCCACGGTAATATTTTTTAAATTATTTTTTGATGCTCCTTTGACAATTAATGAACCATAATTATTACGATTTTTATTTTCTAATTTTATTAGGGAATTATTTTTAAGATAATCTCCAGTTATTGATTTGTGTCCATTAAGAATCTTATCTACTGTACCTTCAAAAACCACACTTCCACCATGGATTCCTGCTCCTGGACCCAAGTCTACTATCCAATCTGATTTTCGGATTACCTCTTCGTCATGCTCCACAACAATTACGGTATTTCCTAGATTTCGTAGCTTTGTTAGCGTTTTTATGAGTCTTTCATTGTCTCGTTGATGCAAACCAATTGTTGGTTCATCTAAGACATACAAAACTCCAGTAAGATTGGAACCAATTTGAGTTGCTAATCTTATTCTTTGTGATTCACCACCAGATAATGTGGCACTTGACCTGTTTAATGTCAAATAGTTTAATCCTACATTCATTAAAAATTCCAATCGTTCTTTAATTTCTTTTAGTACATCTCTTGCAATGTACGCTTCGTTTTCTGTTAAATTCAAGGTTGAAAAAAAATCATAGCAATGATCAATTGACAAATTACAAATATCCATTATTCCTTTGCCGTTAATCTTAACTGCAAGCGATTCAGGTTTTAGTTTTTTTCCATTACATACATTACATGGGGTATCACGCATAAACTGCTTTAGCCATTCACGTTTGGATTCAGAATCAGTTTCCATGAAAACGCGTTTAAGATTCTCTAATACTCCTTCAAATGCATCCGTGTATTGCCATGAAGAATCTCCAGATTTTGAACGGTATTGAAAATCAATTAAATCATCAGTACCATTTAGAATTATTTTGAGATGTTTTGGTTTAATTTTTTGAATTGGAGTCATTAAATCAAAACCAAATTTCTTTCCTACTGCTCTTAATGCTTGTCTTCTAAATGAGGAAAAACGACCACTCCAAGGAACAATCGCGCCATCTAAAATAGATTTGGTTTTATCAGGAATTACCAAATCTGCATCAAATTCCATTTTTACACCAAGTCCATTACATTCCTTGCACATTCCAAATGGAGAGTTAAATGAAAAAGTTCTTGGTTCTAATTCACCAATTGTTAATCCACAGTAAGGACATGCATTGTTTTGAGAAAAAATTTTCTCTTCTTTTTCTGATGAAATCATAACATCTCCTTTTGAGGCTTTAATTGCAGTTTGAATTGCCTCAAAAAGTCTTGAACGTTCTGATTTTTCAGTTACTAATCTATCAACGACAATCTCAATATTGTGCCATTTTTGTCTGTCAAGTGCAGGAATCTCCTCATCTAGGCTCAAAATATCGCCATTAAGGCGTATTCTAGAGTATCCGTCTTTTTTTATCTGCTCAAATAATTTCTCATAAGTTCCTTTTTTCCTTTGAATTAATGGAGAAAGGATTAGAATTTTTTTTCCATTAAAATCCTTGAGAACAGAATCACATATTGTCTCTATTGATTGGCTAGAAATTTTTCTGTTACAATTTATACAATAAGGGATTCCTATTCTTGCAAAAAGTAATCGCATGTAATCATAGATTTCAGTGGTCGTGCCAACAGTAGAACGAGGATTTTTACTAGTTGTTTTTTGCTGAATAGAAATTGCAGGAGATAATCCCTCGATTGAATCTACATCTGGTTTATCCATCATATCAAGAAATTGTCTTGCATAGGCAGAAAGAGATTCTACATAGCGCCTTTGTCCTTCAGCATAAATCGTGTCAAATGCTAATGTTGATTTTCCAGAGCCTGATAATCCACTAATTATTACTAATTTATTTTTAGGAATGTCAATATCTATATTTTTTAAATTATGATGCCTTGCACCACGAATTTTTAATTTACTTTCTGCCATCTTTAATTTTAATTTCCTGTTCAAGTCTTTTTATTCTATCCCTACATTCAATTGCTCGCTCAAAGTCTAGTTCGTCTGAATATTTTTTCATTTGAGCTTCTAAATCAATCATATCTGTTTTCAAATCAAAAGTAGATTTTAGTTTAGACTCATCTAAGGTTGTAACTTGTTGCGGAACCGATTTTATAATTGTTTGAGGAGTAATGTTGTGTTGTTTGTTGTATAAAATCTGTTTTTTTTGACGACGTTTTGTTTCAGCTATTGCTCGTTTCATAGATTCTGTTGGATGGTCTGCATACATAATTACAGCACCATTTGCATTTCTTGCTGCCCTCCCAAATGTTTGAATTAAACTCGTAAAATTTCTCAAAAAGCCTTCCTTATCTGCATCTAATATTGCAACAAGTGAAACCTCGGGAATATCAAGACCCTCTCTTAACAAATTAATTCCTACTAGAACATCAAATTCACCTAATCGGAGTTGACGGATTATCTCAGTTCTTTGTAATCCATCAATTTCTGAGTGCATGTAACGAACCCTTACTTGTTTTTTGGATAGGTATTCAGCCAAATCTTCTGCCATTCGTTTTGTCAAAGTTGTGACTAAAACACGCTCATTTTGAGAAGACCTGAGATTGATTTCATCTATCAAGTCATCCATTTGGTTTTTTGTAGGCCTTATCTCAACTGAAGGGTCAACCAAGCCAGTAGGGCGGACAAGCTGTTCTGCAATTTGATGAGATATTTTTTTCTCATAATCCCCAGGAGTTGCTGAAACAAACATTGTATTTTGCAAGTATTCTTCAAATTCTTCAAATCTTAATGGTCGATTATCATATGCGCTTGGTAGTCTAAATCCATATGTAACTAGTTGTTCTTTTCTTGAATGATCACCTTTGTACATTCCATGAAGTTGAGGAAGGGTAACATGGGATTCATCAATTACAAGTAAGAAATCATCGCCAAAAAAATCTAAAAGACAAAACGCTTTTTCTCCAGGTTTTCTTCCATCAAAATGTCTTGAATAGTTTTCAATACCAGAGCAGTATCCAAGTTCTTCTATCATCTCTAAATCATATTTAGTTCTCATTTCAAGTCTTTGTTTTTCTAGTTCATTTAATTCTGGTAGTCTTTTTTGTAGCTCATCTTTTATGGAATTAACAGCCGTTTGTCGAACATCTTTAGAAATTAAGTAATGCTTTGCAGGAAAAATTTTCATTTTTGATACTTTTCTTTTTTCTTTTAAGGATACGTGATCTAGTAGGGAAATTTTTTCAATTTCATCTCCAAACATAGAGACTCTAACAATATCTTCTGAATATGCAGGAATGATATCTATCGTATCACCTTTTACTCTAAAGTTTCCTGGAGCAACCTCAACATCATTTCTTTCATATCTTGCGTCAATAAATTTTTTAATTAGTTCATTTCGTTTAATGGGAATTTCTGAATTTATTTCAATGGAAAGATCTTCCCAGTCTTTTGGATTTCCCAAAGAATAGATGCAAGATACTGTTGAGACAATAATTGTTGGCTCACCTGACAAAAGCATTGCTGTTGCCTCTAGCCTTAATTTTTCAATTTTTTCATTTACTTGTGTGTCTTTTTCAATGTAGGTATCTGTTTGTGGCAGATAGCTTTCTGGTTGATAATAGTCATAATATGAAACAAAATACCCTACATTGTTTTTGGGGAAAAATTGCTTTAACTCAGAATAGAGCTGAGCTGCCAAGGTCTTGTTGTGTGAAATTACTAGAGTATTCTTGCCAGTTTTTGCAATAACATTAGCCACAGAGAAGGTTTTTCCGCTGCCTGTAACCCCAATTAACGTCTGAATCTTGCCCTTTTTTACCCCTTTAACCAAAGTATCAATTGCCTGGGGCTGGTCACCAGTTGGACCAAACTCTGATTGGAGTTCAAATTTTTGTAATTGCTGCAATATTTACAATCACTTGAAACTGAACTTATAGCTAACGAACCTAAATTAAATACCCCAAGTCAATGTAGAGTTATTCTTGTTTTTTTATCTACAGTGAGAACAAAAAGATGAACTGTGTTTTTTACCGATCTTTTTTAAATTACCAAACAGGTTCATCAACCATTTTTAATCCGTCTTCAGTAATTTCAAATCCCATGACCTTAAGGGTCTGCTGAGCAGTACTTGAATTCCTTTTGAAAATTTTTTCAGCCAAATCCCTTCGGTCTAATTGTTTCAAGTGTTGTCCAATCTTATATTTTCCAGTTAGAATTTTTGGGATTATTTTAATCACTGCAACTGCATCTAAGACCCGCAATTCAGAATTAATTGGGTCATAACCTCCTTCTGGTTGATATTTCTCCATTAGACCATTAAGGGCAAGGGTTTTTTCCCCTCTGTTTTCCACAAGAGAAATATTTCCTTTCATAACAATGCTGATATACAAAGTATCAGCAAGTGAGGCATCTTTGGGGTCTGAAAAATAAGAAGGAAGAAATTCTAGTTCCCTATCAACTTCAAAACCTGCTTTTTCATTTCTTTTGATATTCTCTAACTTTTCTCCTCGAGTATGAGAATGCATGTATACTGCATCATTAAGAAAAACAAAATTCATCGGGATTATTTGTGGAAATCCATTTTCGTCAATCGTAGACATTCGGCCAACATGTTCAGAATGGAGAAATTCTTTGATTTTATCAAAGGATTGAATTTTTAAAATTCCTACTAGTTGCATTAATTTCTCTTTTTCAAATAATATTATAAATCCAAAGCTTGAATCTCTCAATAATGAAGTACAAAAAAAGAGAAGTCGATGATCCTTACTTGAATGACCTTAAAATGGAATTCAACCATTTCTCATCAGATTTAAGGAAACTAAAACAGATGCTTCTAAAATCGACCTCAGCTGAGGAGCAATCGCAAATCATAAAAAAAATGGATACTCTTTCCACAAAAATGGAAAATAATCAAAAACAAGCAACCAAAGTAACAAAATCAAGATTAGAAAATAAGAAAAAATTGAATAAAAAACGAACCTAATTTTTCTTTTGATTTGATTTTGATAATTTTTTAAGATTCAAAACTTTGCAGTTTGAGTCGGTGCAATCTTTCATTTCTTCGGCCATGACAACTTTTTGTAAAAAAGATGAAAAAACACAAACGTTCTAAAATTTGACTTGAATCTTTACAATTTTGAGTTAAAAATAATTTCTAAAATATGGGATAAAATGCAAAAAAAGCATTGGATGATAAAAATATAGAAAAAGAAGAAGCCACAAGAAAGGTTCTCGAAATTTTAGAAGAGTGGGGAGGAGATTCCAAATTTATCTGGTTTAGAGAGTTGCATAGGATTACTGATATCGATAAGGGGATGTTACGAAATATTTTAAATGATTTAAAAAAATCAAGAGATTTAGCTTTTGCACAAAAAGATACACAAAGAATCTTTTTTTGTTTAAAAAAACACTATAAAAGATGTCAAGACTTTGAGAAAAGATTCAAGAAAAACTCTAGTCGAAAAGCTGGAGTATCTCAAACAAATGCAAAAAATAGAACCAAAAAGCGATTAGAAAAACAAAAAATTAAGCGTCAAGTAAAAGCATATACTAAATCAAAAAGTAGGGCAAAGCTCAAAAACAGAACAAGGCCCCATAAATCCTAAAAGTTAGAATTTTTCTTCTGCGTGTCTTTTGATAAGGTTGGATTCGGCTCTTTTAATTTTGGAAAATTCTGCAACATCTTGAGTCATATCAATTAAGTTATGAAGTTCCATGTTTGGAACAAGCTCATCTTCTTTTTCTTCTTCTAAATTCATCTCCAACTGGGCCAAAACATCTACATTTTCTTCTAAAATTTTAAAACATTCATCAAGGGTTTTAGAAAAATCCTCATCCATAATTAACTAAAGGAGGAAGTAAGGTAAATGATTTTCTATAAGATTATTTAAAAAATGCTTATTGTTTTGCTCTTTCTCTTAGATGAGGCATTACATGAGATGCAAATTTGTCAATAGAGCCAAAGTAATTTTTGCCCCAGAATCTAATTACAAAGTGGTTAACACCTGCGTCCATAAACCTCTCAAATGTTGGAATGATATCGTCAGGAGTTCCAACTGCAGTTGATGAACGTGCAACCTTGTCAGGAATCTTTGTTGCAGCTTCTCTCATTTTTACAATCCAAGTTTGGTCTGACATCGAATATTCTGTAAAGTATTTTACAAAATCAAATCCTTCAATTTCTTTTAAGCTATGAACTCGGAGCACTTCGGGTTTGAACAGACTTACTTTGACTGCTTCTTTCATTTTTGCCCAAGATGCTTCTGCATCTTCAGAAAAGTATACATCAATATCAAGTGCCATCTGGAAGTTGTCTTTTTCCTCCTGAGTTCGGTTATGTTTATCCATTGAAGCTTCAATTTGCTTTCTGTGGTCTTCAAATAATTCTGGAGTATAACCAATTGGTAACCATCCATCACCTAATTTTCCTGTAAGTTCTAGTGTGCGCTTTCCACCTGCTGCCATGTAAGTTGGTGGGTGTGGTTTTCTAATTGGTGGTGCCTGCAAACAAGCACCTTCTAATTTGTAATACTTTCCTTCATAGTCAACAGTGTTGTCTGGAGTTGATTTGTACAAAGTTCTGATTACTTCAATTTGTTCAGACCATTTTGAAACGGGTTTTTCAAATGGAATACAAAATTCTTTAAGGTTCTGGGCTTCACCAGCTCCTATTCCTAAAATTGCTCGTCCTTTAGATACTCTATCTAAGGTAATTGCAGCTAGTGCAATGTTAGATGGATGACGTCTAATTGCATCAGTAACACAGGTTCCTAATTCAACGTTATTTGTGACTGCAGCAATTGCAGAGAGCATTACCCATGGATCAAGTACAATTGCATTTGTCCATTGAGGGACGTTTGTGTGGTCCATATAGAAAATAGAGTCATATCCTGTTTTATCGGCAAGCATGCAAGCAGTTAGAATTTGGTCTTCGGTATATCCTGCTCTTGCTACATTTAGTCCATTTTGAATGCCGAATTTGAGTTTATTTTCTGTCACGTAATATTAGGTCAGAGAGTTAGGATAAATAAGTATGATGGCGGTTCTAGATTTTTTCAATAAAATAGAAAAAATGTAAAAAAAATTGAATTTTTTACAGATTACCTGATTTGATGTCTTCGAGACATTTAATGACGTCTTCTTTGGATATTGGGATTGGATTTGGGTCCAAATGTCCTTTATCAGTCATTACTACATCTGCAGCTTCTGAAACGTCTGCTTTTAGGTCCAATTTATCAAAACCTAACTTTTCCATTGCTTCTTTGAATCTATCATAGAAGATGGATTTGTTGTGTTTGTGGGCCACTGTAGTACATGAGGATAGAGAATATCCGTGAGGTACTCCTTCATTTGAAAATACATATGATAATGCATGACCGAGTGTTGTTGAGCAGTTACCAAAGCCCATTCCAGATAACATAGAACCATATGGATAGTTTTCTGGTTTGTCATTCATTATTGCATCATATAGAATATCAAATGCTTGCTTACACAGAGTTCTTGTAAGGTCATTTCCTAACTTGCTGTCATAACCTTCAGTAGCTTGAGCACATGCATCACAAACTGAATTTTTTATGATTTGCTCAGGTGTTCCGTTCATGAAATATGAATCAACTACTGCCATATCAGCAAGAAACCTATCTTCTCGAAGAAGTTTCTTTTTTCCGTCAAATTTTAAAACGCAGTATGTTGTCATCTCAGCTCCTGTTCCAAATGTGGTTGGAATTAGAATTTTATCTACACCAAATTCTTCGGCTGAATATTTTACAACATCCATAGAACTTCCTCCACCTAAACCAATTAGGGCAGAAGGATTCTTGGGTTTAAACTCTGAAACCAAAGTTTTGACATCATCAATTGAGGGTTCTGGTTGAACTTTGTCATACAACATATAGTCCTGAATTCCCATCTTGTCAAGCCATTTTTCAGATAGTTCTGGTGGAACAGTTGTTACCACAAGTGCATTTTTTGGGTATTCTGTCTCACCTAGTGCGTTTTCTCCAAATTTGATTACTTTTGGAATACGTACTGTGTACATGACTCAGAAATTCCTTGATTATTATTATATGTTACAAAAAGGATGAGAGATATTAATTCCAATTTATCTAATTTCTAGATATGGATGAAGGCCAAATTCTTGTTCCACTGCTGATAGCTGCTGCGGTAGGGATTTTTATAGGAACTAGAATATGGATAATGTTTAAAAAATAAATTTTAATTTTAAAGCCCCAAAACCTTATGAAATTAATTATATCTTAGAGTTTCAAACCAATTTGTAAATTGATTCAAAATATCAATGAACTTGCAACATCACAAAAGAAAAAAAATACTTTAGAAATTCTAGAGGCCGGTTTAGAAGCTTCAAGACCAGAAAATATTTTACCTAAATTTGTCTCAAAAAACAAAATAACAATAGGTAAAGAGAGTCAAGATATCAAAAAATTTTCAAGTATTTACACTGTGGCATTTGGAAAAGCAGCAGACTCGATGACAAGATCAATTAACTCCATTATTTCTATAAAGAGTGGAATAGTAGTAATTCCAAAGGGTTCAAAATCAACAATTCTTGGAAAAAAATTTCAAATTTTTAATGCAGGTCACCCAAAGCCAAACAAAAAAAGTGTAAAGGCAGCAAAAGAAGTAATAAAATTCCTCAAAAATAGAAGAGAAAATGAACTTGTAATTTTTCTTGTATCAGGTGGAGCTTCTGCATTAATGGCTTTACCTGAAAAAATAACTTTGGATGACAAAATCTACGTAACTGACCTTTTATTGAATTCAGGTGCCACCATTCAAGAAATTAATTGTATTAGAAAACACTTGTCAAAAATTAAGGGAGGAAAGCTAGTTGAATTTCTAAAATGTAAGGCCATTTCTCTTGTAATGTCAGATGTAGAAGGAGATGACTTATCATCTATTGCCTCTGGCACCACATATAGAGACAATACCACCTATTCTGATGCACTAGATATTGTTAAAAAATACAAATTAAAAAACAAAATTCCAATTGAGGTTCTAAAGGTCTTAAAAGATGGGGAAAACAAAATAATTCCAGAGACTCCAAAAAAAGAAAAAATAAAAAATTTCCTTGTTGCAAATAATTACAATTGCATTTTAGCTATGGAGAAAAAAGCAAAAGAGCTAGGATACAAAGTAAAAAAATTCCAAGTATTTGGAAATATCAAAGATGCAGTCAGATTAATTGTAAAAAATATTCCAGAAAAACAAAAAAGCTGTTTAATTTTTGGTGGGGAAACAACAGTTGAAGTTTTAGGAAAAGGAATTGGAGGTAGAAATCAAGAGATTGTTTTGCGGATTTTAAAAAATACTCAAAATGAAAAAAACCTATGTATTGCATCCATGGGAACAGATGGAATTGATGGAAATAGTCTTTTTGCAGGAGCCATAACTGAAAATATTAAAATCGAGTCTACCATCCTAAAGGAATTTTTAAAGAATAGTGATTCTGCAAGATTTTTTCAAAAACAAAACTGCAACATAATTACAGGCTATACTCATTCAAATCTTATGGATATTGGTCTTGTGTTAAAATAATTATTGTGAAATAACTTCAATTGGTTTTTCTGTTTTTTCTTTTTCTTTTCTCATTTTTGCAATTACTGCAGCTAATTGAGCTTCTTGAATTTCATCAAGGGTTTCACACATGAATACTATGAGATAATTTCTGCTAATTAAACTATAACTAAAATCAAAAAAAATCTATTTATTTTGAAAAATTGGAAATTTCCATGATCCTTTAATACAATAATGCCGTATATAGGGCAGAAAATCCAATGCTAGAAAAAAAATTCAATCCTGACTTGTTATACAACGGAATAGTTCATTTCTATATGGATAAAAAAGGATATTCTAAAGATAAGGCAAACCAAATTGCCCAGGCAGTTGTAAAAAGAGAAGCCCAGAGGAGAATTTGTAAAAACGATGATTGTAAGCATTTTTCACATGATCATATCAGAAACGCTGAAACCTGCCTTGTTGAGGATTGTAACTGCGATAAATTTTGTCGCTAGATGAAGTCATCTAGTGAATTTTCACGTAAAACTTGAGCCTGAATTCCCATTTTTCTTAGATGTGTGGCAAATTCTTCAACAAATCCATGAACAGTATAGACCTGTTCAGCCCCTGACTGGATTACTAAATCAACGAGCTCATTAAAATCGCAATGATCACTCATTGCAAATGAATAGTCTGTCCTTCTTCCAAATGAGAATTTGTTTGATTGAGCCCATCCACTAAATCCAATGGTTACAGCCCCATACTTTGATTTCATCTCTTGGACAAACTTGTTTCTTTCAGACATCATGGGAGCCACCATTATCCAAGGTTTTTTTTCTAGTAATCCTTGTTTTTTTGCCTCTGAAAGACCCATACCCTCAACAAGAGGAACTCCAAGTTCCTGATGTAGTTCATTCATTTGCTTTACAGAATCATGAAAATAAAGTGGACTCCAATGACCAAATAGTTGAGTGATGGTTTGAGCTTTTCCTAGTTGATATCCCATTAAAATGACAGGTATTCCTTTTGAATAAAGCTCAGAGATTAATTCATTTACTTGTTTTACTATTTCCTCTAATTTTGGAAATACAAATTCTGGGAGTCCAAAGGTGCATTCTGTGATTAATGTTTTGCATTTTGGAATTTTTTCACAAGAAAGAAAGCCACGATTTCTTGTACAAATATCACCAGTGTAAAAAACGTCATTAAAAATAAGCCCCTTTGATCCCAAGATGTGTCCATTATCCATTAGTGAAAAATTATCAATTTCTTCTACATGATTTTGCATCTTAAAACCTCTAAGGTTTGCAATATGGTTAGTCTCAATAGATGCTAGTATTGTGCCTCCATTTTTTGAAGGCAGATGATCCATATGAGCATGAGATACAAAATTGACTCCAGTCTGATCTGGAATTTTGGGATCCAAGAAAATCTTGTTATCATCTATCTCACATAATATTCCATTTTTAGTCATTCTAATTTTTTGAGACAACATTGATGAAAATAGATAGATTTGATATAAACTAAAAGTTCTTTTGATGTAAACCTATCATCAATTTTTTTTAAATTTAAAGTTCTAAACCAAAGGATTCTGCGATATGAGAAAATTGCTTATACGTCTCCAAATATTGTCGTCCCTTTTGGGTAATTACAAATGTGTGTTTTCCATCAAACTCAATCTTGTTTATCAAACCAGCTCCTGTCAAGTTTGTCATAAATTTGGATAATCGAGAATGGTGTAAATTGGCTTTTGTCAATAGTGTGGTGGGCTTTATTCCATTCATTCCGGATTGCTCAGTGGCAGTCAAAAGATCACCAACAATCTGCATGCTTGTTCTGTAAGGGGCCATAACCCATGAATTGGGAGTTATTTTATTAATTTTTGGTTTTTACAACCTGTGATTACCAATCACTACCAATAGTATATATACTAGTATCCCACAGAAGGGCCATGAGTACAGAAACTCAATCAAGCGATGTATATTCAGTCTACAAGCAAAATGTTCAGAAATACTTTGAAAATATCTCAAAGGTAACTCCACAGTATTTCCAATCAATTACACATTTGCAAGAAGAATGCTTGAAGGCTTGTGAAAAATCAATTAATGCTTCAGTTTCAATGAACCAAGAAATTGCAAAAAAATCTGGCCTCACAACTGAGATTCCAAGTTCTGCAAAATCTGCCTTTGTTGATGCAAACAAGCAATTTGTCCAAGCAAGCACTGTAAACAATCAAATTGTAAAGACCACAATTGATGCTGCAGTTCAAAACATCAAGACATTTAACGACAACGTTAATGCATTTGCTGATTTAAATAAAAACATAATCCAGTCATGGATTGCCCCATTCACACAAAAAAACTAGTGTGATGGAATCTTTTCTTTTTTTAAAACAACAGAATTTTATTCTAGTTAAATCCTAAACCAATTAGTTGCTTAATTTAGGAATTTTAATTTCTGGTAGGGGAAGCAACATGGAAGCTATACTAAAAACAATCAAAAGAAAAAAAATTCCAATAAATGCTGCAATTGTAATTTCAAATAATCCTGATGCAAGAGGTCTTGGTGTTGCTAGAAAATTTGGGGTAAATACAGCTGTAATTGATAGTAAAAATTTCAAAGGATCAAGAAAAGAGTTTGATGAGAAAATTATTTCAATTTTGAAAAAAAATAAAGTTACTCCAAAAAATGGTCTAGTATGTCTTGCCGGATTTATGAGAATCCTAAGTCCTGAGTTTGTAAAAAAATACAAAAATAAAATTGTCAATATTCATCCAGCTTTACTTCCAGCATTTCCTGGTCTTGATGCACAAAAACAAGCAATAGAATATGGAGCAAAATATTCAGGATGTACTGTACATTTTGTAGATTCAGGTGTAGACACTGGACCAATAATTTTACAAAAAACAGTTAAGATTTTAGATGATGATACAGAAGAAACTCTTGCAAAACGTATTCTTGTAAAAGAACATCAAGCTTACTCTGAAGCAGTACAATTGTTTGCAGAAAATAAAATTAAAATGATTGGAAGAAATGTTAAAATTTCCTAAGAGTCAGGTCCGCCAAAAAAATACAAAACAACTAGTTCTCTTTTATTTCCATGAAAAAAATGCTCTACTTTTTTTTCTACATAATACATTTTGTTTTTCTCAATTAAGTAATCTTTGTTTTTTATTCGCAAAAAACCATCACCCTTTAGGATAAAGTAAACCTCATCACTATCATGTGGCTCTTGGGTATCTTCTTCTCCAGGCTGTAAAACTAGGACGCCTGCTGCAAGATTTTTTGTGTTTAAAAATGTATGAAAATAAGAGCTACTTTTTTGTATTTTTTCAATATAATTTGAAATGTCGAAATCTAATTTCATTAGGAGACTACAACATTGTAAAACTTGGGCGAGGGAGGAGTATCCATAAACGATGATGCCTTTGAGTGTAGTTGTTCGTGCTCTGGGCTTTGATGCATTTTGCCAAATTTTTCTAGGCTCTCAAATTCTACCAAAACTCTATGCTGGCCATCTTTTGTCTCCAACAGCCTCCTTGATACAAACCCATCAAACTTTGATACGACTTGGTTTGCCTCAGAGAACCACTTTTTAAAATCCTCAACTAATTCAGGTTTAATTTTGATATCAGATACTACCACAAACATTAAGAAATTTTCCAAATCCTCACATAATTTCTTTTCTTAAATTACCAATCAAGAATATCAAATTTCCAAGTATTAAATATCAAAACCTCAAAAATACCTCAATGGCTGGCATCAAAATTGACGGAAAAGAGATTGCCCAATCTGTCAAAGACCGAGTAAAAGAGGCAGTCAAAGTTCTAAATGAGCAAAACATCAATCCTTGCTTGGCAACAATTTTGGTTGGAGACAATCCAGCTTCTGCAACCTATGTTAGAAATAAGCACAAGGCATGTGAGGAGGTAGGAATTGTTACAAAGGATCACAAACTTTCATCAAATATTACCCAGACTGAACTCAACGCACTAGTTGATAGTTTGAATAAGGATAGTTCAGTTCATGGAATTTTAGTCCAATTACCTTTGCCTGATCAACTAAATGAGTTTGTCACAACATCTAGAATCTCACCACTAAAAGATGTAGATGGACTAACTCCCTACAACATTGGTCTTTTATCAATGAAAAAATCAGCCCTTATTGCCTGCACACCCTCTGGAATAATGGAAATGTTTGATTTTCATAATATTGATTTGAAAGGAAAAAATGTTGTTTTAATTAATAGAAGTAATTTGGTTGGAAAACCACTTTACCATTTATTGCTAGAAAGAGATGCAACTGTAATTAATTGTCACTCTAAAACTAAAAATCTCCAAGAATTGTGTCAGATGGCAGATATTATCATAACTGCTGTTGGAGATAGAAACAAGTTTACCTTAACTCCAGATATGATTAAAGAAGGTTCAATTGTTATTGATGTTGCAATCTTGCGTCATGAAGACAAACTTGTAGGGGATTCAGATTATGATAAAATTATCCAAAAGGCATCTTATGCAACGCCGGTTCCAGGTGGGGTAGGGCCAATGACTGTTGCAATGCTGCTAAAAAATACAATTACTGCTGCCTCACTTAACACTCAAATTGGAAAACAATACTGAAAAAAATTCATTACGAAGACTTCTTCTTGAGAGAAGGGATGCTACGTCGTTTGATATGATAAAGATTGCAAGTGAGCAAATTCATAAAAAATTAAGAAAAAACAATCTCTTCAGGAATGCAAAAAAAATTGGTTCCTATTATCCAATTGGAAGTGAGATTTTAACACAAGATATCATGCAAGAAATTCTTAGCTCTGGAAAAGAGCTGTTTTTACCCAAGGTTGTAGATGATGAAATGGAATTTAGAAAAATAACTGATTTTTCATGCCTAGAAAAAGGCTTTTTTGATATTATGGAGCCAAAAGACGACTGTCCTGTTGACAACAAACTAGACCTTATCTTGGTTCCAACCGTTGGAGTCTCACAAGAAGGAATAAGGTTGGGTTATGGTCTTGGATTTTTTGATAAATTTCTAGCAAAAAACCCAACTGAGACGATTTCATTAGTTTACGACAAACAAATCATAAAAAAAATTCCCAAATCAGATCATGATATCAAAATGAATTGGATATTATCTGAAGATCAATTCACCAAAGTGTTATAGATAAGACAATCCCTTTTTTCCAATATCGTTTCGAAAAACCTTGTGTGGCCAAGAAATTTTTTTTGCCTCTGAATATGCATTTGAAATCGCAAGATCTAGTGTATCTCCAAGTGCAGTAACACCCAAAACTCTTCCGCCATTTGTTAGAATTTTACCCTCTTTACTTTTTGTTCCTGCATGAAAAGCTTGGCAGTTCTCTGATACAGAATCCAGATTAGAGATTTCTTCATTTTTGGGGTAAGAAATAGGATAGCCTTTTGATGCTAATACAACACATACAGCACTTTGTTTTTTCCAGGAAGGTTTGGGTAATTCAGATAACTTCTGCTCCGAGCTTGCCAAAAGATAGTCATACAAATCAAAATCCATTCTCATGGTTATTGGTTGGCATTCAGGGTCTCCCATTCTAACATTAAATTCCAAGACATAGGGTTCATCGTCTTTAAGCATAATTCCTGCATAAATGAATCCTTGAAAAGGTATCCCTTCATTTTTCATCGATTGGATAGTTTTCTCAATAATTTCTTTTTGAATTTTCTTGGCTTTAATCTCGTCAACAATTGGAGTTGGAGAATAAGCACCCATTCCTCCAGTGTTGGGGCCTTTATCATCATCATAGATACGTTTATGGTCTTGTGATGATGCCATGGGAATTGCAACATTTCCATCTGATAAGGCAATAAAGGAGGCTTCTAGTCCATCAATTCTTTCTTCGATTATGATTTTGTTTCCTGCATCACCAAAGGTTTTTTCTACCAAAATGGTCTGAATTGCAGAAACTGCTTCTTCTTTGCTATTGCAAACAATTACACCCTTTCCTTCCGCAAGTCCATCTGCTTTTACTACTACATTATAATCCAAAGATTCTACATAGTTTTCAGCTTTTTTTGAGTCATCAAATATTTCGAATCTAGCAGTAGGTATCTGATTTCTCTTCATGAACTCTTTAGCCCAAATTTTGCTTGATTCAAGCTGAGCTGCTTTTTTAGAGGGACCAAAAATCTTGAGTCCCAATTGATTAAATTTATCCACGATTCCTGCAGCCAAAGGAGCCTCAGGACCAACTACGGTAAAACAGTTATTTTTTGCAGCAAAATTAGCCAATTCATCTAAATCATCAACAGAAATTTCGACATTATTTTCAGTGCCGCCATTTCCGGGCGCTGTGAAAACCTTGTCAACTTTTGGGCTTTGAGATAATTTCCATGATATTGCATGTTCACGACCACCAGAACCCACAACAAGAACATTGGTCAATTACTTTCAGTACTTTTGGCTCGTATATAATCCAAAGTAGAGGATTCAAAACTTTCTAACGATTTAAGAAATTTGTAGAGCTAAAAAATTGATTTTTGTTTTCAAAAAAAAATCAGAGGTTCATCAAAGTTCAAAAAACACATACGTTCCTTATACCTAAATTATGTCTTGAATTCACTTTATTTCATTTTAGCTTTATAATACAATACATGTTTCGGACCTTTGATGGAACTTTCATCAAAATTTGATGCAAAATTAATTGAATCTCAAGTTAAAGAATTTACCAAATCTTTAGACCTTGAAAAGTTGATTTTTGAATCAGCCAAACCAGAAAATATTCGATTCATTGAGGGCCCTCCAACCATGAATGGAATCCCACATGCGGGCCATCTAAGGGGACGTGTAATCAAAGATCTTTGGTATCGATTCAATACATTGAAGGGTAAAAAAATTGAATTTAATGGCGGTTGGGATACCCAAGGTCTTCCAGTAGAGTTGCAAGTTGAAAAAGAATTAGGTGTAACTGGTGGAAAAACTGAAGCCATCAAAAAATTTGGAATAGAAAAAATTGTTTCTGAATGCAAAAATATTGTTAAAAAATATAATGAAAAATGGCTCGAAGTTGACGAACTTTTAGGTATGTCATTTAATCATGAAAAGGCCTACTGGACATACAGAGATGAATTTATTGAAAGAGAATGGCAAGTTCTCAAAAAAGCCTATGAAAATAATATTTTAGAAGAAGATTTTACTGTAATTGCGTATTGTCCTAGCTGTCAAACATCTCTTAGTCATGCTGAAGTAAATCAAGGGTATGAAGAAGTAAAAGACCCATCGCTTTACTACAAAGTAAAACTTGCAGAAGAAGATGCTTTTTTGATTGTTTGGACAACAATGCCATTTACTTTAGTTACTGATGCAATGGTTGGTTTGAATCCTGAAGAGGATTATGCTTATGTCAAAGTAGAAAATGATACTTGGGTTATTGGAAAAACAAGACTAGAAGATTTTATGGCTGAAGTAAAAATTGAAGATTATAAAATTGAAAAAACAGTAAAGGGAGAAACTTTTGAGGGTAAAAAATACATTCATCCTCTTTTAGATAAAATTCCTGAACTTGCAGAGTATGCCAAAAAAGAAAATTATCATATCGCAGTTTCTGAAAGCTTTGTTGATGTAACAGCAGGAAGCGGACTTGTTCATTTGTCACCAGCAAATGGTGAAGAAGATATCAAAATTGCAAATAAAAGAAAAGTCAAAGTTTTCAATCCAATTGATGATGAAGTAAAATTTACACAATCTGCTGGAAAATATCAAGGACTTTTTGTAAGAGATGCTGATAGAACAATTGTTGAAGATGTAAGAGATTGTAATGCCCTAGTAAAGATTGGGAAAATTAAACACAAGTATCCTCTTTGTTGGAGATCTCATCATCCAATAGTTTGGCTTGCAAGAAAGGGTTGGTTTTACAAACTTGAAAGACTAGATAACAAAGCAATAGAGGCTGCAGAAAGTGTAGAGTATTTTTTTGATCAACCCAAAAATCGATTCCTAGGAATAATCAAAGAAAAACACCCATGGTGTATTTCAAGAGAAAGAGTTTGGGGGTGTCCTCTTCCTGTTTGGGATTGTAATGATTGTGGAGAAAAGAATTGGTTTTTTTCAAGAAAAGAGATTATTGATTCGGCAGAAAAGTTACCTGATGGTCCAAATTTTGAATTGCACAGACCATGGATTGACAACATCACAATAAAGTGCAAAAAATGCAGTTCTACAAACGCCAAAAGAGAAGAATATGTTTTAGATACATGGCACAATAGTGGGTCTGCTCCCTACTCGTCGCTTTCTGATGAAGAGTATGAAAATGAGATTCCTGCACCCTTTTTTACAGAAGGAATTGACCAGACTCGAGGCTGGGCTTATACTCTTTTAATTGAAAACGTAATTCTAAACTACGCCCCCATTCCTCCCTACAAGTCATTTTTGTTTCAGGGTCATGTCTTAGATGAGAAAGGAGGCAAGATGAGCAAAAGTACTGGTAATGTAATTGAAGGTGCTGATTTGCTTGAAAAATATCCAGTTGATTTGGTTAGATTTTACTTTATTTGGAAGGCAAGTCCAATTGAACCGCTAAGCTTTAGCACAGATGAGTTAATGTCAAGACCCTACCAAGTAATCAATACACTATTTAATCTTCATCTATACTTTAAGCAAAATAGTGAATTTGATAATTTTGATTCTTCAAAAACAATTGCTTGGGCAAAAGAAAACCAATTGTTATCATCACCTGATATTTGGTTGCTATCAAAGCTTCAAAAATTAATAAAAAAAATTACAGAAAAAAATGAAATTTGCAGATATCATGAATCAGCAAAAGCAATTGATGATTTTATTATTAACAATCTAAGTCAAATTTACATTCCAATTACAAGAGGAGAGTTATGGCAAGAAGAAGAGTCAAAAAAGAACAGACGACTTGCAATTTACTCTGTTTTAAAACAAGTACTTCAAACATTAGATGTCGTAATTCATCCCTTGTGTCCATTTACAAGTGAGTATCTGTATCAAACTGTTTTTGAAGGAAAAAAAAGTATCTTACTTGATAGTTGGCCGCAATACCAAGAAGACTTAGTTAATGAAGAAATTGAAGAATCATTTGATATTATGAAAGATGTGGTTTCAATTTCATCAGCTGCCCGCATGAAAGGAAAACTAAAGAGAAGATGGCCACTAAATGAAGCAATGATTTGTGTCAGCAAAGGTCAAAAACAAAAGCTTGAATCATTATCAGAATTACTTAAGAGTCAGCTAAATGTTGAAAAATATTTAATACTTGAAATTGAAAACAATTCAGAGTATGAACAAATCTTAGAATTAAAACAAAACAACCTCCCAATAAAACCAGTTATTGAATTAGAAAGAAAGAGAATTGGTCCTAAAGCAAAACAAAACATGGGCGCACTTGTAAAAAACTTTGGAGATACTGATGCCGAAGAAATTTTTTCATCCTTACAGAAAACAAACTCTCATACTTTTGAAATCAATGATTCAAAAATTGAGCTAGAAAGAGAGGATTTTATTATTGATTTTGATGCAAAAGAAAATTTTGCATTAGCTAAACGTGATGATTATA
Organism: Nitrosopumilaceae archaeon; assembly: GCA_028279545.1. GTDB lineage: Archaea > Thermoproteota > Nitrososphaeria > Nitrososphaerales > Nitrosopumilaceae > Nitrosomaritimum. Next base: position 24,106 of record JANQNN010000044.1, read on the forward strand.
TCGTGATTATCTCAACAGCAAGAAACAAAGAGATGATGTCAAGAGGCCTGGTAAAAGATGTTGCAAGAAGAATTCAAACACTAAGAAAAGAAAAAGGGTACAATCCAACAGATATCCTAAATGTTGCCTCAATCTTGGATTTAGATTCTGAATCTCAGGAGATGATTAGTGAAAAATCAGAAGATTTGGCCTTTTTAGTTAGAGTAAAGCAAATCAATTTTGAGCAGACCTGCAAAGAGTACAAAGATGAGGATATTGATGGGCAAAAGCTCAGAATTTCTGTAGAATAGTAATAATTTTTCATTTTTCATAGTTTGACCTTTTCTGTTCAAAAAGTCAAATCAATGTAATCTTTTTATGTTCAAAAATTATTCCACTCAACATGTCAGATTCTAAACCCCATCATGTAGTAGGTGTAGAGTTTCTAAAGCAAAATGGTCTTGATGTAGACGAATTAATCAAGGAACTAGTGGTGAATGCCTCAGTAGAATTTGTTGCGTATTACTATTTTACAAATCTAAGGTCCTTTTGTACAGGAATGGAAGGAGAGGGAATCAAAGGCGTAATTGAAGATGCAAGATTAGAAGACCTTAGCCACTTTGAGTCATGCATTGATAGAATATTTCAGCTAGGTGGAGAATTTCCAAAAGATATTGTAGACTTTTGTAACAAAGCAGGTGCAGACTTTTTGCAATCAGATAAAAGCACTACACTAAAAGAAATTCTTGAAAAATGTCTTAAAGCAGAACAAGGGGCAATAATTAACTGGAATAAAATCTGTAAAATGACTCATGGAAAAGACCCAATGACATATGAAATTGCGGCAAACATTTTGGCCGAAGAGATTGAACATGAATCATGGTTCTTAGAATTGTTAGATGGTAGACCTTCAGGACATATGAGAAGAAGATATTCTGGTGAGCGACCACATACTAGCAAACATTCAAGATCCCTCGATAGTTTGTGATTACGTAAATCTAGTCAGTTTTTTTAATCAAAAGTCAACAAACTAGCTAGCTTTTAGCTAAACTGGCATAATAAATAGAAAAAATGTGCACTCAAGTTATGGTAAAGCAGATTAGCCTTGATGGGTGGCAAATAGAGCAAATGATCCTTTTGCTAAAAAAAGGCTCAGAAATTGTTACAAAAACAAATGTGCCCATTGTATTGTACCGACAGACCCTAGAAGAGGAAGATGACTCTTATGAAGAAATTGTATGTACCCTTACCAAAGATTATGTGATTGAACAGATAGTAACATCAGGGGGAATACTAGTTCCCAGTTTTTACCAGCAATCAGTCTTTACAATTGATGAATTTGCCCAAGAATTAATTTCGAAAAGCAGGGATAGATTCTTGCAGATAATGGAACTTTTAGAAGAGCAAACCAGGTAGGCTAATAATTAATTAAACCGTAATTTTCATCAATTTTGCATGCAATTACTAGAATACCAAGCTAAAGAGTTATTTCGAGAATATGGGATTAATCTTCTCCCATCAATATCTTCAAAAACAATTGATGAAGGACGAGAAAATGCCAAAAAGCTAGGTTTTCCATTTGTAATTAAAATTCAGGTTCCAGTGGGAGGCAGAGGTAAGGCTGGAGGCATTCAAAAATGCCAAAATGAAGACGAATTTGAGTTAAAGTATCCTCAGGTAGAAAACCTGACAGTCAAAGGAGAAAAGGCCCGAGCCATCCTTTTGGAAAAGATGGCAGATATCAAAAAGGAGTTGTACTTGTCGATTTTTTTGAATCGCTCAAAAAGAGAATATACCATAATTGCCTCAGCTGAGGGAGGTGTAGAAATAGAGTCTGTGAAAAATCAAATTATCAAAGAGATTGGAATGGGTAATGTCTCTGATGAGACTGCAAGAGACGTGGCAAAAGAGATGGGGCTTGAAGGAAAGACTGCAGATGGCCTTGTTGATACGTTAAAAAAATTATCAAAATTAACAATTGAAAAAGAAGCAGAACTTGTAGAAATTAATCCACTTGCCATAATGCAAGATGATACAGTTATGGCACTAGATGGTAAATTTGTAACAGATGATAATAGTAATTTTAGACACCCTGAAATGGAAAAGTATCAGGAAAAATCTGAAATTGAAGAGCGAGCTGAAAAAAGTGGATTCTCACTTGTCGAGCTTGATGGTGACATTGCAGTTGTTGGAAACGGAGCAGGTCTTGTAATGTCAACCTTGGATATGTTATCTGATAATGGTGGAAAGCCTGCATGCTTTTTAGATGTAGGTGGAGGTGCAACTACTGAATCAGTTTATGAAGCTCTGACTTTGATTAGCAAAATGAGTAGAGTAAAAGGAATTTTAGTAAATCTTTATGGAGGTATTGTAAAGACTACAGTAGTAGCTGAGGCCTTTATCAAAGCTTATCAAGATAATGTAATTGACTTGCCTGTATTTTCAAGATTAAAGGGAACAGAATCAGATAAAGCAAAAGAAATGCTAAAGGATTCTCGAACAAAAATTTATGATTCAGTTGAAGATGCAATAAACGCTGCAGTAATGGGAGTAAAAAATTGAGTCAAATTTTTGATATTCTAAAAGGAAATCCTGATGAATCAGATTACAAGAAAAAAGGTGTAATCGTTCAAGGAATTACTGGTGCATATGGTTCTTTGCATGCAAGAAACATGTTAGCATATGGAACAAACATTGTTGCAGGAGTTACACCAGGAAAAGGCGGACAAAAATTTGAAGACAAGATTCCAATTTACAATTCTGTAAAAGAAGCAGTAGATGCAACTGGTGCTAAAATTTCTATAGTCTATGTTCCTGCAAAATTCTTTTTAGGTGCTGCAAAAGATGCACTTGAATCTGGAATTAAACTACTTGTTGCAATTCCTGAACACGTTCCAGTAAGAGATACTTTGGAGGTTATTAATTTGGCAAAAGAAAAAGGCGCCACAATTATTGGACCAAACACTCCTGGAATAATGATTCCAGAATTAATCAAAGTAGGAATCATGCCACCAATGCCATTTAAGGAAGGAAACATTGCAGTCCTATCAAAAAGTGGAACTTTGCTTTATGAAATTTCAGATTCCCTTACAAATGCAGGATTTGGTCAGTGCATTACCATTGGAATCGGTGGAGACCCAGTAAATGGTACAAGACTGGTTGATGCCTTTGATATGGTAAAAGACGTTCCAAATATGGATGGACTAGTAATTGTGGGTGAGATTGGAGGAGATTCTGAAGAAATCTTGGCTCAGAGAATCATTGATAGTGGATTCAAAAAGCCAACTGTAGCCTACATTGCAGGCCGTGCTGCCCCAAAAGAGAAGAGAATGGGACACGCTGGAGCAATCGTAATGGGAACCTATGGTTCTGCTGAGTCCAAAGTATCTATGTTTAACAAGGCAAATATTCCTGTTGCAAAAAGGCCTGCAGAAGTTCCAGTACTGCTTGCAGGAAAGATGGGCCAATCCGATTAAATTAAAAGTAAGGCCTAGAGGATAAAATCAAAATGCCAATAACTGATCCAGAAAAAAAACGAATCGCTCAAAATGCGCGCCTTGTAATGAAAATTTGTTTTAATTGCAATGCTCGAAATGACATCCAGGCAACAAGATGCAGAAAATGCAGAAATCCATATTTGAGACTTAAAAACAGAAACCTAGGCATTAAAAAGTAGATTTTAGAATTATTGTAATTCTGTTATTGTTTTTCGAATTTTTCATAAATTATCAACTAGAAAGTTTTTCTTCTAACCCAGTCTAAAGACAAAAAAATACCCAATATGGAAAAGAATTGGACCGGTCGTCTAGTTTGGTTTGGATGACGCACTCACACTGCGTAAGGAAAATTTCCCGCAAAGGTCGTGGGTTCAAATCCCATCCGGTCCACTTCCACTTTGCATTCAAATTCGTTAAATCTAGCTGTGTGGATTTTTAAAATAAAAAAAGGGCGTAATTAGACTATATTCTTGGCATAATGCTGAGTTTTGATTTTGCAGAAATACCAATAATCGAGATTATTGCAATTGCTAAAATCATTACAGCAATTGTTCCAAACTCTGGCACAACTTGTTTTGTTGCAATTTCACCAGGAGCCTCAACGTATAACTCATCATGACCAAATCCAACTGATTCTATTGTAATTACAACTGGCATTGAATCTGAGGCATCAACAGACAATGCTGTTGTTGAGTGGGTGTTTGTCAAAGTCCCTTGGTGCATATGTCCTTCTTCATCAAGTACCACATCAGAACCTTGCGTTGCTTTGATGTTGTAGGTGATGTGTTCTATGCCATTTCCATCAAGGTCAGTCAGTGTTAGGTCAATTGTCATGGCTTCATTTGCCATTCCCTCACTGGTTTGAATTTCTGCCATGATCTCATTCGGATCCATGACAACTGTTGGTGTTGGTGTTGGTCCTGCACCTCCAGCTTGAACTTTTACAATTCCTTCCATCCATGGGTGAACCATACAAAAGTATGGAAATTCTCCTTCTTCGTTAAACTGGAATGAGAAGGTTGTTCCAGCCATAAACAAGCTGCTGTCAAAGACACCAGATGGTCCATCTGTTGCACTTCCTCCAGTTACAGTGTGAGCTGCTGTGTCGTCATTTGACCATACTACTTCATCACCAACATTTACTGTAATTTCATATGGAATGTAGCACTCATTAGTTTCCTCACATCCTGGAACAGATGTTCCCTCAGGAGTACTAACAGTCACGGTTTCAGCAAATGCTGGTTGCATGCCTATAGTCATGACAATTGCAAATATTGCCATTAATGGAAATACGGTTTTGTTTTGTATTTTCATTAGATCAAGCCCTTTCCACAAAGATAAAAAACTTGTCCTTGAAAAAAGAAAGTAGCTATAGCAAATTCTTCATTACGACAGTGACAGAACTGTCACTGTCGTAAATTGTTAAACAAAAGAAATAAACTAAAATTAATTAATACAACTATTACAAGATGGACAAAAAAGATTTGCTGGTTTTATCTGGAATTATTGGCGGAGCAGGCATTTTTTTAACTTTAATTAATTTAATGGCAAATGGAACTATAGAAAATCCCTTCATTAGATGAAAGAATAATTACTTTAATCTGAATTTTTACAAAAAAATGCACAATTAAAGAGAATTTGTGATTTAATCCAATGAATTTTTTCCGGTATCAACCTCGAGAATGCAAAATTAATTGATATATCATGATAGTTCTATTGTATATTGGTAGGTAAGAAAAACACGTCAGCAAAAAAGGTGATTAATCAAATCCGATTCTTCTATATTAAAAAAGAAAAGTAGGGTTATTCACATGAGCATTTACAACTATTATCATTGTTGCAAGAACTACCACACGTGCAAGTACATTTACATTCGCTTGTCATGACATCACCTCCAATCATATTATTATAGTAACTATAGAAAGTTAAGTTAATAAACAGTCAAGTGTCAAAAAGTATAGCAGGTTAGGTTTTGTTAAGTTGTCACGAATGATAGATTTTCTACCAGAAACATGCAAAAATGAACCAATTGATAATACTTTTAGAATTATAGGAAAAAAATTCACCATTCACATTCTGAGAAATATGGTTTTACTTGATCAAAACAGGTTTAACGAATTTCTAAATTCCATTGAAGGAATCAACCCTAACACATTATCTGCTAGATTGCGTGAAATGGAAGAAGAGCAAATAATTAAAAAAAATGTTACTAAAGGCAATCCTGTTAAAATAGAATATGTGTTAACCAATAAAGGAAGAGCCCTTCAACCAATCTTAGAGGAAATGGCAAAATTTTCAATGAAATTTTGTTGTAATGAAATTTTCAAAGATGCAAAGCCTCGTACTTTCAAACAAGTCTATGGAAGTACTCTGCCAATCATTGATTGAAAAAAAGTATTCAAAGAATTGTGGATATCAAATCAAAAATTGCAGCATTTGGTTGAGCCTTAATTCATAGTCTCAATAAAGATAATTTTTTAGCATGTGCATTTGTCTTTGATGTTTTTCAAATTTTCAAGATACATTCCTTCTTTTTTATATTCTTCAATTATTGATACATCTTTGCTTAATTTTATCCCAATATGATTTGCAACTATGGCAAATCTTTGTTGAAATTTGTAAATAAAACAAAAAATCATATCATGTTGTTGTAGTAATGGTCCTGTTACATATAGGCCCGATGTTTTTGTAGATTCATCAAAGGAATTTAATAACGCTTTTCCCTCCTTCCAATAAAATAATCTCTTGATTAATGAGAGACTTCCAGTAAAACCCGTAGCAAGAATTGGCTTTGTCTTTGATTGAATTTTCTTTTTTTCCGTATAAATTACAAATTCGTTTTGATTCTTTTCTACCCTAATTACTCTTCCAGTATGAAATTCTATCGTGTTATTAGAGTTTACTCTTCTTAGTCTATCTTTTGTGTATGGAGATATTGTTCTGCTGGGATCTATTTCCTTACTGTTTAACAAGTTCTCCTTGTCAATTATTATGACTCGTTTATTTCGTTCTGCTAAATTAATTGCAGTATCCATACCACTTTCATAACCACCAATTACAAAAAATTCATCACCTTGAATCTCATCCCAATTGGTAATCAAGCTGTTGTGAATGCAATGCTGTGAACCTGGAAATGAATTGTCTTTTGGATATTGGAATTCACCTGCAGCCCAAACTAAAAATTTAGTATTTATTTTTCCTTTGTTAGTGTTTATGACAAACCCATCTTTTGTTTTTAAAACCGAATCCACATTGGTGTTATTCTGGATTGGCAGCTTAAAATGGGCAGAGAGTTTTCTCAGATAGTCCGCATATTCGTGTCCACTTGGATGTTCTGTCTGCAATGTCAATGCAGGTGAAGTATCAAAGGAAATTGCATTGAGATCTATCATTCTAAATGAATTGCTAAAAAACGACGGAGTTAGTAATTTCATCTGTTTTGGCCATTTAAGAAAGGAACTGCCAATATCATTACGTTCTAAAACTGTAAAATTGATTCCCATCTTTTGTAGTATTATTGATATACCAATTCCTGATGGTCCAGCGCCAACCACAACTACTTCAAACATTAGGTCAGTTTCATGCAGTGGCCTATTAAAGTTTTAAATGTTTTTAATAAGAATTAATAATATTGACGAAATTCTTAATATACAAAAATACCTTAGAATTCCTATGAAAGAATACGAAGCATATGACGTTAAGGCAAGAAAAAAAGTCAAAATTCTTGATCCCAAAGTAGTTCAGCTCAAAAACAAACGTTGGGCGCTAAAAGGCAAAAGTTCTGCAACTGGTTTGACAGTATTTCGCATACTGGGAAAAGCTGAAGCAGAAGAGCTAAAAAAATAACTATTGGTTTTTGAAAAATGGTAAATCAACCTTATAGTTTAACAGGAAAGTATGTTGAAAATCTAAAAACGACACAAAATTCCACAAAAGAAGAAGATAGTCAGATTTATTCAAAATACGTCCCAAAAAATATTCAAAATAGCTGGAAAAAATTATTTTCAAAACAATTGTATGGGATTGGCAAGGATATAATGTACAACAAAAATCTCTTACTACAGTATGGCTTTACTAAACTGAGACCTCCAAATCCTGAAAAGGGAAGTAGTCAGTATACATTAACTGGTAAAAATGATCAAATAATTCTATGGGGTTTTGGAATGGTATTTGCTACAAAAAACAAAGGGCTTTTTTTGTGGCGTCATGAATTTGTGCCAAAGTTATTAGATGTTAATACACTCTCATCTCAGGTATGGGCACCTGAACAACTTCCACAATGTACAATACCAAAAACTCCCGATGAAATGCTTCTAACGTTACAACTACTTTTTAAATCCATGAAGTGGTTAGAAGGTTATGAAAAATGGATAATAGCAACATGTGGACAATCATATCGTGATAAATCGCTCCAAGCTGCAAACTCATCCAATGTAACTTCTTTTTACTTAGATCAAAAATGGTCAGAATTAAATAAAAAATTTGAAAAAATTCTAACAAATTCTGAACCAGAGCAAAACTATGATGTTATTGAATCAGAGCCAGTACAACCCAATTTTGAACATCCTATTGTAATACCAGAAAAAATTTGTGGTCCATGTGGGGATATGTATCCAGAAAATGGGGAATTTTGTCCATCATGTGGATGGGAGGACTTGCCATGTTAACGATTACCTCTGTTACAAAAAATAATCCTGTTGGTAAAACTTTTGATCAAATTTGAAGAAAAATATTCAAAAGTTTATCAAAATGTGCCAACAATAATGTAAACGCAATAACTGCAATTATTTGCTTTGCTACTGTTTTGGTTGCAAATGCCCATGACATCTCACGTACTATAGTCAAGAAAGTCACAATACATGGAAGCAATGTTCCTGCAAGATAAACTCCTGTCAATATCTGAATTGCTGAAAGCGAGTTCACCAGATTGGGTTCAGCAAGCAGTAACAGCCCATCTTTTCGGATAGAGCCAAATATTATTGCAAGCGATGAATCTTCAGGTAGATTGAAAAATCTCATTATGAAACCAAGTTCGTTTGCAAAATAATCAATAATTCCCGTCCAATGTAAAATGGATGCAACAAATGTGATTGCAAAAAAGATTGGTAATGCCATCTTAAAGAATTGGGTTACGTTTTGCTTTGACTCTCTCCAAATTGACCGGAATGTAGGTCTTTCAAAAAATATCTGCCCCTCAATTACTGGCATGTTTAGCCTGACACGGTTTTTCTTTGCGCTAACTAGTCGGGTATAAAGGATGGTCGTTCCAGTTAAATAAAGCAAAAATGGGGTCACCAACCATGGCATACCTGCTGCAGCGAAGACAGCAATAGATGCACCAAATTGATACGAACATGCAGAACCAAAACTTATTGCAGAAATAGTTGTACCTCTTGAGCAACTTGAGCAGGATCTACTACTAATGACGGCAGGAACATTACAACCAAATCCCATTACTATTCGAGTTACATCCCTTCCACTTACTCCGATTCGCTTTACTAGTGGATGAATTGCCAATGATGTTCTGTCCAGTAATCCAGTTGACTTGTAAATCCCAAGTAATAATGCATATATTGTAACTACAGGGGCTGCCCAAACAAAAAGAAAAGGTCCCATAGAAATGAATCCATAGTCTCCAGCAAGAATGTCCATCAATGGCGATGGAAGGGTTCTTAGATTTTCTATTGGTTCTCTTAGAAGTTCTGCTATTATTGGATGAACAAAGTCTGCAAAATAATTTGCTCCAATAACTGATAATATCGAAGGAGATAGTAATAAAACTAGTCCAATTAAAATTCCCATGTGTTCTTTTTCAAGAATTGTTGGTTTTGGTCTAATTGAAATTCCTGTATGAAATGTTTTGTTTGAAAATATGCGGGGGTTTTCTAATGCATAAAAAATCCTACTTTTTTGAGATTCGGTAATTCTTCGCGCATCAACAGCTATTATAGGCATCTTTAGATCTTGTTCTAGATTTTCAAGTGTATTGGCAGCATTTTTGGAATTTACTCTGTCCCAATTTGTTATTATTATTGCTCCTTTCTTGTTTTTAATCAATGGGAAAAAATACTCAAGATCCTCATCTATGCTTGTGGCACGAGCAACAAGCAATATGGTATCGTCTCCCTTCATTGATGAAATCGCAATCTTTGTTGTTTCACTGTCAGAATCAAAAATGATTCCAGGAGTATCGACAAACGTAAATCTTCCGTTGTTGTAAGATTCCCTTGAAACAGTAGATCCTTTTAGATTACTACTCTCTGCATCTTTTCCAGTAAGCGATGAGATTAATTCTGATTTTCCAACTCCTTCTTTGCCAATTACTACAAATTGGCGATATTCAGTATATGTCATAATAAAAGAGAAAAATGGGGTTTAACACCTTCAGTCCCAAGATTTACTTGAATCCGTCTTGTCATATCCCAAGCATCAGGCTCGCATTATTTATTTATTATTAAATATATCATATTTTTTCATAATTCTTATTAAATTTATAAAATTTATTAATACCACGCATAATGTGAAGTTAGCATCCAAAGGTTACACAATATTGACGAGTTATTCCTGCAAGATTGTGTATAGAAGAAAGAATAAAACAAGAAGAGCGCAATACAAATGAAAAGGTGAAAAAAAATTATGGAATGTCCAGAATGTGGAGCAAATCTAACCATCCCAGATGACGCGTCTGTAGGGGAAATTATCTCCTGTCCTGATTGTGGAGCTGATTATGAAATATCAAAAAAAGATGGATCTAATGTTGAGCTAAAGCAAGCAGAAAGTGTAGGCGAAGACTGGGGAGAATAGTGTTAAAAATTTGTGCAGTGTTTTACAAACTATGGTCTGAAGAGCAACACAATGTGCTCTCAGTTGTATATACAATGTTGGACTGTAAAAATACAACAGTATAAAACGAATCTTTACAATTTCATACGATATTTCTCTCTGTTCTCATCTGCAAGTATTTTTGTAATTAGTAATAATTTTGTAATTTTTATGGTCCTACAAAACCACACGATGGGCAAGTATATTTTTTAGCAAACTCTCTGCATCTTTGGCATCTCCAAATTAAATCAAATCCGCATTCAGGACAATTGAATTTAACAGATTTATCCTTAGGCATAATAGGTCTGTTACAACCATTACAGGTTGGTAAAACAATAGTAGACGACATAAAGCAAATTTTTTGTAAACATCATTTATAGTTTGCTTAGAAATTGAGTCGATTCATTTTAAAATTATTTTAAATTGTCCTTAAATCAAGGTATGAAAAGTTTTACCTGAACCTTTTACCCCTAAGCCATTTCAAAATACCACTAGTGTGAAAATCAAAATCTTCATTTTTTGGAATTGCTTCAAAGATTTGCAGAGTAATTGATTCTGTGCTTTTCATTTTACTATTAAATGGACTTTTCGGGTTGCAATAATGTTCAGAAAGAATTGATTAAATATTCCTAGGTTTTAATTTCTAAGTGATGGTTGTAACAAACCTATTAGGAGAAATATGAATAATGGCAGGAAAGAAAGGCTTTAGTCCAAAAGTTCATACATATTATAAAGTCGAGGGAGACAAAGTTTCGCGAATTAGAAAGATTTGTGTCAGATGTGGCAAAGGGGTTTTCATGTCAGAACACAAAGACAGACGCTCCTGTGGCAAATGTAAAGATACAGAATTTATACAATAAATTTTGAAATAATGAATAAAAATAAGGCAGTACGTTTTACGAATGCTCCACCAATGTTATAATTTGTGCCAACTCAATTTACTTTATGAGAGGATTAAGTCCGTTACTAGCAGTTTTAATATTGATAGGAATTGCAATTACAGCAGGGGCCTCTTCATTTGGAATAATAAATCAATATTCTTCTGGTCTTGATTCTGGAATCAAAATTCGCGCAACAGAATCTACGATAACTCAAGTTGATGTGGAAGAGGATGTGTGCTTTTTAAACATAGGACTGATGAATTTTGGCAGTAAGGTAATTGAAGAGTATGAAATCAAAACCATTGATGATAATGGAAAACCAATCACAATATTATCAAATGACATGTCAAGCGACCTGAGAACAATTGAACCTAGAGAAACATTACCTATCTTGACAAACCCTGATTTTCGCAACCAAACAGACCACCTAATAGAATATGAATCATCAGACAAGTATTGCGAAGCCTGGAGCGAATGCAAAAACTATCCTATAACAATAGTTGCATACAGTGAGGGCTCTTCTTCCAGTGCATTAACACATTTGACATGCAACCAGGCAGGCAGGTTATCTTGATGGGTCGTAGAAGGGCAATCAGTGAAATACTCTCCGTGATAATTTTGATTGCAGTAGTAGTAGCTGGCTCTGCAATCTTTGTTGGTCTATCCCAAGAAAGAATTTTGGCTGACACTATCAGCATCAGTGAAGCTCTTGACAGAACAAACGCTCAAAGCTCAGAGCTTTTAAAAAAAATTCACATGACAAAAACAACTACCAACAGCACCATCATATTGCAAAATTATGGATTTGTAAATGTAGAGATTTCCCAAATATTTCTTGACAACGAAAAAAATCCAACCTCTGACTATAAGATTTTCAGCCTTGATAAAACATTTGAATACGAAGACAATACCATATCTTTTCAATCTCCAAATTCCACGGTTAACCTTTTTATCAACCAGACCTATAATGACAGAGTAATTCTAGTCACTTCTAACCAGAACATATTTGAATTGCTTTTTTGATAGGTGAATAATTTTGGAAATTTTTGAATCAAAACCCAAAGAGAAAAAAAAGGATTTATCTTTTCAGCTACATTCTCTGCATTCCACAAGGGAAAATTTTGATGACACGGAGTTGCTATCAAAGTACAATGTAGGCCCTGCAGCGGTCTCTATTGTAAAAAATCGGTATGGTAAGGCCATGTATTTTATTGATGAACCAATAATGTCAGAAGAAGAGTCATTACTTTATTCCAAAATAATGAAACAGATGTACTTGACAACACAACCACTTAAGGATCTTACAAATGACAAGGCTCACTATAATTTAAAAAAACAAATTCTTTCATTGACTGAAAGTTACGGAATATCAAAATCTACTCGTTCAATTATTGATAAACTCATGTACTATGTAATGCGGGATACAATAGAATACGGAATAATTTCTACATTGATGAATGATTCTGACATTGAAGATATTCTTTCTGAAAATTATAATTTTCCAGTAGGAATTATTCACAGGAAATTCCAAGAATTTGGTGTAATTGACACTAACATACATTTTGGCAATGTAACTGCAATGAACTCGTTTGTACAGAGGCTGGTTCAAAGATGTGAAAAAACAATTACAGCTGCTGTTCCTTTCATCGATGCTATTACAGACGAGGGACACAGGGTTTCAGCAACTTTTGGAAGAGAGATATCCTTGCCTGGACCAAATTTTGCCATAAGAAAATTTTCTTCGGATCCTTACACAATAATCAATCTAATCAAGTTCAACACATTGAGTCCTTTGATGGCAGCATATCTCTGGCTACTAATTGATGTAAAGGGTCTGATTTTGGTTGTAGGACCAACAGCTTCGGGGAAAACCACAACCCTTGCATCTCTTCTTGCAATGATAGACCCTCGATTAAAAATTACAACAATTGAGGATACTCCTGAAATAAGAATTCCACACGAGCACTGGCAGAGACTGATTACAAGAAAAAGCTACAGCATTGTAGAAACAAAATACGACGTTGACATGGGTCATCTAATCAAGCTGGCCCTTAGATCAAGACCAGACTATATTGTAGTCGGAGAGGTTCGTGGAGACGAAGCATTGAATCTTACACAGGCAGCTGCAACAGGACACGGTGGACTAACTAGCTTTCATGCAACAGATGCACAATCTGCGCTAGTCAGGCTTGGGAGTCCTCCATTGAATGTGCAGCTTGCCGGACAAATGCTCATATGGTGTATGGTACGACAAAGCAGGGTAAATATTTCTGGAAAGTCTGAAAGACGTGTAACTAACATAACAGAGATAGTTCCAGTAAAAAACTCAATAGAGTTGCGTGATATCTTTACTTGGAATCCAAACTCAGACAAACACGAGCCACAAAAGGTAGAGGATCTTATCAAAAAATCATTCCGCCTCAAGGAAATTATGAAGCTCAAAGGTAGCTCTGAGGATGAACTTAAAAATGACCTCCTAAAACGATACACCTTTTTGACCAAACTGAAGTCAGAGGGAAAAACAAAGTACTCTGAGGTAGCAAAGGAACTTTCAAAGTTTGATTTTGAGGCCAGCTCCTAAAGCTTGAAAATACAACAAAATTAATTTTAAAAAAAAATAAAAAAATGGATTGGACTTGTTCCTAAATTGTTCTTATAGGAAGGCCAAGTATTTTTTCAGAGACTGCTCCCTGATCACCAACTACGGAAACTATCATCATTACTGTTTCCCCAGGTTTTGCGTACCATTTGTTTGTACCAAAGGAACCATCTAGTTGAGCATTACATGAGTCATCAAAGTTGTCTTGAATTGTCATGTGCATGCGCATTGAGATCTGTTCTCCGGGTCCAACTGGGTCAATATCTTTAGAATATTGTGTAACGCCAGCTGCTGCTCCCTCAGTGGCATCAACTGTTCCACAGTCATTTACATCATTGGTCACATCAACTGTTAAAGCTTCTGTTGATGCAACTAAATCAGTTCCCAAATAAAGCACTACATCTTCTTGGACATCATCTGCTGCAAGTTTTGGTAGCAAACCCTCTCCAATTTCCTCACCATGTATGTAAAGAAGTGGTGGATGTTCACCAAGACCTGTATGCAAAGCTATTGAAACCTCGGACCATGCTTGTGTACCGGTGTTTGTAATAGTTGCGGTAAAGTCTCCGTGTTCGGTTGTTACTACTCCCTGTGCGTTGTCGACTCGAAGTGACATGTTTGAGTCAAGTCCTTTTGCTTGTTGGTTATATACAGAGAAGACTGCTCCACCTGCTGCTACTGTAACTCCCAAAAGAACTACGGTAGCAAGTAGTGGGCTAAGAGCCCTCTTAGTTTTTGCGTTCATTGCAAAATTTTTTTTTACAAGAATTAAAGAATTTAGGTATGTTCGTAAACTATACCGAAAAAAATTTGGTACGTTCGTCAATTGTACTAAAAAAAAATTTGTGTATTTTTTATTTGTACCAAAAAAAAATTTGTGTATTTTTTAATTGTACTAAAAAAATTCGGTATGTTCGTCAATTGTACCGCACGAAATAAATTAAAAAGTTTTACAAATATTGCAATGATAAAACCACATAGACATTTTATTTTCAATAATTTAAAAACGCCGAGAATAAATTCGCCAACTCAAAATCTGCTTTTCTAATAGGTTTATTCGAAAATGTCTCAACGTCTAAAAACAATAAAGAAAAAATCATTTTTTGGAAGACTAAGTGTTTACCTTGCACAAAATATTGAAAACGATGTAATCAGATCAGGTAAACCAGAAAATTTAATTTTATTTGTAAAACGATATGTCAAGTTAGCAATTATTTGTGGCGTGATTGTTTATCCGCTAATCGTTGTTCTTTTTCTTGCTGCTCAGGCAGAGTTAGATTTTATTGAAAAAGAAACACCAAGAATCCAAGAACTCAATAGGGAATTACGAAATCAAGCTCGGAGCGATCCAAATTCTAGTTTTGGCCCTGAGCAAAGTATTCCTTTCCCAACGCCATTCATCTCAACTATGAGTATTCCGACCAGCATAGCTCTTGGAATAACCCCGCCTATTTTGCTTGCATATCCAAAACTTCTTCACAAAAATTTGGCAAAAAATAGGAAAAAAAGTGTTGAAGAAGAATTGCCGTTTTTTAGTATTTTTGCATCTGTAATGCAAAGCGTAAACAAAGATCTCTATACAAGCTTTACAGCAGTTATCGATAAGGACATTTTTGGAGGTTTGGAAAAAGAGGCTCTTCTCATGAAGAGAAATGTGGAATTGTTTGGAAGATCACCTCTTGAGGCTTTGGAGGAGATTGGAAGATCCCATGAAAGCCAAATCTTTAAGGATTTTCTGTTGGGATATTCTAGCATAGCTCGAAGCGGAGGTGACCTGAGCAAATACCTCGAAACAGGTGCAAAGGAGCATTTTGCTAATCTAAAGCTAAAATATCAATCATATGCGAGAAATGTTGGTTATGTAGTTGAAACCGTAGTCATCATTCTTGTAATTGTTCCTATGTTGTTTGTTGTATCAGCATTTGTTGTGCCTTCAGAATCAATAAACCAAATTCTTATTCTAAGTGGAGTTGTTTTGCCCGTAATTACGATAATGTTCTCTATTGTCTTGGTTAACATACAGCCAAAAATGTACAATATTGTTGGAGTAAATGATCATACTGCTTTGATGTTTTTGCCAATTTCCATGATGATATTTCTAGTAGGGTTGGTTTTTGGTATAGAAACTTGGCTTGCCCTTGCCATAGCTGCTATAATTCCTAGTTTGGCATTAGAGTACTTAATGATTCGCCATAGAAAGCAAATCAGTTCCATGGAAAAATCCTTGCCTGATTTCTTGAGGGATATAACAGAATATCGCAAAATTGGAATACAAGATACAGCAGCAGTCATAAAAATTTCTGAAACAAACTCATACAACAAGCAATTTGACAGACTTTTGAATCTCTTGGCAAGGTCCTACAGACAAGGATATACACCTACCGAAGTAATGGGAATGATTACAATACGTTCTTGGTTTTCTAGAATCTCATTTTTTATTTTATCACAAATTACCGTAACAGGGGGGGGTTCACCAGAAATATTAGAAAACATTACAACCTTTGTTAGAAATCTTCGAAATTTGCTCAAAGACGCAAGATCCCAGATAGCAATTTATGATGCGCTAGGATATATGGCACCTCTTCTTTTGGTGTTTACCGTAGTTACCATCACCGAATTAGTTACTACAATTCATGTGCCAGATAGCTATTCCCAAACTGTTGGTTTTAATTTTCAGGCCTTTCAGGAGCTGACACAAAAATCGTCAATATTCATAAACGCAATTAAGACATTCATCATTACAAGTGCAATCTCGATTGGACTTTTACTTGGAAAATCTCTTGATTCAACATTCAAAAGCACCGGCAGAATAGCATATCTTTGCATACTGAGTGTAATTGCAATACTAGTAACTGAACACGTTTCTGTTTTGAAGGTGATAGGATTTTGAAGTTAAATAATAAAAATTCTAAAAATAATCTAAAAGCCAGAAGAGGCGTTTCTGGCCTTATCTCAATTATAGCAATAATGTTGATTTTTGGACTTGCCACTCTGTCTCTTTTGCAACTAGAGTCACGACAAGCGGCTTTGTTTTCTTCACTGTCAGAAAACTTGAAAATTCAAACGGACCATGCATTGGAAAAAATTAATGCAGCACTCATCGAGGGGTGCTTTATTTCAGAGGGTACCGTTTCAAAATACAACTTTACTGTACAAGTAGACAACGATTGGGAAAAAGGCTCAACACTAGATTCTATTTTGTTCTTTAACGATAGTGATGCAATTACCGCCTCAGGATACCTCTACAATCCAACAGAAGAACCTGTTCGCATGTATTTTGTATCTTCAGGAAAGACAATAGAAAAATGGGTAGCGGTAGACAACTCTTCTAGCACATACTCTCACGGATTTTCAATTAAAGATACAACTGACGGCAAGATTACTACAAAATTGGGAAGGACATACAATGTAGACTTTGGCAGCGTTGATTTTAATAGTTTGGGTGTTTGCACTTGATTTGTAAAACTATCATTGATTCATTTTGTTTGGAATATTTCTTGAATGCTAGAATCTTTCATACATGGAGGAGGATGTAGTTGAACTCAAAACATATAATGAAAAAAACAACTGTAAATCCTTTTGTGATTTTCTTGCTTGTATCAATAGTGATGCTGAGCTCTATTGGATATGTACAAGCACAGCTTTCCCAAGAATCTTTTTCCATCTACTCTCCAAATGTTATGTTGGAGGGCGAGACATATTCTCTAATGGTAACTTATGACGGAATCAACCAACAAAGCCTGGAATTAAATATTTTTAGCGAGGATCCATTGATGGTACAAATTATTGACGATCATGCTACAATCAAACCAACAGAAGGACAAGCATTGTTCAAGGTTTTTGCAAAAAAAGAGGGAGAGACAAAAATTTTTGCAATTGTTAATGAAGTAATGTTTGAAAAAACAATCAAGATTCAAAAACCAGCACTGTTGCCTCAACAGTTGGAACTTATTGTTCCTGCTAATACAGTTAAGGTAAGGGAAATTCCAGCATATGTGGTTTTAAAGGACTCCTTTGACAACCCTGTGTCTGCTGCTCAAGATATTGAGATGACTGTTACAACATTTGGTAATGTTAAAAGCGAAACACAAAACATTGTAATCCCAAAGAACTCACATTATGTTTCGTTTAAGGCAGAAGTTTTTGGTGATGGGGGAATTAACATAGCTGCTCAAGAATTCAATACAGATACCGAATACATACAAACTGAAAAGGAAAAATCAGAAGTTGAGTTAAGGGTAAGAGTTGCTCCAAACCCAATTGGAGCAAGCTCATTTTCTGAGGTTTATGTCTGGCTGGAAAAAGATGATGCTCCTTATGTTCCCGGAAACGATATGGAGATTACCTTAGCATCCCAGAACGAGGATTTTCTCACCTTTCAAAAAGATGCAAGATATAACTCACTACCTACTACCCAGTCACTAACTTCTACAACAAAGATTATCCTTGAGAAGGGTTCTTCATTTACAAAAACTAGAGTTTATGCGACCGATTTTATCTCAGAGTTTAATCCAGGATTTGGCTCTGATCTTCGTCATGTCGAATTGACAAAGGGACAGGCAGCTGAAGTTTTCATTACTGCAATAGCATCTGGAGTGGGTGGTGACGAGGCCAAGGTTCTTGTGACCCCATCTGTTGGACTAACTTCTGCACAGTTCTCTACTCAAAGCAACCAAAATTTTGTCGTAGATCCTTCCGTGACAAAAGTTTGGGCATATCCGGATCCAGCCATGGATAATTTTGAAATTGTAATGGCTCCATTTATCCAGCTTGTAAATGCAACAACAAAAAACCAAGCTGCAGAAGAGGAACTTGAGAAAAAAGGTTTGGATCTTGAAGAGTTAGATGAAAGAGAAAGTGATGATGACAACAATAATGATGACAACAATAATGATGACAACAATAATGATGACAACAATAATGATGACACCGATGGTGGCATAGAAGGTGTTTCAGGAGAAGAGCAGGATGAGTATTGTGACAAATGCATTCCAATAATAATTGTGGAAGAAAATCTAATGGCGCATGTGACAACAAATGACTTGGGGAAAACCTTGTCTTCTTCGGAGGAAATTTTGTCAAGCTCATTTAGAACCAATCAAAATTATGCCGTGTTTGACGCCACGACCACAGGCAAACTTGGTGAGATGCAAATTAACGGAGTAGTGGATGGAACAGAAGGAGACAAGATAAACATCGATGTAGACCAACCATTTTCATCTGAAACAAAATTACAGATCACCCCGATACCTTCAATTGATTTTTCAAGCCCCGTTGCACAGGATCTCTTCATGGTATATCCAACTGTAGGTGATTCCATTTCAGATTTTAAAATAGATGACCTGTTTATCAGCTCTAAACCACAAATAAAAATCAACGAAATCCGTGATGTTGGATTTGTAAAGATAGTCAATGGAGTAATCCAGTCAACAAGTTCTGAGACAATAGAAATTGCTGCATTAGCAGAAGGAATAGAGGGGGTAGAAGGGAATCTTTCGATTTTCAATCCTGAAATCAAGGATATTTTGGTAAATCATCCAGATCAAGTTCGTACAGAATTGCCATTTCCATTTGTAGTTTATGCAACAGACCACATGGGCAATCCAGTCAAAAGAATTTATGACTCACAAGTTTCTCCAAGTGAAGCGTTTGTTGACAGTCAATCAATGTCAGAGCAGGGACTTGCAATGCTTCCTGCAAATATGGCCCCCAAAATTGTAATCTTCAAAGAAGGTCTGAACCCAACAACAACTTCGTTTAAGGTGCTTGACAGGACAGTTTCACTCTCAATTGACACGCAACCACCCAAGAACACTAAGGTAGGAGCCCCCTTTCAAATCAGTTACTCAGTTATTCCAGAGGATTCTATTGTAAAATTAAAAACAAAATTAAATTACGAAAAAACCGAAAACGGATTCAAAGTAGTTCCCCTAATTGGTGGCATGTCAGATATCCAAATAACTGCCTCACGTCAGGGATTTGTAGATGATGTGCAATCCTTTCAGGTAAATGTCATAGATGATAACGTTCAACCTGTCGAGGTTGTCCAGCAGGGTTTTGATCCTATGATACTATACTCTTTAATAGCAATCAGCATAGGGTTAGGGGGATTCGTATTTTACAAGCGTTTTGTTAAGGGGAAAATGGCCGAATCTTCGAAGTCCAAGATAAAGAAAAAGGGTCTTGATGATGA
The DNA here is from genome assembly GCA_028279545.1 of Nitrosopumilaceae archaeon. Lineage (GTDB taxonomy): Archaea > Thermoproteota > Nitrososphaeria > Nitrososphaerales > Nitrosopumilaceae > Nitrosomaritimum. The sequence continues at coordinate 44,077 of JANQNN010000044.1, forward strand.
CAATGAAGAAGATCTTACATTCTAAAACAAATGATTAGCAGTTACACACCATTGAACAAACCATGTTAGAACAATTTACAGATTTGATTGCAGTTAGGATAATTCTTGCTGGTTGTATGATGGGCATTGGTACAATTCTTGATGTAAGAAAAAGAGAAGTAAACGATGCTCTTTGGCTCATCTTCGGAGGAATTTCTGTAATTTTGATATTCTTTGAACCAGACCTAATCCAAGCCCTTCAAGTAATCGGAATTTCAATGATAATTGCACCAATTGTATTGATTTTCTGGAGACTCGGGTTTTTTGGTGGTGCAGATGCGTTTGCCTTGATCGTTTTGGCAGCTCTTACTCCCCAAATCACTTTATCTGAAGGATTAATTACACCATTGACAACCCTTACTAACGCTGCAATTTTTTCCATAATACCATTTTGTTGGAATGCCACATCCAACTCAATTCGTTTATTACAAAAAAAGAAAATATTTGAAGGGTTTGATGAACCTATGTATCGTAAATTTATTGCGATTTTTTTCGGCTACAGGGCAAGACGACCCAAGCATAGTTTTGCAATTGAAAAGAAGGTTGGAAAATCTAAAAAATTTCATTTTGTTTTACATCATGCAGAAAATGCTCAGTACTGTTCATATGATGATACTTGGGTAACGCCAGGCATCCCATTTTTGATTTATATCGCTGGCGGATTTTTAATGCAAATATTCTTTGGTGACATATTGTTTAAATTATTTTTTTAATACAATTAGTCATTTTCAATCTATAATTAAAAAAAACCAATCAAGCTATCTATTGTTATTTTAAAACATTTGGAATACTTTCAACCAAAACTTGAGGTTCTTTAACTTCTGCTTTATTGTTAATCGAATAAAGAGTTTTTATCATTGCCTGTAGATCTTCTACAGCGTCCTGCATCATATTAAAGCAGAAGGAGGCTCTTTCATCTGTTTCATTTTGAAATCTCAGTTTCAAGAAATTGTTCATTCCAAGAATAATTGTAGCTGAATTGTTAATTTTATTAAAAATTTCATTTTGTGAATCTTCTTGCAATATAGCTGACATAATTTTTTTGGATACAAACTCCTCATAACTTCTTGTATGTAATGCTAGAATACAGTAAAACCAAAATGCAAAATTTTCAAAAGCAGATAAAATTTATTCAATTCATGAAAGCTGGATAGGGAAAAAATCCAAGAAAGTCTGTAGGAATGGAAAAATCCAATGTTTTAAGCAAATGTTGTTCGAATCAGACAAGCTAGAGGAAAATAATTTCCAAGCATTCCCTGATAAATGAGCAAACTAAAAACAATTCTTCTAGCAGAGCTTTCTCCAAGAAAATACTACCAACAAATCAAGAGCAAATGGGAACACATTATTCTTGGAGGCGTGCTTGATGCCCTATCAACATTACTTGCTTTGTCGGTCTTTTCCTTAAGCGAGATCAATCCGCTGATTAATCACCTAATCCCCGACTATGTCATTTTGGTGCCTATTGTTTTAGTAGAAATGGCATTTCTTAGGTATGTTGTGGTTACTTCGGTGTTTAGCAATTCCAAATACCTCACCTTTGCACAATACTTTACGCTCTATTCGCTTCCCATATGGAATTTTGCTAACATTATTTTTGTCTCTTTGATTTAGACTGGATGTAAATGGTGCGAAGTGTAAGTGATGAGTTTTAAAGTATTTTTCAGGTCAGTCGTAGGAACAAACCTGAATTTTTCTTAAGACTGGTAAAAACCAGAAATGACATGAATGTGATGCCAAAAATCAACATAACATGGAGAAATTCTGGAACCTCTGCATAGCTTAGATTATGCCAGGTATCTGGATTCCCTTGTTTACCAAACTCTGCTAGTGTGAGGTTGCAGGCCTCACATTCTGCATCGCCATAAACAAATCGTATATTTTGATTATCGGGGAGTTTAGTAAAGTTCAGTCCTACCTCTAGGGAATGGTTTTCGGGGGATGAATGGAGTCCTTGTTTATACCCAAAGGGAAGCATACCATCAATTGGATCTACAAAAGCCGGTTGCCCTTCATCATCATAATGCCAAATCATCGTGTAAAACCTGGTAATGGTAATTTGATAATCATTTGAATTAATCTTGCCATCATTGTCTCCTGCAAAATCTATGTCAATGGCAAAGGTATCATCTGCCACAGGTGTATCATCAGGTGAAGACATGGCAATGTAAAGTACATTCAAATTTACATCATATTTGTAAAGAACCACAAAGTCTCCCTTCCCATTTGGTGAACCCTGTTTGATAATTTCAGCATCAGACCATTCATCTTCATTTATTATTCCATCAAGTGTCACATTATTTACTAGAGGAGGTAAAACCAAAGGTGGACTTTCTGCAAAGCTAATGGTGTTAAGGTATGCAGATGCTATTAACAATAATACTAGAAAATAAAAAAAGAACTTCAATCAAACCACTTGTGGATATTGCAACTTGCCGTCAATGAAACTGTTCTTATAACTATGAAGTAATTTTTCTAACTTTTCTTTTGAGGCAAGGGTGAAATTATGGCTGGATGATTTTTTTAAAATTCCTGATTCTTGCAGTCTTTTTAGATGTGCCGATAAAGTTGAAGGTGACTTGTCAATCAATGACACAAGTTTCTGAAAAGAAATACTGTTGTTAGATGAAAACTTTTCTAAAATGTCCCTAGTTGTTTTTTGCCTTAATGCGCTAATCATCATAATTTCGGGAAAATTAATTTCAATTGGGTAATATCGTGTCTTTCCTCCATCCTTGACCTTTCTTATCTTGCCTTTTTGTTCCAAGTTTGATAGTTTTCTACTCATAGTGCCATTTGCCATGCTTAACATTCTTCTTAGATCATTGTATCTAATTCCAGGGCACTTTTCAACGAATTCATTAATTTGTATCTCCATTTCATCATATAGTTGATCATATCGTTCTTGATTCCTAATCATTTCAAAATCCTCCCACCTGTGAACGAAATGATATTTGTATGGTTGAAGCACGGCATTATGGTTTCAATAGGAATTTCTAACCCCAATAGGGATGACTCAAATTGATTAAGACTTTCAATTGGTATTCCTTTATCAAGTTCGGCAAATAAAGAGAGATTGTCAGTATGTACTTGGAACATTTTTGCCATGATGTTAAAGTTTTTAAACACTATTTAGGTATTATGAAGATATTCTAATTTCTTAATAATGATTATTAAGAAAATAAAATTTATTAATAGGACATAAATTCATGCGTAAGCATTCACATCAGACCAGGAACCATAAAATGGTTTAACCGAACCAAAAGTTTTGGATTCATTGAAAGAGAATACGGTTATCATTAAAACCAAAAAATAGTTAGGCAGTCAATGGTTTTTTTCCAGTATCAATAGCGAGAATGCAAATTTAATTGATATACCTTGAATCCTCTATTGTATATTGGCAGGTAAGAAAAATACGTCAGCAAAAAAAGTGATTAATCAAATCAAAAAATCAGGAGTAAAGTGGGTTAGGCTTCAATTTTGTAATCCCTTTGGTTTATTGCATCAGCTAAATGTTCCATCAACAGAAATAACAAAGCAGTCTTTTTCTGACGGCTTTCCATTAGATGGCAGCTCAATTTTGGGCTATACTACAATTGATAAATCAGATATTTTGCTTGTTCCAGACCCTTCAACTTTTACAATACTTCCAGAGTATTTTGATAAAAATTACACAGATTCTAAAAATTATTCATCAAAATCTGCTCGAATGTTTGTAGACGTATACAAAGGATTTGGGCAAGGAAGATTCTCAAGGGATCCCAGATTTATTGCACAAAAAGCAGAACAGTATTCAAAAAAGAATGGATTTGATAAAACATACTGGGCAGCAGAGCTTGAATTTTTTGTATTTGAAAAAATGCAAACCTCCTCACCTGAAATTTTCTCAAAAGAAGCTCCTTGGGTTACAAAAAACAATGAAGAAGCAATTCAGCTAAAAAGAGGTTATTATAGAGACTCACCATCAGACACTCTTACAAATTTCCGCGACGAGGTGTGTGATACATTAATGAAATTTGGAGTAAATCCTATTGCTCATCACCACGAGGTTGCAACTGCAGGACAAAGTGAAATTGTTTTAGCTTATCAAGAACTTGTAAAAATGGCAGATAGTTTTTTAACTGGAGTAAAAACAATCCGTGAAGTAGCATCAAGACGGAATTTAATTGCAAGCTTTAAACCAAAACCAATACCAAATGATAATGGTTCTGCTGTTCACATCAATCAAAGCTTGTGGAAAACCAAAAACAAAAAACAAGTCAATGCATTTTATGATTCATCAGATAAATATGCAGAACTAAGCCAATCAGGTCACTATTACATTGGCGGTCTGCTAGAACATGCAAAGGCTCTTTGTGCAATTACCAATCCAACAAAACAATCCTACAAGAGACTAGTTCCAGGATACGAAGCACCAACAAATATTGCGTGGGGAAAAATGAATCGCTCAGTAAGTGTTAGAATCCCAGCACATCACAAGAAAAAACCCAATAACAAGAGAATTGAATACAGACCTCCAGATCCTACATCAAACATTTACCTCGTAGAATCTGCGCTCTTGTTAGCTGGCCTTGATGGAATAAAAAAGAAGCTTCAGCCTCCCCCACCTGTAGATGTTGATACCTACAAACTATCAGATAGAGAAATGAAGAAGATGTCAATAAAGAAGCTTCCAACCTCCTTGACGGAATCAATTAATGCAATAAAATCAGATAAAGAGTTTTTAAAATCCCTATTTGATGATGATTTTTTGGAAATGTATATCGAAAACTTGATTCAGATTTCAAAATAATTGGGCTTTTTTGCATCCATATGCACAAGAAATTAGCTAAAAAAAATAAAAACAGAGTTTATGGTTGAACCATTTCAACTCTGTCTTGAAGCCTATCAAAGTATCCATTCACTTCCCATGAAGGAATAAAAAATGTGGCAGATACTACATCTCCAACTTGGGCATCACAACCTGGTACCACAACACTTTCACCATACTGGGATTCTCCAACACAACCATGTTCGATAACTGCAATAACTAAAACATCTTCAGTAATTTGTGTTGGAATAAAATTCCAAGGCGTTAAAGTAAATACCAGAATAACTGCAGTCCCAGCAGCCATCAATGATATTATTGCCAGTCTTGGAGGCTTTTTTTCGATTTGTTGAGTTTTCATCTTCTTTCAATTATTATTACTTCGATTTCATAAATAAAGAGAATAGATACTTCGACGAATGTACTATGAAATTTACCAAGAATAATTTCAAAACCAATTGCGTCATCAAATAATTGATTTGTTATCTCTACAAATCCTGAAAAAACATAATTTTACATTAAAAGAGAAATTAGCTAAAAAAATCCTTTATTAAAATTGAATATTAGTTTAAAAAGAAAAACTAAATCCATTAAGGCTGTGGGGATATATCTAAATTGGTTTTGTCACCTGTTTTAAAAAAAGGATTAAGTTTTACTACATTTTCCTTAATTCTTTTATTTTTATTTGGTCTTGTTAATATTGAGCATAAAGTCTTAGGAATAGAAAATCCCTTATTCAATATTACAGGTGGGATAATTGTTTTCTTTGATGTTATCTTTTGGATCGTGGTAGGTCTGTTATTACTAGAATTAATTGTGGCCTATATTGAAATACGGAATGCAAAATTATTTTTTAAGAAATATTGGCTTGAAATAATTTTACTTGTATTTATGCCAGTCTTTGTAGGTTTTAAGGCCTTAAAGATTACCTTTAAAATTGTAAAGCAAATAAAAATTTCAAAAACCGCCTTTAAAATATTTCAAAAATTGATGAAAAAATCTAAATCAAAGTGATTTTGATTTTCAAACCCTGTGTAAGAATTTGGGGAATTTTTTGATAATGTTTCCTACTGAAATTCTTGAGGTGTCTCAAAAAAAAATAACTTATGGGCAGGAGATAAATAATTTTAATTTACAAAAAAGATAGTGAAATGAATTTTTCCAAAGGAATCTATTGTGTTTTGCTAATTAGTATAATAGCGGTTCTTCCTCCAATTGCTTTGGCTCAAAATCCACCAATTTTTGAAAATCAACAAAACGTAGAATGGTTAACTTTTGATTATCAAGATTATGGTATTAAAATAAACTATCCTGATGACTGGCACATGGAAGATTTAGCAAGGGAGCACATTCATCTTCAAATTCATCCAGGACACTTGCCTGGACTTCCTATTCAGGTTTTTAAACCTACCCAACTTGATATGCGTCCCTTTGACAAAGATATTTTTGTAATTGGTTTATGGGCTCCAATTGCAGAGGGTGAACAAGGTACCGATGCAAACATGAGAGTAATTATTAAAAAAATTGGATTTGGTCAAGACCTTTCATATCATATAGATTCATTCTTGTTAGAAAAAAGAGAAAAAATCGGTTTGGTTAATGATGATGAAAATGAAAATAAGAGTTTCAAAGTAGTAGAAAGAACTCAAACCAGTTTATCTGGAAACCCCGCAACAGTAATTGTTGTTGAACAAAAAGAAACTTGGACAAATCTAAACCAAGTTCGTGAAAACGATTTTAGAACAATGAGGGCATACACTATTGAAGATGACAAAATTTACATCATTGAGTTTGAAGGATCATTTAATGCATATGACAAGCATGTTGAAACAGGAAAAGAAATCATCTCATCTTTTGAGATAACATCAACTGGGTTTTATAAAACTGTGTGGGTACTCATAGTAATTGGATTAGCAATTGGAGCTATATTATTTCTAATAATAAAAGCCAAAAGAAATAGAAATTCTTTTACATCTTTTTTTATGAAAAATTTAAGAAAATTTTTGCCAGCTGCTTTAGGTATAGAAATTTTATGTATTTCTGCTGTAGAAATTGGAGGAAATGGTGGATTGTATATGTTTGGTTACAATCTACAAGGAATTGTACTGTCATACCTTCTGGTATATGCACTAGCCGGATTTGCTACATTTGCAACAATTCTTGGAAGACTAGAATCCATACAAATGGTAAAGATAAATGGAACTTCGGAGAAATTAACTAAAATTAATGAGGGTATATCTTGTGATTGCTGTTCTATCTTAGAGTTGGGAGCAAACTTGTCATTTCTAATGGGACTCAAGTTAACACTTGCAAGTTTTGTAAAAGGATTACGAAGAATGAGTAAATTCTATCTTGAGCCAAATAAAATCCAAATTCTAAAATCAAGTATTATTTTGTTATTCACAGCAGAAAGTGGGTGTATTCTAACAGCTGCTACAATAGATTTTATACTTTATCAATATTCAATATTTTTATCAGTACCAATTTCTATGGCAGCTGGAACATTTGTTGTTGCTGCTCCTCATGCGTTTAGACAGGCAAAAAAAGACAAAAAAATAAATCAAAATGCACAAAAATTCAAAAAATCCGAAAAAAAAGATTTACTCCTTGGTGATTCGGCTGATTCATTCTAGTGTAATGTTTTTTAATCATGTACCGAAGATGAAACTCTAAATGAAATTATACCATTTTGCATTTGAATTTCTCAAATAGCAAAAACATCTTTTCTAAATACTGTTTTTTTATCAAATGAACGTTGTAATCAAATCTGTTTTTGACTTAGATAAATCCATGCGATTTTTCTGAAAAAATCTTGATTCAGACACCTTGCCAGGTCTTTTGTTTGTGTTCTAAAACCCACTGTTTTGCCATTGGAAGTAACTGGTCAACATCTACTTTTTTTGACTTTATCGTTATTGCAAAATTATTGTTATGGGTTGAAGATGAATCATTTACCTCAATTCTAATTTCATTTACATTATTTTCATTGCTTTCTTTCATTCTTTTTCCCCTGTATGGCAGAACGTTGGCAAGATAGTTTCCTGCCAACATTCGATATTGCGTGTGGTTATTTTTTCTAAAAAGGGATTATTAATAAATATTTGGTAGTTAATAATTTCTAATAATAATCAAATTTTTGTTATTAAAAATTAAATATAACCTGTTCAATCTTAATAATGAAGATTATGACAAAAATGATCAAAGTCAACATTAATGTTGGAAGCATCGATCCAAAAGACGGTGAGGAATGGGCAAACGAGATTGTAAATGTCTATGCCGACATGGAGGTATCAGACGTTAAGACAACAGGAAATTCCATCTCATTTATGGCCGGTCTTTCTGGAATGGATGACACAACACCTGATGACATCAAGCAGAAAATCGATGAGTACTTGACCATGAATGAGGCCTTTACAGTACAAAACATTTCCTGCAACTAATCTCTTTTTTCTAACAATACATATGGCCAATCAAAAAAAACAAAAAACACAAATTCTTTTCAATAAAATTCAGAATCTTATTTTTAAAAAAAAATTCAAACAGGCAAACAAACTGTGTGATTATCTTCTCAAAACAAATAAGAGGGAATTTCATGCAAATGCAAACAAGGCAAACATTTTAGCAGAGCTTGGGTTACATAAAAAATCTATAAAATACTATTACAAGGCACTGAAAATATCACCTGATGATCAAGCTGTTTTGTTTAATCTTGGAACAACGCTTTATGACCTGGACAAATATGATGAGTCAATAAAAATTTTTGATAAATTAATAAAAATGCAGCCAAAAAATGTTGATGCGATATGCAACAAAGCAAATGCACTTGTAGCTCTTGGCAAGCACACTCAAGCCATTTTAAGTTACAACAGGGCATTGAAAATTCTCCCAACAGACATTATAGTACTAAACAACAAAGGAATCGTCTTTGCAGGAAAATCAAGACATAAAGATGCAATAAAATGTTTTGATGTTGCACTGAAAGTTAACCCATCAGACGTAGACACTTTATGCAACAAAGGAAACTCTTTGTTAGAGATTGAGAATTTTAAAGATGCTGCAGAATGTTTTGAATCTGCTCTGGAAATAAACCCTCAAGACTATGATGCACGTTTTCGATTAGGTGTGGTATATAACCATACAAATAGACCAAAAGAGGCAATACTTTGCTTTAATCGAGTTCTAAACAAAGATAATTCCAATTCTGATGCATTGTTAAACAAGGGAATTGCCTATATGGCCTTAGGAAAATACAAGTATTCTATTGTCAATTTTGATAAGGCTTTGCAAAATGACCGGGATAACTTTGAGGCCATGTATCAAAAGTCACGAAGTTTGGTACAGATTGGCAAACACAAGCAGGCATTATTACTGCTTAAAAAAACTGCAAAAAAGGACCACTCTCACCATCACCATGAACACGAAAATATGCACCATTCCTTAAAGGAAAAAATTCTCAAAGATGAATATTTTAGAAAACTACAAAATGAAAAAGGCTTTTTGTCTTTTTTAAAACGTCTTTCTTAATCCTTTGATTAAATTAGGGAATTGTCTTTCCATTTGGCGACATTTTAGGATTGCCAAGGATTGACGAAAGTGAATTTGTAAACTCGTCACTCATGTGATGTTCCATTCCACAAACAATCTCCTCGTCAGGATTGATCTTAAGATAGTTGACCATCAACACTTCTAGCAACCTGCTCTTTCTAACAATGTTTGCTCCTAGTTTTTCACCTTTTTCTGTCAATGTTATATCCATTTTGTTGTATTTTACATAATCCATATCATCTAGCTTTTTCATCATCTGTACAACACTAGGCTGTCGTATTCTAAGCAGATTGGCAACAGTACTGACCCTGATTGGTTTGTTATTCTCTGTAATCAACCACATTGCTTTTAGATACATCTCAACATGCTCCTCTGAAGCTGTCCCAACAAAGAGTCTTTCATTAATTGTCATCTTTGCAGTTTGTTGCCTCCTCATTTATCTTAAGAGTGTAAGTAGACCTGATGTTTTTTAGCTTGCGTATCTTCCATGTAACTGTCTCATGCAATTCATCTGTTGTATTGGCTTGAATCTTTACAAGAATATCATATGGTCCGCTAACACATTGCATCTCTTTTACTTCAGGTATTTTTTTAAGATGTTTAATTACATCTTTTTCCTCGTTTTTCTTGCAATTTAGTAAAACAAAACAACCTGCCAAATTTCATCATGCCTCTTATTTTTGAAAATGCACTCTTGCCTCTTCTGAACTGATTATTCTATGTAATAACTTGCCAGTAATCTCACTTTCTCCCATGATTGCTTTTTGGCCATCTGCAAATCTAACAAACTCTGGATCTACTAGATTAACAAATTCTCCTACATCTTCATCATATGCTTTCCAAACTTTTTCCATAAATTAGTCTGTCTTTACCTATATTAAATAATTATGTCAGTTTTATTAAAATTTGTTAAGAAAAATAATATTCTTAATAATCCTTAAATAGCTATAGTTATGGGAATAATGATGTCATGTTTCAACGATAAAATACCCGTACCCCGAAACAGGTAAATTCCTAAAGCATGACATTTTTAAAAATAACTACAAAGCTACAAGCTTTACAGTATCCATTTTCCTGTCAGTAAGAAAGCCCTTGGTTATTGATTGTATCTTTTTAGAATCTCCGTCCAAAAAAAACATCTCCATACATCTTTCTCCATCTAGCTTATTGTGTAAATGAGTTTTAATCAAGTCCTCAAAGGAATGTTTTATTTTTGCGACTTGGGCGTCAAACTCGTCTGCGTGAACCACAATTAATACAGCATTTTGTTTTCCCTTCATTTCCATCTTTTGCTTTTCTTCTGCCACAAATGTCCTGATTCCTGCACGAATTATCTCAGATCTTCCCGTGAACCCCATTGAGTCCTGAAGTTTGTCAAGTGAGTTTATCATATCATTGTTCAAGGATATTGAAACGATTGGCATTGAATGTTAGATTAATAATTGTTATTTAAATTTAGTCTTGATTTTTAATAATATTAAATAAAACCTAGTGCTGTTAGTTATTAATTTTGACTAAAGTCATATAATTTCTTATTAAGTTTATATTGTATTATTAATAATCATTTAAAGAAAAGTGATCCGAATTGAATAAGACATCATCAGCTGCTATAATAGGTGGAGGAGTTGCTGCAGTTATTGCTATTGTTTTTGCAGTTGTAATGTTCTCTGGAATGTCCGAGAGCCAAGAACCTATTGACAATTTAGTTGAGGAGAATAATGAAAATAATGTTGTAACGCAAGAAAGTAAGATACGTGTACTAGCTACATTTTATCCATATTATGAATTTGCAAGAAATGTAGCTGGGGATTCGGCAACAGTAGAGCAATACATGCCATCAGGAGTAGAAGCACATGATTGGGAGCCAAGACCTCAAGAAATCCAATCGTTGAAGGATGCGGATGTTTTAGTGTATAACGGATTAGGAATGGAACCTTATATTGATAACATGATTGATTCAGGTGAGTTTGACAATGTTTTGTTCCTAAAAGCAGCTGAAGGAGTTGAACTGATAAAACCTGAGGAAGAACACGATGATCATGGAGATGAAGAGCACGGTGATTCCCATGCAGAAGAATTTGCAAAAGAAATTGAACACGTCATAGAAGAGTTTGAGCATGGTCACATTGATTCAGCTAAAGCACAAACCGAAATAGAAGAGATTCTACATGAGCATGAAGGAGACGGACATGATCATGGAAATGAAACTATTGAAAAAATTGAAGCAGTATTACATGAGATAGAAGATGGACACATGAGTGCTGAAGAAGGATTCGAAGAGATTCATCATATTGTTTTAGAAATTAAAGAAGAAGAACACGATGATCATGGAGATGAAGAAGGGGGGCATCATGGGCATCATCATCACAACTTTGAATTTGATCCTCATATTTGGTTAGATCCAGCATTGGTAAAACAGCAAGTAAACAACATCCGAGATGGATTAATTGAAGTAGATCCACAAAACAAAGAAAATTATGAACAAAATGCCTTATCATACAATGAAAAACTAGATGCGCTGGATATGAAAATAAAGTCATCATTGGCATCATGTGAAAAAGACACCTTTGTTCCATTTCATAATGCATTCACATATCTTGCAGAAAGATATGGCCTCCAAGTAATGTCTCTTGGCGGTCTAGCTCCTGAAGCGGAGGCTTCTGCTGCCGAGATTGCAGAGTTTGTTGATTTTGTAGAAGAAAATGACATCAAAGTTATCTTTGCAGAAGAACTGGTTGACCCAAGACTTGCTGAAGTCATTGCAGATGAGGCAGGTGCAGAAGTCATGATATTCAGCCCTCTAGAAGCATTGGCTCCTGAAGAAGTAGGAAAAAACATAACATACATCGATAAGATGGAACAAAACCTTGATGCCCTAAAGGTTGCCCTTGAATGTCAATGACATGTGTCCTTGAAGTAGAAGATCTTAGTGTTAGTTTTAATGGCCATCTTGCAGTAGATAATATCAGCCTTAAAGTAAATGAAGGAGATATACTTGGACTTATTGGACCAAACGGTTCTGGCAAGACCACATTGTTCAGAGCAATTTTGGGACTGCAGCCACATTCTGGAAAAGTAAGGATGTTTGGATATGAGGGTTCAAAGCTCCGTACGTTAATACCACTAATCGGATACGTCCCACAAAGGGTATCTTTTGAGCCAAACTTTCCTGCAACCGTGTATGACATTGTTTCAATGGGAATTATATCAAACAAAAAGATAGTCAAGGGAGACAAACTAATTCAACAATGTGGATGTTGCTGGAACATGATATACAAGAACATCGAAAACAAAGATGATAAAATTACTGAAGCTCTAAAAACCGTAGGACTAGAACATCTAAGAAACAGAAGAATTGGCCAACTTTCCGGAGGAGAATTGCGCCGAGTCTTTATTGCAAGATGCCTTGTAAAGGATCCTTTGCTTTTAATTTTAGATGAGCCGGCAACCAGTGTTGATGTTGAATCATCAAACAAATTTTATCAAGCAATAAAAAAGATAAACGAAGAAAACAAAATCACGATAATGTGGTCATCACACGACATTGAGGCAGTATCAAAATATGCAACCAAAGTTGCATGTATAAACAAAAAATTATTCTACCATGGTGAAAAAGACAAATTCTTCTCTGACAAGGAACTTTTAAAAACATACACAGAATCTTCAATGCAGATGCATATGCATGATCATCACCATACTCATTGAATTAGGAAATACACAATGGTTCTTGAAGCTCTAACTTATGGATTTGTACAAAAGGCATTAATTTCAGGAATTGCAGTTGCCATAATCTGCTCGTTTATGGGAACCTTTCTTGTTTTGAGACGGTACGCTTTGTTTGGTGACGGAATAGCTCATGTAGCATTTGGAGGCGTAGCAGTTGGTTTGTTTTTTGGAGTGTTTCCACTATGGAGTGCATTTGTTGTTTCTATAGGTGGAGCGCTAGGATTACAAAAACTAAGACAGAGCACCAAAATATCTGGAGATGCGGCTGTTGCAGTTGTTCTGGTTTCAGGTTTGGCAGTAGGGGTTATTTTGGTTAGTTCTTCAGGAGGTTTTTCAGTGGACCTGTTTAGCTTTTTGTTTGGAAGCATTTTGCTGATTAGTAACGAAGACATGATAATGATTCTTGGAATCAGCGCAGGTATTATTGCCACACTTGTTTTGTTACAAAAACAATTTTTTCAGCTTACATTTGATGAGGAACAAGCCAAACTTGCAGGACTGCCAGTTACTATGTTAAACTATGCCTTTGTAGTACTTGCTTCAATAACTGTAGTAACGTCAATGAGACTGGTTGGAATCTTGCTAATCTCTGCCCTCATTGTTTTGCCAAACATTACTGCGATGATGTTTGGAGTAGGATTCAAAAAAACACTTGGAATTTCCATGTTAATTTCAGCTTCATCTGTCGTATGTGGTATCCTTTTGTCTTATTATTACAATATCGCACCATCAGGTACCATAGTGGTAGTTGCAGTTTTCATTCTCCTAGGAGTGCTTGCGGCCAAATCTGCAGGATTGATTTCAAAAATAGAAATGAAGAAACATTCTCAATTATCACACAGTTAAACCAGACTAAACTATTTTAAAAATATTTTTCGCTTTTATTTTTGCAGTGGTTGAATCATTACTAGGAATTCATCAACAAGTAATATCGCCGTACATCAAGTTGTTCCAGAAAAAACTATCGCGCATGAACTAAAGATTCTCTAATTACTGAAATTGAAAAATAAATTACTAGTGTTGCTATCCCTAAACCGATAATAACATCAGGCCACATAGAATTGAAAAATCCAACTAGAATTCCTGCTCCAATGACACCAAAATTTCCAAATAAATCGTTTCTAGAACATGTCCAGGCGGATTTTAAATTAATATTTTCACCTTTATGTCTTGATAATAATATGAAGCATATGATGTTTGCAATTAATGCCAAGACTCCAATAAAAGAAATGGTTTCTGCATCTGGGACTGTTGGGTGAGTTACTTTGTTGAATACTTCCCAAAAAACAAATGCCCCAAAGAGGAGCATGATTATGCCTTTCATTACAGATGCTTTTGCTTGAATTTTATGGTTTTTAGTGAGAACAAACAAAGTTAATCCGTATACAAATGCATCTCCAAACATATCAAAAGAATCAGCAATTAATGCGCTGGAATTGGCAATTAATCCGCTTATTAATTCCACAACAAACATTCCAGCATTGATAAAAAATACTGCATAAAGTACCGGTTTTAATTTTTTAATAACATTTTTTGAAAGGTAAGGTACAGTGTTACAACAATCAAAGCTGATTTTTTTATCAGATTGTTTGTTATCCTCACAAGTTCCTTCCTCACAACATTTATCGTCTTTGATTGTCAACTCTGAATTTGTCTTGACTTGGTTTTGGTTTTTGTAAGATTCTTTGTGAACTGAGGGGCAGCAACATTCAGTATTCTTGGTACAAATTGTGCAAAGTGTATAATCTCTAATTGTATTACAATGCTGTGGAATACATAAACACTCAAAACATTTTGAATTCACAATGCAAAAAAATGGTAATCTTGATATAAAAAATTTAGAATTTAGTTAAAAAAAAATTAAAATTATTACAATAAACATTAGATATTTAAAAAATTTCATATAGGTTATTAATAATTTAAAATTTATTAATAAATAATTAAAAATTGTATACATGGAAAACTTGCTTGAAAAAATTTTAGACTATGAAGGTACTTTGTCATTTTCAATAATAGAATTTTCTAAAAAACACAATAATGAAAATACAACATTAAACTTTGAGAAAAAAACTCCTGGTATCGATAAAAAATTTTTGAGGTTATTTTTTTGACATCTCACATACCACGACCTGGAGATTGGGAGATTCTTGGAATAATCAATAATCATTTAACATGGCTTGCTATTAAACCAGAGGCCCAAGTGTTTGTATTTGGATGTCACAAGCATCTTGAAACATATCATTTTGAAAAAGGAGCAAGGATTTCAATAAGGTCTGGCGAAAATGGACAAGAACTGCATGTAAAACCTGAAAAAGCACTTACAAAGAGGACGGCTGCAGCATAATGCCTTATCCAATATAAGACAGTCAAATGATTGCATTTTTGAATTTATTGATAAACAATAGAGTTCTCCCAAACAGTTGCAGTTAAGCCATACATTCCCATACCAATAGGATATGTTTCACGTTATTCACTCTTGTCTACGATCATAATTTACTAGCTAAAGTAAAAATCAGCTTTAATGGACATCTCAAACCCTATAGCAAAATATTGGGTTTAAGTAAGAAGAAAAAAGTGCTTTTATTTTGATGAAAATTGTTCTGCATCTTTAGGACTGATTATCCTAAAAAGAGAAATTCCTGTTTCCATACTCTTACCCTTCAGTGCTTTTTTCCCATTTTTCAGTGTTACAAGTTTAGGATCTACTAACTTGACTTTTTTTCTTGCCTTTACATCATATGCGATCCATTCTTTTTCCATAATTGTAATTTGTACCTAAATATATTAAAATATTGCACAATAAATATTAACAATTATTAAAAATATATTGAATCTTAATAATAGATAAATAGTCCATTGTATTATAGAGATTATAATGCCACGACTCTACGGCGAACAGCCCTGACACAGGCAACCTCTAGGGCATGGCATTAGGTAATTTGGTGAAGCAACATGGATGAAAAATCAAGATATCACGTCTATAAATTAGAGCGAGAAAAAGACCTCTTTTTTAGTTCATTAAGCTATTCAGGAACAGGAACTGCAACCATTTATCAAATTGAAAATTCAGACTATTTTTATTCTGTATATTATTTTTCAGATGGGAATCTTACAGATGTTAACATCTATTATGTTAGAAGTAAAGCATTACAAGAAATAATAGCACATAAAGGCAATCTTATAAAATTTGAACCAGGTACTGGGCAATGGTCACATTATCACGGTGAGCTAAAAGATATCTATGGATGGTTGTTTGTTCTAAGAATTTTATTTGCATCTTCAAAAGAAATTCAAGAGATTTACAAGCTTGAGCATGATTTTGAGAGAGGTTATAGAATTAAACAAACTGCTATGACGGAATAAGGATAAGTCATGTCTGAAAATAAAAATACATTGTATTTTGATCATGAAGGGGATTTTGAGATTTCAGTTGACAATGGACTATTATTTGTGGATATGAATTCAATTCAAAAAATAGTATTTACAGATCACACAAATATGATACGATACACATTCTCAAAATTTAGAACTGAAATGATAGACGATATTTGTAAGCTTGATCAATCTGAATTACAAAACAACTAGTTTTACTGTGTCCATATTGGTGAATAATGAAAGATTGGGCCAAAGATGCCCAATCTTCTGGACTATGGTAACTATGGCAGACGACTCGCAGTATACCATTATTCCATTGAAATATTGTACTTAAAAGAGATTAGTAGAAATCATCCGTTAGATCTAAATACTATTTTTTAAACCAAAAGCTGTTGGAGCTGTCACCAAAAAACTCATCGTATTTGGTCTTAAGATCCAATTTTTAATTCCAAAAAAATTTTTCAAATCAAACTAGAATCAAATTAGAAATTATATTTACAATGTTGGTTATTGTAACAAATTTAACAAGACAATTTTGGTAAAGTAATCAATTTTTAAAAAATAACAAAGATAATTCTTTAAGCATGATGATAATTAGTTATCTTAATTCCAAGAAATCAAATTTTGACTAAAATTATTATGTAAATTATTGAAAAAACTAACTTGTTTCCATTAATTCTTTTTTAGTCAGAAAAACTGTGCAACAAACAATCCTATTTTCACTTATCTTCAGCGTATTGCTGGTTTCATTTACGCCTGTAATGGCTGAGTTTATTCAAACCTCAGATAATGAGCCTAATCAAATAGTTCTCCCATTTGGTAAAGGAACAGTAAATCCTTCTAGTAATTCTGCAAGTACGGTTCTTTCTTTTAGCAGCTCAACTATAGTTAGTAGTAGCAGTACCACAACAACCATTGGAGACTCCGTTACCTTTGATATTTTTGAAACAAATGATGGCAATGTCCCTCTAACTTTTCCTACTGTAACTTCAGATAGTCCATTATGTAATCCAATTTTTGTAAACGGAGATAAAAATAATGATGGAATACTTGATCCTTACGAACAATGGTATTTTACTTGTGATGTAAAATCTACAATTGCCGGAATTTTTGAAATAGTTCTTACTGGATTTGGAATTGCACCTGATGGCACCCTAGTTACATGGCCTGAGGATCCAGATGAGAGAATAATCGGCACAGTTGAAGTTATTCGTGACTTGGATTCTCCAAGAATGTTAAAACAAACTGCAGTAGATGAATTATCCACAATCACAATCAATGAAAGAGATGGACAAAATAAAATAAGCAATGCAAAAAAAGCAATTTTGCAGAGTCTAAACGATAGATTTTGGCATGATGACTATACTTTAACAGAACATGGCGAAAATGTATTTGATTATGAAAAAAAGGCAGTAAGGGAACTATTCAAAGTAAAATCAGTTGATGTTTCAGATATCATTGAAATTCTAGTCGATGTGGATAAAACACTTGCACAGTTAGTAATTGATTCTGTACCAGTTGATAAAAGTGATAAGATAGTTGATAGACTGATAGAAAAAGCCAATAGGGAAATGGAAAAAGCTCAGGAGCATTTAGATGATGGTGAGCCTGATGATGCCATTTATCATTACAAAAAAGCCTGGATGTATGCCCAAAAAGCACTAGATCTTGTCATGGATTATTAGAATTGATATAAGATTCAAAATAGATTAAATTTATGACAAAAAAAGGAGTAATTGAGGAAATTTTTAGCAAAGCAAGGTTTGGAAACGAACCTGAATCTTACACAATTTGCTATAGAGATTTTGAAAAAATCAAGGAGGTAACATTGCCAGAATTTATCGAAGTATCTGAGAATTTTGAAACCATTCCAATTAGTAGAATTAAAAAGATTACAAAAAATAACAAAATTCTATTTGAAAAGAAAGAGGATTTAAAGAGATTCCAATGATAAAAACAATATTTTTTATTTTATTTGTTATGTTTTGTAGCAGTTTTTTATTAGAATCACATCAAACCCATATTTCAAAACCCATCCTATCTTTAGAAAAAACTCAATACCAAAGTGGTGAGCTAGTATCACTTAAAGGAGTGGTCATTTACGATGACAATCCAACATCAGATGTGCTATTACAAATTCTTGTTTCCGATCCTAATGAAAAAGTAATCGTTGATGCATATACTATAAGCCTAGATGACGGAACAATTTTTGTAGAATTTTTAATTCCAGAAAATTCCATTTCAGGAGAATATGAAATTGATGTAACAAGTCTTTGTAGAGAAGTACATCGAGAAATATGCACACATCAATATGAAATTGTAAAATTCAATGTAGCAGATGATTCACTGCAAGATATCTCAATACCAGATTGGATAAAGAATCTTGCAAAATGGTGGTTTGAAGGAAATATAGATGATTCAACTTATGCTTCAGCATTTGAATTCATGATTAAAGAAGAAATTATCATTGTTCCTTTAACAGATAAACAAGAAAGTGTAGATACAAAAATTCCAGATTGGCTTAAAAAACAAGCAAAATGGTGGTCTGAAGGAACAATTTCTGATAAAGACTATGTGGCAGGCTTACAATTTCTAATTGCCAACGGAATAATTTCTGTTTAATTTTTTGAGCATTACTTTTCCTGGTTTGGGTCAAAGCCAGTATCTTTTATAATATAATCAAAAATCTTCCCAAAAAGGGAGTTTTTTTGTATTTTTTCAGACATAAAATCCTCTCTCAAAATAATTATTTAAGCACATTATTTTCTGAATTTTCAAGACTACAGAAAAAATATTCAGGGGCTAAAATACCAGATTCCTCGTTTCAAATTTGAAAAATATTTCTTTTAGGTAACTGGTAAGAAAAAATTATTCTTAAAATCTAAATTCCGTTTAATGTTTTTTAAAAAAAATGAGTTCCTTACAAATAAGTGATCATCTAAAAACAGCTGATTCTTTGAAAATTGAAAAGGCCTCAAGAGGAAAGGTAAGTATGAAGATTTGTTATTTTGACGTAAAGGGAAAAAGACATTTCCAATCTTACTCTTTTAACGAAGGTGAAAAAATAGAGCTTTAGCTCTTGATCTTTATTTTTTCTTTAAACCATTTGATTATTTTCAAACAAGAGGAATAAATTTAATCACCTGTGAAATATTCAAAAAAAAGAGTGCGGAGCATGCCAATGCATTCCTACAAAATTAATACAAAAATAGGTTAATCATGACATGGCGAATAATTGGATGGTATACGCCGGAATAGCCGTAGGTATTGCAGCAATTGCAGGAATTGTAGTTTATGGAACATCTAATCAACAAAATTATGTTCAGGATGATGCAATCCTTGCCCCAGCAGCAACTCAGGGTTCAATTACCTCTGAGTCCGGATTAGGCGCAGAATTAAACAAAGAAAGATGGCATGAAGATCCCTTTGGAGATTTAGCTAAGGAAGTTAGAGAAAAATACGAAGCCGAAAATTAATTCGGAACTTCTAATTTTTTATTCTTAAATTTTAATGATTATTTTAATTTTGAATAATATTCATACGATAGGCTTTTATCACATAGCAAAAGAGGCCACATAATGGCTGAGGCTAACCTTCGTGAAAACAAGCTTGTAGACATTGCCTTTATGGGCGTACGAGTTGCTGTAGGTGTAATATTCATCGCACACGGGGTTGGAAAATTCGGCCCTGGTTTTGTGGGATTTCTAACAGGCCCCCTTGGTCTTCCAGCAGAGATGCAAATACCAATCGCTTTGGCTGAAACCATTCCAGGAATTTTGTTAATTATTGGTGTTTTAACTAGGATTTCTTCTTCTTTGTTGTCAATTGTTATGCTAGGTGCTATTTTCTATGTCAAAGGAGCAGCTAGTCTTACAGGCGACAGAGGGTACGAGTTTGATTTAATTTTGCTTGCTGCAAGTTTACTAATTATAGTTGCAGGTCCAGGCAGAGTGTCACTTGCACATATTGTTAAAAAAATTCCGAGATTCCTGCACTAAATTTTTTTAAAGTTTTTTCTTTGGACCGTATTTAATATTTGATCTGCCATTTTCATGGATTATTGCAAAGGAGCTAAAAGGAGATGTGTATTTTACAATTTTTTTATTTGCATGTGAAATAACATATCCATGTTCGACTAGTAGTCCAGCTTGTTTCATTTTTTCTATTTTTCTGTAAGCAGTGGTTTGAGGAACCTTTGATTTTGATATAATTTCTTTAATAATTTTTGAGTCCTTTAAAACTTGGTCTAGCATTGAACCAACTTCAGGATCACCAATTAATTTGATAAGCTCATTTTTATTTTTGGGATTAAATGTATCTTGTCCATATTTTGGAGATACACCAGTTAGCTGGGCAATAAATTTACTATTAATTCTGACATAACCATCACCAAAGTTTTCTCGTAAGATATCTTCTACCAACTCCCATTTTTGGAAACTTTGTCTCAAAGTTGTTCCATATTTTTCCAAAAGACGATTTTTAATTACATTTACTGCCGGTGTTCCAAGCTCTTTTTTAATAATAGAAGTTAGGGTATCTTCCCAAATT
Organism: Nitrosopumilaceae archaeon; assembly: GCA_028279545.1. GTDB lineage: Archaea > Thermoproteota > Nitrososphaeria > Nitrososphaerales > Nitrosopumilaceae > Nitrosomaritimum. The sequence continues at coordinate 65,117 of JANQNN010000044.1, forward strand.
TTGGGATCTTTAATATTCAATTTACTCATAAACAAGGGTTTTGTGTTAATAATTTTTCTATTTTTTAATATTAAGCGACTCTTTTTATTTCCATAATTGGGATTGCGAAAAATAGTTTTATCATATTATTTTATGAAATATGCATGGTTGAGGTTGTTTCTCCAAACTTAAAGGCAAAAATCGATTATAAAATTTTGATCGGAATTTTTGTTGGAGTAATTTTATTTCAGGCCTTCATTAATGTAATTGAAAATGAGGAACAAAAAGAATTATCAATTATCACAGTTTCCCTGTCTTGTCAAATTATTACTGGTAGTGCTGCACTAATAGTAGCTAGGAAATACCGCGGAACCCGAGTTTTTGGACGGGCGTATCTTTCTTTGGCAGCAGCATTTTTTTCAGTTGCCCTTGGAGAAATCATTTACAATGTTTACCTTTTTGTCTTTGAAATTGACCCCTACCCCTCAATCGCAGATATTTTCTTTTTCTTGTTGTATCCCTTTTCATTATTACATTTGTTAATCAACATTAAATTCTTCAAGATTGAAACTAGCCTCAAAAGTATTAGCTGGATAACAACATTTACCTTAGCAATTATTTTGACTTACTCCTTTGTAGCACATGAGGCGATTGGTAGTTTTGATATCGACTTTTTTTATGGATTAGTTTTCATCTCGGGTGCTTCTTTAATTACATCAGTAGGAATCTATGGCGCAATTATTGTCCGAAAAATACCCCTAGGAAGGTCTTGGATATTATTGGTTAGTGGAATTCTTTTAGGAACTATAGGAGATGTGTGGTATCATTATCTTGAAATTTTAGGCACTTATGATACAAGTCATTTAGTAAACCTGTTTTGGTATTCGAGTTATCTAGTGATTATTTATTCATTATACAAACATTACAAAATTATTTAATGAAAAATTTGAACATAAACAAAATTATCTTTTGAGTGAATTAAAAATAATTTACTATTTTATGTTTAATTTCCATTATTGGGAATCATAAATGGTTCAAGATTTAAAACAAATTGACCCTTCCATTGATGTGTTAATTAATTCAAATTTAACAGAAGATAAACTAAATGAACTCCCTCCCGAAAAACGCCTTGTGGTATGTGTTGAAAAAATCAAAAATGGAAAAAATTCGGAATCACAGCGGTGGGATTGCTTAATTATTATTTGTGAGCTCTATGTAAAATTATCAAAAAATCTTTTCAAAGATTTAGACTCTAAAAAAATAAACGAAATGATTTTTGAAATTGAATCCACCCTAAAGTGGATGATTTACAATGAAAAAAATTGTGTAGTCCATCATGAAGTTGCCTATCAAGTTGCAGCTAGGAATATGACGCGATTAATCCCTGATATGGTACATGCTTGTTTACATAGTGAAAGTATTGTATCACGTCATGAATACTTGGAGTGTTTAGGAGTAATGAAAGCCTTTGAGGAGTTAAAACAAATTATTCCCCTTGCCCTAAAGGATAGTCATCCAGATGTCAGACAAACGGCAGAATTTGCTCAAGACAGGATGAAAAGATACCAAAATGAAAAAGGCTGGACTGCTCTGGAAATAGTGTAATTGTTTGTCTTTATTTTCTGATTATTCTCAAAAAATAAAAAATTCATTTCATTCAGATTCCAAAAGAACAACTTTTTGGGTTGGTTCAATAATTGCACTTCTTGCGGCAATTTTTGCAAGTACAATTAATGTTGTAGGAAAGATTCTAGTTGATCCCAGTTATGGTTATGTGGAAGATGCAATTCATCCTTTAAATCTTGCAATACTCCTAGGGTTGATTTCGGGATTATTTTTTACTCCTTTAGCGAAGGGAAAGCAATCTCCAAAGAAATTTGGTAAAAAAACGCTCTTTTTTGTCCTAATGTTGGGTGTTACAGATGTTTTAGCAATAACCACCAATTTTTTCGGCTTAAATTACACAACGGCTGTAAATGCTACTATCCTAATTAATACCGAATTACTTTTTGTAATGATTATTGCAATTACTGTTTTTCGAGAAAGAATAAAAAAAAGAGAGACTTTTCCTTTAAGTTTGATTGCCCTTGGGGCAATAATACTTCCAATAATTGTAGACATTTCAAAAAATGGGACTTTTGTTTCAGGTTTTGTATTTGGAGATTTAATGATAATATTGGCAGCTGCATTTTTTGCACTTGACATAAGTATTGCAAGACATGTTTCAAAACTAGTACCTGCAACTAGAATTTCTCAAATTTCAGCCTTTGCAGGAATTCCATTTGCTCTATTCTTGGTGTGGTTTTTCCAAATTCCTTTTGATATTTCATTTGAGCAGCTTCCCGCTATAGTTTACATGGGAATTTTTGTATCAGGTTTGTCATACTTCTTTTTTGTAATAGCATTGAAATTAATTGGGGCAATTAGAACAGTCTTAATTTATTCTACTACAACGGTGTTTGGAATTGTTTTTTCGGGTATTTTCTTAGGAGAGGAAATAACCTTTACAAATGTATTTTCCGTAATCGTTATTACAACTGGAATTGTTCTGTTACGAAGAAAAATAGCAAAATTCGAAGAATAATTAAGAAAACATCATTTTAATTTATTAAAACAAATTAATTACTATTTAATGGAAAAATGATCGCATTTTGATCGCAATTATTTTTTCGTCTAAAAATAAAATTGTAATTTTTAAATAGCATTTCCAAATATGGAAATGTAAAATGGTAAGTCATACTGCGATTATTGTTGATAATAATGAGGAGCTTTCTAATATCTTGTCGGATTTGTTAAAGGTGAAAAATATAAAGACAGAAGGAATTTGTCACACCCACTCAGAATCAATTGAACTTGCAAAATCAAAAAAACCTGATATTGTATTTTGGAATTGGGATATGGCAATAAACAATGGAGTAAAAACCCTAAAAGAAATAAAAAAAGTGGCAAGTCATCCAGTTATTGTTATTATTACAGAAGAAAAAATCGTAGAGGAAAAAAAGCTATCAAAATATGGAGCCTCTTATGTTATCTTCAAACCCTTTCGCCTAAAACAAATTATGGAGATTATCGAAAAATTAAAGGTAGTCAATTATTCAATGGGATAAAAACGCATTTTCATGCCTAGAAATGCATGATTGAAATTCTAAGGAAAAGTATTTTTTTTTTGATTTTCTGGAAAAACTAAAAATATTCGTTTAAGAAATCTTTGAAAATGGCAGAAGGTCAAGGCTGGGAGAAATGCAAAGTTGAGCATGATGGAAACTTTTACAGATTTTGTAGATGTTCGTGCCATAATCAATTAGCTAGAACATTGGTTTTTCCTTAAATTCTAGTTTGGAGACTCAAAAGTTTTGAAAGTTAACTTCAATGAAGAATTTGGTAATAAGTTTTTTAAACTGCATTAGATCATCAAATTTAGAAATGAAGGCAAAATTTACAGTAATTGCATCAATGGTTCTGTTAACAATTGTTGTTGGTTTGACTGCACCTACTGCAACAGCTGAGAATAGTACAACAGTAACCCCAATCAATGATGAAATTAGCATTCAAAAGACCATTATTCCAATGGATATTCCAGAAGACAATACCTTCCCTTGGGGTTCAGTAAGAGGTGAGGCCTCTACGTTTGCTGAAAAGTATCCCGTTATCATTCAAATATACAAGGGAGAGGATCCTGTGCACTTTGCACAAGTTGATGTAAAAGGAGATGGTTCATTTGAGTATAAATTTCGCATTAGAAATGTGGATGCACATACTGGAGAAGTAGTTAAAATCTTTGAAGGGCATTATGATGTAAGCATTTTCAAAGTTATACCAAATCCAAATGAGAAAGCATAGATAATCCCGAAAAATCCTATTAAATTTTATAAAATTCTATTTTTTGGCTTTATTCCATAGCAAGAATATTTGAATAATTGTTTATGGCACTAATTTTTTGAAGTTAAATTTTTGTTCATTTGTAATTGACTACGATTAATATAATATCGACTCATTTGACCTAGTAATAAAATGAGCAAAAATTTTTGGCATGATATTTCAACAGGGATTGACATTCCTGAAATTATAAACATTGTAGTGGAAATTCCCAAGGGTTCTATGAACAAGTACGAATATGATAAAAAACATAACATGATAAAATTAGACAGAGTGTTATTCTCTCCCTTTCATTATCCTGGAGATTATGGAATTATTCCGCAAACGTTATCAGAAGATGGGGACCCACTTGATGCATTAGTTCTTGTTACTAATCCCACCTTTCCCGGAATATTGATTGAAGCAAGACCTATCGGACTGTTACGGATGAAAGATGACGGAGAATCTGATGACAAAGTAATTTGTGTTGCAACTAATGACCCACGATACCTTCATACTACTGATATTGACAAAATTGAGGATCACACTAGATCTGAGATTGCACATTTTTTTCAAGTTTACAAAGACCTTGAAGGAAAAAAAGTTGAAATTATTGGATGGGAAGCATCCAAAGAAGCAAAGAGTGTTGTAGTTGAATCAATTAAAAGATACAAAAATACCCTAAAAAAATACTAATGTCTGGTTAATTAAGAAAAAAAATGGAACTTTGTGAACATTTTTCTCAAGAAAAAAAAATTATTCAAAAAGAACAAGAATGTCAAGAATGCAAAAAAGAACGTCTTCCAACTGTTGCAATTAGAATGTGTTTAACATGTGGTCACATTGGTTGTTGTGATTCATCAATAGGGCAACATGCAACAAAGCATTTTAAAGAAACTGGACACCCCGTCATGCAGGCGGTTCCGGATAAGTCATGGAAGTGGTGTTACATTCATGAAGAGTATTTTTAAAAAGTTATGAATTAATTTTCTAAAACTAGTTGATTTACCAAATCAGTTGAGGTAATTATTCCAACGATCTTTTCGTTTTCAATTACTGCAAGCTTTCGAATTTTTTTATCAACCATCTTTTTTGCCGCCTCTAAAATCGACTCGTCAGACTTTATAGTTATCAAAGGGTACGATGCAATGCTTTCCACAGTTTCATTTATCGAGACTTCTTGTGCAGCAATTTTAATTGCAAAATCCCTATCAGTAATAATTCCCGAAGGAACCCCGTCTTTCTTAACCAAAATAGAGCCAATTCCTCCTTGAGCCATCATTTTAGAAATTTGAAATAGAGTTGTCTGAGGATCGACAGATATCAAGGCTTTTGTCATTAGGTCCTTTACAGGTATTTGGGAGAACATTGTTTCATAATATTGCTGCGTCGTTATATGTCATTCCCATAGCATTCATTTTTTAATAGTTAACGAGTAATGAAACCAAATGTCACAATATAGCCTTGGAGAGTGGGATTTATCAGAAATTGCCAAAAGTCCCCAAAGTCCGGAATTTCAAAAAAAAATAAAGGAAATTCAGAGACTTGCAAAGAAATTTGAGAAAATTAAAGCCAATCTTGACCCAAATATGTCCTCAAAACAATTTATGGTTTTACTAAAAGATGTAGAAAATATTTCAGAAAAAATGAGTTTGATTGGCGGATTCGCATCTTTATCCTATTCTGCAAATACCCAATCAGATGAGGCTACCTCCCTATTGACTATGATTACAAAATTAGGTTCTGATATCTCAAATCAGATTTTGTTTTTTGATTTATGGTGGAAAACACAATTAGATGAAAAAAATGCCAACCGATTAATACAAACCTCGGGTGAACTTGAAGGCTATCTTAAACACAAAAGATTAATCGCCAAATATTCCCTTTCTGAACCCGAAGAAAAAATAATCAATACTCTTGATGTAACTGGCATTTCTGCTCTTGTAAAATTGTATGATAAAATTACAAATGCCTTCGAATATAAGATAAAAATTGGTAAAAAAACAAAAAAGGTAAGCCGTGAAGAACTCTCTAATTTTTTTAGGAGTACAAATGCCAAGATTAGAAAAGATGCTTACGTTAACATCCTAACAAAATATTTTGAAAACAAAGGAGTTCTTGGAGAAATTTATCAAAATATTGTTCTAAATTGGAAACATGAGGGAATAGACATTAGAAGATACCAAAGTCCAATTTCAATGAGAAACATTGGAAATGATGTAGATGATAAAACCATAGAGTCATTATTGTTAGTTTGCAGAAAAAATGCGCCAGTTTTTCAACAATTCTTTGTTCAAAAAGCAAAAATGCTAAACTTAGATAAACTTCGAAGATATGACTTGTATGCACCTGCATCATCAAAAATTAAAGGTAAAAACTATCCTTTTGATAAATCAGTCAAACTTGTTTTTGAATCCTTAGGAAAATTTAGTCCCATTCTGGAAAACTTTGCGAAAAAAGTATTTGATGAAAATCACATTGATTCATCTATAAGAACTGGTAAACGAGATGGAGCTTTTTGCAGTACGCTCTCCCCAAAAATTACTCCCTATGTATTAGTAAATTATACAGGAAAGTCCAGAGATGTATTTACTTTGGCGCATGAATTAGGACATGCGGTTCACAGTCAGGCGGCACAAGACAGATCAATTTTGGTACAAGATGCACCTTTACCACTAGCTGAGACTGCTTCGACGTTTTCAGAATTGCTTCTTTATGACAATATTTCAAACGACATAAGTGATAGTGAAAAAAAGGTAATGCTTGGCGAAAAAATTGATGATTTGTATGCAACAATAATGAGGCAATCGTTTTTTACAATATTTGAACAAGATGCACATGAACAAATTGGAAAAGGTACTACTGTTGATGAGGTCTCAAAAATATATCTAAAAAATTTAAAAGAACAATTCGGAAACTCTGTTATTCTCTCTGATGACTTTGCTATCGAATGGAGTTGTATTCCACATTTCTATCACACACCTTTTTACTGCTATGCATACTCGTTTGGAAATTTGTTAGCCTTATCTTTGTTCCAACGGTTCAAAAAAGAAGGAAAAGATTTTGCACCTTCCTACATCAGCATACTTTCCGCGGGAGGATCAAAAAAGCCAGAAAACTTGCTAAAAGAGTACGGATTGGATATTAGAAAACCCAAGTTTTGGCAAGAAGGATTTGATTTCATAAAAACTCAAGTTAAGGAATTAGAATCAATTAACTAATTTTGAAAATTAAATGGGGCTGACAGTTCAACGCATGAACTGCCAGCTTGTTCCCCGAACGGTTTGAATTCGATGTCAAAATTGAAAATATTTTTTATAAATTTAAACCTTTGAAATTTGACTATTTCCATTTTGGAGGTATTGGTTTTATTTTTCTAAAGGTGCCTGCAAAAATTCCCACTGTTAGCCCAAGTTGGAAAAGGAAATAGAGAAGAACCTCAAATGAACTTGGGGTAAGGTCAGTAAATCTGCTTAATCCAGTTAGAAACAAGATTAACAAACTAAAAAAGAAAACAAAACCCTTAGCAATTCCTTGAATTTGTGTTAATTTCATTAAAACCAAAGTCATTATGGTTACAGAAATCGCCAATACAGCAAGAAAACCAGTATTAACTCCAAATATCAAAAAGATTATCGACGCTACTTCAGCAGTATTATTGGCTTGAGCAATTGAAAAAATATCAATTTTTTCTGGAGAAGCAAAACGAGGTACACTTAGAATTGCATTTATTAGAAATAATCCAAACAAGGAGAAGGAAACTTTTTTGACATTATTTTGTAGTCTTGGAAATCTGATTAAAATTGCCCTGCCCAAAATTATGCCTTGAACTAAACCAACAGCAGTAGCAAACAAAATACCAAGGATTGAAAATACAGGATCTTGAAAAACATCTACAAGAAATTCGATTAATGCCATTTTAGTAAATTAATTGGTATTTTGAGAATATTATCTAAAAGATTGGAAATGATGGCAAATTCACCAAAATTTTTTGATTCAGAATAATTAAAAAAAATTACGCCTTTAAACTACGAATAAATTTAATAATTTCCTTAAAAGAGAGCGCCTATGAAAAAAATAATAACATTAATGATTTTCTTAGGAGTTTTTTCATTTGCATTTAGCTTCGCATATTCACAAGGGGCTAGTTTAGCAACATTCCAAGAGACTGCTCAAGTACTAGTTGATAAAAGTCGATCGCAAAATGTTACAGCCTCTATAACTCTACAGTCAACAAGTATTCAGGAAATTAAAATTCCCGCAGAATTTGAAAAAAAAATTAGAGATAATGATAGAGTTATTTCAATAATTCTAACCAATCAACAACAATGTGTACTGGGTGTTTTTGATGAATCTTGTATTATGATTAATGTAAAGAGAGATGATTCAGATAAAGGTATAATTGAAATTCAAGAATCTACAAAAGGTTTAGCGGAACTTTTCATAAATGATATAAATCAAATTTTTGACACCGAAGCAAAATTTCATTCAGTTTTTCTTCATAGTGATGATAAAGTCAATAGAATTTTAGAAACATCTGGAGTAGTTTCCGGAAGAGGAACAATATCTGCAGTGTATACCATGCCAATGGAAGATACAAACTCCATGTATGAAAAAATTTCTTCAATTTTAATACCAAGAACTATAAGAGATTCTGGTGGCTTTTATGAAACTGCTAAAAATTTATCTTTACATGACAATGCCAAAGTAACCTTTTCACTAATTCCTTTTGATAATAATTCCTTGCTTCAACTAAAACTATCTGTAGATTATCCTCAGCTTGCAACTAATCTAACTAAATTAGAACCTCTGGAGTTTTTGGGAACCAATGAATTAAGACGATCAGATTATTTTTCATCAGGATTTTACCCATTAAACTCAATTTTTCAAGTTGTAATTCTTTCTGAAAAGGAAACTTCAATATCAAATGTAAGTGGTACAATTCTCCCTACACAAATAATCGATGGAGAAAAAATTCCAACTGAAATAGACAAAAAGGGATGGGTTTTTGATCCTGAAGAAGGAGAACGAATTCAAGGGAAATTTATTTTTGGTAAAGATAAAGTCATTTATGCAAATGATTTAACTTTCTCGTTGGGTGAAAACGGAATTCCTCCTGTCGAAAAAACCGATTTTGACGAATCAATTGTTGTTTTAGGAATTATTATTGCTGGTGGTATTGGAGCTGCGATTTTTTTTCTAAAAGGATATAGAAAAAACTAGAGCAACAGAACTGCTGCTGCAAACACGGTTGTCCACTTTCCGTCTTTGTTTCCTTTGGCACTTTGAGTAATATTTTGTGTTTTGTAAATTTGGCCCGAAATAGTCCATTGTTGTCTTTTTTCATCCCAACTCTTATCAATATCAAAAGGAATTCCCAATGACGAAGCTAACATTTGAGCAGCAATATCTTCAGCATAATCCCCTGCTTGGTTTTGGTTTTGGCCAAAGGAATCATATTCCGATAGGTAACCATATCTATTAGGATCTTTTGGTCTTGCAATACCAACAGACGCTGCACACATTCTATGTGGTTCATTGGTTTGATTCCTTGAATAAATCGTAAATAAAATCTGTCCAGGGTTTATCTTCTTTAATCCCTCGTTTCTGGAAATTAATTTTGCATTTGGTGGAAAAATACTTGAAATTAAAACAAGATTAGTGCCTGCAATTCCTGCATCTCTTAGAGCAAATTCAAAACTAGTGAGGCGGTCTTCATGAACGCCCTTGCCCTTTGTAAGAAATAATTCCTTTGCTACTAAATCAAGCATTTCTTTCCTTGGTGTAAATAGTTATTATTTATACTTTAAAAAATTCTTGATGAATGAAAAATTAATTTAAAAAAATTCCCAAAAATCATAACCCATAATGTGAAGAGTAATTTGACAAAACCAAATTATTTAATTTAAAATCTCAGAAAATTATTTTCTTTTTCTTTTTTTCTTCCTAGGATCTTGTTCTTGGGGTTTCTGATTTAGAAAGACCCATCCAAAAAATCCTCCCAAACATAAATTAATTACGCCTAAAAAGGTAATAAACAATCCACTATCTCCAAAACTCGGAGCGACACCCAATCCAATAACTATTCCTAAAATTCCCGTTCCAAAGAACATCATCATTAGGACCTTTAATTTTAGAGGATTGATGTATTTCATGTACGAATTTTTCATAAATGGGCAACATTATAAATGGACTGCAAATCGTACTCCATTTTTTAAGTAAATTAAATTAAATAAGTTCAAAATTTGATTTCTGGTAACATTTTTACCGTCAATTTTTTTATTTTAATTTGTGCCAATGTAGCTCAGTCTGGCTAGAGCATTCGACTTGTAATCGAAAGGTCGTGGGTTCAGATCCCATCATTGGCTGGTTTTTTCCTTTTAGTTCAGAATATCATATGGATTTTAGGGGATTTTTTGTAGGGAGTAAATAATTTTTTTGAATAGAGGTTATTAATATCACAAAAAATGATTCAGTATTGGGGAAAAAGAAAAATATCAAAAACAAAAAACAAATTCCACCAAAAAACTTTTTCAAAATTAAATTGATAGTTTTTTTTGTTCCAATTATCTTCATAACAATAATTTTATTAATCAAAACTTTTGTGAGTCCCATTTATCGTCCTTACATACATTTTATTTCTGAAGATGGTCCAGTTGAATATTTGACTTTCTTTGTTTATGCTATCACTTTTATTGTATCAATTTTAGTTGCAAAGTCCTTAAGGAAATCAAAACTAAAACGAGAAGCAATTTTGTTTTTTATAATCGCATTTGTGTTTATGTTTATTGCCATCGAGGAAATAAGTTGGGGTCAAAGAATTTTTGGATTTGAGACTTCAGGAATTTTTTCTGAAAGTACCCAAGGTGAAATAAATATTCACGACCTAAGACCTTTTGAATATTTCGAGGATCCATCTTTTATCATTATAGGATTTGTAGGGAGTGTTTTATGGATTGTTTTCTTAAAATCATCAAAAGAAAAATTTCGTTCATTTAAATCATTTTTTGTACCTGGTTGGTATTTGATGACATATTTTATTCCAGTTGCAATTTTCTACGTAGTGTTAAATCTTGCTCCACCAGAAGTTACTGTTCAGAATATTAGTTGGGGCTTTCTATTTCCAAAAGATCAAGAGCCATTTGAATTGATTTTGGCTCTTGGATTTTTTGGATTTGTGCTAAGTAATTATATCCAGTTACGACGAGTGAAAGCCATTTGAAATATCGATTGAAACCTTTCTGGCTTGAATCCTTTTGACACAATCCCATCATTGGCTTATCCTTATTTAACACACTTATGGCTACTTCCTGAAACAGATTTGGATTTATTCCAATAGAAATAAGTATGTTCAAAAAACCAAAAAAGAAGGATGGAACCAAAAGAAAATCCTTCAATTGATGACACACCTTCAATTGATGATAATTCTCCCAAAGAAATTATTGAAGAACAAGAATCTCCAAAAATCTCAAATTTATCAGACGATAAAATTCAAAATAAAAAATCTGTATCAACAGGAATGATCGTGGCTTTGGTAGCAGCAGTTGCAGTTGCAGCCTTTTTTGCAGGATCATACTTTTCAAATTTGGATTCTGATTTTGTTACAAAATCTGATTTGGATAATGCCATTTCCAAGTTAGAATCAAAGATTGGAGATACAAAACCAAACCCTGCTCAACTCCCAACGCCAATTAATATTTCAGCAGACGATGATCCAGTTAGAGGAGATCCCAACGCCCCAATTTCAATTATAGAATTTTCTGATTTCCAATGTCCTTTCTGTGCACGATTTCATGTTCAAACTCTCCCAGCACTTCTTGACCAGTACATTGATGCAGGAAAGGTGAATTTTATTTATCGAGATTTTCCTATTCAAAGCATACACCCAAATGCATTACCAGCAGCTGTAGCTTCTGAATGCGCAGATGAACAAGGAAAATATTGGGAATATCACGATATCTTATTTGAAAAACAAAGGAGTTGGAGTAATCTTGGTAGTGAGGAAATAATTTTAACACTTAGCCAATATGCAAATGAACTTGATTTAAAACAGGAACAATTTGATACTTGCCTTGAAACAGGAAAATATCATGAAGAGGTTCAAGATGATTTAAGAGATGGTAGGAGTTACGGGATTACTGGAACTCCAGGGTTTTTTATAGGTAATAGTGAAATTGGTTTTGTAAAATTAACTGGAGCACAACCATTTGATTCATTCAAAAATGTAATTGAGTCTCAATTAGAAACTTAAAAAAATAACAAGCGTTTATTAGACCTAAAAAATTCTTTATCTTTATCGGAATAATGACGACTAGGCAATGAGCTTTTTCGTCGTTGCTTAAGAGAAGAAAAAGAATGACAAAATTTAAAGAATTAGGACTTAATGATGAGATTTTAAGGGCTCTAGATGATTTGAGATTTGAAGATGCCTTTCCTATTCAAGAAGCATGCATTCCTGTTTTGCTTTCTAATCGTGATGTTATTGGACAGGCACATACGGGCTCTGGAAAAACTGCTGCTTTTTCTTTGGCAATGTTGCAACAAATCACTCCCAAAAAAGGAATACAAGCTATGATAATGGCTCCAACAAGGGAACTTGCAATGCAAATCTCTGGAGAGATTGAAAAATTTGCAAAATACACCGGAATAAAGACTGCTACCGTATATGGTGGTCAAGGAATGGGTATCCAATTAGATGCCCTTGATAGAGGAGTAGAAGTAATTGTTGCAACTCCTGGTAGGTTAATTGATCATCTCAAACGTGGTTCAATTGAATTAGGAAATGTGAAATATGTTGTGTTAGATGAAGCAGACACCATGTTGGATATGGGATTTATTGATGATATTCAGTTCATTTTAGATTTAACGCCAGAAGAAAGAACAATGTCATTATTTTCAGCTACAATGCCAACAGAAATTCTTAGACTTTCAGAGGAGTATCTAAAAAACCCTAAACAATTCCTTTTAGATGCAGATGATCTTAGTGGAGAAGGAATAGAGCAGGCATATCTTGTAATAAAAGACAGAGACAAATTTGATTTTTTGATTGATTTCATAAAACCTGTAAAAGGTCAAGTTATCGTATTTTGTTCAACAAAATATAGAACAAGAGATGTCGCAAAGTTTCTTCATCAAAAAAAATACGATGCAGTTGCAATTGAAGGCGATATGTCTCAACATAGACGGGAGCAAGCCATGGCCAAATTCAGATCAAATAAGGCAGACATTCTTGTTGCAACAGATGTTGCCTCACGAGGAATAGACGTTCCCAGAGTTGAACTTGTAATTAATTATGATGTGCCAAACCAAGACATGGTTTATTTTCATAGGATAGGGAGAACAGCAAGGGCAGGACTAAAAGGAAGAGCAATTACTTTTGTATCCTATTCGTCGGTAGGGGATTGGAATTTGATTAAACGGCAAATAAAAACAGAACTAAAAGATTTGAATAAAGAAATGGGAGTGGAAATTAAAATCCCAGATCCACTTAAACGACAAATTCCTTCAAGAAGATATGGAGGATCTAGCTATTCTCGAGGGTCTCGTCAAGGGGATTATAGAAGATCAAGTCGAAGTGGAGAATCAAATAGTCGGGGAAGAGATAGAAAAAGATTCGGAAGTCGTGGAGGTCAAAACCGATATGGTGGACGAAGTAGATGGTAATGTAAAACTTAAAGGCCTGTAATTTCTAATTATACTAAGGTAAAGTAATGCACATAGGCTTCATTTTATTAAATTGTGATTTGGGAGCAGAAGAATACATTGTTGATGAATTAAAACAAATGTCAAAAGTTAGTAATGCTCATCTTACATTTGGAGCGTATGATGTTATAGCCGAAGTTCACACCGAAAATCAGGATGAGTTTGAAAAGGCTGTATCTGCAATTCGCAAACTTTCAAGAGTTGTAAGTACTATGACACTCAATGTTATTAATCCCAAGTAGTTTTTCTAAAGACTTCTTCAAAATTTTTTATTTAGATAGATAAGAAAAAATTTTACATCAATCCCTAAAAATCCATTTGTTATTTTTTTCTCCTGTAAATCTAATTTGTGGATCATATGAAACTTTGGTGCTAGCTTTAATTACACATTCTATTAAACTCAATTTTTTTTCTTTATTTTTTCTCAATGATTTTCGTAAGGCGGAAATGCTCATTTGTCTATTCTGAGCTAAGATTTTCCCAAAATTATCCTCATCCTTTAGCAGCATATCAGAAATTAATGCCACAGAAAATTTAGAATCATTTTTAGAGTTTTTCAAAATTTTTAAAGCATCTTTTGAAATTTGTAAAACTTTACCACCTTCCAATTTACCATAAGCATGTCTAAAAAAGAGAAGGCACTCCTTCTTACTTAGTTTTGTAACCATAATTTTTCCCCCTTCTTTGATTACAAATGTATTGAATAAATCCAATAAAGTTAGTTTTTCTAAAAATTTTCTATCAGAACGAAAATGGCCAGAATTAATTAATGCTATATCTGCCCGGGTTTGCATTTTAATGCAGTCAGCAACAAAGTTTCCAAAATTAGTTGTTCCTTTTCTTAATGATTCTTCTGTACCATCAATGATTGTTTTTTTTGGAAATTTTTTTATGGTTTTTTTAGAAGGTAATTTATTTTGATTTTTTAAAATTTTAAACCATGAATTAATGAGATTTTCTGTTTTTTTGTTAGGTTTGATTTTTTGGATGTAATTTGAATCAAGTTGGAAGAAATTATTTTTTAAATTTTTATTTTGAAAATGAGTTAAATTTTCATTCAAACTTATTGCTTGAATAGTTCTTGCATTTGATCTTCCTTTTATCAACATACATTTGTCCAATTTTTGATTGTAAGAAACAATCTTTTTGTGAGTATGACCTCCTAAAATTATCGAATTAAAGGGCCAAATTGTATTGAGAATTTTTTTAAGATGTAAATCTTCTGAGTCATCCATATGAGATAAGACTAGTAACAATTTGACATTTGGAAATTGTTTCCTAATTTCTTGAAATGTTTTTCTCAGGGAAATTTTTAGATTTAAAATTTCAAATCCAAAATCGTTGGCTTTGTTTTCTGTCATTTTTCCAGCAACTCCTACAAGAGCGATATTTGGTGAATCTGGTGGCCATACACTATACCTATGAATTTGAGTGGCTAGAACTTTGGGAGGTAACAAATTAGTGGTAATATATTGAAATTTAGACTCTAGAATTCTTTTTTTAAGTATAGATAAACCTCCATCAAAATCATGATTTCCTAAGGTACAATAATTTAATCCACAATGATTTAGAAGTTCCACCATTTGTTTTCCTTTGAAAAAATTACTTAGAAAGGAGGGAAAAAGAAAATCACCGCTATGTAAGAATAAGATATTTTTTGCTTCGGTGTTATTTGATAATAGTTCTAAAATTCGCCTAATTCTTCCAAATCCCAATAGATCAATTTCATTTCCTATCTTAGAATCTTTGATGAAATACGTATCAGTAAGATGGAATACAACTCCCTTGATTCCTTTGTTTTTTATTTTTTTTATTTCTTCTTTTACAGATGATTTCTTTTTCAATTTAATTTAGTAAAATTGGTTATTCTATAAACAATGTGCTCAAAAAAAATAAACTCCGATTTTGAATGATATTATAAAAAATGAATAGAAAAAATCTTTTCGTGATTATTTTTCTAAATATGTAACAAAAAAAAATTACACTGTCACATTCAAAAACAAATGTGTCAAAATTTTTTTTGAAATGCATTGCATTGTATTCTTACTCTTTATCTTTATTGAAATTAATTCAATGACATGGAAACTGCAAAAATACCAAAATTTGATTGGAGTAGATTAGATGAACCAAATGGCGGTCATACAAAAGATGAATGGGGGGAAAAGATACATGAGCCTAAAGTGCGAGTTATTGAGGCATATGATCTTAAATGGAATATTGAATCAAAAAAAGTTTAATGAAATTAAATTTTTTAGATTAAAAAATTTTTAATTTTTTATTTTCTAACAAAAGAATATGGGGTTTTGTTTTTTTATTAAAGTAAAAAAAGAAACTAGTCAAATTTCCCAAGGGAAAATTGTTATAGGAGGTAAATTGCTGTCTAATCACATTGGAAAAAATTGATTATGAAGCCCCAGTATGGGCAATAAATCACAATAATCCAAAACCATTAGTTGATCACTCCATTCATGTTTTAGAAAATTATGGCATAAAAAAAGAAGATGTGATTTTAACAGATGCGCCAGAAAATGTCAAAGTTGGCGCAATCGTGGTAGAAATATGGCCATATCATTTGGATGTAGCCAAAGTAAGGACTATTCGAAATGATTCCTTTATCAGTGGCACTTTGTTAACAATTGAATTAAAGCTTGATGAAAACGGGAATTATACCGATTAAATTTTTAATAAGAATCAAATTCAGTTTTGATCTTTCTAATTTTTGTATTTAAACTGAGTTTTTACCCTACTCTTTTTGTATTATTTGGCTTATTGCAAAAATAGCCTTCCTAAATGAGTATAGGCACAGTCCATAGAACAGAAATTGGACTCATTGGGAGTAAGGGTTTCACTGCAATTTTGGCATTTTGTCATGTCAGATTTAACTATTCTTTGTTATTAAGAAGGAGTAAGTAAAAAAACGATATTACAAAAAACCTATTATTGGAATTTTGGTTTTTTAAAATAATTAATTTTTAAAAAGAAATATTTCTACATCTAATTTTGGAGATTTAAAATTAAAAAGTAATTTATTATAAAGTTTAATTTAATTTAATGCTGAAGAATTTTGAAAAAAAAGCAGAATATCATAATTCTTGCAATAGTTATAACAATAATAATTGGTATAATTATCTACAGCTATTCTGCAGAACAAACTAGACAAAAAGGCTTCCAATTTGGAAATGAACTTGAACAAATTCAAGAAAACGTAAAAGAACTTCAAACACAATTTTATTCGAAAAAATCCCAATGGGAGGAAGGAACCCTAACCAAGGAGGAACTATTCCAACATTATGAGGAACATGTGAAAAAATTTGAAGAGACTATTTTACTATATGATAAGCTAAATCCCCCAGAATCATTCCAATCCTCTGTGGATTTACTAAAGCTGTCTTCTCAAACACAATTAGACAGTGATGTTAATTTCATTGAATGGATGAAAACTGGAGAGGATCATTATAAAGTAAGATCTGATTCACAATATCAAGAATCTCTAGAATATGAAATGTCGGGCTTGGTTGAATTCTATTCTGCTAAAACAGGAATCCAACCATAAACTTCTTTAGAGATTAATGAACTAAATAAATGTGAAAAAATTTATTTTTTTGGTTTTAATCTTTTCGTGTACTATTCCAAATGTTTTTGCAGAAGTTATCATTCAAAATGATCAGCAATATGTTGGAGACGATGGAGCTTTGCATATTGTAGGGGAAGTTCAAAATAATCTCGATTCCCCATTAAATCAAGTTAGTATTTTTGTTAATTTGTATGATGAAAACAATAATTTGATAACCTCCAAAGAAACCACATCTCAAGTCAATACAATAATGCCTTCCATGAAAGGGCCCTTTGATTTTATTTTCTTGGATATTAATCCAAAAAATATTAAATCATACTCCTTAGATTTGGATTATTCTATTAGTGAACCAAAAGGTCAAGTAATTAACATAAGCTCTTCAGAATTATCACGGGATAGTCACAATAACTTAATAATTTCTGGAAGTGTGGAAAACCAAGGGGAAATTACCGCCAATACAATTGCCGTAATTGTTACACTGTATGATAAAAATGGAAATGTTGCTGCAGTATCTAGGACGCATCCCGAACCAGATTATTTAGGCTCAAACGATGACACCTTTTTTGTAATATCAGTGACTGATAAAAATCAAATTCCAGAAATAACAAACTATTCAATAGTAGCTGAGTCCGAAGAGTACGCTGCAGTTCCAGAATTTCCGTTAGGAACTTTAGTTTTGCTTACCATTTCTGTTTCTGCATATGTTGGAATTACAAGGTATTCAAATAAAATTATAACAAATTTGATTTCTGCAACTCATCTAAAGTAGGCGTAATTTCTTTAATTATCTCTTTTTTATCCAAAGGGGTAGGTTGTGAGAATTTAAAGGGAAAGGTAATTGTAAGCATATCTTGATCTGTATGAGAAATTCTAACATAATGAGTTTGAATATCACGCATGCGAAGAAAATCTTTCCATTTTTTCAATCTCTCAAGAACTGAATTAACTTGGTTTTCAACCAAAGTAACATTGGTTTCCAAATCAGTGTCAAACAAACCAAATTTTACCATTGGTACCATAATAAATCCCCCCAAAATCTTGTCATGATTTTTTATCATTTGAGAAATAATTTCTTCAGCATTTTCTTTGGGAAAAACATCTCCAAAATCAGGGTCAAAATAACCTGCTACAAGTTTATTGGAGTCAAATATTCTAAAATAGTTCTCGTCTAAATCTAATTTCCACAATAACAAAACAATAGTTCAAGGATAAATAACAATTTACTTAGGACAGTTAAATAAACAAATTATGAAGTAATTCAATGACAATTTCAAAAGAAAATAAAGAATTTATCGATAGTCTAATCGATTATTACATTAGCGAATCACATTCCTACAGGCAGATTGCGGAAAACTATGTTCCAGAAATTGAAGCTGTTTCTGATACAGCTTTTGGTATTATAACTGGTTGTGTATATGCTGGATTTTTGCAAGCCTATCAAAATCAGCAACAAACACCTGGACTCGAAGACATGAAAGAATTTAATCAGATTTTAAAAGAGAGGGCACCTTTAATTAAAAAATCGTTAATAGAGCCCGCTAAAATAAAAATAGAAGAAGAAAAGATTACTAAAAATAATTCTGAAAAAGAAAATGAAGAGAAATCAAAGTTAGATAAAATTTAGTATTAACAAAAAATGAAAAAATTGTATTGTGTGGATTTCAATTTTTTTAAAAATGTTTTAAAAAAACGGTTAAAAATTTTTTAAATTTAATTTGAATAAAGATATAGATACAATTTAATTTAAATCATTTTCATTAGAAATATGAAATATGATGGTAGTAAAATTATTTTTGGGTTAGGAGTAGTGGGATCTGTAGTTATTGCCCTTGTCTCTCTATATTTTGCTTTGAGGTAAAAATAAATCCAAGGAAAAGTACCCAATTTGTTGTCAAATACAAACGAATTCAAAATTTCACAAATTGTAGATAATGGCCAAATTATTCAACTAACATTGATTGAAAATGTGTCAACTGAACCTATTTCGCAAAAACAAATGATTATTGAAAATGTTGCAAAAAAACTAGATTCTGAAACAAAAGATCAAATTATGCCTCTTCTTGAAGCTATTCTTCAGGCGCAGCCTACCATAAAAATGAAAAGCTATCAACAAACTCAGATTTCAATAGCAATGCCAAAAAATAGATATGAACATCTAGGCAAACCCCAAGTTGGGGAAATTATACAGATAAACTTGAAAAAAATTTAGTAATTTTTATTTTTCCAAGTTTTTTCTTAATTCTTCAAGTGACTTTATTGGTAATGAGCAAGTAAAATCTCTACAAATAAAAATATTTGTTGAATCAGAATCAAAAGTTTTGCCGCTAAAAAAAGGAAATTTTGATAATTCCTCGAATTGTTTATCGCTTTCTATTGAAACCATTATGGACTCTGGAAGAAAGGATTTTTGTAAATAATCCAGAACTTTATCGTCTTTCGTATTAAGTATAGTAATCTCTAGTGGTTTTTGCAAATACATGTAGATTGTATTTAGTAAAAACCCGAATCCAAACGGATTTTCTGCAGCCATTTGTGCCTGAGTTTCCATAATTTTGGTTGAAATTTCCAAGAATTTTTGTTCTTGAGAAAAATGGAATAATCGAAGAAGAGCAAAACATGCAACCGAATTGCCAGACGGTAAAGACAAATCATAGTTGCTTTTAGGTCGGATAATTAAGGACTCATGATTATCCGATGTCATAAAAAAGCTCTGATTTTTTTCATCCCAAAAATGATCAATCAGATGATGACTTAGCTGGGTTGCAAGGTTTAGATATTTTGAATTTGGATAAATTTCAAAAACATCCAGCAACGCATTGATAAAATATGAATAGTCTTCTAGATATCCATTTATTTTTGCATTGCCATTTTTAAAAGTACGAAATAGCTGTCCATTTTTCAAAAGGTTTTTTTCAAGAAACGATATGCAGTTTTTTGCAAAATTTAGATATTTGGTGTCGTTAGTGATACCATAACCCTTAGCAAAAGCAGTTATCATTAAGGCATTCCAAGATGTAAGAATTTTATCGTCCAATCCAGGAGAAATTCGTTTTGAACGAGTTGATAAAAGTTTTTTCGAACATTCTGAAATTTTTTCTAGTGCCTGTTGTTCTGTTAAGCCAAAGTTAAAAGCTACAGTTGATATGTTAATATTATTACATAAAATATTTTGTCCTTCCCAATTTCCACCGTCAGTTACATCATAATACAAGCAAAATATTTCTGCGTCATTCTCAAGGATATTTTTAATTTCACTTTTACTCCAAACGTAGTATTTTCCCTCATTACCTTCAGAATCAGCATCAAATGCAGAGAAAAATCCCCCTTCAGAAGAAGTCATCTCACGTCCAACAAAATCTAGTGTTTTTTTAAGAACATCAAGATAGAAATGATCTTTTGTAATTTGAAATGCTTCAACGTAATTAATGGGAATTAACGCATTATCATAAAGCATTTTTTCAAAATGTGGTACCAGCCATTTGTTGTCCGTCGAATATCTATGAAAGCCACCCCCAATCTGATCAAAAATTCCTCCCTTAGCCATGTTGTTTAGAGTTTTTAAAGCAAATTCATTGAATTTTGAAATTCCTGATAATTTTGCATAACGAAATAAAAAGGAAATATTTGCAGCATTTGGAAATTTTGGAGCAGACCCAAAACCACCATAAGAAAGATCACCCATTTGAAGTAGGTTCATTGCTGCTTCATCAAGGATAGATTTTTCTAGTTTAGTTGGTGTCTTTATAGTCTCAGTTTTTTGCAATGCCTCTAAGAAATTATCTGATGCTTTTTTGATATCTTGTGGTTTTTCATTCCATGATTGAGATAATTGCCGTAAAATACTTCCAAAACCTGGGCGTCCATAAGAATCCAAAATGGGAAAATAAGTTCCGACATAAAATGGCTTTTGGTCAGGAGTAAGAAAAACACTAAGTGGCCAACCACCTTGGCCTGTTGCGATTTGACAAACTTTTTGATAGATATCATCAATGTCTGGTCTTTCTTCCCTGTCTACTTTGATATTTACGAAATTCTCGTTCATAAACTGGGCGATGTCTTCATTTTCAAACGATTCATGGGCCATTACATGGCACCAATGACAAGCACTATAGCCGATACTAAGGAAAATGGGCTTATTTTCAGAAACTGCCTTTTTTAATGAATCTTCATTCCAGGCATACCAGTGTACTGGATTTTTTGCATGTTGAAGTAAATATGGACTAGTCTCATTTACTAGATGATTTTTTGTCACGATTAACAATAATGCTTTTACTATTTGTACCTAATTGATTTTTTATTTCTAAATAACTGAATGATCCTCTTTTAATTCATATAACCTTACGTTTATTTTTCCTAATAATTTCATTTTTGATTTTTGCGCTTTTTTACTATGGCTATAGTCTTTTTTTTCAACCAGTTCTTGTAAACGAGTAAGCTGCTTAACGGAAAGTTTGTTGAATTCATGTCTTGAGTTGGTAATCAATCTTAGAAGTTCAATGCGCTCTTTATCTTCTGATGTTATTTCTTCAGTCATAATTCAAATCCTTTTTTGGCATATATTTCTCTAATGTTTTTGTTACAGAATGAAAAAATTAAAATTTCATAAACAAAGGAAATTCAATTGAACAAACCATCTTCGATGGTTTCGTTTAATTGGGCTATTTTTTGATAAAGAAGTTCCAAATCATTTTCTGATAATCCTTTTTCATGTTCACCAATCCAATAGTTTGCAAAAAGGTTGATTACAATTCCAGTAAAAATGCCTAATATGTAATCCCTAGAATGTTGAATTTTAAATGATTCAGGAAGATCTCCTTTTTCTCCAAGAGAACGAAAAATTTGTTTTTGATTTATCATATTTACTACTATGGCCTTAATGGAGGCCTCATCTTTTTCAGTCCAATTATTGTTTTGAGACACTTTTTTTTGTAAAAAATACCTGCTTTATACATCTTCAAATTGTAAGGTTTTGAAAACCAGGTAAAGCAAAAGAAACTAGAAATAAAAAATGTTAAATTTTCTAAAAAAGAACCGTCTCATATGGAAAAAATGCGTGCAATGATCCTCTCAAAATGTGCACCTATTGAAACTAATCCTTTGAAATTATCAAATATCGATAAGCACCAGATTCAAAATGACTTTGAAATTTTAATAAAAATTGAAGCATGTGGTGTTTGCCATTCCCAATTACATGGAATTGAGGGAGATTGGAAGGAACTTGGAATACCTCCAGTTCTTCCTACTGTACCAGGTCATGAAGTAGTAGGAAAAGTTGTTGAGATTGGAAAAAAAGTCTCAAAATTCAAAGTCGGTGACAGGGCAGGCATTACTCCTCTGTTAGAAGCATGTAGAACTTGTCTTTACTGTAAAGAAGGAAAGGAGTATCTTTGTGAATCTTCCATGATAACAGGAGAGTCCCTCAAAGGAGGATATACTGAATACATTACTGTTTTAGAAGATTTTGCCACGAAAATTCCCAAAAATATGAAACCTGAATATGCAGCCCCATTGTTTTGTGCAGGAATAACAGCCTTTAATGCAGTAAAGGCAGCCGAACCAAAAAAACACCAGAAAATTGGCATTTTTGGAATTGGTGGAGTTGGTCACATGGCTGTTCAATTTGCAAAAATCCAAGGAGTAAAAGTAATTGCATTTTCTAGAAGCCAGAATCACTTGGATGTCGCAAAACGACTAGGTGCAGTAGATAGTATCATGTTCTCAAAAAATCAATCGGATTTTTTATCCGAGATTAAAGAAAAACACGGGTTACTTGATGCAGCAATAGTATTTGCTCCATCAGATATAGTAACTGATACTGCAATAAAATCGGTAAAAAAAGGAGGAATGATTGTTATTGCTACAATTGGAGAAAATCCTGCTTTTGTTGCATTTGAAGAAAAAACTATCCGGGGAACCCTAATTGGATCAACTAAAGACATGGAACAAGTAATCAAAATTTGTGATGAAGAAAACATTGAAGTAATCTCGGAAATTTTTCCATTAGAAAAAGCTAATCAAGTTTTAACAAAGTTAAAAAATTCTCAAATTGAAGCAAGAGCAGTTCTAGTTCCCTAGTCTTGTTTTTGCCTTAAATAACCGAATAGATTAGGTTTTACATGAATTGTAAACATTGCCATCACACATATGAAATTCACAAGTCTTCTGGAAAGAATAAATCTATTTTAAAAGTTGGAAAATGCCAAATCCCATCATGTAGTTGTCAACAATATGTGGATCCTATTAAAGAGATAGACGAAGATTTGCTTTAATCAAAATTCATATATCAAATTGGATTTTGGCAAAATAATGAAAAAACATGTTCCCTCTGAAGAAATGAAAAAAGATCTAGATAATTTACTTTCAAAAATTAATGCCATGGAAATACTATCAAAAGATGAATTTCAAACAAACACTGTAAAAATCCTTAGAGCGTTAGTAGAAGGGCAAATTCACTCAATTAACGAATTTGAGCATCTAAAAAAAGCAATTGATTTGTTGACATTGCAACTATTTGAGGTGCAAAATAAATCAAGGTCATGAATTTAATCTAGTATCGCTCAATCCACAACTAGAACATTTTACAATGGTTGTGTTTTCAAGTACTTTATCTATCTTCATCTCAGAACCGCAACAAGGACAAGAAATTTTTTCCTCAGATTTCTCTATTTTTTTTTCTAAAGGTTTTGAATTGTCTAAATCAGATTTTGTACGGATCGTATAATCTGGTTTTTTGTTCAATTCAGTAGTTGCATTACAGGCAGGTCGATAATGACGAATAATCTTATTTCTTACAATCATTCTAGCCTCAGGGCTTGAATCAAACATTGGTAAAATGGCAAGATAAAGGGGATTTTTAAAACCAGAAACTTTGGTCCAATTTTTATAATCCTCATTTTTTATGAAATAATCTTTTTCTTCAGTTTTTTCACATACTCCAGCATAGATTATGTGAAAAGAATCTTTTTTTCGTGAGAAAATAAGAAAAACAACTTTTTCCATTGGTGGTCCCCATTCGTCTAAATTAATTGGTCCTAGAAACTCGTATTGTAGAATTTGAATACTCAATAGATACCATTAGATCTACTTTCTTTTCTTTTTTTCATTAATTTAGGGCTAATTTCCAAAGGATCTAATTCTTGAAAAGAATAAATTCAAGGTCACTTGATTTTTTGTAAATGAAAGAGCCTCACAATCATGCTCAGGTTGGTTATTCAATGATTGTAGTGTCAGCAAGCTTGGCAATAATTGGCATAATTGCCTTGTTCATAGGTGCAGATGTGCTTTTTGGAGATAATATTCAAAGGGATGCTACTGCTCACTTTAATGAATGTAAAAATAATGACTTTAAAAGTGAAGATTGTGAAAAGTACCATAGTAGAATAAATTCTGAGATTTCAGGGATTTATGTGGATTTAGACGAATAATTTCTAATATCCATTTGCAAAATCTTCAAATGTGTTTAGATTTTTTGTTAGCCGATTCATTGCAAAAAATGCTCCTCCGATAATTCCTGCTTGATAAAAGGTATAAAGGAAAACTCCTGAAAATGTAGGATCAGAGTCGGTAAAACTTAATGCAAGCATTGAAAAGAAAACAAAGGTACCAACAAATGTAACCATTTTATTTAAAAAGCCTGAATTCATTCCAACAATTTTTTTTGTGGCTGCTGCCATCAAGGTGATGCTAGAAATAATTAAAAAGGTTGCACCGCCGTTTGCAGTAACAAATTCATTAATCCATGCAAGCAATCCTACATCAAAGACATTGGATGGTGGAAATATGCTTCCTCCATTAATAGCAAAATTTACAGAACTAAACAAGCCTCCAATAACAAAAAAGAATAAAAATATTTTTACAGTAGCGCGTTTTAATGGACTGCGAGTCTCGGAAGGTTTTACTGCACGTTCGGTAATGCGCACTCCATATAGAAAACCCACCAGCATTGCAGGAACAAACATCAAATTAATCAAAATTGGTGATTCTTTATTGATGGCATCAATCTGCGGGAAAAATATCAAAAATAACACTATTGCAAGGGATGCAGATGACATGAATAAAATAAAGTTCAAATATTTATGGCCAGAGGATTCTGAGTAACCATAAGTTGAATTGAACATTTTTTGATGTCTTTAGGAAACCATTAAAGAGCAAATCCAAAAATCATTTGGTTAATTTATCAATTCTGTTTACCCTTTTATGGTTGTAAATTAAAGAATGAGAATTGAAAATTTGGAAGGTTTTTGTGGTTATAGGCACGATAATACTTGGATTTGGTTTAATTTTTCATCTTCAAGGATTATCCGTGGTTGGTCCTGAATCATCGTTTATGTATGCCAACCCAGAATGGGTAACTTATGGAATTGAAATTTTTGTTTTAGGAATCATTATTTTAGGAATAGGTATTTTTTTAAAAATTAAAAATTAATTTGGATTTTAAGTAAAAAAATCTAAAATCCAACTTTTAGTGGGTTTTCTGGTTTCATTATTTCTCGTAACAAAATTGTGGCATATGAACCCCTAGAAAGAGTAAATTCCAAAATGCTATTTTGACAAGAATAATTAGTGCATGAGATAGAAACTTGTCTAAAGCCACCTTCGTTGCTTACTTCTTGCATTTCTTTGATGAAAAAATCCTTAGGAGAGATTTCCTCATTTTCTAAAATTCTTGATATGTAATAATCAAAACGTGTTTTTTTGTAGTATGCATAACCAACAAAAGGCATTGCCAATTTTTGGTCGTAATTTTTAGTAAATTTTCCAATTATCCCTTTAGTATCAAAACAAACATCCCCATCCTGGCATTCAAAAAGATTCTCTCCATTTGAAAAGGCTAAACTTAATGATTTGTTAAACAGATAAGACTGGTAAGATTGGATAAAAAATCGTCTAAGCGGTAAGGGAATTTGTTTGATTGATTTTAGTGAATCGTCACTTTGAATCATCTCTCGCAACACTAATCTTTCAATATCCATTTGACTTGGGATTTTTTCAAAATATTTTTTATAGTTTGATTTATCAGCCAATTTTTCTCTAATGGCGTTATTAGGGTCAGAATCAAAAGGAGTTCTAAAAGATAAAATCAAATCTACTGCTTTTTTAAAATTTTTTTGTAAAATTGCTTTTCCAACTAAATGTGTAACAGGTCTTTTAGAACCAAATCTCTGATAGCCAAAAAAATTAAGAATTTGGTTTTGCTCATTAAAAACAGAAAGATTGTTTTTACAATCAATTATTTTTATTTTAAAATGGTTACCAATCATATCTTTTTTAGAAAGTGGTTTTTTTATGAAACCAATTTTTCTAAGGGAATACTTGTTTGAAGAAAAATTATCAATTGAAACTTCTTTCTTACTTGAACATACATATTGTTCAGTAATTGCTGATGCATCTTTCAAACCAAGTGCTTTTAATCTTAAACCTTTTTTTTTTAAAATATCAGAAAGAGCGTGATTTGTATCAATATTTTTCTTTTTTAATTTGTAAACTGCATATCCATTTGATTCAGAGATTAATTTGGAAATCTTTTCATTAATAACTTCGAATACTTCAAAGTCTTCCGGTTTTAATTTGATTTTCCCACCTACTCCACCAAAATTGGTACTATAAACAGTAATTCCAATTTGTAAATCTATTTGCGGAATCACGATTCAATAACTACTGTTAAAAATTTACTTATAGAAACCTCTTCTAAATTAGCTCCCAAAAGTACCTTATAGGTTCCTGGTACCGCAGCTTCAGAAGCAGAAATATTTACGACAACAGGTCTTGGGGCATCAAAGTCTAACTGGAATGTCTGAGGAATACTAGGATTGGAATCAACGCTCAGAAATTCTTGTGAGTCAGATACAATTAACGAGACATTTGGCAAATCTTGAGAACTTTGCGGAGAAATGACAAAGGTAAATTCAGTTGATTGGCCTGCAATAAGAGAAACCATGTTCTCATCTAGTTCAACATCTAAAGGAAGTTCAATTGAAGTATCAACTACTCCAATATTATTTTCAACCCACTCAGTAAACCAAACCTGTTCCCCATAAACTGAGATGTCAAATATCTGGGCAAGGCCACAATTCTCCATATCGCCACAATCTCCCCAATTTGGATTCATGGATGGTACAAAATACTCCACCAAAGATTCAGTGCTTGGATCCATTACTCCAATCCTGTTTGCGGTTTGTTCATTGAAAATCAACTGTCCAAAGTCGTTGGTTTCAATCCAATATGGCCTAGAGATTGGGTCTTTTATAATGCCAGTAGCATTACCATAGGTTGGCAAATCGGGAACTGAAGTAAGATACTGAATAAATTCTTGGCTTTGAGGATCATAGCTATAAAAGTTTGAACTTGAGGTGTCAGCTATCCAAATTCTTCCATCTTGAGTTATTGCAGCCCCATTTGGAGTTGACATATTTTCTGGTAATCCAATCACATCAATATGGTCAGGTAAGGGGAGAAATTCTTCACCAGAACTTGCAACTGAACTCCGATATCCTTCCTGATCAAATTTTACCAAGACTCCACTTTCCTGAAATAACCAGTTAGTATACCATACATTGTTATCTTGGTCAATTGCAAAATCTCCTGTAACCGAATCATCTACGGGAGATGGAAGGCTTAGGAAAATTAATTCCTCGCCCGTGTGGGTTGGGTCAAGAAATGTAATTTTATTTCCAGTAAAATCATTTACTACAATCTGAGAACCGTCAATTTCTAATTTTTGTGGAAGAGAATCCCCATCAGATGGGTATTGTAATCTCAAATATTTTCCATCTTGAGGAGTAAACTTCCAAATGGAGTCAAAAGTTTCGTCAGTATACCAAATCGACCCATCAGGAGAGTAATCTATTCCCCACATCATAGATCTTCCATTTGGAGGCCAACTGGGATTATCAAATTCCGTAAAGGTTTCGGTTTTAGGATCAAATTTTGCTATTTTTCCTGTATTAGTTTGGGTAAACCAAACATTTCCTTCATAGTCATTAACAATTGCTAGGGGGTTAGTACAAACGGTGGGAATTGAATATTCTTTCACATAAGTAGTTGACTTTGCATTGCTTGAACCACAAAATTGAGCGCGTTGGGCATCAGGGAAATTATCTGCTGGAGTTCCGGTTTTTGTGGTTTGATTATCGGGGTCTACAGGCTCCATTAAGTTTGGCAATGAAATCATTACCGTTGAGGTAAGCAAAATAGTACCAAAGAAAATTGCAACGAGTAGCCCTTTTTTCTTCACACTGAAAAAAATATAGAACCTCGTTATATCTTATTCCAAATTTGCCAATAAATCAGAGTAATTTCAAGTCACCTGTTACTTTATCAATTAAATTTTCAGGTGCTGGACCAATTGAAATGCAGGTGATAGTTCCTGGTTCAAGTTGAGTATGGCCCGCATCAGATACTTCCGACCAAGGAAGGTTTGAATCAATAATTTGTCGTTTAATTTCTTGTAATTCCTTTAACCCCGAAACTTTGACTACTACCTTTTCTTGTCCTGCCCACCAATTTTTAAACCAATCAGGATTTGATTTTCTCACATGTTCTGCTCCTAATACACATGCATGACCGACTTGAGCTGCGATTTTACCTTTGCCCATATCAAGGTCAGTTCTAACTACTATAACCTGTTTTAATTCTCCCATATTATTAGAAAAATAAGGCATAATGAAAAACTTTTGAAATAAATAATTGACAAAGCGACAAAATCTATGTATTTTGATGTAATTGTGGCTGGAGGTAGTGTTTCAGGCCTTTTATGTGCAAGAGAGATTGCAAAAAATAACAACAGTGTTCTTGTAATTGAAGAGGATTATGAAATTGGAACCCCTGAACATTGCGGGGGATTAGTTAGTATTCATGGGTTAGAGAGGTTAGGAATTATTCCATTTCAAAAAACTCTAAATCATCAAATTGAATCTGCAAAAATCTATGCACCAAATGGAAATAGCTTTTCAATTAATTCAAAAAAACAAAAAGTAGTAGAAATTAGTAGAAGAGAATTAGATAAACAAATTGCGTTCCAAGCCCAAAAAAATGGAGCAATCATCAAAGTAAAAACCAGTTTCCAAGAATATTCCAATGAAGAGGTAAGAACAAACAATGAAAAAATTAAATGTAAAATTTTTGTGGATGGAAGGGGTATCTCTTCTCTTGCAAAAAAAGATCCTACAGGAATTATATCATCTGCACAGTACGAAATCTATGCGAATTGGATAAAAAAAGGAATTGTAGAAATATTTTTTGATCAAAAAAAATATCCAGGGTTTTTTGCTTGGATAATTCCGATTGATGAGGGGAGAGGGAAAGTTGGAGTCGCTGGAAAAGGAATTAATGTTTCAATTTCTATTGACGAATTTTTAAAAAGTAAAGGAGATTATTCGACGATAAGAAAAATTTTTGCGCCAATTTGGATTAAAGGGCCAATAAAGAAATTTGTAAATGATAAAACTGTAATTATTGGAGATGCCGCAGGACAAACCAAACCTACTACGTCAGGTGGAATCTACACGAGTGGAATGGGAGGAATACTTGCCGGAAGGGCAATTTCAAAATTTTTAAAATCAAATAATCAAGATGATTTAGAGGAATACCAAAAAAAATGGTCTTTGCAATTTGGTAAAGAATTTGAAAAACAATCAATGGTAAGAAAACTTCTAGAAAGGGTTGATAATGAAACAATAAACAAATTAGTTTTTTCAATAACACCAGAACTAGAAAAGGAAATTTCAGAGAAAGAAGATTTTGATTTTCATAGCGGATCAATTATAAAATTACTAGGATTGAAAAACTCGGCCAAAACAGCTCAAATAATTATTGAAGGTGAACTCAAAAAATTATTGAAGTAAGGATCCCTTCTTACAGTAGGGAAGATATAAATGATGTTTGCAAAAAATTGTGGTATGTCATCTACAATATCCTTACCAAAGTGTAGTTGTTGTCAAAGACACATTATGCCTAATGATAAATGTGTAAAATTCAATTGCCCAAATTGTGGTACTGATTTAATTTGGAGATGTGAAAGTTGTAGAGATGCTGCAAGAAATTATACATGCAGTTCATGCAATTTTCAAGGACCTTAAAAATTGGCAGAATTACTTTTAGTTACAAAAATTCTCCCCACAGGAGCTGAAGTAGATTTAGACAAACTTGCTGAATCTATTCAAGGTGCAATAAAAGAAGGTCAAAAAATGAAAAGATATGTAAAGGAACCATTGGCTTTTGGTTTGTTTTTCATAAAAGCGGAGTTTATCATTGAGGATTCTGAAGGACAAATGGATTCACTAGAGGAGTCAATAAAATCAGTTGAAGGGGTTAGTGAATTTGAAGTTCTCAATATGAGTAGAATGTCTGTAGATATGAAATAGGTGAAAATTTGGTACGCAAAGAAGAACCTTTGCAAATGCGAATAGGGGAAGCCAAGCAAAGAGACGTAGGGAAAAAACGAGCTAGAATAGGTCCTGAAGCCATGGATTACCTCAAAGTAACACCTGGCGATATTATTGATGTAATGGGATCTCGATCCAGCTGTGCAGTGGTGTGGCCTGCAGATGAAGACGAGAAATATCCAGATATTATTAGAATAGATGGGCAAACAAGAAAAAATATCGGTGGGTCATTAAATGATATTGTTAAAGTAAAAAAAGTTACCACAAAAATTGCAAAATCTGTTTCACTTACTCCACTTAATGACACCGTTACAGTAGATAAAGAGTTTACAGATTTTGTAAAAAATAGGTTAAAGGGATTACCCATTTCTCATGGTGATGAAATTTCTGTTATGATATTGGGTAACTCTATGGATTTTAAAATTACTAAGACAACTCCTAAACATACGGTAAAAATTGACCGCGCCACAACTTTAACAATTTCTAAAGAACCTTCAGTAGATCGAAAATTAAGAGTAACTTATGAAGAAGTTGGGGGTTTAAGACATGAAATAAAGGCAATGCGAGAAATTGTAGAACTGCCACTTAAACATCCCGAATTATTTTCAAGGTTAGGCGTAGAACCACACAGTGGAATTTTACTTTATGGTCCACCAGGATGTGGAAAAACCCTGATTGCAAAAGTTCTTGCAAGTGAATCTGAAGCAAACATGTTTTTGATAAATGGCCCAGAAATAATGAACAAGTATTATGGGGAAACTGAAGCCAAACTTCGAGATATGTTCAAGGAAGCCAAAGATAATTCTCCCAGTATAATATTTATCGACGAGATAGATGCAATTGCTCCAAAAAGAGAGGAAGCTTATGGAGATGTAGAAAAAAGAGTAGTCGCACAATTATTGGCATTAATGGATGGTCTAAATGATAGAGGAAATGTAATGGTTCTTGGAGCCACAAATAGACCTGAAAGTATTGACCCTGCCCTTAGACGACCAGGAAGATTTGATAGAGAATTTGAAATTTCTGTTCCAAATGAAGATGGGAGATTAGAGGTTCTTCATATTCACACTAGAGGAATGCCCGTAGCTGAGGAAATAGACCTAAAGGATCTTGCTTCGGAACTACACGGGTACACTGGTGCAGACATTAAATCACTGTGCAGAGAAGCTGCTATGAAAGCAATAAGACGTTATCTTCCAGAAATTGATCTTGAAAGTGAAAAAATTCCTTCTGAAATACTACAATCAATGCAGATTAAATTAATCGATTTCTATGACGCCATGCATGAGGTAGTTCCTACTGCCATGAGAGAATTTTATGTTGAAAGATCAAAAGTATGGTGGAAAGATGTTGGTGGTTTAGGTGAAGTAAAAAAATCCTTAATGGATAATTTGATATCAGCGATGAAAGAGCCTACTAAATTTACAAAAATGGGAATAAGACCTCCGAAAGGCGCTTTAATTTATGGTCCTCCAGGTTGCGGAAAAACCATGATTGCAAGGGCATTAGCTACTGAAAGCGGAGCAAATATGATTTTAGTAAAGGGACCTGAATTATTATCAAAATGGGTTGGAGAATCAGAGAAAGGGATTAGAGAGATTTTTAGAAAAGCTAAAGCATCTTCCCCATGTGTTGTAATTTTTGATGAGTTGGATTCTTTGGTTCGTTCAAAATCTGGTGAAGGTGGGGTTAGTGAAACCGTACTTAGTCAATTATTAACAGAAATTGAAGAAGGGGCATCATCCCGAGTTGTGGTAGTTGGAATTACCAATAGACCGGACATTTTAGATAATTCATTATTAAGACCTGGGAGATTAGATTTAGTTCTATTTGTTCCCCCTCCAGATGAAAAGGGAAGATTAGAGATTATCAAAATATTGACTGCAAAAATGCCTCTTGAAAAAGATGTAAACCTTCAAGAAATAGCAGTCGCCACTCAAAATTACTCCGGAGCAGACTTGGCGGCTCTATGTAGAGAGGCAGCAATACAAGCGATGCAAAGCGGTACAGGAAAGGTTTCAAATAGAGACTTTGCAAATAGTTTGAAACAAATCAGGGCTTCTATTACTAAAGATGTAGACCAATGGTATACAAACGTAAGAGAAAGTATATCTAATGTGGTACCTAAATCAAAAGATAGGTCATTTTACGGTTAACCATGGCAATACCATTAAAAAATAAAGTATTTGATAAGATAAAAGAGGCTAATTCACTTACTGATACTGAATTATTCAAAGCGCTATCAAAGGATGGAATTATTCTAAATGAAGACAAGTTCAACAAGTTACTTCTTGATTTGGAAATTCTAGGATTGATAAACGTTGTTTGGATTACAAAAGATGATAGAAGAATAGAAGTAGTAACAACAAAAGTAGAAGTAGATGAAGTTGAAGAACAAAATAAGGAAATGATGGAAAAAGATTATGAAGCAAGTTTTCCAGGTTTTGAGAAATAATAAAAATTAGAACAATGGAATGTTTATTGCAGCATCTAATGCAATAGCTACAAAAATAATTGTTAAATACGGAGCAGTTACTTTGTAGGCATTCCATGCAAATTCTGATGTAGGATTTTTAGTTAGTTTGAAATGATAAGCAAGCATCAAACCTCCTGAAGCAATTGCAATGAGAAAATAAATTAGACCTAATCCAAAAGCTGACATCATTAAGGAGTAAGGAAGTAAAATTAATGTATTTACTAAAATAAATTTTGATGTTTTTTGCATTCCTATTATTACTGGAAGCATAGGAACTTCAGCTTGGGCATATTCGTTTTTCATCTTCATTGCAAGACACCAAAAGTGTGAGGGGGTCCATACAAAAACCAAAAATCCAATTAAAAATCCCAGCAAGTCTAATGAACCAGTAGCTCCTGCCCAGCCAGCCCAAGCTGCAGCACTACCTGCAATTCCCCCAATCACAATGTTTGAGGAATTAAGTCGTTTTAACCACACAGTGTAAATGATTACGTATGAAAATATTCCCAATGCAATAAATCCAGCTGCTATTGGATTTAGAGTAAAAAATCCATAAACAACTGAGACACAACTAACAGCCAAACCATAAATTAAAACTTTAGAAGCAGTTATCCTGCCAGATGGAATAGGTCTTTTGCTAGTTCTGGTCATTTTGGGATCAATATCGCGATCATAATAATGATTCAAGGCACTAGATCCGGCTGAAGCAAGGGCACCTGCCACAATAATATGTAAAAGACTAAGATAATCTAGTTCAGGGCCTACAAATTTACTTCCTGCATACATAGAAGTAACTGCAGTAATTACTAAGAGCACGATAATACGTGGTTTTGATACTTCTACTATCTCCTTAAAACCCAATCTCACTGTTTCATCTTTCAAAGCCATTTAATTTCTTCGACTTTGATGATCTATTGGTTTTCAAAAGGAATAAGTATATCAGTCCTACCAGCTAGCATGAATGAGTAACTGGGACCTTATGATGCCAGGCATGGGATTAACTGCCATAGGGTTGGCAGGAGTGGCAATTTCCTACGCAGGTTGGGCACATACTTTCATTGATGGAATGCATGCTATGACAGGTCTAACAATGTTTGTTGGGCTGATCTTTCTAGCTGCTGGGATTTTAGATGGAGGAGTTTCAACAAGTAATAGGGCAAAAGCAACTACTTTGATAATTATTTCAATAGCACTCGGATTTGGAATGTATGCTTTTACCATGAATACAATCGAGTCAACAAATATTTTAGCAGGTCTTTTGGTAGCAATTGCATTTCCTGCAATTATAATTGCATACGTTGCAGCAAAAATGCCTACGCGATTAAAACCGATTGGGGCAATAGTTGCCTTAGCAGGGGTGACTGGTATCGTTTCTTTTGTGGCCTTTGGTTTTGTAAGTCCCGATACATACCTTATTGCAGAAGAGATAGTTGAGGAGGAAGAAATTGAAGAGGTTCCTGCAGGTCCGATATTTACAATAGCAGTTTTAGCCAATTCATCTGTGCAGGGTAATCCAGATTATGAACCAGACGTAGCTTATGTGCAAAAGGGATATGTTGTAGAATGGATAAATGAAGATTCGTTTGCACACACAGTTACCAGTTCAGAAGATCTTGGCGAAACATTTGATTCTGGTTTGTTTAATGAAGGAGAAACATTTCAGCTTGACACAAACAATTTGGAAATTGGAGAATATGAATACTATTGTGTTGTACATCCTTGGATGGTATCTACATTAATCATAGAAGAACCAAAAGAACCTGTTACAGTAATAATGCCAGAAGGTTCAGGGATTCAACAAGAAGGACAAATTTACTATGACCCAGAAAATATCCAAATTTCAGTTGGCGATACAGTTCTTTGGATAAACGAAGACAGTGCAATGCATACGGTAACATCTGGAAATTCACAAGATGGTCCAAATGGAGTATTTGATTCTGATTTAATGGCTGCAGGAGAAACATTTGAGTTTACTTTCACATCCGCAGGAAAAGAAGACTATTATTGTATTGTTCATCCATGGATGGTAGGCACTGTCGAAGTAGGATAAGATTGCAGAAATTTATTTTAACAAATTTACAAAAACAAATTCTTTTAGACCATGCAGAAAAGGAGAAACCAAATGAATCGTGTGCAATTTTATTTGGAAATCAGGTCGATGAGAAATTAAAGCTAGAAAAAATATTTTTAACAAAAAACGAAGAGAATTCTCCAATAAATTTTACAATATCTGCAGACCAACGCCTTGAGGCAGATAAAATTGAAAAAGAATCAAATTTAAAGATGATTGGTATTTTTCATTCTCATCCAAATTCAAATGCTTATCCCTCAATTACTGATAAAAAATTTATGGACCTAAACCCTGTGGTATGGATTATTTTTTCAGGAGTTTCAAACGAATTCAAAGCCTTTATTCTTGAATCCGAGGTTTCAGAAATTCCTATTGAGTTTCAATAAAATTATTTTAATCTAAAATTGGCAGTTTTACCCTCAACTTTGTCAAGAATGGATTTTTCAGGCTCTATTATTTTTCCTATAATATTAACAGGTGATGCAGGAGAAATTTCATTGTTTTTACTTGTAGGAGTAGGGCCATAAAACAAACAAATGGCCTTACCTTGAGGCCAATAGGCAACATCATTAAGTGTTACCAAATCTTTAGAATTTTCTTCGGAAATAGAAATTGGAGATGATGATGTGTAAATTTCATCTCCCCATACATAAAGTTCCAAAGAAAATGGTAGTTTATCTAAAAAAGAATTTACCGTTTTTGGTGAAAATTTATCATTCAACTCTATTGTAACAGAGGGCAAATTTGGAATTTCCATTAAAACATTTTTTTTCATGTTCTTTTATAATGAATCAAGTAGAAAAAAATATCTTTTAGAAAAAAATCGAAATATTTGGAGATATAAATTAATTTACATTATTTGATTTCCACGATCCCCTTAAAAAAGGGATTAACAATTTGCAAGTATTGGTTAAAACAAATTTTAAAAAATTTCAAAAAATATCGATTGCAATAGTTGGGATATTAGCAATTTTTACTTATTCGAATTTAGCATATGGTGCTATTTCTGATGGTTGTGGGTTATGGGACGTAAATTTTGATTGTGATCTATCTGGATGGATGAAATTAGTACTTGGAGACCTTGCAATTGGTGCATTTTTAGCATTGCTTCTTCATTATTTTGCACAAAAAAACAGCAAGCTGTTAGAGTCAATAATTAAAGAACAAGAAGCAATGCGAACCAAGCGTAGGGTTTTTTCCATCGTAAGTTTAAAGAATGATTTTACTAGTCTAATTTTTATTTATTCTGTAATTGATAATTTGATAAATCAATATAACAAAAATGAAACTGACAAAGACGAAAAAAGAAAACAAATTGCACGTAACGAAGAAAAACTTGTTCGGGTTATTGGATTAATTAGAGATACAGTTCTTTTTGCAAATGATGTTCTAAATCCCGAAATTGTAAACGAAGTTAACGAACTTTGTAAATTGGCAAACGATACTATCCCTACAGAAGAAAACGGTAAGCTTGTAATTCCCAACTATTCCAGATTGAAAAAGTGGATTTTCGAAATTTCAGAAAACTTGAATGAATTAGGAAAAGCAGAAAGCCACATAGAAAAACAAGTAATGGAACATGAATTATAGAACAATAATTCTAAAAGTCTGATTCTTGTTACAAAGTTACCGAGGTGAGAAAATTAACTTTTTTCGATTTCAGTTAATTTTTCTAAAAGATCAGGAATATCAATTGGTTTTCTAATGCAGGAATGGGCTCCTTTTTGGATTAATTGATCAATTTCAGTGTCAGTCATTGATGAAGCTGTAAAAAGCACAATTTTTTGTTTGTTAATTATTCCCTCCTCAATTAATTCATTTACTACATCAACTCCTGTAAAGTTAGGCATTGATAAATCTAAAAGTACAATATCGAAATTATTTTGTTTAATTTTTTCCAATCCATCTTTTCCGTTGTTAACAAACGAAAACTCATGACCCGAACCATTCAAAACAGTATCAAGCATTTCAGTAATGTCGGCGTTATCATCAATACCTAAAATTTTCACCATGTTTCACTCCTTTGTCCTGTCTCGATTTTTTGAATTCTTCGGTACAGTAAATTGGAAATCAGCTCCTTTTCCTTTATCACTTTCAACACTAATTTTTCCTCCAAGTCCCTCAATAATTCCTTTTGTTACTGACAATCCCAATCCAGTTCCACCATGTTTTCTTGCATGTGTGGTATCTACCTGATAAAATTTCTTAAATAAATCCTTCTGTTTGTCTTTTGGCATACCTATACCATTATCTTTTACATGAAATAAGATTGCATCCCCATTGTCTTCAGCTGTAACCTCAATGCGTCCATTCTCATCAGGGACAAAATCAACGGCATTGAAAATTAAATTATTAAAAACTTGTTCCAGTCTATTTTTGTCACTTTGTATTTTTAGATTTCCCTTTACGTTGTAGATGTACTCGATTTTTTTTGGTTTCATTACATGTTGTAAATTTGAATGCAAGTAATCTAAAAATTCATTTACGCTAAATTCTTTATAATCAAATCGCATTTTTTCCATATCTAATTTTTGGGCATCTAACACATCACTAATCATCATTTGCAATCTTTTTGCGTTTCTAAGTATAGTATCAATTGCTTTTGATTGTTTCTCATTTAGGGCTCCTAGTATTTTGTGATTTTGTAAAGTTTGGCACCATCCAATAATAGGAGTCAACGGAGTTTTTAATTCATGAGTAATCATTGAAGAGAATTCTTCTTTTTGTTTTTCCATTTTGTTGACTCTATCTATCATTCCATTAATAGCGGTAGATACATCAGATAATTCATCCTTTGTTGATACGGTCACTTTTTTCAAGTTGGCAGGGTTTTGATTTTTGCATTCATTTGCCAGTCTATTAATTGGACCTGTAATTCTTTGAGAAAGAATAACTACTGCAATTAAACCACCTATGGATATTACAGCCGCTACTGTAGCCATTGCGGCACGAAGGGTATTGAGGCTATTTTCCCCATGTAACATTAGAGAATAAGGTTTTTCATATACGAGAATCCATTCAAAAGTAGGGAGTTTCTCATAACTTACGAAAATTTTCTCCCCGTCTTTATCATATGTCCCAGTTCCTGAAGTCGTTGTTTTCATGTTTTGGACTAAATCACTAAACTCTGCAGATCCATAAATTGTATTAATTGATGGAAAGAATTGACTTGGCTCAAAATTATCAAGATTACTTGGAATATCATTGTTTTGAGAAGCAACAATGTAAGTATCAGAATCAGCAATTACGAATCCATTTGGGTCAATGACGTACATCCTTCCAACATTAACATCAATCATTTCTTGAAATAATACTACAGGCATTTCAAAATGTAAAAACGCAGGTTGTAAATTATCAGTGGTTACAATAGGTGTGGTATATGCAAATACCCATCGCTCTATTTCAGGAGAATAATATGGGAATTGAAGATGAACATTATCTTTTTCGATTTCAAAAGAGGCTTCAAAATAAGGAGCATCTGTTTTTGTGGAAGATAAATCCTCATCAGGAGCTATCTCTTGAAAAATTAATTTTACATGCTCTTGTCCTGTGTTATCGATTATACTTGTTTTCGCAGTAAAGAATTGACTTTGGAAATTGTACATCCATTTTTCTAATTTATCTTTGAGAATTTTTTGAGGGAGGGTAAAAATTATTATGTTTTCATCATCGTATATGTTTCCCCCTCTGGTATCAATTAATTCAAAATAATCTACAAAGATAGTATTTTGAACCGCAAAAATTAGATTCTCAGAAGCTCTATTGTGTAAAATTTGAATTTCATTTCCTTTGGAAGTTACAACCCCTGTCATATCAACAATTTCTGATTCTAGGACTGACTCCTCAACAGATTGAAATGCGAGGCCTGACGATGTTGCTACAGCAGCTATAATTAAAATGGAAAACAAAACAATAAGTTTAACACTAATTTTTCTAAATTTACCGCTAAATTCCGATAGTATCTCGCCCCCCTCCATCATAGTTTTGCATTGTTTCTTGTACTTATGTAATATTATTTTGTAACAAAGACTTGGCAGAGAGGTTTTGAATTAAATACCCCTTTTTGCAATTAAAAGTATGGAAATTCACGTATATGATACCTATGTCAAAGCCGCAGATGGGCATACCATGCACTTTGATGTAATTACTGGTGAAAAAGATCACGAAAAAGCCATAGAATATGGCAAGGAGTGGCTAAAATCAATAGGTGAGGAAAATTCAGTAATGACTACCAACGAATGTCAATTTTGTCATTCGCAAGGTGCTCCCGAACCCGTTGAGCAAGAAATAAAGAAAAATGGCTACTTCATCCAAAAAATGGAAGGGTGCCCTTAACTCTTTTTTTACAAAAAAATATTTTTTAGATTATCAAAAATAGATAGAGTATGGGAGAACCCAAATACTCAAAGTGGACAGTAGAAGGCGACAAAAAAATCAAATGGATTTGTGGATGTTTTCAAACAACTGATGGTTTTTTCAAATTCTGCGACAGACATGATGAAACCTTGAAAAGGGCTATTCAATCTCAAATTGATGAGTTAGATATGACCTTAATTGTTGAAGACTAGAGGGCCAGAATAGCAACAAATGCAGATACGAAAACAATTGCAATTGTATTGAGTAACTTTATCACGGTATTAAGAGCTGGACCAGCGGTGTCTTTGTAAGGGTCACCAATAATATCTCCTACAACTGCGATTTTGTGTTCTTCAGATCCTTTTTCACCTTTCATTTCGATTAATTTCTTAGCATTATCCCATGCTCCACCAGTATTTGCTAGATGATAAGCTAGCAAGATGCCAGTAACAACAGCTCCCATCAATAATCCAGCTACAGCAGTTGGACCTAATACAACTCCTAAAATTATGGGAGCTATTATTGCGATAAGTGCTGGTTTCCAAAGTTCTTTAATTGATGCCACAGTTGCAATATCCACACATTTTGCGTAATCTGGTTTTGATTTTCCGGTTAGAATTTCAGGATCTGCTTTGAACTGGCGTCTTACTTCGTCGACCATTTTTCCTGCAGCGCGGGATACACCATTGATTAACTGACCTGTGATAATAAATGGAATCAAACCCCCAACCAATAAACCAATAATAATTGCTGGGTTTGTTAAACTATAATCTAGTTCCAATACACCTTCAAAAATATGCGAAGCTTCAAATTGAAATGCTTGAATCATTGCTAATGCAGCTAAAGCAGCACTTGCAATTGCAAATCCTTTTGTAACTGCTTTTGTAGTATTTCCAACAGCATCTATTTCATCAGTAACCTTGCGGTTTTCTTCACCTAACCCTGTCATTTCAACTATTCCTCCGGCATTATCTGCTATTGGTCCGAAGGCATCAATACTTAGAACAATTCCAGCAAGACTTAACATTGCCATTGCTGTTAGAGAAGTTCCAAATATTCCATAGAGAACTGGGTCAGAACCTTCAGGGGCAGTAGCTGATGCAATAAAGTATGAAGCAATAATTGCGATAACTAGTGCAATCATAAATGGTCCAGTTGATTGCATTCCTTTGATTATTCCCATCAAAGTTAATGATGCATAACCCCATTTTGCAGAATCTGCAATCTCGATTACGGGTTTTTGTTTGTAACTTGTGTAAGTGTCTGTAATTTTTTGTATTACTGGAACCAAAACTACACCAATTACCGTTGAACCAAACAATGCATATGCAGAGGTTGAATTATCAATAAATTGAGTAATGAAAATATAGTTTAATGCAATTGCAATTGCTGCTGAAACATAAAATGAACGATTGAGAGGTTTCATTACATCTGTAATATTTTTTGAACCCACAATTACAACACCAATGATTGAGGCTATCATTCCTGAAGAGCCAATTAAAATTGGGTAAAGGAAAAAGTTTGGTGCTCCAATTAGTGCAGCAATTAATAATGCTGCAAGTATTGTAACGATGTAAGATTCGTAAACATCTGAACCCATTCCTGCTGCATCTCCTACATTGTCACCTACATTATCTGCAATGGTTGCTGGATTTCGAGGATCATCTTCAGGAATGTTAGCTTCAACCTTTCCAACCAAATCTGCTCCCATGTCAGCTGCTTTTGTAAAGATTCCACCTCCAATCCTAATAAATAACGCAATTAGACTTGCTCCAATTCCAACCCCTGCAATTGTAATAGGATCTGGATAAATCAAATAAAGACCAGTGATAGCTAATAGTGCCATTGCGGGAACTGCAAGACCAACAGTTGCTCCACCTCTAAAGGCCATAGCAAAAGTTTTTCCTAATCCGCTGCTGCTAAGATTTGCAGCTCTGACAGCAGCTTTAACAGTTATTTTTAATGAGATGATTCCTGCCACAGCTGAAAGTGCAGCACCAATAGCAAATGCAATTCCATTTGATCCTTGAAGAAACACTCCAATAATTACAGATAGAGCTATTGCTACTGGAACAATAATTTTCATTTCTCTTTTTAAAAATGCCGCAGCGCCTTCTTTGACAGCGTTAGAAATATCCATCATCTCTTTTGTCCCAGAAGGTTGTTTGGAAATCCAAGCAACCAAACCACCTGCAACTAGAAATGATGCAATACCTGCCATAATTGGCAGCATTTCGGCAAGTTCCATTCTATACTCAACTTGCCGAAATCCGGGAAATATAAATCAAGTAGCGCTGATTTAGGATCTTTTTCGATAAGGCAAAAAGGTTTTTCCCCTCAGTCCTTGGCGTACCAGTTTGTTGAATCTTTTTCCATGAGCAAGATATGGAAATCTCACATGGATTAATTCATGAACTATAGTATTTTCAAGTTCTTTCTCATTTGGGATTTTCCTAACATTAATGAAAACTAGATTGTGTTGTAAATAGGAAACTCCATAGTATTTGTAAGCCGAAGTTCTTCTCCCTTCTGTCATTTCCTTTGGCATGTCCAATACTTCTTTAGTAGACAGCAAAACCTGTGGTTCAGAAATTGAAAAGCGATTAGAATAAACTCCAATTTTTTCTAAAATTTCTAATCTAAGATCAGGAGTTAACTTCACATTTCTTTTCTCAATAAATTGGCCTATATCTTACAGAGTTAATTTTTTTGAACAAAAATTGTATAACGTCTTTGATATGACCAAAATAATTTGAATTGATTTTTTTTTTTGAATATGCTTAAAATAAAAGGGTCAGAGTTTTAGTAGTGTAATCACAAATCATACAGCCACCGTCTCATCACACCCTAATTATTCCATTAAATTAAGTAGTTTTTGTGTTTTATTTCTTATTTCGGGGTTTATCTTTACTACAACAAGCCCCTCATTTGGTTGACCATACAAAACTATGGAATTTTCAGGAGCATTGATGCAAACCGGTATAACGAGCAGGTCTTCTTCTCCTTCAACAGTAATCCTTACCGGAGCAGTTAAACCAAATGCTTTTTTTATAATCTCAATGCTTTGACTAGTTATTTCCGCTGCAGGGTTTTCACAGGTAAGCAAGGTCAAATTATCCAATTTAGGTGTAAAACTTCGTTTTTTTCTTTTTTCCTGACCATCAATAATTTGGAGACTGGGGATTAAACCAAAATCTATCATCCTTTCCGTTGTTCTGTCTCCTACTGTAATGATGTAAGAATTTGGTGAAACGTGTTTTAGGATTTTTTCTTTATTTACATCATCATCTGAAATTAAAAGCCCTAAT
Source organism: Nitrosopumilaceae archaeon (assembly GCA_028279545.1). Lineage (GTDB taxonomy): Archaea > Thermoproteota > Nitrososphaeria > Nitrososphaerales > Nitrosopumilaceae > Nitrosomaritimum. Next base: position 107,820 of record JANQNN010000044.1, read on the forward strand.
GGTTTTTTTAGTTCATCTCGAAGGGAAGAAGGTAGCTTCACGTAAATCGAAATTAATTTGTGCTAGCCTCAGGAGCCTGTTCATCATTTGCGCTTTCAGTGGACATTTCTTCTTGAAGTCTAGATGCAATTATGCTACATTGACCAGCAATGTTTTTTGCAGCAGTTCTAAATGCAATTGCGCTTGGTGAATCAGCGTTTGAAGCCATAATTGGTTTTCCTGAATCGGATCCTGACATTATTCCTGAATTTAGTGGAATCTCACCTAAGAAAGGAATTTTGAATTGTTCACTAATCTTTTTTGCACCTCCGTCACCAAAAATGTAATGTTTGTCATTGCAATTTGGACAAACAAAATGGCTCATATTTTCTACAACACCTAATATGGGAACATTTAGTTTTTCAAACATGCCAATTGCCTTTACTGCAACATTACTTGCAACTTCTTGAGGAGTAGTTACAACTAAAATCCCAGTGATAGGTATTGTTTGTGCCAGAGTTAATGGTATATCTCCAGTACCTGGAGGAAGATCGACAATTAAATAATCTAAATCTGACCAGTTTGTGTCAACTAGGAATTGTTTTAAAATTCCAGAAATAATGGGACCTCTATAGATTGCAGCTTGGTGAGATTGTTCAGCAAAGAAACCAAATGATACAACTTTAATGCCATGTGACTCAGCTGGTTGAAGTTTGTTTTCTTCAACTTCCATAAATCCGTCTTTCATGCCAAGCATAAGAGGAATGCTTGGACCATAGATATCAGCATCAAGCAAACCTACTTTAGCTCCCGTCTGAGAAAGTGCAAGTGCTAAGTTAAGAGATACCGTAGATTTTCCTACACCTCCTTTTCCACTTGCAACACCAATAATATTTTTGACAGTTTTCATTGCAGTATCTTCATCAAGTGAACGGCCTTCCATAACTTTGGCTGTAACATTTAGATCAAAGTTTTTTACATCTTTTAATTCACCAATTACTTTTCTAACGTCATCTTCAATCTCCACATTAAAGGGGCAAGCTGGTGTTGTAAGTTCTAAGGTAAATTTTAGATTGCCATCATTAAGTTCTAAGTCCTTTATCATTCCCATCGAAACAATATCTTTTTTCAAATCAGGATCAATTACAGTGCTAAGTTTCTCAAGAACTTGATCAATGCCAACCAATGGGTGAAAAAGTCATTTTACTTTATTTAAACATAGGTCAAAGTTATAAAAAATCCTCGAAATCGAATAATTCTCATAAAATTTTTCTTAAAATTAACCCAAATCACCCAAAGATTCATAAATTGAAATTTGGGAGTCTTTGACAGTTGTTTTCTATATCTACTCTAGGTGATGTTGTTAGGATTCCCCCAAGCTTGTTTGGGACCACCCTTAAGAAGGCTGCATTGAACATTCTCAAAGAAAAGTACGAGAGTATGATAAACGCAGATTTGGGATACATTATCATGATTTTAGATGCCAAGGTTGAAGAAATGGGAAAGATGATTGCCGGAGATGGCGGAACTTTCCATAAAGTTGAATTTGATGCATTAACATTTTATCCAAAACTTCAAGAAATTGTTCATGGCGAAATTGTTGACATTACAGATTTTGGTGCATTTGTAAGAATTGGACCAACTGACGCGTTACTTCATTTATCACAAGTTATGGATGATTATCTTAAAAGTGACGTTAAATCAGGAATGATTCTAGCAAATCAAAGTGGACGCACATTAAAAGTTGGATCAACTTTGCGTGCCAGAATTACTGCTGTCTCTTTAGGAAAGGCAGCCACAATGGGCAAAATTGGAATTACATGTAGGCAGCCATTTCTTGGAACGCAAGAATGGATTGAAGAAGAAATTAAAAAAGCAGGTGGTGGTTCAGATAAACCAGCGGAGTCATCTACCGAAGTTAAAGCAGAGGCAAGTTAGAAATGGCTAGAGAAATGGCGTGTCGAAAATGTAAATTCATCACAATTGGAAAGGTTTGCTCAATTTGTAAGTCTTCAGACTTAACTCCTGATTGGAATGGAGTAGTTTTAGTTGTAGAGCCAACCAACTCTCAAATTGCAGCAACTCTAGGAATCACAACTAAAGGCAAGTATGCTATTAAAGTAACCTAAAAAGGAATTAAATTTTAACTTACCAAATCTTTAAAATTCCAACCATATCCATTAACAACATTGAGATTTAATTATAAAAAAGAATTAAGAAGTTTTTTGGCTGAAGATATCGGTAAAGGTGATATTACAAGTAATCTTTTATCAAAAAAAACAATATCTGCAAGAATAATTTCCCGAGAAAAAGCAATTGTTGCTGGAATAAAATTTGCAACGGAAATTTTCACAAGCAAAGGATGTCAAGTTAAAATTTTTAAAAAAGATGGTCAAGAAGTAAAACCAAACCAAAAAATCATGATTATTTCAGGAGATGCAAGAAAAATCTTAACTTGTGAAAGAACTGCCTTGAATTTATTAACTAGAATGAGTGGAATTGCAACTCAAACCAATTTTCTTGTAAAAAAAATTGGTACAAAAAAAACTAAACTTTACGCTACGAGAAAAACAGCACCTGGTCTTCGTTATTTTGACAAAGAAGCAGTAAAAATTGGTGGTGGAGAAAAACATCGATTAAAATTAGATGAAATGGTCATGATCAAAGATAATCACATTGCAGTAAGTGATTCTCTATTAAATTTAATTAAAAATGCAAAAAAACGATACAAAAAATTTGAAGTGGAAGTTGAAAACAAAAATGATGCAATTTTAGCAGCCAAAGAAGGGGCTACAATAGTAATGTTAGATAATTTTTCTCCAAGACAAATTAAAAACACCATTCATGCTCTAAAGGAAAAAAAACTTCGAAACAGAGTAAAACTTGAAGCCTCAGGAGGAATCAATTCAAAAAATATTTCGCAATACGCTAAAACCGGCGTGGATATAATTTCGGTGGGAAGTATTACAAATTCGGTAAAGGGCATCGACCTGAGTTTAGAAATTTAGTTATTTTTGAGAGTTTATTTTTTCCAATAATTCAATTACATCTTTATTTTTAGGATCAATTTCTTTTATGGTATTACAATGAATTATTGCATTTTTAGAATTACCAATTTTATAATAGGCATTTGCAGCCAGCGTTAAAACTTCCACATCATGAGTAGCTATTTCAAGAGATTTTTCAAAATATGGAATGGCGGTTCTGTATTTACCTCTAATATAATAAATCCCACCGATAATAAATAAAACATCGTTTTCATTTGGATTTTGTTTTAAAATTTCTGAACCAATTCGTAAAGCAGAGTCATATTTCTTTTCTTTTACTAATTTTCGTAATTCTTTCTTTTTTTTTGAACTGCTTTTTTTCTTGGAATCTTTTGAGCCAAAACCAAATAATCCAACCATCTTAATCCAGAATCAAACTACTCAAATAATATTCTTAACCAAAATTTATTGAAAAAGATTTGTTTAAAATTAAGATTAACTAATTTTCAGCATTCTGTTTATGGCTAGTCTGGCTTTGTCTGCAATATCTTTGGGTACTTTTACTTCATACTTGTCTTCCACAAGTGAGTCATAAACTTTCTCAAGAGTATTCATTTTCATATATTGACACTCTGCTTTCTCTGATGCTGGGATGAATGTTTTGTTTGGATTTTGTTGCTTCATACGATACAAGATCCCAGTTTCAGTTGCTACAACATAGTTTTTGGCTTTGGAATTTTTGGCATGATTAAGCATCCCTTCTGTTGACAAAATTGAGACTGGTCTATCTTCAAAGCTTCCTGTAGCAAAATCATACATCATGGGGGTAGTACAACTACATTCTGGATGAATAAGAAATTCGGCTTCTTTCAATGAATCAATTTTTTTTGTTATATCATCAGGAGTAATTCCCGCATGAACATGACATTCACCTGCCCAAATTCGCATGTTTTTTCGTCCAGTCATTTTTGCAACATAAGAGCCCAAAAACATATCAGGTAAAAATAAAATTTCTTTATTTTCAGGAATTGATTTTACAACATTGACTGCATTTGACGAAGTACAACAATAATCTAATTCAGATTTAATCTCTGCTGTTGTGTTAACATATCCCACCGCAATTGCACCAGGATGTTGTTTTTTCCAATTTTTTAATTCATCTAAAGTAATAGAATCAGAGAGTGAACACCCGGCCTCCAAGTCTGGAATTAGGACCTTTTTTTGTGGGCTAATTATTGATGCAGTTTCTGCCATAAAGTGAACTCCGCAAAACAAAATTGTTTTTTGATCAACCTTAGCTGCCTGTCTTGATAATCCCAAAGAATCACCAGTAAAATCAGCCACATCTTGGACAGATGGAATCTGGTAATTATGAGCAAGAATTACTACATCTTTTTCTTTTTTTAAGCGTAAAATATCCTCTTTAAGCTTCGAGGTTTCCTGAACTAACATAATCTAATAAAAAATGCAGGGATTGAGAATTTAAAGAGTGAGAAGATGTCTAAAATTTACCAAAAATAAGCAATAATGACAATTTTTGCCATATTATGTTCCAATCTGAATTTCATCTGAACAATATTTTCTTAGGGTTTCAATAGCAGAAAGGATTGCTAATCTACTTGTTTTTGGGTTATTCTTGTCCGGAAAGTTTTCAATTGTGAAAGTCATTTTTCCAAAACTTCCAAAAGCCTCAATGTGGTGAGTATTTTTGTTAGTTTTTGGGTCTGCAATTATTTTGACTTGAGTTTTTTCACTCCCAATTCCCACAAGGGAAAGTAACGCCGCAACATTGATGTTTGCAGGAAACAGAGAAACAGCCTCTTTTGCAGTTCCCTTAAAAATTAAAGTTTCAGAAGATAGTGAATCCAAATCAATGTCCGATGTTTCAAAAAACCTGGCACCTTTCAGAGACCTTGGATTTTTGGTAGTAGTAATAGATAAGCCGTCTAATTTGTTCTGTACAGATTTTATTCCATCTAAACCTGCTATTGCTCCCGATGGAAGATAAATGGTTTTTTTAAAATCCTTGCAAGCATCAGACAAAATTTCAAAAACAGATTCATCTAGTAATGCTCCTGCACTCATAATCATCAAATCTTTTTTATTTTGTAAAACACTCAATGCAACATCCTTTACTGCATTTTGGGAGGCAGCCTCAACTACAATATCAATTGGGTTTGAAGAAAGTAAATGTGAGTTTTCTGAAATAATCGGTTTATTTGTTAATTTTTCATATAATTTAGTTGATGCCTCTCTGGATTCATCATAAATATGGGTAAGTTGAGCAGGAATTTTTCCAGAATCAATTGCTAATGCAATTTGAGTTCCTATGGCACCACATCCCAAAAGGCCTATTCTTTTCATCATGAAAAATTAGAAAATATTACCTAATTAATTTAGCCAAAAACTCTCAAAATTCTGGTTTTTCTTGAATGTAGGGGTTATGCGTAAATCAAGGAATTTTTATAATTTTTTTCTTCGAAATTTAATAAATAAGTAGAATTTGTCATTAATCTATTTATGATAAAAAAAGAAGTAAAATTATGGAAAAAACCACTCTAAAAAAAATTATTTTTGGTTTTACTTTATTTGTCGTAATATCTGTTATTATTCCAGTAAATGCAGAAGTAGAAGCTCCAATCAAACAATTGAAAAAGGGTACAGCAGTTGAAGATATTATTTGCAAATCAGATCTTAATCTAATAATTCGAAATAATGGGATGCCTGCCTGTGTTAAGCAAACAACTGCAGAAAGATTTCAAAGTTTAGGATTAGCTACAATTCCAATTAAATTTACCAATTTACAAAACGAAGTGGAACAAACTTCTACAACTAAAGAGATACCTCATTTCAATGATGAAAAAGATGAAATTAAAACCATTCCTGCATCAGGAGGAACATTTGTAAATTTTTACATTACAGATGATGATTTGAATATTGCCCATACAGGCGTGGAAATTATAGAAACTGCAGGTCTGCTTGAATTTACAATTAATGGAATTCCAATACCAGGTCCAGGAAAAATGGTGGAGACTGGGCCTGATACAGGTGTGTTTTTTGCCAAGTTACAATTACCTGAAACAATTAACGGAAAGCCAATTAGCCAAGATGATATTGTGGAAGTAAAATATTTAGATCAATCAGATATTTCAGGAGAACCCAGAGTTTTGGTAAAATCATTTCCTTTGAAAAACACTTTTGCACAGATTCAACAATCAACTGATAAAACAAGAATAGGTCACGAGTTTACTGTTAGCCTCTACGAACCAGATGCAAATAGAGATTCAAAAGACGTAGACAGAATTCCTCTTAGCAGATTAGAGTATCGTGGAGAAGGTGGGATTAGAGTACTTCTTTCTGATCCAAGTTTTGATGCCAATTCAAATTTTCTTTTAGAAACTGGAGAAAATACTAATATTTTTGAGGTCAAAATAAAAATTCCAAGACAAATTAATGGTGATGTAGTTCACATTGGAGATTGGTATGAAATACGCTACGTAGATTTTTCTACACCTTCAGGAACTTCAGAAAAAATTATTTTGAAAGGTAAAATTGGTTGATTTAAAATTTTTCCAACTAAAGTTGGAGATTAAAATATGCAACAAATTCCAAGGTTAACATTGGAAATAGGAAATTTAGGTTTAGGTGTTGGCTTGGTTGTAATGGGGATAATTATTGTGTTTGTAGGAAGCTATTTCAGCAAGAGAATTGGCATCATGCATGTTATGATTTACTTTATGGCAGCCTTTGTTTTATTGACAGGAGTTTTGTTGTTATTTGCATATGATAGGCCTTCTATCTTTTTTTGAAATCATTTCAACCTTTTTAGAAAATAAATCTGAGAATTAACAGATAATTTAAAAAAATATTAAAAATGCCTTTTAGGTTAAAGAAAAACCTAAAAGTTTACACATTTTTCTTTGCATTGGAAGCAGCTCTGGCAACAACTATAGTTAAGATAACCGCAGCTATTGTAACTACAATTGCGTAAATTAGCATGGGAGCTATTGCATCTGCTGTTCCAAAGATTTCTTTGAAAATTGCTTTTATGGCTTCGTTCCAAGCTAAAGCTGCAACTAAACCAAATGCGGCAGTAACCAATGCTGCAATTTTGTCTAGAACTTCCACCTTTAGCGGAACTGGTTTTTCTTCATCTTCCCCCATTATGATTTGCCTCAAAAGACTTCCAATTTAAGGAAATCGATAAGATTAGAGCCTAAACGCTCAGAAATATCATCCATTAATAATTTTGATAAAAATCATAATTCAGTTGTCAACATTTCGTATAACCTAAAGATTTTATTCAAAAAAAATAACCATTTTTGTGCTCAATACAGTTTACAAAGATGCTATTTTAAAGAGGGAAAAAATGCTATCCGTCCTAAAAGGACCACAATTTGAGCAAATTCTAAGTAAAGCCAAAGAAAACTGGGTAGAGTACCAACCAACAAAATATGAGGCAGTTATTGCTGGAATTGATTCAAGTTTTAACAATACAAAATTTCAAGGAATTGATCTTTGGGCAGCTACTGCGGTTTCCGTAAAGTCAGATGGAGAAATCCTTGTTGATATTCATGATTCAGGATTGGGTTCTGACATTGATATTTCAAGAATAGCTAGTAAAATGGAAATTGATGCCTGTGAAAAATCAGTTGAACAAGTAGACATGGTACTTATGGATGGATCCCTACACTCACAATTTATGACAAGACAATCAACACTTGATTCCTTAATGATAAAAACAATGAAAAAGAAAAACAATGTTATTTTCGTAGCAAAGACATCCAATACAAAAAAACAATTTGAAAATCTTGGATCTTTAGCTGGAGACATTTTTTACTATAATCACCTAACAAAATCTCCTGGTTTTTCAAAAATATTTATTGAAAAAAAATATGGAAATGATAAAATAATTTCTTCAACTTTCGTCAGACTCAGTGAATCCACGCCAATTATAAAATTAGAATTTTTAGGTGGAGATCATTCCCAAAATGAAATTAAAACTGTTTTAAATCAATTGTATAAAAACAGTGTTGGAGGATATCCCTATTCATTAAAACTTGCTCATAATAATTGTAAAATTTCTGATAAAGAACTAGCGAAAATGGTCAGTCTTCTTGGTTTGAGTAATGAAATTGGTTCAAGGGAGGTTTTAGGTTGAGTTTAGGTTATGTAATAGGCGAATCCAGACCTACTTTTGTAACTGCTCTTACCTCAAGACCACTCTCAGTAGGGGAATACGTAATAATTGACACCGAAGAGGGAAAAATTCTCGGATTGGTTGAAAAATCAAAAGTATCTAGTGCAGCTTTTGCAGACGTTAGAAATTTTGACGAAGCTTCCGAAAGTACGGAAATTGCAGCTATAAACAAGAGAGATAAAACCTTTACAGCAAATATCGGAATTTTAGGCTTTTTAGATAAACTTCCTAAGGGACAATCCATTATTCCTTCAATACCTCCTATTCCAGGAACAGAAATTGTTCAGCCAACAAAAAAAGAGCTTGAATCAATTTTTAGTTCTACAAATAAAGGATGGGTAAAAATTGGAAACCTATTAAGAAATAAAACCATTGAAGCTAAAATCAATTTAGATAAAATTGTATCAAGACATTTAGGGATTTTAGCCATGACAGGAATGGGAAAAAGTAATTTGGTTTCTTTAATAACAAAGCAAATTGGTCAACTAAAAGGGACGGTAATTATTTTTGATTATCATAATGACTACACCTCATTAAATATTCCAGGAATAAATGTAGTTGATGCAAAAATAAATCCAAGATTATTAGATTCCGACCAACTATCCGAAGTTTTAGAAATCAGAGATGGTGCAAATGTGCAACAACGAGTGCTTCGAATGGCATTTACAAAATCCGTAAAAGAGTCAAAAGAATTTTGGACCAAATTGGAAAATGAACTAGATTTTATTGTCAATGCCGAAGATAAAAAATTAAAAGAAATTAGGACTTCAGCTTATAGAGTCCAGGATATTGTGGAAGAAGCACAAAAAAGATTTGAAGATATTTTAGATCCAGATATGGGAGATCCAATTGGGTTCATCAAGGAAGGAAAAACAAACGTTTTGAATATTTCTGAACTTTCAGAAAAACAAGCCAATGTGGCCGTTGCATTTTATCTACAACAATTACTTAAAGATAGAAAAGATGCAAGTATGGCAAAACACGGAAAGACCAAAAGGGAAAGAAACTATAGATTTCATTCACCAATTTTTGTAATAATAGAAGAAGCCCACGTTTTTATTCCAAAGGACCACGATACCAGTGCTAAATACTGGGCTGCCAAAATTGCAAGAGAAGGAAGGAAATTTGGGCTAGGATTAGGAATTGTTTCTCAACGACCTAGAAGTGTTGATCTCAATGTATTAAGTCAAATGGGTTCTTTTGCAATAATGAAAATTATTCAAGAAGATGATCAGCGCCAAATATCCTCTGCTACCGAATCAACTAGTCGCGAATTGATTTCTCAATTAACTTCCTTAAATGTAGGCGATGCAATCTTGGTAGGTCAATGGGCTAATTTACCATCATTGGTTCATGTAGATGAGGTCAAAGAAAAGATAATGGGATCGGATCAAAGTGCTGTTAACTCTTGGGAAAATGCTGAAAAGATGAACGAGATAGCCGTTGAATCAACGCAAGGTTTAGTTCAAAAAGACTTATTGTTAGATTAAATGATATTTTCACATATTTCAGATACTCATTTAGGACTAGTACAGTATGGTTCAGAAGAAAGAGAACAGGATGTATACCTTTCTTTTAATGAATCCATTGACACATCAATTAAGGATCATGTTGATTTTGTAATTTTTGCAGGAGATATTTTTCATGTACCAAATCCAAGTGGGACTGCCATTGTTCAAATGGCAAACGCTCTGAAAAGATTAAAACAAAATAATATTGATTCTTTTTTTATTTTGGGAGAACATGATATTAGTAGAATTCGGTCCACCCCAATCCCTTATGTATATCATAATTTGGAATTCTCTCGATATATTGGACAAGGGAAACCCTTTGAATACAAAGGAAATCTTTTAGTGGGTTTTGATAAAATAAGAAAAGCCGAAATTTCAAAATATGAAGGAAGATTTGCCCAAATTGATCAGGCCATTAAAGAGCATTCTGGCCATAAGATTTTAGTTCTTCATCAAGGAATTTCAGAGTTTAACAAGTTTGCAGGAGAATTACAATCCACAGACCTTCCCAAAAATTTCACCTACTATGCAATGGGACACTTGCACGATAAAGAATTTAGGAATTTTAATCATTTATCTGGCCCAGTTGCCTACCCCGGCTCAACTGAACTTACTACAAGTGAGGGAATAAAAGAAACCAACAAAGGATTTTTTGAAGTAGATATTTCAAAAAAAGAAGCAAGCCTAAATTGGATTAAATTAGAAACTAGGCCACAGTTTTCATTCAAAACAAATTATGAGGAATTAGGAAATTTTATGGATGAAGTAATAGAAAAAGTTTCAAACTTTAAAAGAAAATCTGTTGTGGAAATAAAGATTCAAGGAGAAAAAATAGAAACTGAATTTATTCAAAGTCAAATGGAGCGATTACAAAATAACACCTTGAGATGTTTTTGGCGAGTTCTTTCAAATCATGATGTAAAGTCGTCAGTTTTCTTAAACAGACCAAGTGTGATTGATGATGAAATGTTCAGATTGTCAGTAAATTCATTGGGTTCAGAACAGATTGCAAAATTTGCAATTAAAGAACTTCTTCCACATTTGACATTAACTCAAATCAAAGAGGCTACGCAGATTATTCTTGAGAATTATGAAAATTTCAAAAAGGAGGAAATAAATTGATATCAACAGTAGAGTTAGGGGATTTTCTATCCCATTCTGAAACAAAATTAGATTTTGAAAATGGAGTAACCGTATTTGTTGGTCAAAATGGTGCAGGGAAATCTAGCATCATCGATGCTTTGACCTTTGCTTTATTTGGGCAACACACTAGAAAGTCAAATAAAGGATTGATAAAACGCGGTGCAACCCAAGGATTTTCAAAAGTAGAGTTTACTATTAATGGCAAGAAATATCAGGCTGTTAGAAAAATTGACAGTAAAGGCGTTTTAGCAGCAAAATTGTCAGAGAAAAGTGATGATAATACAATCGAAATTGCTGCAGGAGAGAGAAAACAATTTGGAGAATCAATGACCAATGAAATTGAAAAAATAATTGGCTTAGATTTTGAAAAATTAAAAATTGCCTCAATAGTTCAACAAGGTGAACTTAATTCAATAATTAAAGCCAAACCTAAAGAATTCAAAGAATTACTCAATGCAGTTATTGGGATTGATAAGTTAGATGTTGCTTCAAATTCAATGAAAGAAGCAATAAAAGAATTTAGAGAAAAAATTAAAGAAAAAATAGGCTATGACGATTCCCATATCGAAATTTTATTAGATGATTTGAAAAACCAGCAAAATGAGCTAAAAGAAGCAAAACCTCAAGAAGAAAATCTAAGAGAACAGAATGAAAAGTTAAAAAATGAATTGGGAGCTTTGCGTACAAAATTTGAACAAGATTCCCCAAAAATTGAAAAGATAAAGCAATTAAAATTAAGAAAACAAGAACTTTTAGACTATGCAAGAGATGCCATAAAAGGAATTCAAAAAGAAATTTCTGAGAATGAGCGTAAAATTCATGATTGTGAGGGATGTTTTCAACATCTTGGTTTAAAAAATGACTTGGAATCAAAAATCGAAAAAGTTGATTTGGCAATAAATGGAACACAAAAAAAAATTCAAGATCTAACCAATGAAGTTGCTTCTTTAAAGGAAAAACAAATCCTCGCAAAAAAACTTCAGTTAAAAGACAATAAATGCCCTGTTTGTGATTCAGAAGTTGAAAAATTAAACCCATTGTTTCAAGAAGAGCATTTAAAAAATGAACTTATTTTAATCCAAAAACAAATCGATAAAAACAAAAAAGAACAAGAAATGTACCAAGAGAAAAAGTTAGAATTTTTACAAAAAATACAAAACGTTAGAGAATCAGAGGCAGTTTTAAAAGCTCATTCCATCCAAAATGAAGAAGAATTACAAAAAATTAAAGATAATATTAAACAAAAAAAATCTAGTATTCAGAATATTCCCTCTTTTTCAAATAGTAGCCTGTTGGAAATTTCGCAGATTGATTCGCACTCAAAATTTGTTTTTGAAAATATTTGTCAATTAGAAAACGAAACTAAAGGATTTGATGAAGAAGAAATTATTAATCTTAAAAAATTAATTAATGAAAAACAAACAAATCTTTCAATTGTTGATCAACAATTAGGTGCCATAAAAGAAAAAATTTCAAAGAATGAGCAACAAGTAAAAAAACTAACTGAAGTAATTTCTGAATTAAAAACCGTTAAAGAATATATGGTTCAGTTAGATTCAATTCATTCCAATATTTTTAGTAGAGATGGTTCTGTAGCAACCAGCTTAAGATCATGGGCACTAAATACAATTTCAATAAAGGCTTCTGAATATCTCACATTACTAAATACAAAAATCCAAAGAATGCAATTAACTGAAAAAGCTAGAGATATCAACATTAGTTGTTATTCGAAAAAAGAAGTTCTGGATTTAGAATCTTTAAGCGGAGGAGAACAAGTGAGTGTTGCCTTAGCGTTGAGATTAGGAATGGCTAGACTTTTAGGCTCATCTAATCTTAATTTAATGATACTTGATGAGCCAACAACTCATCTTGATGAGGAAAGAAAAAAATCACTAGTAGGGGTTTTGTCTCAATTATCAAATATTTCAAATTCTGAACTACCTATGCAATTTATCATAATTACACATGATTCAGAAATTTTTGAGAATTCTACGGTTGAAAAAATTTACAAATTTCAATCAACCGAAAAAGGTAGTATAGTTACGGCCCTTTAGTTTGTTAGCTAACTATTACCTTTCCTTTCATCCATGTGTGAAGCATACAATGGTAATCATATTCTCCAGATTCATTGAAGGTAAAATCCCATGATTGATTTACCATCATCATGCTAGAATCAAAGTTTCCATCATAGTTTGCAGGAGCTCCACTGGTTACAGTGTGGGCAACTGAATCTGTGTTAAACCAAATTACTGTTTCACCTACGCTTATCTCAACTTGATATGGTAGATAGCATTCGTTATTTTGTTCACATCCAGGTGCACCTGAACCTTGTGCCATTGTCACTTCAGTAAGACCAGATTTTTCTTCTTCCATTACTGGTTCTTCAGCAGCTGGTTCTTCAGCAGCTGGTTCTTCAGCAGCTGGTTCTTCAGCAGCTGGTTCTTGGACCTCCATTGTATCTTCAATATCATTAACAATAATTTCTCCTTTCATCCAAGGATGAACCATGCAAAAGTAAGGATAAACTCCTGCTTCTTCAAATGTATATTCATAACTTGTTCCAGATAAAAATAACCCACTATCAAAAATACCAGATGCACCGTCGGCAGGATTACCTGCAGTTACTGTATGCGCCGCCGAGTCAATATTGTCCCATGAAACTGTATCACCAACAAAAATTTCTAAAGAATAGGGAAGATAGCATTCGTTAGTTGCTTCACATCCAGGAACTCCCGTTCCCTCTGGAACGGTTACTATGTGAGTTTGTGCTGTTGGGGACGTAGTCATGGTTGATTCATCTGGTGTTGGTTCTGGTGTTGGTTCTGGTGTTGGTTCTGGTGTTGGTTCTGGTGTTGGTTCTTCAATTTCCATAGTTTCTTCGAATTCATTTACAATAATTTCTCCAGTCATCCAAGGATGCACAATACAAAAGTAAGGATATGTTCCTGTCTCATTAAAAGTAAAGTCAAAAGTTGCATCAGCTGCTAATAATCCACTATCAAATGCACCTGATGGTCCATCAGCTGAACTTCCAGCAGTTACTGTATGCGCCGCCGAGTCAATATTGTCCCATGAAACTGTATCACCAACAAAAATTTCTAAAGAATAGGGAATATAGCATTCGTTAGTTTCTTCACATCCAGGAACTCCAGTTCCCTCTGCAACGATTACAATGTGAGTTTGTGCTGTTGGGGACGTAGTCATGGTCGATTCCTCTGGTGTTGGTTCTGGTGTTGGTTCTGGTGTTGGTTCTGGTGTTGGTTCTGGTGTTGGTTCTGGTGTTGGTTCTGGTGTTGGTTCTTCAACTTCCACAGTTTCTTGGAATTCATTTACAATAATTTCTCCAGTCATCCAAGGATGCACAATACAAAAGTAAGGATATGTTCCTGTCTCATTAAAAGTAAAGTCAAAAGTTGCACCAGCTGCTAACAATCCACTATCAAATGCACCTGATGGCCCGTCAGCTGAACTTCCAGCAGTAACTGTATGCGCCACCGAATCAATATTATCCCATGATACAGTATCACCTACTAAAACTTCCAAAGAATAAGGAAGATAGCATTCGTTAGTTTCTTCACATCCAGGAACTCCAGTTCCCTCTGCAACGGTTACAATGTGAGTTTGTGCTGTTGGAGATGTAGTCATGGTTGATTCTTCTGGTGTTGGTTCTGGTGTTGGTTCTGGTGTTGGTTCTGGTGTTGGTTCTGGTGTTGGTTCTGGGGTTGGTTCTGGTGTTGGTTCTGATATGAGTTCTTCTGAAACACATTCTCCTTTGTAGGATAATTCAACTCCAGCAGTGTGAAGCATGCACAAATTACCATAAGTTTTCCCATCCATCCCACATTGTGGAAGCCATTCCATAGTACAGACTGTAGGTTTTTCGCCAGTGGGCATAGGAGGGGCATCTGATAGGGGGCCTGGATCCATTGCAATCATACCTAAACTGAATGCAACCAAAAGACCGACTGCAATTATTACACCATATGTAAAGTTCATCTTATGCCTCCGCTTCTACTGCTATTTGCCCTGCCATCCAAGGGTGAATTGAACAATAATATGAATAAATTCCAGGGGTATTAAAAGTAAAAACAAAAGTGTTTCCAGGTGAAAACTCTTCACTATCAAAAGTCCCTGAAGGGCTTGATGCAGTACCAGAAACCACGGTGTGGTTTACTGAATCGTTATTGATCCAAGAAACGGTATCCCCTGGAATAATTTCTATCAAAAATGGGAAATAACACTCATTAAATTCCTCACAGCCTTGAATACTACTACCTTCCTCAATTGAAATTATGTGATCTGGAGTTATTGGCGGAGTATCTGGGCAACCATCTGCATCTTCGTATCCATTAAAGACTTCAGCTTCCGATGGGCATTGATCAACATCATCTTCAATTCCATCTCCATCAGTATCTACAGCTGGTGGAGTATCAGGACAGCCGTCTGTATCTTGATATCCATTAAAGTTTTCAGCTTGTGATGGACATGAATCAACATCATCGTTAATTCCATCTCCATCAGTATCTACAGCTGGTGGAGTATCAGGACAGCCGTCTGTATCTTCGAATCCGTTAAAGTTTTCAGCTTGTGATGGACATGAATCAATATCATTGTTAATTCCATCTCCGTCAGTATCTTTTGGAGCAGGTTTTAATGGATTAGTTCCTTCTTCTACTTCTTCATAGTCAGAAAGTCCATCTCCATCAGTATCAGGATTATTTGGATTAGTACCTAGGGATTTTTCTTTTTCATCAGTTAGTCCATCATTGTCTGAATCTAAGGGAGGTTCTGGTGTTGGTTCTGGTTCAGGTTCTGGTGTTGGTTCTGGTTCAGGTTCTGGTGTTGGTTCTGGTTCAGGTTCTGGTGTTGGTTCTGGT
>JANQNN010000057.1 GCA_028279545.1 Nitrosopumilaceae archaeon
AAAAGATGAAGAAATTGAAAGGTTAAACCAAGAGATCGCCAATTTACAAACACTGGTCCAAATAGAATCCCTAAAAACTGAACTTGCTAATCTAAAGACCTTAGCCTCAAATTCCGAAAATTAATGGTTATCTTTACAGTGGCACTTTATTAATTCATGATTTCCCTTACATCCAGGACAACTTACTGCCCCTCCAAAATGACATTTGCACGGACATGTTTCAGTTAGATCTTTATTCATATTCTTTACGCAAGATCTTAAAATTTATGATATTTGACTCTTTTACTTTTAAATAATAAAGAGAAACCAATTTTAAAAAATTTTTAGAAAATTAGGTAATTTCAAAAAAAATCCTTTTTTCCAACTAAACTTTATTCACAAAATTTAGACTTCAATAATTCAACTTTTTTAAAAATTTATTTACCAAATCTTGGAAAACCAAAAAATTTTTCATTGTACAAAACCCTAGAAAGTAAATTACGTAATTTAGGTTTGATTAATTTGAAAATCTTATTTTAAAATTTTAGATTTTTCAAGAATTTTAATTCGATTTTTGAATCTTTATTGCCATGCCAATGGTTCCATCCACCATCTCTCTTAATCTTTCTTTAGCAGAATCGTCAGATAAAACATTATTAGAAATTGTATCTACAGTCAAAAAAACTGCTTTAGGATTTGTGATGACACGAAAATAAGATAACAATTGGGTAATCATTGTTTGAACATCAATGAAACCAATATTCCCTGCAGCCATTATGGCCATCCCTGCAACCTTTCCTTCAGTTTTTTTATAATCTACATATTCAAATAAATTTTTTAACGCAGAACTAAAAAATGAATTATAGATTGGAGAGCCAATTAACCAAACATCAGCATCCATAATATCTTTGGTTGCATTTTTAGTAGCTTCATTGTAATTTTCTTCAGGACCTCTATAGCATTCAATTTGACCCTCGGAAAGATTAATGAATTTCACCTCGACATCTTTAGTTTTCGTATAATCAGAAACGAATTTCATAGCTAATTGAGTGTTTGAATTTTTTCGGGGACTGGCTGAAATTACTACAACTTTCATACATTTTCAGATCTATATTTCTATTTAAACCGAAATATCATTCAAAAATAAACGGGCTTGGAGGGCTTCGATCCCTCGACCTGTAACTTAGGAGGCTACCACGCTATCCATATTGCGCGTCAAATTGACTCTGCGCCACAAGCC
>JANQNN010000006.1 GCA_028279545.1 Nitrosopumilaceae archaeon
CGCCATCGATTCTGACGATTATTCATCAGAGTCGCTCTACTGGTCAAAATGTCTTTCAAGGCACTATGATCAGTTACTATGGTTACATCTTGATGTCTGATGTAGACGTCAAAAATGATCCATAGCAAACACTACTGCAGCTGCTTCGAGCTCAGTAATGGTATAGTTCTTCTCTTGCTTAGAAAGTGTTCTACTTCCATAAGCAGTAGGGTGATACGAGGGGTGTTCCATAAGTTTTTGCAAGCACATCCCCAATAAGAGATACAAAAGAATTCCACCTAGCAGATGAAAGTTTAAACACTTGTGAGTCTACTGTAAAAATTTCATTCCATTTCATTGAACAGGTCTTGAGCTATTTTCAATTATATGCTTCCAATTTGGTCACTTTTTGTATTAAAGATGGAGCTTCAAAAATAGAAATTTTGAACTATGATGTATCTGCACTTCCCACAGGTGAAATTGTGGGCAGAATCTCTTGAAATTTTGCATGAACTACTGGGTGATCAGTATTTTTCTAAAGATACTGTGAATACTTGATTCAATAAGTTCAAATGACAAAAATCAACCTTGGAAGGTGATCCATGATCTAGGTATCTTGCAACAAAAACAAGATTTTAAAATGTGAATGCAGTAGAAAAAATATTGGACAAAGAGTCATGATTGACCACTAGGGAGATAGTAAAGACTCTGGAGATTTGATCCACTGACCAATTTTTAGAATTTTGCATGATAATTTTAGTGTCAGGAAGTGTTGTCATCAAAAAATGTGCCAAAAATGAAGTTTTTTAATAATTCCATAATAAACTGCTGTGTATATAACTGCAAATAGCTCAAGACCAGCTCAATGAAAATGAATGAAATTTTTACAGTGGACTCATAAATGTTTAAACTTTCATCTGCAAGGTAGAATCCTTTTGTATCTCTTATTGGGGTTGTGCTTGCAAAAACTTTTGGAACACCCCTCGTAGTTCTGAGGACATACACCATAGTTAGTTCTGAGGGAGGACATACACCATGCAGTAATAGTTCTGAGAACATACACCAACATAGTTCTGACACACTTCATCTTTGTGAGAATTAAGGTCCCTTTGAGAATCTCAGGTCCCAGAATAATCTTGTGTCCCATGGACAATCTCAGGTCCTAAAAAATCTCAGGTCCACAAAATCTCATTCCTTTGAGAATCTCAGGTCCC
>JANQNN010000027.1 GCA_028279545.1 Nitrosopumilaceae archaeon
GTTGGTTCTGGTGTTGGTTCTGGTGTTGGTTCTGGTGTTGGTTCTGGTGTTGGTTCTGGTGTTGGTTCTGGTGTTGGTTCTGGTGTTGGTTCTGAGCCAGTCCCTTCTGAAACACATTCCCCATTATAAGCCAAGTCAACTCCAGCAGCATTTAGCATACATAAATTGCCATATGTTTTTCCGTCAACGCCACATTTGGGTAACCATTCTGTTGTACATACAGTTGGACCTTCTTCAGTAGTTTCTGGAGACTCTGAAAAAAAACTTGGATTCATGGCAAGCACAGCAACAATACCAGCAATGATAATACCAATTACGATAATAATACCAATTGAACGATTCATTTTATCCACCTGTTAATTTTGCAAACTTTTCGTTTTTGCTAATTTTTTCCATAAATTCAATATTTGATAATGCAATTTCTGCAGATTCAACAACTGATTTTTCAGGATCCTTCAAAGCCTTTTTCAAAGAATCCTTTGCATCTTTAGAACCAATTACTCCTAAAGCAATTGCAGCTTCATGTCTTACAAACATACTTGAATCATTGAGTGTTGCATCAACAAGTGGTGTTATTCCACTAGAATAACACATTTGTCCTAAGGAAAATGCAGCTTCATGCCTTACTAATTCATTTTTATCATGTTTTAGAACTTTAGCTACAAAAGGTACTTTATCTTCGCCCCCAAAATCTACTAAAATGCAAGTCGCTCTAGTTCTTACTACAAAATCAGGATGATCTAATAAATTAACAAAATATTGAGTGTCATTTTTTTCATATTTTGTTTCCATTTCAGCTAAAATTTGCATTCGGTTTTCAGATACTTCTTGCATTCGATTTTAAAAGTTGGAGCGTCCTATATTAGGTTAATCTAGATTTGTGCGTAAGGAGCCATCAAAATTATAAAAATTTTATTTTTCAGAATACACATATTTCTTAAATTAGATGAAAGATAATCCATTGTTGATGTCAAAGCCTGAAGTAATAAGAATAGTTAAGTGTGTGTTTGCGACAAGTTGTACAAACAAGGCTTTGAATTTGAAAAATCATTTCAGAGGAATGTAGAATAATGCTTGTTTGTAGAAAATGTGGAAAAGAAGTAAAAGAAGAAGAAATCTCCCACAAATACCTGATGGAACATAGAAGAGGTAAAGTATCAAGTGTTAAAATGTGTTCTAAATGTAATTAATTTTAATATTCCAAAAAGATGTTTAATTTTCAATCTTGGATCTTAAAATTTTAGATATGTATTTAATAGAAAAAAAATGATTAAAACTAATGAAGGCAATAATTGGTGCAAAATCACCAAGTTTGGGAGTGTCTGAATGGGTTCAAGGGGCTCCCACTAGTTTAGAGCAGGAAAAAGACAAAATTGTTCTAGTTGAAGTTTTCCAAGTAAATTGTCCTGGTTGTTTTATGCATGCAATTCCTGAAGCAATTGAAATTTACAATAAATACAAAGACGAAGGTGTAAGAGTATTAGGTATTGCAACAGCATTTGAAGATTTTGACAAAAACACATTAGAAAATTTGAAAATGCTTGCAGAAACTGGAGAAGTAATTGGAGAGACGAAAAATGCATTATCAGCATATGGACAGTTACAGGAAGGAAACAAACTTCCTTACAAAATTCCTTTTCCATTAGCAATGGACAAATTAAGCAAGGCAGAGGGTGAAACCACCCATGAAAAAATTATGGAGTTCATTTATCCTCAAATTCCAGATTTTGATTCACAACCTGAAGATTATCGAAATCAAATAATTCAAAGGGTTAAAGACTATTTTAATGCAAAACAATTTTCTGCTGAAACATTTGAAAAATTTTCACTTCAAGGAACACCTTCAGCAATTCTTATTGATAGAAAGGGTATCTTAAGAGATGTATCCTTTGGACAATCTGGAAAATTAGATTCTATGATTGAAAAATTGATTGCAGAAGGATAAAAATTTTGAAAAACTTTTATTTTTTTTAAATTAGCATAACAGCTATGGTTAATGCCACTACAAGGCAAAATCCCGCAATTAAAACGATTTTATTATTTTGCACATCATGTGAAGAAATTTTATAAAATAAAAATTACACGTTAGAAAATGTCAAATCAAAAAAGAATCAATAAAGTTATTCTGGGGAATTTACCATCCAAATAAAAGAGACATTATAGAATAATATGCAATTATACTTGCCACAATTACAATAGCCCCTATAGTTGATTTTTTCATCTTTTATTTATTCTCCAAATAGTTATTGCAGGAATTCCAAAATACATTCCTAAATTAAGCAACAAAATACTAGAAACATAGCCTATTATTTCCAAATCAGATTGTAGGTCAACATAATTCAAAAGTGAGAGCGAATAAATCAAAGGAGTTATGCTTACTTTAACAACATTTTTAAAAAATTGGTTTTCCCTTTCCAAATCTGCTATTTGCGGACTAAATGAATAATAGACATTGTTAAAGAATAAAATAAAATCAGAGCCAAGTTTAGATTGCAATAATTTGTTATCTCTTAATTCACGTAAATGCTGAACTTGAGTAGAAAGTTCAGAATCAAAAGCTGCAGTTGCAATTAAACATCCTCCTCCATTTTTGTTAGAATCTTCTTCAGAAAAGGTAACTTCCATACCATTAGACTCTATTGATTCGTTAAATCCTTCTAGATAATTTGTTCCGATTACTTCTAATTTGTTATTTCCAGATCCAGTAAAATTGAGTGTGATAAATGCAATTTTTTCATTTGTATTGACTTTGGGATAATGTTCTTGATTATTTAGAAAAAAGGTAAAATTTCCACTCAAAAGATTTTGTGGAATAATTAGTTCTCCTAAATTATTTTCAAGGCCTGAAATTAAATGAAATGTGAGTTGTTTTTGGTCCTTATCAAATTCAACTTCGCTGACATCAAAATTAGCTGTAACGGAAACCTCAAAAAAATGACCACTCGTTTCAATGTCAAACCGATTTACAAGTCCAGTTGCATCAGATAATGAACCATATGCAGGAGTAAATACAAGTAAAAGTAAGGGAAGCAATAACAAAAAAGATTTCAATTTTAGCTAGCTAGGGGGCCCACTCTATTTCTCAATTCTTTATCATTAGCGATTCTAGGGTGTTGTGGATCTGCCAAGATTGTTTCAAACCAATAATGCATTCCATCTTTGTAGATAAAATATGAACCAAGAAGTTTCATGTTAGGATATCTTTCAAGAACCCTTCTATTTGCAACGGTCTTCATAGAATCATCTGCTTTGATACGGGTAACACCCAAATGTTTTGGTCTTCTACCACCTCTGGGTCTTTGTTTTCTCATACCACCAGTTCCAACTCTCATTCTAACTACAATAATACCTTGTTTTGCTTTGTAACCAAGTCTTCGAGCTCTTTGCAAACGGCTGGGTTTATCTATTCTAGTAATAGCATTTTGCTTTCGCCAACCAACAACTCTATCTCGAATATCTGGAGAATTTTCATTCCATAGATTTATCCAGACTTTATCTTGCAAACTTGGCATATCGGCACTAATTAAATCCCCTTTAATAACTGTGAAGGAGCTTAATTTACCCAGTAGAAACACTGAAAATTTAATACTCTAAGAGAGGGTTTTATCCCTACTCAAAGAGTGGTTTCCGCAGAAAACCCGATAATCTAAATTTTTAATCATGATTAAAAAAGATTCCTAAGAAATTATGCCAGTTTTTATTACCAAAACCAAAAACAATTCATCATGAAATTGGGATTTTTTTTTCTTGGAATTATTGCCCTAGGTCTCATAATACCTATTGCATCAGCAGCCCCCCCAATTCAGATAATTTTGGAGCAAACAACCTTTAGCTATGGTGAAAGGTTGGTCTATACAATAAACGTAACCGAAGTGACGGGAGATTTAGCAATTATTCATATTAGAGACGAAGTCGGAAAGGGAAGTAGTGCAATTCCTATTGAAATCAGCGAATTAAATACGGTAATATCAGCTCCATTTCCATTTGAAAAACAAGTTTTTCCCGAAGGTAAATATTTTATAGACTTACAATACTCGGGAGAAAGTTATACAGCAGAATTTAATTTAATTGATTCAGGAGAAATAGTAATTCCATATTATGCAAAAGAAATTGCAGGTCATTGGGTAAACAATATTGTTTCTGCTGGAATATTTGTGGATGCAATAGATAAGATGGTAGATAAAAAAATTATTGAATTTCCAAACACAATCGATAATGAACATTTAGAAAAAATTTTCATTCCAGAGTGGATGAAAATTGTTGCAGTTTGGTGGGTGGAAGAAAGAATTTCAGATGGAACCTTTGCTAATGCTTTTCAATATTTAATTGACAAAAAAATTGTTCTAGTTTAAAGATATGAATAAATTTACAATTATCACAATAATTGCAATAATTATTATTGCAATTCCTATAATTTATGGAATTTGGAATATTTACTCTGTTGAACAATTGCAATTTGGAACTCCAAATAGAGAATTTAGGTATTTTGAAATGTCAAATTCAGAAAAAATTGAGATGTGTAATCCAACACCATTTTTTGTTAGTTTTACTGGGTTGAAAATTTCAGCTTTTTATGCCGAAGATCTTAAAGGAGAAATAGTGTTTGAGCCGACAACAATTGGTCCAAAAGAATCTATTGCTTTAGATGGGATTTTCTCTTCAGAAAGTTATGAGGAATCACAATATTTTTTCTTGCATATGGATTGGGAATATTATGATGAAGGTGCAATTAGGTTAGACCCTAGTAAAATGACAGTTGAGACAAATTTCGAAACAAAAATTATTGGTCTTATTCCATATCAAAAAAATATTGTTCAGTCCGGTTTTGAATTTATTGATATGATGAATAATGAATCCGAATGTAAACCCAATGATCAAGAGGATTTACTACCCTTTGAAATTAAGGCAAGTATAATTCCAATTATTCCAGCAACAATAAAGGCAGCAACTACTCCATAAATCAATTCTTTTCCAAGCATTTTCGAGAATGACATTTCAGATCCTGATTTAATTACACATACTCCATCTTGTAGTATAGTTCCTGCGCCACATCTTTCATCTAAAATACAAACTCCATCTTTTAGAATAGTTCCCTCGCCACATTCGGTCCTAGGTTTTTCTTCACCGTTTTCATCATCCTTTTGATCTGTTGTTGTTTCCGGTGTTGTCTCAGGGGTTGTCTCAGGGGTTGTCTCAGGGGTTGTCTCAGGTGCTGGTTCTGGTGTGGTTTCTGGGGTTGGCTCAGGTGCTGGTTCTGGTGTGGTTTCTGGGGTTGGCTCAGGTGCTGGTTCTGGCTTTCCAAATACAGAGCCAATAATTTCAACCTCATCAGTTCCTGAAGGTAATGTAATACTCAAAGTTCTGGTTTGAGCAGTTGTCTCTATTTCAGAATAATTGGGTTCATCACCATCTGCTAATACAATAAAGGAATCATCATTTCCTAGATAAACAGAATCAAAAAAACTTCTCTCAAAAGTAATGTCTAAAACTCCACTAGACCCAGTAACATCCACATTAAAAATCAAGGAAATAAAATCCAAGTCAGGCTCCACACCCAAAATAGAGACCCCATTTGCAGTATAATCAATATAATATGAATTTCCTTCAATAACCACTAAAGTGGTTTCACCATAAACTGATGTTAGAGAAAATGTCGAAATTGAAATAACTCCAATTAAAATTAGTAGGCCAGAATTTAATTTTAGACCTTCCTTTTGGCAGAATAATGATTTCCTTTTATCAGGATTTTCCAACAACGATTTCCCTCAAAATTGGTCTTAAAAAGAATAAGACGATATTTAATCACGTATCAGTCAAGCTTTTTTGGTTATTTTTTTCAAAGAAATCAATTTTTCAGGCTCAAATTACTCCTCTAAGAATTTGAATAATTTTTTCTCCAATCACATTTGCTGCTAAGGATTGTGCCTCTTTAGTTTGGGCGCCAATATGAGGAGTAAGTATTACATTTTCTAGTTCTGCCAATTTATTGCCAACTGCCGGCTCCTTTTCAAAAACATCCAGAGCAGCTCCTCCCAAATTCCCACTTTTTATTGCATCATACAAGGCATCCTCATCAATAACTCCCCCTCTTGAAGTATTGATGATTCTGGCAGTTTTTTTCATGATGGACATTTTTTGAGAATCAATTAGGTGGTAAGTGGAATCTAAAAGAGGAACATGAATTGATACAAAATCAGAACTTTGCAAAAGAGTACCAAGATCCGCTTTCATTAATCCAACTTCTTTTGAAAATTCTTCATCAATTGGTATTACATCATAGCCAATGATATTCATATTTAATGCTCTTGCCAACCGTCCTAATCTTTTTCCAATGTTTCCTAATCCAATTATTCCTAGATATTTTCCACGAAGTTCTGTTCCTTTCAATTCTTTTTTAAGCCATTTACCATCACGTATTGTTCTATCACCTCTTGCAGTTTGTCGTGCTAAGGATAGCATTAATCCCAAAACTAATTCTGCAACTGCATTCATAGCGCCTTCTACTGCATTAATTACACGAATGTTTTTTGCTTTGGCAGCATCTTGGTCAATGTTATCAAGTCCAACCCCTACCCGAGCAATAATTTTACAATTTTCAGCTTTATCAATTAGTTCTTTGGTTATTGTCGTTCTACTTCTAACAATAACAATATTGAAAGTTGAGATTTTTTCGCTAATTTGCACTGGTGTTATTGTAGGTTCATAGGTTACCTTGAGGCCGTTATCTTCTAAAATTTTATTTAAAATTGGATCAACTTCATCACAAATTAAAACAGATTCCTCAAATCCCATGATAATCTAAATTATCTACGAAATATAATTCATTAAAAGAGATAGAAAAAATATTTTCAATAGCAGAGGGCCCTTTTTTATAAAAAATTTCCAGGAAAATATGTATGCAATAATTCAAATTAATTTTCGAGGAAAAATTAGTTATTGTGAAAAATAAAAAGAAAAAAAGAAGTTAAATCAAGAAAGCATTTCTGCTACTACAGGAATTACTTCCCATAATGGAATTAAACCATTTTCTTTCATTTCAGAAGCTACTTCATCGGTGTATAAACCATGTATGTTAATTGCAGGATGTGCAATACTGTTCATTCCCATTGGGGGAACTGCATCACTTGGATTACCTAATGCGTAAGCATAAGATGGGACTGGAGCCTCAAGTACACCTTTTTCAACTAGGACTGGGTTTAGATTGAATGGATCACCTGCTACCCATATGCTAGCTGCACCAGTGTAGATTGCTGCATAGTCGTGATTTACTCCTGCATATACTCCTGGTTCATCAAATACCAAATCTACAATTGCGCCTTGTGAACCTCCAATTAACCATGTTTCAGTTGCAGCAGATTGTACTCTGTTACCTTGTGTAACTCTATCCAAAATTTCTCCTACAATGTGGAAGAATAATGGTTCGTTACCATGGTTTTCAATAAAGAGTCTCACATGTTGATCATTTTCAACAAACATGAGTTGTGATTGGTATTGCTTGTTTTCAAGTCCATTCCATGGTTGTGCAACAAAGATGTTCTTGTTTACATCACCATTTACAAGTAAGTTATGAGCCATGTTTGGAACATAACCAAATTGCATTCCATTTACAACTGTAGCAGTGTTTTGATGTTTGAACATTGCTCCGGCATCATAATTGCCGTCTTCAGTTAGATACATTTGATTGTATTGGAGTTGGAACTCTAATGCGTCAGCATCATAGAATTTTCTGTCAAGTTCACCACTTCCGCTTGTTTTCTCAACCATTAGTTTCTTGTATCCTTTGGCTGGATCAATAATTGCAATTCCGTACATGCCGGAAAGTACATGTTGGTCCATGCCAACTAGTTTGACACCCGAACAATGGTATTTGAAAATCCCTGCGGCTTCAGCGATGTAACAATACTGACTTGTTTCGCCAGGATTGACAGACTCAAATGCTCCTGCAGTAATCTGAGATGCGTGCATGTCGTTACCGTGTCCAGTAACTTCCCAATCAGGAATATGTAGAGTCATTTTTACAACGTCACCTTGTGTGGCCCTTAATGTTGGTCCTGGGACCATTCCGTTAAAGGTCATGGCATTGAAAGTTTTGCCGCCCATTATTGGGAGCTCAACACTATATCCTTCCAAATTGAACTCATGAACAGTACGTCCAGAGTTTTCTAACACGGCACAATCAGTTTCTGCAAATGCTTGAGGCATTACAAGCTGCAAACCTCCCATTTGATGGATTTTCTCCATAACATCAATATCTAATTTTGATGCATCTAGAGATTGTCCAGCAATCTGGGTTTGTGTGTATGTGCTTCCGAATAAGGTCGCTCCCATTACAGCTACTGCTGCAATAGTAAAGAGCATACTAGTACGCTTATTCATTAAGCACCGTGACTAGGAATCCTATATAATAATTGTCATTAGGGACATCTTGTGAACTTATGAATAATTCTGAAAAAGAATGAATAGTGGGGACCACTGAGGTTTATTGATTTGAAATTTAGGATAGATCAGGACTCTCTAGGAAAGATCAAAATTCCGTCAAATGCCTATTATGGTCCTTTCACAGGTAGAGCAATCCAGCAATACAAAGTCACTGGAAATACAGCACATAATAATTTGATAAAATCTTTCGTAATGATAAAGAGATCAGCTGCCCTTGCTAACATGAAAACAAAGGCCATAGATAGAAAACGTGGAAATGCAATTGTTGAAGCTTGTGATAAAATACTAGCTGGAAAATATTTGGACCAATTTGTTGTAGATATGATTAATTCTGGAGCAGGAACGGCCTTTAACATGAATTCAAATGAAGTGATATCAAATGTTGCCCTCGAGGTGCTTCATCACAAAAAGGGTCAATATCAGCATCTTCATCCAAATGATCACGTAAACATGTCTCAATCAAGCAATGATACGTACCCCACAGCAATGCATGTGGCAATTTTGATGAATCTTGAAAAAACCATCCCTGCTATTGACATTTTAATAAAATCTCTAACAAAAAAATCTAAAGAATTTTCATCCTTTAAAAAAATTGGCAGAACTCATTTGATGGATGCACTTCCAGTAACCCTAGGAAAAGAATTTGAAGCTTATGTAACGTCCATTTCAAAAGCGAGGAATGAAATTGTTTCAGCCCAAAAGGAATTGCAAAATGTTGCACTTGGAGGCACAGCTGTTGGGACAGGGGCAAATACACCAAAAGGATACAGAAAGATTGCAATATCAGAGCTTGCAAAAATTTCAAAGCTTCCGGTAAAACCTGAAAAAGATATGCAGTTTGCTTTGCAAAGTAAATTTGCTGTTTCAAATCTTTCAGGAGCATTACGAAACTTGGCTTTAGAAATTAACAAAATTGCAAATGACATTAGATTAATGGCTTCAGGGCCCATTGCAGGATTGGCAGAATTAGGAATACCTGCAGTACATGCTGGATCCTCAATTATGCCAGGGAAAGTAAATCCATCATTGGCAGAGTGCATGAATATGATCTGTTTTAACATAATTGGAAATGATACTGCAGTTGCTAATGCAGCTCAAGCCGGTCAGTTTGAGTTAAACGTAATGTTACCTGGAATGTTAAAATGTATTTTAGAATCTACAGATATGCTAAATAATTTCTTGCCAATATTTTCTAAAAATCTAATTGACGGTCTAACTGCAAATAAACAAAAACTCAGAGAAGATATTGAAAATAGTCCTGTTATTGTTACATTGTTAACACCTAAAATTGGATATCTAAAATCTGCAGACCTTTTCAAAGAGTCTCTTAAAACAGGAAAAACGATTCGAGAGTTAGTAGTTTCAAAAAAACTAATGAGTAACAAAGAAATCGATTCTTTGTTTGGATAGAGTATGGCTAAAGTCTTTGTTGAAGCATATGGATGTTCAGCAAGTTTTTCTGATTCTGAAATGATATCAGGATTAATTGTAAACGGAGGTCATACCCTTGTTGATAATTCGTCAGATTCGGATTTGAATATAGTAGTTACCTGTTCGGTAAAAGATGCAACTGCAAATAAAATGGTTCATAGGATAAAATCTCTAAGTTCCAAGCCTTTGGTGGTTGCAGGTTGCCTTCCTAAAGCTGAAAAATCAACCGTGGAGAAATTTTCAAAAAATGCTAGTATGATGGGACCCAACTCCCTTGGTAAGACAATAAAGGTAATTGATTCAACCCTGAATGGAAAAAAAATGATTGCCTTGGAACATTCGGATATTTCAAAAATTGGTCTCCCTAAAGTGAGATTAAATCCAATTGTAGGAATTGTAGAAATAGCAAATGGCTGCATGAGCGAATGTACCTTCTGCCAAACAAAACTATCCAAGGGCGATTTAACTAGCTATAGAATTGGGGACATAGTTCGACAAATTGAAACTGAAATCAAAGACGGATGTAAAGAGGTGTGGTTAACATCAACAGATAATGGATGTTATGGTTTTGATATCAACACCGATTTACCAACTCTTATTGAGGAGGTCTCAAGCATCCCTAGGGAATTTAAGATTAGGGTGGGAATGATGAACCCAATGTATATGGTTAGAATTAAAGATAATTTGATAAAGTCTTTTGAAAATAAAAAAATTTTCAAATTTCTTCATATCCCAGTTCAAAGTGGAAGTAATAAAGTACTAAATGATATGAAAAGAGGTCATACCGTTGAGACCTTTAGGGAAATTGTACAAAAATCAAGAGAAATTTTTCCAAAAATTACCATATCAACTGATGTTATTGTAGGATTTCCAACTGAATCAAATGAAGATTTTCAAAAAACTAAGGAATTACTAATAGAGACCAGACCAGACATTGTAAATCTTTCAAAATATAGCTCTAGACCAGGAACTGAGGCTGCAGAATGGAGACAAATTGATGTAGAAGTTGTAAAAAAAAGGAGTAAAGAGATTTTTGATTTAGTTAATAAAATTGCAGAAGAAAATAATCAAAAATGGATAGGTTGGAAGGGAGAAGTGCTTTTTGATGAGGAAACCCAAGAAGGAATTAAGGGAAGAAATTATGCATACAAATCGATCTTTGTGGATGAGGATGTAAAACTTGGAGATACCCATTTAGTCAAAGTCACTGGATCTACTAACCACAGTCTAATAGGAACGATCTTAAGCTAAATTTTTTAGATCTGAAATTTGATTAAAAAAACGTAAGAAGGTTTTTTATCTAAATGATAGAATATGTCATAGAATGAGTTTTCAGGTTAAAGAACCGATCTTAATTGTAGGTTTAGGTGGAGCAGGCTCAAAATTAGCAATTGAAGCCAAAGATGTCATCAATTCAGATTGCCTAATAATTAGTAATGATCACAAAGATTTACAGGCTGAATGTCAGAAAATAATGGTTTCAACTGATTCAGTCATTAACCCATCAACTCACTTAATTCGTGGTTCTGCCTACAAAGAATCAGAAAAAATTAAATCAATTATTTCAAATTATTCGACAGTTATTCTCCTTACCAATCTAGCAGGAAAATCAGGATCTGGTATTTCCCCTATCGTCTCTGAAATTTGTAGGGATTCAAAAGTTGGTTTAATCTCCTTTGCAATAATGCCTTTCAAATATGAGAAAGAGAGGATATTTAATTCTGGAGTCTCGCTAAAAAGGCTTAAAGAAGATTCAGATTGTACGATTGTTTTGGATAATGATTCACTTCTTGAAAGCAATCCTGACCTTAATCCAAAGGCTTGTTTCAAGATTGCAAATTCTGCGATAATGCATGTAGTAAAATCTCTTCATTCATCTGAAATATCAAAAGAAACAAACATCTTAACATCTAGCAAAGAAGGAATCAACATGGAAGAATCTCTGAGGGATTCTCTCAAAATGCTATATGGTACCACTTCATCAAAATCTGTGAAACGCTCCATTCTTTACGTTGATGGAGGTGAAAACATTCCTGTAGGAGTAATAAATTCAATTTCAAAAATGACAAATGATATTCTAAATGAAAATAGTACTCAAATAGGTTTGGAACAATCTTCTTCAGACAGTTCAAAAATTGTAATGCTATCATCAATTCAAGGTATGACCAAATTTGACAATTATGATCCTTTGGGAATTATCCCTAAAGAAAATACCTTAGATTGGTCCAATCCCGATTGTAGCATAGATTGTAAACTTGAATTATATCAATTAGAATAATTTTTTAATTTTATCTAAAAATTATTTTTTCTTCTTTTCTTTAGCTGGTGTGTCTTTAGCTGGTGTGTCTTTAGCTGGTGTGTCTTTAGCTGGTGTGTCTTTAGCTGGTGTGTCTTTAGCTGGTGTGTCTT
>JANQNN010000002.1 GCA_028279545.1 Nitrosopumilaceae archaeon
CACCAGAAATAAAACCAGAACCTACACCAGAAATAAAACCAGAACCTACACCAGAAATAAAACCAGAACCTACACCAGAAATAAAACCAGAACCCACACCAGAAATAAAACCAGAACCTACACCAGAAATAAAACCAGAACCCACACCAGAAATAAAACCAGAACCCACACCAGAAATAAAATCAAAGACGGAAGTGGATTCAAATGATCCTTTTGAAGGAATTTCCGACCAAGACATTGTTGAATTTTCTGAATTGTATAAGATACCTCCACCTGAAAATGATGATGAAGCTAAAAGATTAGCTGTAAAAATTAGAGGTTGGATAAAAAATGGAAAATCTCAAAATACTAATGAAAATCAAGTTAATTCTCAAGATGACTTTAAAGAATTTGAAGATAAAAATGGATATGAACAAAAACCAGATAAAGAAGAAAAAAAACTTAAAAAGAAAAGAGGTATGTTTGGGTTATTTAAAAAATGAAATTAAAAACAAAAAATTTACTAACTTTATCGGAGATTTCCTCAAAGGAATTTTCTGACTTAATTAAATTCTCTATTAAACTAAAAAGGGATTTAAAAAATAACAAGAATACACCTTTGT
Organism: Nitrosopumilaceae archaeon; assembly: GCA_028279545.1. Classification (GTDB taxonomy): domain Archaea; phylum Thermoproteota; class Nitrososphaeria; order Nitrososphaerales; family Nitrosopumilaceae; genus Nitrosomaritimum. Next base: position 603 of record JANQNN010000002.1, read on the forward strand.
TAAAAAACAAAACACTAACAATGATTTTCCAAAAACCTTCTACAAGAACTCGAGTAAGTTTTGAAATTGGGATGTTTCAACTAGGAGGATATGCTATTAATCTATCCACCAATGAAATGCAATTATCAAGAGGGGAAACAATTGAGGATACTGCAAAAACACTTTCAAGGTATACTGACTGTATAATGGCAAGGGTCTATGATCATGAATTATTGGTTAAACTAGCAGAATTTTCTAGCGTACCTGTCATTAATGGATTATCTGATTCATTTCATCCATGTCAAATTCTCGCAGATTTTATGACTATTAAAGAAAAGAAAAAAAAACTCAGAGGTTTGAAATTAGCATGGATTGGTGATGGAAACAATGTTTGTAATTCAATGATCTATGGTTGTGCTTTATCAGAAATGAAAATGTCTATTGCAACTCCAAAAGGTTTTGAACCTAATAGCCAAGCAGTAAAAGAATCTAGAAAATTTACGGGAATTGAAATAACAACTGATCCCATAAAGGTAATTAAAGATGCTGATGTCGTAGTTACTGATACCTTTACTTCTATCCATAACTTAGATAAAAAAAGAACAAAAAAATTCCTCCCAAAATTTCAAGTAAATTCAAAATTAATGAAGCATGCAAAAAAAGATGCAATCTTTTTACATTGTCTTCCAGCAAAAAGAGGGGGGGAGGTAACTTCCTCGGTAATCGATGGACCACAATCTGTTGTTTGGGATGAGGCAGAAAATCGGTTACATACTCAAAAAGCTTTACTTACTTTCCTAATTCCCACTTAACGTATATAAGAGCAGGTTCAAAATCGAGTTCTGTAGATGGCCTATTCAAGAATATTGAGAAGACTTCGTGAAGAAAAAACTAATTATAAAAAAAGGGGGACTATGTTGCGCGGAAAAAGAGAATTTATCACCGTCAATATTTCTAACGAAAATACTCATGTTCAAATTTTAAAACCAGAGATTTCTGGAGATAAAGTTTTAGCATCATCTCATTCTAGAAATTTACTTGAACGAGGTTGGAAGGGTTCAAGAAAGAGCGTACCAGCAGCCTATCTAACGGGATACATTGCAGGAAAAAAGGCTCTTAGTAAAGGTTCAAGCGGGGCAATCCTTTACACAGGAACCCGAAAGTACACCCAGAGAATGGCAGCTGCATTAAAGGGTGTTATAGACGCTGGCCTAGAGGTACCTGCTAGTCCGGAAACTTTTCCACCATCTGAAAGAATCAATGGAGAACATCTAACTGTAAAAAATGACATTCCTCAAATTAAATCCGCAATTGATAAGGAGGTAAAATAAAACATGAGTCAAACAACTCAGACCAAACCAGGTCAAGGTTCAATGGGACAGGGAAAGCCTGGCCAAGGAACCAGACGACCGAAAAGAGAAGCAGTTGAGGAAATTTGGGTTCCAAAAACTATTTTGGGACAAAAAGTAAATTCTGGAGAAATTTCATCTATTGAAGAAATATTGGAGGCTGGTTTGAGAATTCAAGAAGCAGGAATTATTAAAAAATTACTTCCAGATTTGAAAAGTGAAGTTGTAGATGTAGGTATAATACAAAAAATGACTTCTAATGGTCAATCAACTCGCTTTAAGGCAATTGTTGCTACTGGAAATGAAAATGGTTATTTGGGAATTGGTCAAGGAAAGTCCAAACAAATGAGGATTGCAATTGAAAAAGCTACAAACCAAGCATTTCTAAACGTAAGCCCAGTTAAATTGGGATGTGGCAGCTGGGAATGTAGATGTGATCAAAAACATTCAGTTCCATTTAAAATTCGAGGAAAGGGCGGAAGTGTAACGATTGAAATTATTCCTGCCCCAAGGGGATTGGGCTTAGTTGCAGGAGGTAAAATTAAACGATTATTGGAGTTAGCAGGATTAAAAGATGCATGGACAACAGCTAAAGGTTCAACACCAACAATGAATTCTACTTCAAAAGCAATTCTGGATTGTCTTAGACAAACATTTAGTCAAGGTTGATTACGATGGCAAAAGCATATCTTGTAGTTAGAATAAAAGGTCAAGCTAATGTACCCTATTGGGCAGTAACAACTATGACCCTGCTAAAACTTGATAAAAAATTCCGTGCCACAATTTTGCCAGCTAAAGATAACACATTAGGAATGTTAAACAAAATAAAACATTACATTTCTTGGATTGAATTAGATGCAGATTTAGCAAAGGATCTTCTTGATAAAAAAGGAAGAAAATCAGGCTATCAAAAAATTACTTCAGAAGATCTTAAGGATTTAGGTTTCAACAGTATTGATGACCTTGCTAAAGCCTTAGCTGAAGGAAAAGCAACATTGTCAAAACTAAAACCTCTAAAACCTTGGTTTGCTTTGTCTCCACCAAGACACGGATTTAAACGAAGTACAAAAAAACTGTATGGACAAAAAGGAATCCTAGGAATGAATAAAGAACTTGATACAATTGTGAGGCGTATGATCTAGCATGGCTACCAGACTAAGAAAAACAAGGCGACTCCGAGGAGGAAGGAACATGGGATGGGGCCAGGTAGGTCAGCATCGTGCTAGTGGTCACAAGGGCGGTCTAGGTATTACTGGTTTAATGAAACATCATTACAGTACGATGCTAAAAGATTACCCTGACCATTATGGTCATTCTTCAACTCATACCCCTAACCCTAATGTAATAAAAAAATGGGCAAATATTCGGGATCTAGATGACCTGTTTGCTAAATACGGAAAAGAAGAAGGAGGGAAAAAAATTATTGATCTTGCTGGGGCAGGATTTGATAAATTACTTGGTGGTGGAAAACCATCTGAAGCTTACTCTGTTAAGGTAGATCAATTTACCGCAACAGCTGAAGAGAAAATCAAATCTGTTGGGGGAGAAGTGTTATCTAGAAATGGCTGAGGGTAGTCTCACTGCTATAATAAGGAAGGTTGTATTCAAAGCCGAACCATATCTTCCTCAAGTCCCAAAACCAAAAAAGAAAATTTCTTTACAAACAAAACTTCTCTGGTCAGGAATTTGCCTCTTAATTTATTTGGTAATGGGACAAACTCCATTATTTGGAGCAACTGCACCAGCTTTTGATTTTCTTCAGTTTGCCAGAGTTATTTTTGCCTCCCAACAGGGAACATTAGTTGAATTAGGAATAGGCCCTATTGTTACGGCTGGTTTATTGATGCAATTACTTCGAGGTTCAGATATTCTAAAATTTGATTTTAAAAAACCTGAAGAACGAGGAATATTTCAGACAGCCACTAAGCTTGTAACCTATGTTGTAATTGTTGCAGAATCAATTGTATATGCTATTGCTGTTTATGGTCCCGGAATTACAGAGCCGTATGTTTTGTTTGTAATGATTGGTCAATTAATGGCAGCCTCCATTATTGTAATGTTCCTTGACGAATTAATCCAAAAAGGTTGGGGCTTAGGAAGTGGAATAAGCCTGTTTATCATGGCAGGAGTTGCTCAACAAATATTATGGAGTTTATTCAGCCCGTTACCTGCAGGAGATGGTGGAACTATTGGCATTATTCCTTATCTCGGGCAATCTATATGGGAAGGTGACCTTTCTAATGTCTTTTTCCGTTCAAACCAATTGCCGAGCATTTTTGGATTGTGTTTAACAGCGGGAGTACTATTGATTTTGGTATTTACTCAAGGAATGAAAATTGAGATTCCTATTGTTTCCACAAAGTATAGGGGATTCAACGCAGTTTATCCGATAAAAATGATGTATGTCTCAAACATTCCTGTAATTTTAGCTTCTGCTCTTACTGCAAACGCAGTATTCATATTCCAAATGTTTTGGGCAAATATGAACCCGAGAAACAATAATTTCTTTATGAATATAATAGCACAATTTGATCCAACAAGCCCGTCAACCCCAATTGGAGGATTGATCTATTATATCACTCCGCCTAGAGGACTTGAAATAGCTATGTTGGATCCTAGCCGAGCGGTAGGATATGTTTTGTTCATGATTGGAATCGTAGTTGTTTTTGGAAAGTTATGGGTAGAGCTAGGAGGTTTATCTCCAAAAAGTGCAGCACAGAATTTGCTGGATGCAGATGTTCAAATCCCAGGCTTTAGAAGGTCAAACAAACCAGTGGAAGCTTTACTAAACAAATACATCCCTTCAGTAACCATAATTGGATCCACGATTTTGGGTTTGTTAGCTGGAGTATCTGATGTATTAGGTGTATTCGGTTCTGGTATTGGAATTTTACTAATGGTAGATATTTTGATTAATTATTACACTCAACTGGTAAGAGAGCAAGTGGAAGTAGTAATGCCGAAATTAGGTGCCTTACTTGGTAGAAAATAAAAAAGTTGTTGTAGTAGGGATACCTGGGGTAGGAAAGACCACGGTAATTAATAGAATTGCTGAAATAATAAAAGAGAGACAAAAAACAATCAAAGTTACGAATTTTGGAACCATAATGTTTGAGGTTGCAAAAGAAAATGGATTAGAAAATAGAGATGAGCTTCGAAAACTTCCAATCTCAGAACAAAAGAGACTCCAAAAAGATGCCGCAGATAAATTAAGTAAATTTGAAGATGATGTGATCATAATTGATACTCATGCGTTTATTAGAACTCCGGAAGGATTTAATCCTGGATTACCCTATTATGTTTTACAGATAATTGAACCTACTCATTTTATTATAGTTACAGCAAAAACAGAAGAAATCTATAATCGCCGTATGAAGGATGAGACCAGAAATAGAGATAAAGCTGCAATCACTACAATAAAAAAAGAATTAGATATTCAATCTGCTATGATGTCTGCATGCTCTATTTTATCAGGCTCGCCATTAAGTCAAATTCAAAATAATGAAGGAAAACTTGAAGAAGCAGCAACTAAAATAATAAAGGCAATAGGGTTATAGATATGGAACTTGAATTTATTCTACTTTTCCTAGATACAATATTTTTACAGGATGATGGAGGGATTTTTGGATTTTTTGAAGATACTAAAAATGGTCTAGGTAGTGATGATCCTATAATAAAAGGTATAATTCCATCGATGTTTGCAGTTGCGGGAATTGGCATTTTGTTGAATTTGTTCAATGCAGGAATAAGAAAAAAAATGATTGACCAAGTCAAACTAAAACGAATTATGAAAGAAACCAGAGCATGGCAGAAGGAAAGAATTGCTGCAATAAGGGCAAAAGATCAAGCTAAAACAGATCAACTAAATAAAAAATCTGCATACATGAACAAAATGTCCATGGAAATGATGCAAATGAATATGCGACCAATGATGATTACATTTGTTCCATTAATTTTGATTTTTTATTTGGTGCTACCTCAATTGTTTTTCTATACAGTAGCTTTGTCACCTATTCCTCTTAATGTTATTCCTGGAGAATTTTTCCAACTAACGTGCACCAGCGAACAAGCCCTTGATCCTGAACATGTTTGTCCAGAAGAGAATTCATTATACCTTTGGGCTTGGTATTTTCTTGCATCTATTGCATTTAGTGGAATCATTATGAAAGTAACAAAAACAACCATGGGAGTTTGACAAAATCAATCGTAATTTGTGGCCCTCCTGCTGTTGGTAAAACAACCGTAGCTAAAGGACTTGCAAATGAATTTAATTTAACTTACCTAAGTGGAGGTGACGTCCTAAAAGACCTGGCTAAAGAACAAGGATTTGAAGTAAGTGGGGATGATTGGTGGGACACTGAAGAAGGTATGAAATTTCTCGAGCAAAGAGAAACAAATTCCGAGTTTGATAAAAAAGTTGATGAAAAACTCGTTGAACTTTTTAAAAAAGGAGGAATGGTGATTACAAGCTATACATTACCTTGGTTAGTTGAGAATGGAATAAAAATATGGTTAGATGGGTCTCATGACAGCAGTTCAAAAAGAATGCAAAATCGTGACAATATGAGTTCAACTGAAGCATTTGAGGTTACAAAAAAACGTTATGACAAAAACAAATTATTGTACAAAAAATTATATGATTTTGATTTTGGAGACGATTTTTCTGTTTTTGATAAAATAATAGATACAGATGATCTTAGTGCGAAACAAGTAATTGAAGAATCAAAAGAAATTGTGAGAAACCTTCTTTGACTTTAAAACAATTAGAAAACCTAATTGAAATTGATCAGGATTTAACAGACGATTCCTTTGGAAATTATTTTGATAAAAGGAGTATAGAACAATTACTTGATTATGGTTTAATAATACTGGACAAACCACCAGGCCCTACAAGTCATGAAACTGTTGCTTGGACAAAACGCCTATTAAAAATTCCAAAAATAGGCCATAGTGGAACACTTGACCCACAAGTTTCGGGCGTTCTTCCACTAGGTCTTGGAGAAGCAACTAAAGCCTTGGGAGTTTTACTTTATGGACCAAAAGAATATCATGCTCTTGGAAGGATTCATTCGCTTCCTTCTAAAGAAAAATTAGATGAAACCATTAAACTATTTACGGGAAAAATTTTTCAAAAACCCCCTCAACGATCTTCGGTAGTTAGACAGACCAGAATAAGAACGATACATGAATTTGAAATTCTCGAGCAAAAAGAAAGGCTGTTGCTGACACGCATTCTTTGTGAATCTGGAACCTATATCAGAAAACTGTATTATGATATTGGCGAATTCTTGGGTTCTGGAGCAACTATGATAGAATTACGACGAACAAGAGTTGACCAATTTTTAGAATCAGATGGTTTGGTAACATTACACGAATTAGCAAATGCATTTTCACTTTGGGAGGAAAAAAAGGATTCTAGCAAATTAATGAAAATAATAAAACCTATAGAATATGCTCTCAGCGGCCTTAAATCAGTAATTATTAGAGATTCTGCAGTAGATGCTTTGTGTCATGGGGCACAACTTGCAATCCCAGGAATTTTAAAAATTAGCCCACATCTTAAGAATGGAGATCTTGTAGCAATTTATACTCAAAAAGGTGAAGTTGTAGCCCTTGCAAAATCAAATATGTCAGAACAAGAAATTCAAGATGCGACTAAAGGGTATGCTTTTGAAACAAAGAGAATCATTATGGCCCCAAACACTTATCCTAAAAAATGGAGAAAAAAAACTTCACAAAAAGAATAAAAATTAATTTAAAAAACAGTTAGTACTTGTCTTCTAAAACATTAATCGCATTTACAGTTGTTGGCATAATAGCAGGACTTGTTACAGGAGTTTTTTTTATTGAGGTGAAAAATACAAACCAGTTAGTTTTTGTTGATGGACCATCTCTTTCTATAGTAACTGAAAAATTTGATTTCAAAAAAGGGGAAGAAATTAAAATTTCCATTGTTAATTCTGGAACAGTACCATTAACATTTTCAGATTCCTCTTTTGGCCTTCAAATTACTGGGCTATCTGGTATGTTAATGTATACACCAGAAATTTTTCAAGTACAAAATGTAAAACCTCCCTCGTTATTACCCAAAGAAGAAGTAGTTTTTGTCTGGGATCAAATAAAAAACGATGGTGACGCTACTCTTGAAGGATTATATAAAATCCATTCAAAAGGTTTTGATCCTGAAAACAACGAAGTTAAAAAATCTACCACAGTTACTATTTGGAAATAGTTTTTGTGCCAAGTCATATAATATATAATCAATTTTTACAGCAAAATTTGTCCAATGACAATTGCCGGGGTCGCCTAGCCTGGTAGGGCGCGCGCCTGGAAATATTAAACCATAAAGCGCGTTCTCGCAAGGGAACGGGAGTTCAAATCTCCCTCCCGGCGCCTTTAATTTTATTTATCTTAATGGAAATTTTTTTAAAAATAAAATTTCCATATTTAGAATTGATGTTTGAAGATTTTATAAAATAAAAAATAATTTTCCTTAAAATATTTTATTCTAATTCCAATAACCTTAAGTTTCAATAAATTCAAAAATTCTTGTATGACCGAAAAAACAAAAAATGAAATTACTTCTTCCGGTATAAAATTAGATGATTTAATTATACATTTTAGAGAAAAATGTAAAATTTGCGGTCATCACAGGATAATGCATGATTCCTTAGGAAAATGTGAAGGTGTTATGAACAAACCTTGTAATTCTGGCTGTGATGATTTTAACCCCGAATAAATTTTGAAATTTATGTAATCTTTATTTTTTTAATTCAAAGATCATTTTTTTATTTATTTGGGTTAGAAAAATAATTACAAAAAAAACCAAAACAAGCATCATCATAACTATAGATCCAAATTCCGGCACAACGGTAAAAATAATTACTTCTCCTTTGGGACCATCCAACTCCTTTAGGTCTCCATCCATTCCTATACCATTAACGGAAATTTCAATAATTACTGGCTCTTCGGAATTTAAAGGACGAGAAACTATTGTAGATAAACCATTTTCTGAAAAAATTTTTTGATTTTCTAATATTGTTTTATCCTGTTGCTTAACAATTATTCCAAAATGGACATTTGAAATTAATGAATTATTTTGGCCAAGAAAAGAAAGATTGATTTCCATTGGTTGATTTACGTTTGGCTTACTTGATATGATTTGAACAATGATTTCTCCATTTTCTGTTGTCCCACGTTGAAGGGTGTGATCTTTTATACCCGCAGGCGTAGTGTCAATTATTCCAGTTTTTGATTCTTCTAGACTTTCTAAAATTTCCAACTGAGAATAAAATTTACTTTTTTCAATTAATTTTTCACTTCTATCCGAACCAGTATAATCCCATAAATAATCATTATACAGACTAGCGCAAACCCTTGATTCAAGTGAATGTTTATGATGCTCAAAAAATTTATCCCCTAGAAATTCATACAAAGGAAAATTTTCCTGACACCACTCAATTCCATTTTCAGTAAAATATCCATTTGAAAAAAATGGATTTGCATATGAAATTTGATAGAATTGAGGAGAGCTAAAAATTAAAGTAATTATTATAATATATTGAAAAATTTCTTTCAATTGTACTAAAAAAAAGGAATTATGATTAATGTTTTGCTATCTAATTCTCTATAATGACAAAAAATCTATTGGACCGTTTTTAAAATTTTATTTTATTAAAAAAAATTTCTAGTATTTTGTGTAATTAATTTAAAATTGTGACAGAATCTCAAGTAGATATTTTTTCGATTAAATCACTAAATTTCCAGGGTCCACAATCACAATCATCTTTCTCTCTTCTAAAAAAACCTCTTTCATGCAATCGATTAATTATGTGGACTGAAAAGGGCAGTGCACCTGTAGCTCCTGGTGAATTATAATTTAAAATATGAAGGGACATTGAATCATCTTCTATAATCATATCTGATACGAATTTTCCTTTATCATTAATTACCGAAGATCTTATTCCTGCAGTTCCTTTGTTTGTTATTTTATCTGCATCTATTTTTGGTAGAAATCTTGTTACCCTTTCTATCATTGCAGATTTTGACATTGAGGATTGAATTTCATTAATAGCAAGTTTTTGAAACTGTTTATCAAAAACTGCTTTCCTTGCCCCTGAATTAATCATTTCAAGTAATTTTGGAACAAATTCTTTTAGATTTTCTGAGGCTTTATACCCATATGGACTAAAAACAGGAACTGCATTGGGTCCAATTTCGCAAGTTCCATCTACTCTAATTATCCAATGAGGGTCTAAAAACGGGTAGTCTGGAAAATCTGGTACCGAGTAAACACTTTTTTTTGTTAAATTAAAATATTCTTTGGGAGCCTTCCAATATTCTCCTCTAAAATGAACATCTGTGAGGTTTTGACCAACCTCCATCTTATGTGCAATATCTATAGACTCTCCTCCTGCAACGTTTATTACAAAATTTGAAAAAATTTCATGTTCATTATTTAAAATAATTTTCCATTTACCATCTTTTTTTTTAATATCAGTAACTTTTGTGTTTAAAAGAAATTTCATCCCATTGTTTCTAGAATCAATCATTAAAGAATTCGTAAATTTTGAATAATCAGTTGACGCGTCTTTGTGCACCTGAAGACAAGTATCGCATTTTATCTCAGGCTCAATTTTTTTTAGTTGAGATGAGGTTAGTAATTCAATTTCATCTTCTTTTAATCCATTTTGTTTACCCCATCTAAGATATTTTTCTAAAATTTTTGTACTTTTTTTGTTTAGGGAAACCTCTAAGACTCCATCCTCTTTGAAAGGTAAATTTTTGAGTTGAGAGTATTTTTTTATCATATCGTATCCATGATAAGCTGCTTTTGCAAACATCTTTTTCTTTTCTGGATCGTAAAGATATGGTGCATGTACTTTTCCTGTATTCCTACCACTGGTATGAAACGCGACTTTGTGTTCTTGTTCAATTGTGACAATTTTTTTGGTTTTGTTAAGATAGGATAAAAAAAATGACAAAGAAGTACCTAAAATTCCTCCTCCAATTATAACCAGATCAAAATCATGAGTCATTTCTTTCAATATTATTTCTTATTCCTTGATATTAAACTCAATATAGAACAATCAAGATTAATATCATCTAAAATTTCACCTTTTATGTGCTTCCAGACAAGTGTTCTATAAAAGAGCATGGGAAACCCTGTGTAAACCCACCAGAATTTATTGTATCTGTAATTGTGAAAAATGATGAATATATGGTTGGTGTTACTTGCGAAAAACATAAAAAAATTGTCTCCGGTAAAATCCAAAGTCTTCAGCAAGAAGAAAAAATTCCATTAGGAAAAATAGGATTTTCTAGATTGAAAGCAGTTGGAACTGATTGTATTCATGCAGATCAAGATGAATTTGTAGAGATAGATATAAAGAATTTAAAAGATTGAAATAATTTTATTTTATTAATCAAATATGCTTTTTGAAATTTTATCTGATTTAGTGAAAATTGAAAATGTATTATTTATTATAAAAAATGACTCTGTAACTTCAGAAATAAGAAGTAATTCTCTTAATATTAAAAAAAAGAAAATTGGATAACAATCGGAGAAAATGATGATCCTGCTCATTTTCATATTAATTCCAACTTAATAAAAACAGTTGAATTTTTTCAAGAAGAAAAAGAAACACGAACAAGCTTTAGTGTTAGGTTTTTTGATATTAGTAAAAAGAGAGTACTTGCAGCTTTTTTTACCAAAATGTATGACGGAAACAATCTTAAAAAAAACAAGACAAAAGGAATTTGAAAATTTACGCAAAAAGTATGGTCCTTTGAATCAATTATAAAAAAAAATCTTGTCTGAAAAGACAAGAGAAAAACATCATTTTTGTAATTTTTTCTTCTTTTCGTTTTCAGTTTGTTGTTTTGCTAATTTTAATTCTTCATTGGTATGCTTGAATTTTTTCAACTCAATATTACCTACAATTATTAATATAAAAACCGCAGTATTCTTTTAGGAACAACTCGTGACCAATTTCGGAAATTTTTCTAAAAACCCACTGAAAACCTGGGCTTTTTACCCCTTATACCTAAATGAAGATTTTTAACGGTAATTTCTGCCATTTTAGCCCTGGTTTCTTCTGTCGAACTGCCTATGTGGGGAGTTAATGTAATATTTGAAATCTTTGTAAATGGATGACTTTTCCCTATGGGTTCAAATTCAAAAACATCAAGGGCGGCACCGCCAATTTTTTTCTTTTTCAAAGAATCAACAAGATCATTTTCATTAATTATTTTTCCCCGTGCTGTATTAATTAAAAATGCTGACTTTTTCATTTTTTCAAAAATTTTTTTATTGAATAATTGATGGGTCTGGGGTGTATGAGGTACATGAATTGATATTACATCACTTTGTTTGAGAAGCTGTTCAAAGGATACAAATTTTACGCCTAGTTTTTTTTCTTTTGATTTTGGCAAAGGTTTCCTATTATTGTAAATTATTTTCATATCAAATGATTTTGCTCTTTTTGCAAAGGTACTTCCAATTCTACCTAATCCAAAAATGCCAAGAGTTTTTTTTTGTAAATCCATACCCACATAATCATAAGCACCAAAAATCTTTTTCCAATTCCCACCACGAATAATTCTGTCTCCTTCTGAGACTCTTCGCATTATATCTATCATTAAAGAAAAGGCAAGATCTGCTGTTGCATCTGTTAAGATTTCAGGAGTGTATCCCACACGAATTTTATTTTTTTTTGCACTTTCTATGTCAATGTGATCAAAACCCACGCTAAACGTGCTAATTACTTTGAGCCCTTTTGCTTTGTTTAACATAATATTATCAATTTGGTCATATGGAAAGCAAATTAACCCATCAATTATTTCCATTTTAGATTCTAATTTTCTTCTTGAAATTGGAATTTTACCTGTATGAACTTCGACCTGATAATGTTTTTTCAGATCCTTTATTGCAAAATCATGAAGTTTCCTTGTAAGAAATACTTTTTTTTTCATTATCAATGAAAATTATCTCAAACCATTTATACGATCTCTTTATAGGTCTTTTATGGGATACCAGGAGGAAGACGAAGAATTTGCAATATGTATTGAATGCGGAAATTCGATTGAAAAATGTGTTTGTGTTTGTCCCTATTGCGGGGAACGAGATAAATGTGAATGCGCTCTGTTTGATGCAGCTACAGGAGGTTAGTTAAATAATTTAACCATGTTCCTAATATTATGAAGATTTAAGTGATAATTTATGAGTTCTATTGATTTTTCTTGGTTAATTGGGGGACCGCAAGGAAGTGGTGTGGAATCAGGAGCTAATGTTTTCTCAAAAGTTTGCGCGGAGTTGGGGTATCAAATATTTGGAAAACGAGAATTCCACTCAAATATCAAAGGTGAACATAGTTACTTTATAGTTAGAATTTCAGATAGTGTTATTCACTCAAATGTAAACGAAGTTAGCCTAATGATTTCCTTTGATGCAGAAACTATCTTTAGGCATTATGATGAGGTTATGCAAGGAGGCGGGATTATTTATGATTCTGATTTACAAGAAACCAGTACTGATTCAGTAAGAGCTCTTGATAACCATTTTAAAGAAAGACTGCATAAGGATTTAGAATCAAAAAATAAACCTTTTACAATAAGCGGCGTACTTGAGATAGCCAAAGAAAAAGGGGTTCATCTTTACCCTGTTTCTTTTAAAAAAATTTTATCCAGTTTAGCAGAACAAACTGAAAATCCAAAATTAAAGGGAATGATTCGAATGTATAATGTTATTGGAGTCTCTCTTTCTTTAGGTTTGATAAAGATGCCATCTACTTCTTTACTTCAATCAATTGACTCAATATTTTCTAAAAAACCAAAAATTGCAGAAATAAACAAACTTGCTGCAAATTATTCCTATAATTTTGCTATATCAAAATTTACAAATTTTCCTTTTACTTTAATGGGTACAGAAAAACAAAAAGATACCATTCTTGTACAAGGACATCAGGGCACATCCATTGGAAAAATGGTCAGTGGATGTAGATTTCAATCATATTACCCCATCACTCCTGCATCAGATGAAAGCGTTTTTCTAGAATCAAATGAACTTTTAGAAGTTTATCATGACAGACCAGGTTCTACCTTAGTAATTCAAACAGAGGATGAAATTTCTGCTATTGGTATGATGATTGGATCTTCCTTAACCGGTACAAGATCATCTACATCCACATCAGGACCAGGTTTTGCTTTGATGGCTGAGGCCATTGGTTGGGCAGGAATGAATGAAGTTCCAATAGTTTTAACCTTGTATCAAAGAAGTGGTCCATCTACTGGTCTTCCTACTAGGCACGGTCAAGATGATTTATTATTTGCAGTAGCAGGAAGCTTTGGTGATTTTCCAAAAATTGTATATTCCTCAGGTGACATTGAAGAAAGCTTCTATGATACAGGTAGATGTTTTAATTATGCTGATGTATACCAAGTACCAGTAATTCACATGATGGACAAATTCCTTTCAAGTTCAGTGGTAACATGTAAACGATTTGATCCTAAAAAAATTACGATTAATCGAGGAAAATTATTGGATACTATTGAAGGGGAATACAAACGATTTGCCTTTACTGATGACGGAATTTCCCCACGCTCTAGATTGGGACTAGATAATGGTATTTTTTGGAATACAGGTGATGAATCAGATGAATACGGCCATATTACTGAGGATCCTCAAATGCGAATAAAGATGATGGATAAAAGAATGTCTAGATTAGATTTAATTTTAAAACAAATTCCTGAAAATGAGCAAATAATATCTCATAACATTGCAGAATACACTATAATTTCATGGGGATCAACAAAAGGTCCCATTTTAGATGCTTTGGAAATGCTCAAAAAAGAAGGAATCGATATTGGATTTATACAAATAAAATTACTTCACCCTTTTCCAGCCAATAGCATTAAAACATTACTTCAAAAAGCGAAATACATTATTGATATTGAGGCAAACCATTCAGGGCAATTAGGAAAAATTTTCAAACAAAATGTAACGAGAGAAGTTGATTATTTTATTCTAAAATATACAGGAAGAGGTATGACTTGCACTGAAGTGTATCAATCTTTGAAAAAAATAATTGAAAACAAAGCAAAGAGAAGGGAGGTTTTAGATCATGGCTCTTAAACTGGCCGATTATAAAACAAATGTACATAATGACTGGTGTCCGGGTTGTGGCGATTTTGGAATTGTTAATGCATTACAGATGGCATTGGCCGAAATGGGAATTCAGCGTGATAAGGCCACTATTTTTTCTGGTATAGGTTGTTCGGGAAAAACCTCACATTTTATCAATACATATGGAATTCATACCCTGCATGGAAGAGTTTTAACATTTGCACAAGGTGGAAAACTTGCAAATCCAGAAATGACAGTTGTAGCTGTGGGTGGTGACGGTGATGGATTAGGAATAGGTGCAGGACATTTTGTTGCAGCAGGTAGACGAAATATTGACATGACTTACATAATTTTTGATAACGGTGTTTATGGATTAACCAAAGGACAAGCATCTCCTACTTTGAAATTAGGTGAAAAAACAAAATCGCTTCCCTCACCAAATACAAATTATAATGTAAATCCAATTGGATTAGCAGTAGCAAGTGGTTTTACATTTGTTGCTAGGGCCTATTCTTATGACGTGAGACATCTCAAAGATTTGATTATTCAAGCTATTAGACATAAGGGACTGTCTTTTCTGGATGTTTTACAACCTTGTCCTACCTACAATGATATCAATACAAGAGATTGGTATGCAGGGGAGGATTTAGCTAAAGAATCTATGGAAAGGCATTCAAGGATTTACAAATTAGAAGAAACTCATTTTGATCCTGTGGTGCATTATGCCGATGAAACAGAAATAGATGAAAAATTAGCTCAAGCATTGATTAAATCTTTAGAGTGGGGAAATAAAATACCCATTGGAGTATTTTACAAAAACGAAACAATTTCCCCATTTGCCTCTAGATTAACCGATAAAATACCAAATTATTTGGAAAATTCTCCAGCAAAACAAAAAATTTCGGAGGATGGTGTTCCCACAACCGATGTTACGAGTATCCTTAATTCCCTGAAAGTCTAAAGTAAGATAACCTAAGAAGTTATAGTCTAGTTTGTATGTAAATTATTTTACAATTGAACATAAATGAGGCTAATAAAATTTTCAGAAAATCGATAATAAAAGGATTCTTTGAACCTCAATTGGTAAATTTAGATTTTAAAAAATCTGGAATTAAACATCCTTCAATTAATCATGATGGCTTAATGCAATCAAAATTACTGCATATTTTTTTTGATATTGAAACCGGATCAGATTATCCAGACGGCGATGAATGGTTTATTGTGGAATTTCTTTTTCCTTATGATGTTAAACTTCCTGATTTGTTAAAAGGCCCAGATTTTTTTACAACTATATCTTCAGAAGATAAAAAAACTTTTTGGCATCATCGCGAGTTGGTACGATTCAAATATGGAAAGTCCAAAAAACTTACCGATGCTTTAGAATTTTTAGATTTAAAATACAAAGAGCTTCATGGACTTATTGAACCACTACAAAAAGATCTTATTTGATGGGAATCCAACTATCTCCTCTAAAAGTATATTTTCGTTCTTTGGAAGTGGCTAAATTAAGACGCCATCTAATTGATTGTGGATCAAATTTGTAAATTAATTCATCAATATCGGTGGGCAGTTTTTCAGGATCCATATGGTAAGGTAATAATTCCAAGACAAAATCAATTTTTTCAATTGCGTTATCGTACCAACGTCTCTCGTCTATATCTAGGATAAAGGAAATTTTTTTGTTTCCTAAAAAATTTATTTTAATTTTAATGGCGTTTCCTGATCCACGTCTCCTCTTCATTTCCTTAAAAACTGCTTTGATTTTCTCCCATCTTTTAAATTCAAACCAATTGAAAAAATCATCATTAAAGGCTAAAGGAATATCCCATTCGAGAAAACTTACGAAATCTTCATCATTGGGTTCAATCTCCTCTTGGGAAATAAAAAATCTTGAATTTAGGTAGCCATAAATTACTTCGATTTCCCATGGTGAAATTCCATAATACCTGAGAATTGTTTTTAAATTCTGTTCGGACACTATTACAAAATCATGGGTTTTATAATTAAAGCTTCAAAAATTTACCAAATTGTACAAATTAACCATAAAAACTAAAATTATAAGGAATGAAATTTTATTTAATCTATGAAGAAAGAATTTGTAGTAAAGAGTATTGATGCTGCACCCGATGGAGCTCCATATGTGGTAGTTTCTTTATCTTCGGTCAAAGATCTTAAGGATGGTATTTCCTCACCTCAAAATCCCTTTGGCTCACCTAAGGTAATGGGATTTTCAAATATGAACGACATGATGAAAGATTTAAACAAAATGCTTGCAGGTGCAGGTGGCGGATTTGGAATGCAGGGAGGAATAACTCAATTAAAACTGGAAATGCATGAATACAAAGAATTGGGATTAGCTGTTGGTGATAAGGTTTTTCTCGAATTGACCAAAGAAGAATCTTTGGGAATTTAGTTAAATTTCAATTAATCTAGATTGTGTTAATATATTTCCAAAGATAAAACAACCCAATAGTTCCAATCACAAATAACATTGGTTTCCAAGCAAAAACTGGAATGCTGGGGGTAGAGAGTTTAACTTTATAATTGTCAACAATTGTTTTTACATTTTTTTTGATTTTATCGTGCCAAATATTATATTCTATTTGATATTTTTTTAGTATCTCTTCTATTTCGTATACAACGGGAGTTCTTTGAGAAAATAAATGCTGAAGGTAATCTCGTGAAACTTCTACCTCGGCATGAATTCCAATTAAACCCTTTTTCAAATCCACCATTCTTACATGCATCTCCCATGGTTTTTTCAGTTTGAGGTTAAGACCATGTCCAATCTGATCTGGTTGTTTGTGTTCGAATTTTACCTTGGTGAATCCTTCGGATTTAAAAATATGTAATAATTCCTCAAAATTTTTCTTTACAACAATATGGAGCTGCTCCAATCCTTCCTTATTATCTACATTTATTCTATGCATTAATCCATCCAAAAACGAAACCGTTTTGGGATAACTTGTCATATACTCCATTGAATGACCCTAAGAAAACCTCTATTTAAATTCCAAGGAGAAGAATTTTTTCTCAAGCATTGGTTAAACCTCTTACATAGATACATTGATCAGCAGAAATAGCCATTTCAGAGGAATTGATTTTTCTATCGGTTAATTTTGCTTCTGAATCTCTTACAATGGCAAAAGGTTTGGACTCGTCTCCTTCTCCCATCTTATGATTTGCAATGGTAGCAATATTATCAATAACTGCTTGAAATGTTACTTTAAGTGGATTTCCCTCAAGGTCCTTTTTTGACCTCATATCTAATACTGGTTCAATTCCTCCACAAGAAATTGCAATACCTGATGTACCAACACGTCCAGGCATTAATCTACTATCTACAAGAATAACCCCAACATGAATTAAAAATTTTAAAAAAATATTCCTACGTAATTGTTCAGCAACTAAAAATGGATTTTTTGGATATAGTATAACCTGATTTTTTTTTGCATTTGATTTATCGATACCTCCATTTGGCGCCATTATGTTTTCTGATGAAGTAATTACAAAACCTGTTATTCCTCCAAAAATTTTATCTGTTTCCCGAAGAACCACTTCAGACATTTCGGGTTTCATTTGAAATTTTTTAGAAATTTCAAATCCCTTCTTTGATACCTTCACTTGATCTAAATCTAACAATCTTCCTTGTGAATTTGAGATGTATTTTGTTGAAATAACAAGAACATCCCCTTCTTTTAATTGAATACTATTCTCCTTTAATGACTCTAGTAATTCCTCAAAAACATCAAACCTCCCAATTTTTCTTTTTGAAGGTAAGGTTAAAACCGTAAGGGGCATACCTTACTAGACAATTCTTTTCTTTTTTATTCTTCTGAAAAGCTTTTAATCTGTAAAGAAAACTTTTTGGTTTGTGAATATCGTCGAAAAAATCTTAGCCCGCGCTTCAAATAGGAATGTAGTATCTCCAGATGAAGTAATTTTTGCCAATATTGACAAAGTTATGGTTCATGACGTTTCAGGTCCAGGTGTATTGAAGGTATTTGATAAATTAAAAAAACAAGGAGTTAATGTTGAAAAATTATGGGATCCTTCAAAGGTTTGGGTAGCTGAAGACCATTTTGTTCCTTCTGCCGAAAAAATTTCTGCAGAAAATATAGTAAAATTACAAAATTTTACGAAAACCTATGGAATTGAAAAACACTTCAAATATGGAATGGGGCAATATGGTATTTGCCACACCCTATCTCATGAAGAAGCTTTAGTTTTACCAGGAGAAGTGTATGTAGGAGGTGATTCACATACAAATACCACTGGAGCATTAGGTGCATTTGCGTGTGGTTTGGGGCATACTGATATTGCTTATGTTTTATTGAATGGAAGAATTTGGTTCAAGGTCCCTGAAACTTTGTATTTTAAGTTAAATGGAAAACTACCAGACCATGTTATGGCAAAGGACTTAATCTTAAAAATAATTGGAGAAATAGGAACTGACGGGGCTAACTACAAAACTATGCAATTTGGAGGTAGCGGAATAGATGAAATGACAGTTGAAAGTAGACTGACACTTTGTAACATGACTACTGAGGCTGGCGCAAAAAATGGAATTGTAGAACCAGATCAGAAAACTGTTGATTATCTTCAAATGAGAGGTGCAAGTAACTTTAATTTAGTTAAAGGTGATTCTGACGCAGAATATTCAAAAGTCTATGAATTTGAAAGTTCAGAAATGGAACCAATAATTTCAAAACCTTTTTCCCCTGAAAATACTGTTATTGTTAGAGAAGCTCCTACTGTTGATTTAGATAAATCCTATATTGGCTCATGTACCGGCGCAAAATATGAAGATTTAGAAGCTGCTGCTAAAATTCTTAAAGGAAGACAAGTAAAAATCCGAACAGAAATTTTACCTGCTGCTATATCAATTTACAAACGAGCAATGGAAAATGGTTTAATTAAGATATTTTTAGATGCGGGGGCAACAGTCGGTCCACCTACATGTGGAGCATGTTGTGGAGCTCATATGGGAGTATTGGCAAAAGATGAGATTTGTGTAAGCACAACAAATAGAAACTTCCCAGGAAGAATGGGACATGTAGAATCTCAAACTTATCTTTCATCGCCTTTAGTGGCTGCAGCATCTGCAGTAACTGGTAAATTAACAGACCCGAGGGATTTGAATTGAAGGGAAAAGTGATAAAATATGCAAAAGACAACATTGACACCGATGTCATAATTCCAGGACAGTATCTCAAAATTCATGATTATAAAGAATTGGCTTCTCATGCAATGGAAGGATTAGACCCTGATTTTCATTCCAAGGTAAATGAAGGGGATTTTATTCTATCTGGAAAAAATTTTGGATGCGGTTCATCACGTGAACACGCACCAATAGCACTTTCAAATTCAGGAATAAAGGCAGTTCTTGCTCTTTCCTTTGCAAGAATTTTTTATAGAAATTCAGTTGACGGTGCTTTTTTGTTACCTATCGAAATTGATGAAAAAACCTATCAAAATATCTCAGAAGGAGATGAGCTTGAAATAGATATAAAATCAAACACGATACAAAATATTACCCAAAACAAGACATATCCAATGAAACCCTTTTCAGAAATAATTAGAAAAATTATTGAATCGGGCGGACTTTTCAATTACGATTTAGATTAAGATCAAAATGGGAAAAACACTTTTTGAAAAAATTTGGGACTCACATATTGTTGCAGGAAAAGAACAAGGACCGTCCTTGATTTATGTTGATAGACATCTTGTTCATGAAGTCACTTCTCCCCAAGCATTTGATGGATTACGATTGAATAACCGGAAAGTAAGAAGACCTGATTTGACTATTGCCACAATGGATCATAATGTTCCCACCAATGATAG
This sequence comes from Nitrosopumilaceae archaeon, assembly GCA_028279545.1. GTDB lineage: Archaea > Thermoproteota > Nitrososphaeria > Nitrososphaerales > Nitrosopumilaceae > Nitrosomaritimum. The sequence continues at coordinate 20,898 of JANQNN010000002.1, forward strand.
AAGTTTACCCATTTTGGATCAAACATCTGCAATCCAAATTGAAACTTTGAAAAAAAACTGTCGAGATTTTGGAATTAAACTATTTGATATTAACAGTCCTAATCAGGGAATAGTACATGTTATTGGCCCTCAATTAGGAATAACCCTACCTGGTACCACAATTGTTTGCGGTGATAGCCATACTTCAACACATGGTGCATTTGGCGCTTTAGCGTTTGGAATAGGAACAAGTGAGGTTGAGCATGTTTTAGCATCCCAAACCATCTGGTTAGAAAAACCCAAGTCTTTTGAAATTAAAGTAATGGGAAAAAGGAAAAACCCTCATGCAGTAACTGCAAAAGACATTATTTTATCAATTATCAAAAATATTGGAACAGCGGGTGGAACTGGCACCGTTGTTGAATACTCAGGAGAAGGAGTAAAAGATCTTTCAATGGAGCAAAGAATGACAATTTGTAATATGTCAATTGAGGGAGGTGCAAGGGCAGGGCTCATTGCACCTGATGAGAAAACTTTCGATTATCTACGAAATAGAAAATACACTCCAAAAAACTACGAATCTCTCGTGGATTATTGGAAAAAAAATCTTAAAACTGATCCTGATGCAAAATTTGATAAAACATTTACACTTTCCATTGACAATATCGCTCCTCAAGTGAGTTGGGGAACTAATCCTGGTATGACATGTGATGTTTCAGACTCTATTCCAACTCCTCAAGATTTCTCAAAAGGTGACAAAAATCAAGAAAAAGCTGCAGAAAAAGCTCTTGAATACATGGACTTAAAATCCGGGACACCAATAACTGAAATTACTATTGATAGAGTTTTCATTGGATCTTGTACCAATGCTAGATTGGATGATTTAATCGAGGCATCCAAAGTTATCAATGGGCAAAAAGTTTCTGAAAATGTTAGAGCCATGGTTGTGCCAGGTTCTCAAATGGTAAAAAAACAAGCCGAAGAAATGGGAATCGATAAAATTTTTACAAAGGCTAATTTTGAATGGAGAGAATCTGGATGCAGCATGTGTTTAGGAATGAATCCTGATATTTTATCTCCTGGTGAAAGATGTGCAAGTACTTCAAATCGAAATTTTGAAGGAAGACAAGGTACAGGTGGAAGGACTCACTTGGTTAGTCCAGTAATGGCAGCTGCAGCTGCAATAGAAGGACATTTTGTTGACGTAAGGAAAATAAATTTGAATTAAAATGGAAAAGTTTCAAAAAATTAAAAGCATAATTTCTCCTCTTGATCAAGTTAATGTAGATACTGATCAAATAATTCCTAAACAGTTTCTAAAACTTGTTCAAAAATCAGGTTTTGGAAAATATTTATTTTTTAATTGGCGGTATGACAAAAATGAAAATCCCGAACCAAACTTTGTCTTAAATGATAAAAAATACAAAAATTCTAAAATTCTTTTGACTGGGGCTAATTTTGGTTGTGGTTCTAGCAGAGAACACGCAGTATGGGCAATAAAAGATTACGGTTTTTCTGTAATAATTGCTCCCTCATTTGCTGATATTTTTTATAGCAATTGTTTCAAAAATGGAGTTTTACCAATAATTTTGAATGAAGGAATAGTTGAGCAATTAAAAAATGAAAAAGAAGAACTAGAAATTGATTTAGAAAACCAAATTTTAAAAACAAAATCTAAACAATTTTCATTTGATATAGATTCCCACAAAAAGAAAATTCTTTTAGAAGGGTTAGATGATATTTCTCTAACTTTGAAATTAGAATCAAAAATCTCTGAATTTGAAAAAAAATCTAAGGTTCCATCTGTTTTATAATTTTCTTTACTTCTTTTTGATTTCTTTCTAATAATGTAGGCGACTCTGCATCAATCCATTCTTTATCTTCAATATCATAGGCACCAATTTTTCCTTCTTTGGATAGTTCCTGTAAAATATCAAACGATAGGTTGATCTTTTGTTTTTTTGATTTTCTTTTAATTCTTTTAATAATGTCTTTTCCTAAAATGTAGATTCCTAAACACTCTGACATGGGTAATTTCATAATAGGCTTTTCTTTAAATTTTTTGATTATTCCATTTTCAACTACTGCAAATCCTGTTTCTTCTTTTCTTTTGGTTCTTGTGGCTATACAGGCAACGCTTTTAGTTTCTTTGAACCTCTTATACATTTTTTTTAAATCAATCGCGCAAAGATTATCTACAAACCATAAAACGAATTCCGAATCTTCATTAAGTTGTTTTCCAAGATGTAAAAGGTCTCCTGCAGTCCCACTTTGAGAATCTTGAACGAAAGAAATTTTTTTTTTGGTTTTTGTATTATTATAATAATTTTTTATTTGACCTCCTAAACCAGAAAAATCAGAAACAATAATGATTTCGGAAATAAAACTAAAAGAGATTAGGTATCTTACAATGTAATCAATTAAGGGTCTTTCATTAATTGGTGTCATTGCCTTAGGGAAAAACTCCGTGTATGGTTTTCCCCGTGTTCCTTTTCCTCCAGCTAAAATTATTGCCTTCACTGTCTAACGGTATGATTTTTGTTTTCTTCTTCGAGCACCAGGGCCGCCAAATTTTTTGGGTTCTTTTCTTCTGGCATCCCCGCTAATCAAATATTTATCAAATTCCACAATTCTTTGTCTTAAATCTTCTCGTATGGATTTAGAAAATGGATGATCTTTGGGTTCTTTTTTGGATTTAGTCCATCCTATTAGTGCTCTTGCTATTCCAACCGATATGGCATTTGCTTGTCCCATTATTCCGCCACCTCTTACTCGGATTGAAAGATCAATCTTATCTCTATAATCCCCACTAATTTCAAGAGGAGCTAGAATTACTTCTCGAGCAGTTTCTTGAGGAAGCATTTCAACGGGAACGTTGTTTATTCTTACTTTCCCATTTCCTTTCATAATGAAAACATGTGCACTTGCAGTTTTCCTTGTTGCAAAATAGATTTCGGTTTTGGGTATTGTCATTCAGTCCACCCAATTGTTCTGCCAAGATCTGCCATTGTGGTATAATTTGCTGCTGATTTTCTTATCATTGCTTTTTCAAATTTAATTTTTTTAAACGACTTGACTTCTTTTGGACTCCCAATAAATGTACGAAGTCTTTTATGTGCTGATATTCCAGAGGATTTTTCTCTTGGCAACATTCCTTTAATCATTTTCTTCATAATAGTATCAGGTCTTCTTGGGTGTTTAGGTCCATGTTTCCAATGATTAATACTGTTTATTTCTAAAAAATCTTGATATTCACTAATAATATTACTTCTAGTTCCACTAATCATTATTTTATCACAATTTACAATTGAAACTCTGTTTCCGTTTAGAAGTAATTTTGCCACCACTGAAGATAACCTACCAGCAATGTGGTTTGTAGCATCAATTACAATTGGTTTATCTAGTGAAACCACGTTTTCTTGACTAACCAAGAAAAACAACTCCTTTTCCTGTTGGATTATTTTTTATCAAATCTGAAAATGACGATAACTTTCCACCTGTTTCAATTATTTTAGTTGCTGCAGAATCTGAAATTGAAAAGGAACAAAGGGTAATTTTATGAGATATTTTTCCAGTCCCAAGTACCTTTCCGGGAAAAACCACAATATCATTTTCTTTTGTAAGTTGAGCAATTTTATACAAGTTTATAGATCTCTTTGCAACAGATGGTTTTAAGGCATAATTTGCCAATTTGGCCCAAATTTGCGCTTTATGGCTGGATGAGGCTTTTTTTAATTCCTTAGCCATCTGTATTACAATTTGATTAGTCATGTGAATAAATCCCTTTAAAACCCAAATATAATGTGTATGCTTACTAATCTGCTTTTAATTGCTCAAGTACGTCTTTGAATTCTCCCATTCTATTTCGAAGTTCTTCAACTCCGGCTAAGATAATATCTTCAGGGTTTAAGGCACCTGTGGATTCAACGGTAAGAATCCTTTCATTATCTTTATCAGTTTCTACTAGTGTTGCAATATTTGATGCATTCCATTTTGCATGTTCTCGGCCACGGCCAAGTCTAGCATAGCATTCTACTTTGACTCTTTGTCCTGGGGCTAATTGAACAATGGGAATTTTATCAGAAACTGGTTTCACTGAATCATCTTCTGAAGTTAACTCATCAGATAAGACTGCCTTGGTAACGTCAGTGTCTCCTGAATCTAAAACCAACATTACCCTACAGTTAGAGCATCCAGATTCACTATGACACTCACATTTTTCTGGTTCATTAAACCTTGTTAAATCAGTCTTTATTGGGACTAGTCCTAATCTATGAGCAAGTCCTTCATCTGGCAAAACAGAAGAGTTTTCAATAATGTCGACTGTATCAATGGCAAAAACAGGAACTCCGTTTAAGCATAATCTTCTAAGAGCGTTGGAATATTGTAAGGGTATATCCTTAAGCTTAACTGACATAGTATTTTCATTTTTTGAAATAACCTCTAAGGAAGACAAATCTTAATAGAAAATTTTCAAAGTCCAAATAAAAATCTAGCTAGATTTACGCATAATTAAATACCCAGAACTCATACACTATTTCGTAAATGGCTGATGTTTCTGTGATAAAGTACTCCTTTGAAGGAGAAAAATTTGAAATTTTGGTAAAACCTGACCCGGCTTTGGAGTATAAGCTAGGCAAGAAAAAGGAAATCTCTTCAGTATTAGTTTCTGATGATATCTATACAGATTCTAGTAAAGGTACAAAACCTTCAACTGAAAAATTACAAAAAGCCTTCAAAACAGAGGACATGACGGAAATTGCTAAATTAATTCTTCAAAGGGGAGATCTTAATCTCACTACCGAGCAAAGGAGAAAAATGGTTGAAGAAAAACGTAGACAACTAATCGAATTTATTTCAAAGACCTATGTGGACCCAAGAACCCATTTACCTCATCCTCCGCTGAGAATTGACCAAGCTTTTAAGGATGCAAGAATTTCTGTTGATCCTCAAAAAAAAGTAGAAGAACAAGTAAAAGATATTGTAGAAAAATTACGATCTATTATTCCCTTAAAATCTGAGAACTTGACCCTGGAAATAACAATCCCTGCACAATTTGCATCACAATCATATGCAGTTTTAAAATCAGTTGGTACTTTGAAAAATGAAGAATGGCAAAATAATGGTTCATTAAAAGCAATACTTGAAATACCCGCTGCAGCAAGGCCAAACGTGATTGATAGACTAGGGTCAATAACAAAGGGTTCTGCTTCAGTTGAGGTAATGAATTAATGGAAAATAAAAGAAAATATGTTATACCTGGGGACGTGATAACCACTGGACCCTTTAGACCGGAGCAGAATGTAGTTTTAGAAGGAAATAAAATTATTTCCACCACTATTGGGATTTCAGAAATATATGATGACTCTGTAAGAGTAATTTCCTTAACTGGAAAATACATTCCTAAAATTAATGATTTGATAATCGGAAAAGTAATTTCACATTCTTCTCTATCCTGGGAGCTTGATATCAATTCATGTTATGTTGGATTTTTACCAGCCCAGGATGTTTTTGGGCGAGATTTTTCAGCTCATGCAGATGAGTTAACTTCAAAATTAAAAACAGGCGATCTTGTAGCGGCTAGAATAGCTAATTCAGATAGAACCCGTGATCCATTAATTACCATAGCTGATAGAGATCTAGGAAAAATTGATTCAGGAGATTTGGTCGAGATCTCTCCAAGTAAAGTTCCAAGATTAATTGGTAAAAAAGGAACCATGATACAGGCCATCGAAAATGCTACTAATGCCGAAATTACAATTGGTCAGAATGGATGGGTTGTAGTTTCCTGTGAATCTCCCGAGGGATTATTAAAGGCTAAAAAAGCAATAAAGATGGTTAATGAGCAAGCACATGTTGCAAATTTGACTGATCAAGTAAAAGAAATGTTAGAAATAAAAGGTGAATCATAATGGGTGGACGAGAAAGTACGTTAGTATTGTTAGATGAAAATGGAATTCGTTGTGATGGTAGAAAAATAGACGAACCTAGAAGAATTATGATTAAAGCCGGAGGCTTGAAGAATGCTGATGGTTCAGCGTACATTGAATTTGGAGATAACAAAATTCTTGTAGGTGTTTTTGGCCCTCGGGATGTTCATCCTAAACACATGTCCAACACTGACACAGGAATTTTACGGGTTAGATATCATATGGAGCCTTTTTCTGTAGGTGAGAGAAAAAACCCAGCTCCTTCAAGAAGAGAAATTGAAATTTCAAAAGTAATTAAAGAGGCTCTAATGCCTGCAGTAATTCTTGACAAGTTTCCAAGAACAGCTGTAGATGTTTTTATCGAAGTTCTCCAAGCTGATGGTGGAACAAGATGTGCTGCCTTGTCAGCTGCTTCAGTAGCATTAGCTGATGCAGGAATTCCAATGAGAGATTTAGTAGCAGCCTGTGCAGCTGGAAAAGCAGCAGATACAATTATCCTTGATGTAAACAATGAGGAAGACCAAGCAGGTCAAGCTGACATGCCAATTGGTTACATGCCTAGTCTTGAAAAAATAACTCTTCTTCAGTTAGATGGTGTTCTAAGTCCTGAAGAATTTAAGAAATGTGTTAATGTAGGAGTTGATGGATGTAAGATTGTTTACGATCTTCAAAAGAAAGCTCTAAATGAAAAATATTTTCAAAATGGGAGAGATCAATAAATGGTACAACAAAGTATTATTGATGATTTAAAAAAATCACAGATTTTGGATTTACTTGAACAAGGAAAAAGAATTGATGGAAGAGCGTTTGATGAACCAAGAAAAGCAACTGTAGAGGTCAATGCTATCCCAAAAGCAAACGGTTCGGCCAGGGTTAGATTAGGTGATACTGAAGCTTTGTGTGGAGTAAAAATACAACCTGACAGACCTTTTCCAGATATGGGCGATAAGGGAATTTTTATTTGCACTGCTGAACTTTTACCTTTATCTCATCCTAGTGTTGAAACAGGTCCTCCCAATCCAGATGTTATTGAATTAGCAAGAGTTGTGGATAGAGGAATTAGAGAAAGTCACATGGTGGATGTAGCTGAATTAGTAATTGAAAAAGATAAATCTGTTGTAGGTGTTTTTGCAGATATTGTAGTTGTAGATTATGATGGTAACTTGTTTGATGCGTGCTCTTATGCAGCCACAGCTGCTCTTCTAAATTCAAAAATGCCCAAATGGGAAATGAAGGATGACATACCTACACTGGTAGAAGGAGAAGAATCCGATTTACCTACCACTACTATTCCTGTTTCAATTACAATGGCAAAAATTGGAAATCATATTGTGGTTGACCCTAATTCTGATGAATGGGCATGTATGGATTCTAGAGTTACCATAACTACTGATTCACTTGGAAATATTGTTGCTATGCAAAAGGGGGGAAATGATGGATTTACTGTTGAGGAAATTATCAAATGTGGTGAACTTTCAATAAAGGCGGGAGCCCAAATTAGAGAAACTTTAAAAAATGCAATAAAAAGCGATTAATAAAATGGCCAAGAAAAAATCACTAAAAGGTCTGGGAGCAAGGTATGGAATTAAACATAGAAAACAATACACGAAAGTTCATCTTCAGCTTAAAGAAAAAAGAACTTGTCCAGATTGCGGCTCTAAACAATTTGGCAGAGATGCAGTAGGCATCTGGTCATGCAAGAAATGTGGATTCAAAATTGCTGGATTGGCATACGATGTCAAACTTTAACTCACATATTGTGGTTGATGCAAAAGATAAAACAAAAGCAATTTTTGATTCAATAAATACAGATAACAAGTTTTATCCTGAAAATCCTACCAAAACTCGAATAAAATACTCCAATAAAATTGAAATTTTTATTGAATCAGATCATATCCCTCATTTACGTGCAAATCTAAATTCTGCTTTACGATTAATTCAAGCAAGCTATGATGTAATTGATTCAGTTGATGGTCCATAATTTTTAGCGAAAATTTTAATAATTTTTTTGAAAAACAATTTTAAAAAAAAGAAAAACTAGGACTTTAGTATGGAAAAATTTAATCACGTTCCCCTAAAAATTTCCCAATCAGAACTAATCGAGAAGGAAGATGGACATTATTATCAAACACCAAGCGGACAAATTTATCCATCAATCACCACTATTTTGCAAAAAACCCAAACCAAAGAAAAACGAGAAAGCCTAGAAAAATGGAGGCAACAAGAAATTGCCTCCGAATACATAACTCAACAATCAGGGATAATTGGTTCTGAAACTCATATGATGATTGAACAATATCTAAAGGGAGAACAAAAAGACGAAAAGTTTAACCTTTTATCCGAGGCACATTTTCAAAATTTACTTCCTTTTGTAAATAAAATTAATGAGATACATGGAATTGAATTGAGGCTATATAGTGATAAAATGAAACTTGCAGGAACCTCTGATTGTATCGCAAAATACAATGATAAATTATCAATTATAGACTACAAAACCAAACGGAGTAATCAACGTGAGGAATGGATGACTGACCATTTTATTCAGGCTACATCTTATAGTAAAATGTTCAAGGAACTTACGGGAATTGGGGTGGAACAAATTGTGATTCTTGTTTCCAGCGAAAAAAATACTCGAATGGAATTTATAAAAAATCCTGATGATTATTTGGATTTACTTCAACAACGAATTGACCTATATTACTCCCAAAATTCCTAATTGGAGCCGGTAAAGATATAATGAAACTAGACTCTCCCAGATAATATGTCAGCAGGACAAATGCCACCTTGGCTTCAAGAACAATTAATGAAATTGCAACAATCTCAACAAAACCTTCAAGCAATTATGCAACAAAAACAACAAATTGAAATGGAAAATATAGAGACTGAAAAATCAATAGAGGAATTAAAAAAAGCCCAAGATACAGATATGGTGTATAAACACGCGGGTTCAATTTTGGTAAAATCCACCAAAAAAGAACTTCTCGAAGAATTAGAAGAAAAAAAAGAGCTTACTAAAACTCGTTCTACAGTTCTTGAAAAGCAAGAAGCCAGGTTAAAAGAAACCTTGAAGGAACAAGAAGAAAAAATTACACAAATGATGAAAAGTGGAACCTCACCAGAAGAAAATACTTCTAAAGGAGAACCAACTTCTGATAATCCACGAAAATAGTAGGATTAAAATTTCAAACAAGTTATTAACAAAATCCTGGAAATAGAAATGGTGGAATTAAAAAACTTACGTATAGTAGTTGATGAACGAGAACGAAAAAGCGGGATTCCTGATTTACTTAAAGCCATTGGAATGAATGTAGAAATGAAAACTCTTCCAATTGGTGATTATATTGTAGCTTCTGAAACAATAGTTGAAAGAAAAAGCATTAGGGATCTTTTAACTTCAATTTTTGATGGTAGATTATTCGATCAATGTAATCGTTTAAAGGAAAATTTTGAATTTCCAATAGTAATGATGGAGGGAAATGTTGATGAAATTGAAGAGATAGCAGAAAACCCATTGGTGTTTTATGGTGCCCTATCAACGGTTGTGATTGATTTTAAAATCCCTATAATTCCTACCCCTAGTGCAGCTCATTCTGCCAAATTACTTTTGTCGATGTGTTCTAGGAAAGAATCTCCAAAAGGACCATTTTTAAAAAAAATTAGAAAATATGATGATTTGGAAAAACAACAGTTATCTTCACTTTGTAGCCTTCCTGGAGTAGGAGAAAAATTTGCTACTCGAATGTTGGAAAAATTTGGCTCACCTCTAAATGCCTTTAATGCTTCTTCATCTGAGCTTGCAAAAGTAGAGGGTTTGGGAGCATCTCGCTCAAAAAAAATAAAAAAAATACTTGAATCCGAAAGTAAATTTCTAAAAAAAATTAACCAAAAAAAATTACATGACATGTAGAGCTAAAAAGAGCTAGAATATGTGGTTTAACATTTTACTTGGATAAACCTATTTGATGATTTTTTTGGCAGGAACATTAGAAGATTCCTTCTTGAGTAATTTTTTCTTTAAAGTCGTGCCACACACAGAACATTCTTTCTCACTTTTAAAACTTAAACTGCACCCAGGACAATAGTAAATCCATTTACCTACATCTTTAATTCCCTTGGTCATTAAGGGTGAAATTTTTAACCCTAAATTTTTTGCAACATTTGAAATAGCAAAATCATCAGAAATTATTTGACCCTTAAGATCTATACATAAAGCCAGAACAGACAAATCTTGTTTTGAAAGTTGTTGGAAATCCCCAGTAGTTTTAGAAACGTCGATGGCTTTCTTTACCATTTTTTTATCTGGGTCTCGAATTTTTAGCCTACTTGTTTCCAATAGTGTTTCCAAAAGCTTTTGATTTTTTTTAATATGTTTTATTTCATTAAAGACTAACGAAGTGGTATAATATTCATTGGAGCTTCCAAAAGGAATTCCTGCATAAAATGCACTTGCATCAAGAATTCTAAAATCCAAGTTTACTCATCTGTCTGAGGCCTCTCTTCTTTAATCTAATAAACACTGCAGGTTTTTTGTATTGTTTTATTATGATTGGCTCTTCATATCCAGCAGTTTTTACAACTTGGGCATCCATAACAATATGACAATCATGGGAAGAAATAATTTCTATTTTTTCATCCGGAACTACTATGGATTCCAAACGATAAACAGGAGCTACTGGGGTAATTATTAAAACATTCAAACTTTCATGAAGTATTGGCCCTCCTAAAGAAAATGAATGGCCTGTTGAACCACTTGGTGTTGCTATTATTACTCCATCCATTTTTTGTTTTACAGTATCATTTTGAAATTTAATTTCAATTTCAGCAGTTTTTGTAAGGTTAGTTCTATTGATATAAATCTCATTTAATGCTGGAGGAAATTCCTTACCGCCACAAGATGCCACTACTCTAATTCTTTTATCTAAAAAAAACTTGCCTTTTAAAATTTGATTTATTGCTTGGTCTAACTCTTCTATGGTTATTTCTGATAGGATTCCTCTATTCCCACCAACATTTATGGTTAAAATTGGAGTTTCGTTTTCCAAGTGCCGAAAAACTCTGAGAGTTGTCCCATCACCTCCAAGAGTTACAACCATATCTAATTTTTCTTTTTTTAAATCCTCTAGGGACTCCATTTTTTTTGCACCTTCAATTTCAATGGGAGCAATGGTGTAAACCTTGGATTTTTTTGCTAAAAATTTTTTTGCCACACTTTTAGCTGTTTCTTCAGATTCTTTTGAGCCTACTTTGCTAACGATTGCAACTTTGTTTAATTTCAAGTAGTTTTTCTGATTTTTATTTACTTAAAAATGATATTTTTTAAGATTAAATTTCGGAAAACAATTAAGTATGAAAACAAAATCATGCAATATTATGAGTTACGCGCATCCTGAAGTTTTGGTTGATACTGAATGGATGTCAAACAATCCACCTAATGATGAAAGGAAAATAGTTGAAGTAGATTATGACCCTGTAAATGGCTATCAAAAAGGGCATATACCTGGAGCAAGCCTAATTTGGTGGAAACGAGACATCAACGATCCTATAACAAGAGACATCATCAGCAAAAAACAATTTGAAGAGTTAATGTCAAAAAATGGAATATCTGAAAATACTGAGGTAATTCTGTATGGTGATTTTAATAATTGGTTTGCGGCATTTGTTTTTTGGGTTTTCAAAATCTATGGACACGAAAATCTCAAAATTATGAATGGCGGTAGAAAAAAATGGGAAATTGAAAATAGAGAATATTCTACTGAAGAACCACAACTTCCTTTAACACAATACAAAGCACAACCACCTGATGAAGGACTTCGAGCATATTTGTTTGATGTAAGTAGAGCTTTGGATAAAGAGGATACAGTTATGGTAGACGTCAGATCTCCTGCGGAATTTACAGGTCAAATTACTGCGCCACCTGAGTATCCAATGGAACATGCACAAAGAGGAGGACATATTCCAGGAGCAAATAATATCCCTTGGGCTACTGCAGTAAACGATGAAGATGGTACCTTCAAATCAGTCGATCAATTAAAACAAAATTATGAACCAAAAGGCATCACTCCAGATAAAGATGTAATTTGTTATTGTAGAATTGGAGAAAGATCCTCTCACAGCTGGTTTGTTTTAAAGTATCTTCTGGGATACCCAAAGGTTAGAAATTATGATGGTTCATGGACAGAATGGGGTAATATGATAGGTAACCCTGTGGAAAAATAAATTGCTATTAGATCTACCAATTTTAAAAAAAGGCAAATTTTACTTTATCAAAGATGGAGAATCCGAAATCATTTTGGAGGATGCAACCAAAAGAGGTTTAAAAGTAAAAGAAAAATCAATAGATCAAAAGTTTGGAGTTAATGCAGATAAGGGAATGATTCATGATATGGACGGAATTGGTCATTGGGTTCCTATACGATGGTATTTTTCAAAAAATGAATTTAATTTTAATCAGGTTTTAGAATTTGCTGAGGCTATGGATAAAAAATACACGGAGCTTCGGGAAATAACATGTCCTGATGACTAGATAACCTTTTTAAATAAATCGAATTCAATGTAATTAAATGTCATTACTCCTTAAGGATCGAGTTTGGTCAATGGAGGCCCCCACAGCAAAACGTGGAGTTTACCCTCTTCATGGTTTTAAGTTGGGACTTTATAGACTGCCCATAAATTTAGAAGATCCTGATGAGATTAAATCTGTACATGAAGGTTTGAAAAAGGCATTTGAAATGGATGCATATGCAGACCGAATTTTTGCCACCTATAGGTGGAAAGAACAAAACATGGATGATCCTGACGCTAAGGGTTTTGAAGAAGTTGAATTATCTGTAACGGTTGAAATTGTAACTGGAGAAGTTGTAGACATTATTTATCAAATCTTTCCGATAGAAAAATTTGGAGATCCTCAATGGGTTAAAGACTATAGGAAAAAAGCTGATCATTTTGCAAAAATGATTATTGATACTATTTTACGAAATACAATTTTAGCCGACAAAATGGTTGATTTTCTAATAAAAGACCAAAAGATAACAGAGCTAAATGCCATTATCAAGTTAGAAGAAATGACCCCACTGGCCAAGATAGTTTTAGATGCCAAACCAAAACCAAAACCAGTTGAAGAAGTAGCAGCTGACGATGGTGGTCCTGAAATCCCTGTACTTGATGGACCAAAATCCGGACCAATTGATGTTGAATATAAATCAAAAATGAAAGCAACTGGTGCTTATAATGCTAATGGACATTCCATTAAAACTTGGGGACGACGTGGGTCGGATAATAAACAGATGGGAGTTTGGGGAGAATTTGTATCAGTAGATTATGATATTTGTGTTGCAGATGGGGCATGTATTGAGGCCTGTCCTGTTGGAGTATACGAATGGTTTGATACTCCAGGAAATGTAGCATCAGATAAAAAACCATTGATGTCAAAAGAGCCAGATTGTATTTTTTGTCTTGCTTGTGAAGGTGTATGTCCACCATCTGCAATTAAAATATTTGAGCAAAAATAAACTTCAAAAATTGCAAGTATAAATAGTCAACAAACAGGATGAAAAGCTAAGAAATGGCGATTAATCCGTTCACAGCTTTTGTTTTTGATATTTTCATTATATCTGCGGTAATCATAACGGCTTATACTGTCAACTTTTACTATCTTACATTTCTTGCAGTTAAAAGAAAAGAAAATTTGAAAACCACAGATATTGGAACGCCCTCGGTTACCATTCAGCTTCCACTTTACAATGAAAAGTATGTTGCAAAACGATTAGTTGATTCGGTATGTGCTTTAGATTATCCCAAAGATAAAATGAATATAATGGTATTAGATGACTCAGATGATGACACAGTAGAGCTTTTAGCTGGCGTGGTAAAAGATTACAAAAAACAAGGATTTCAAATAGAGCACATAAGACGAGGCACCAGAAGAGGCTACAAAGCTGGTGCCTTAAAATATGCTATGCAAATTACCGACACAGAATATGTGGCAATTTTTGATGCAGACTTTATGCCTCCAAAGTGGTTTCTTAAACGAGCCATCCCCCATTTTTCAAAATCAGATATTGGATTAATTCAATGTAGATGGGGCCATGTAAATGAAAATTATTCTACAATAACCAAGACCCAAGCCTTGAGTCTTGATTTTCATTTTCTAATTGAACAAAAAGCAAAAAGTAATTCTCATTTGTTTATGAACTTTAATGGTACTGCAGGGATTTGGAGGCGTGATTGTATTGATGACGCAGGTGGATGGCATACTGCAACTCTTGTAGAAGATTTGGATTTAAGCTACAGGGCACAAATGAAAGGATGGAAATGCGTATTTTTGCCTGATATTGTAGTTGACGCGGAGCTTCCAGTTCAAATGAATGGAGCTAAACGACAACAATTCCGATGGGCAAAGGGATCCATTCAATGTGCAATAAAATTACTTGGGGGAATTGCAATAAAAAGAAAAGTTTCCATTGAGGCCAAAATTCAAGCCTTTATTCAATTGACACGCCATATAGTTTATCCCTTGATGTTAATTCAATTTTTGGCATTACCAGTACTTTTAGCAGCAGACATTAACCTGTATGTGGTTAGTTTAATCCCGGCATTAACTATAGCAACTTATCTTGCCATGGGTCCTGGCGCTTATCTATTGATTATGCAAAAGATGTACCACAAGTCTTGGAAATCAAAAGCCAAAATTTTACCATCACTAATAATTTACAATGCAGGAATGTCAGTAAATAACACCGTGGCAGTTTTTGACGCCGTATTGGGAAAAAAGAACGAGTTTTTGCGCACTCCAAAATATGGAATAATAAATAAACAAGATGATTGGCGAGACAAGGCATATAATTTACCTTTTACCAAAACTACTCTTCTCGAAATTTTCTTTGGTGTATATGGATTAATGGGAATCTTAATTTCAATTTATTCAAACAATTCTTTTTTTGCTCCCATAATAGGACTACAAACAATTGGATTTTTCTTTATAGCTTTCATGAGCCTATCTCATACCAGATTTAAAAGAAATAAATCCACGAAGTTACAAATTCCAACCAAGGAAGAAAAAATGGCAAATAGAATTTACCAACTAGCCATGATAGGAATGATAGGAATTATCATTTTTGGGGCTGCTATGGCAATTTATGGTTATAATGAAGATATTTATCCACTTGACAGGATGCGGGGTCATTTTGATGGAATTATTGGGACGTCTGATCCTGAAACAATCAAATCCCATTTAGCTGCTATTAAGCAAGATTTGGCTGTTGTAACTGAAGATATGACCGAGACCACAAACGCAGAGGGAGAAATTACAGGGAAAAACCCGGTTTGGATATTTCCTACAGAGTCAACAAATTTCCTCAGAATTGAAAGTGACGTAGATTCCATGATAACATCTATTGAAAAAATTTCAGCTGTGCCAAAAGATAGTTCAGCATATCATACTGGAATGCTTGCCATTAAAGAACAATCCAAAAAACTTACAATTAATATCATGGATGCAACTCCTTATTCTTACGTAAGTGTTTCAAACATAATTTTTAGTACGTTATGGATTGCAATTATTATTGGAATCTTTGCTGCCTTGAAGAGAAAGAAAGATCAATTAACCAGATATGAGGAAACCTCTGGAGTTTAGGAAATATTCAATTCTTTTCTAATTTCATCTACTGCTCTAATTCCGTAAATGTCTCTAATCTGTTGAATTCTAATTGCTTCTTTTACTAGATCTCGCCCTAAAGAATCAATTAAGATTGAGAACACATCACTGAATCTAATTTCCCATTTATCTGCACAATCAAGAATTTTACTCACGGCCCATTTTCTAACTTCTTGTGGTAATGGAATTTTGTTACTTGCTTCAATTGATAGCCTATCAAATAGGTTAACAATATTGGCAGTCTGGTTTGCCATATCTTCTAGGTCTTTACCTTCGCCATACTTTGATTCTGAATGCATTCTTATATTAGATTGATATTCTGAAAGTTTCAGTAAAGCCATCATTTCTTTGGAAGAATCCGTTGATGCTTTGTTGGTAACATTTTTCATGGATTGAAGTTCCTGAAACACCTTGTCAGTTTTTTTATGAAATTCAGCCGATAAAGAATCCTGAGTTTTTAATACCTCATTAATCGAGGATACTTTTTGCTCAATTGTATTTGTTTTATCAAAAACATTATTTTTAAAATCGGCTATATCTTCTTGAACTGATTTTAGACCCTCACCCACAAAAGCAGTTGAATCAGCTCGGTGTGAAAGACTTCCAACCTCAGTTTCAATTTTATCTATCTTCCCTCCAAAATCCGAAAGGATTTGAGTTTTTCCGGCTAGGGAATTTATTTGATCTTTGAGGCCTTCAATATCTGAATTTAGGTTAGATAAAGAGTGGGTTTTGGTTGCAATCCCTTCGAATTGTTGTTTAAGACCTTCAATTACGCCGCCTAATGAATCAATTTTTTCCGCTTTTGTTGAGATGGAATCTATGGAGCTTTTTATTGTTTTAAGTTCTGTATTTAAGTTTGAAAAGGATTCTGTTCTTTCACCAATTCTATCTAATTCTTTTTTCAAATTTGATATCATTTGTGAAGATGTTTCGATTTGATCAGTTTTTCCAGAGATAGAATGAATATTATTTTTTAACACATCAACTTCTTTTCCTATATCTAATACCGAATCAGTTTTACCTGAAATGTTCCGTAAATCATCTCTCACCTCATCGATTCTTTGAGAGATTTTGATTATCATTTGGGAGTTATTACTAATTGAATTCATACTTTCTTCAACTTGATGAGATAAGTCTTCAGTCTTGGGTCCGGATTTTTGAATTTGGTTAATTTTAGATACTTCTTCTTGAAGTTTGGATGTTTGATCCTTTATCTTTGTAATTAAGTTTGATTGAGTTCTTACTTGATTTAATCCTGCATAGAGTTTCTGGGTGTCATCTTCAATTATGTTTAATCTGTTAGATTGTTTTTTTATGTTCTCAAGAGTACCTGTTAAAGTGTCAATCATTCCCTTCATGGAAACAAGAACTTTTTGATTATCACCAAAAATTTTTGACATTGCTTTAATTTCTTTTTGAAGGGCTTTGGTAGAGTCTGATACGTTGGCTACTTTTTTTAAAATTGCTGCCTGAGAGGGTTCTCTTTTTACATTTTTTGTTTTACTAGAACTTTTGGTTTTAGCGGAACTTTTTGTTTTACTGGGACCTTTTGATTTACTAGAACTCGTTGATTTTATTGGTTTTTTTATTGATTTTTTTACCATATATTTTGGAAAGAAAATATTATGATAAAAAAGTTAGGTCTAAAATAAAAAAAGTAAAGAGCTACTTATTGACAACTTTTGGCTCATGTAGTAACTCATGGAAGGTCTTTTCAACAAGACCGTTTTCTGTTTCTATAAATCCCATGGGACAAAATTCGCATTGAATCATAAAGTACGGTATGGTACCGTACTATTAATATTTGGGTAATCCTATAATTACCATTTCGCAGTCAGATACCCCAGGTCATTTTTCTACATTTTTTTCAGTTGACCTACTCATCATTCTACAAAGGAAATAGATCCTTTTGAAATAAAGACCTTAAAATTCTATTTGTCTCGTAATTCAATTCCTTCATTTTCTAATTTAGCAAAGGAGCCCAGGGGCAAGAACCTATGTAATTTTTTTCGAAGCACAACTGTTTTTAAACAAAATTATCCAATCATATCATGCAATATTCTTCATTGCAAATAGAATCTGGAGAGATTCAGGAATCTTTGAGTCAAACTGTATCAAGCCTAATCGAGCAAATAACTCCAGAGCTTCCTCATAGTTCTTTTGTTACTGATTTGGCTTTTATTATGATAATTGGAGCTGTTATCACTCTTGCTTTCTTCAAAATAAAACAACCTTTGATTATTGGCTACCTTTTTGCGGGGATGATAATTGGTCCTTTGTCTCCTCTTTGGGCTTGGATCCTTCCTGATGGTGGACCTTCATCAGAACTTACAGGAGGAGTTGGAATTTTATCTGATATTTTTACCTTAAACTTATTTGCAGAAATTGGAGTAATTTTATTACTTTTTGTAATTGGAATCGAATTCCCTTATGCCAAAATCAAAAGTATTGGTAGAGTAGCAATTGGGGTAGGAACTCTCGGTCTATTGTCTACCCTAGGAGCAGTATTTTACATCGCTACTGCTCTTGGACTAAACTTTATGGATTCATTATTCATAGCTGCTGCACTTTCTATTTCAAGTACAGCAATAATTGTGAAAATATTTGAAGAAATGGGGACAATCAAAAGAGAATCATCTATTCTTGTTTTAGGAATTTTAATTGTAGAAGATGTAATAGCTGTTATTTTAATTTCCTCTCTTCAATCAATTGCTTTGGTAGGTTCTGTGTCTATTGAATCGGTTTTGGTTATTGTTCTGGTTGCAGCTGGATTGATTGGTGGAACCTTTACAGTTGGAACAAAATTAATTCCACCTTTAATTGATAGAGTAGCAGCCTCAGAACATCGTGAAATACTTTTGTTAAGTGTTTTAGGGGTATGTTTTGGATATGCCCTTTTAGCAAATATTGTTGGTTTGTCAGTTGCTATTGGAGCATTTTTAGCAGGAGTTCTAGTAGCAGAATCCAAATCTGCCGAAGTTGCCAAAATCTTATCTAGTCCTATTAAAGATATGTTTGTCGCAATCTTTTTCATTTCAGTAGGAGCTTTAATGGATATTTCTCAACTTGGAAATTATATCTATATTGCAATTGCCTTAATTGCGGTTGCAATTGGGATGAAATTTGGTGGAAATATGATTGGTAATTTTTTGTTCCGACAAAAGAGGGTAAAGTCTCTGCGTTCTGCTTTTGCGTTAGCCGCACCTAGAGGTGAATTTTCAATTGTTATTGTTAAAGCAGGCGTAGATATTGGAGCTGTAAGTTCATTTTTGTTTCCATTAATTGGGGTTATCTCAATAGTAACCGCATTTCTCTCACCATTTCTAGTAAAGGCTGGTGACAAAATTATCCCATCATTACAAGAGAAAGATGAGTAGCGAATTAAAAAAATTACTTGGTGAAGTTCATGAGGGAATTACCATATTTGATTTTGATGGAAAACCGGTTCCTTGCATTATTTTTGAAGAAAAAAAATATGATGACATAATTTCAAAGGTATCTGGAAAGGCACTTTCAATTGACACTGACCTCAATATATTACAGGATGGGCTGGGTCATGTTTTTGTAGAAATTGTGCTAACATTTTCTGAGGGAGGTTTTGTAGAAAAAATCTTAGTTAACGCAAATACTGATATTTTATTTTTTGAATCTCTTGCACAAACGACTATGCTTGCAATTTCTTCACCAAAATCTTCCTACGGAAAAGATAATGTGTTTATGATTCAATTACCTAGACCTGATAAAGCAAGAGATGCTCTTAAAATCATAAAAGATGGATTGAACCAATCTGAAATTAAATAATGGTGCAGTTACCGGGATTTGAACCCGGGTCACGTACTTGGCAAGCACGAGTACTAACCAGACTGTACTATAACTGCAACACTCAAGAGAAACGAATTTGGCTATTAAACTGTTTTTAACTATTTCATGTAAATAATATCATGGATGAAAAAATTGAAAATATAATTGAAAAAAAAATCCAAGAGTCAATTTCAAAGAAGAGTGAATTTAAAAAAATTATCCTACTCTTTTCAGATATTGAAGACTCTAGACCATTTGTATTAGGAATTATTATTGGGCGACTTTACAACTCTTTTTTTTACCAAACCAAAAGAATCCTAAATCGTGAACCTACCGAAAAAGAGTTTCAAGAGTTCATTGAATTGGTAAGAAATAAAAAATCAATATTTGAAAAATTATGGTGATATTTTTCCATGTTCGACTACTTTGATGCTTGGTGTTCCTGGTAATTTTACACATGCACCTTTTAATGATTTTTTTGCAGCTTCTACATGTGGCCCATTTACATACAATTCCATTATACATTGTCCTTTACGAACTCGAGCTCCTAAACTGACAGCTTTTCCCCAAGCCCTTCTCATACCCTCTTGAAGTCTGTCTGCCCCAGCTGCAGCTATCATTTTATTTTCTCTAAGCAGGTTATGAGGATAAATTCGTAATCTAGAATAATATCCTGATTCTCCTGTAGTTTTTTCTAGAGTTTTATTTGCAGCCAGCCTACAAGCCTCAATGGCCATATGCCTTATCTGAATATTTTCGTTAATTAGCAATTGTACACAATACTCATAATTTGCTTTTTTTCCTCCTTGAAATTTTGCAATTTTTATTTGAGGCTTACCCTTAATGTACTTCTTTCTCGTAAATGGTTGTCCTTTTCCATCTCTATAATTTGCCCCATGCATAATATCCTAAAACAAAAATGCCCATATTTTAACGGTTAGACAACTTATCCTTCAAAGGTTATGAAGAAAAATGATTATCCTTTTAATCTTCAAATATATTGACTTGATTAGGGAAAAAGAGAGGGCAAGAATTTAGATTGAAAGAAGATTTTTGTGATTTTTGTAAAGGAGAGGGAAAAACCTCATCTTACGTATGCGTATATTGTAATGGAACAGGCGAATGGAATCCTGCTGCACAAGCCTATATGGAAAATCATATTTGTCAATGTATTGTTTTGGATAGAAAATTTTGTCCTGTTTGCAATAAACCCTGCCACCACGACACATCATTGAATCCAAAACAAAAGATAGATCCTGGAAATGGAGGAATTTCTTCTGCCGAGTCCAATCCAGAGATTGTTGTTGCATGATTGTTAAAATAAAATTGAAAACATCCAAATTTCATTCCTTTTAGGAAATTTCCCTTTTTACCAACATAAATATGGAAATCTTATTATTTTATCTTCATCATGGATGAAACTCCTCAAGTTGTTGGTGAATTAATGGGCGATCAAACTCAAGTTTCTAATAACGAAATGATCCATGACCTTGAAATAAAAGGATTTGGAGAAATTGAAAATGGCAAATTATTTTTAAAATTTTTTGAATCGTTGTATTTACTCTATATTGAAAAATTAATTTTAATGAAAGGAAAGAAAAAAATTAAATTTGATGATCTTATGAATTTGTACCAAAAAAAAGAATCTGATTCTCTTTCAAAATTTTTAATTTATAGAGATTTGCGAAATCGTGGATACGTAGTAAAGGATGGTTTTGGTTTTGGTTCTGATTTTCGAGTATATGAAAGAGGGCACTTTGGTGAAAAGGGAGCTAAATTCCTAATCTTTGGTTTTAGTGAAGGCCAGCAGGAAAAAATGGGAAATCTTCAAGAGAAAATCAAGGAAATTACTCAAATGGGTAAAGAACCTATTATTGCAGTTATTGAAAGAAGAGGAGAAGTGATTTATTACAAAATTAATAAAATTAATTTTTATGAAAATAAATCAAAAGAAAACAATTCTTTTAAAATTTAGACATTATAGGCCCACTCTGATGAAAATTTAAGTAAACTATTTTCTTCGGCATATAAATAATCATAAACTTCAACATACTTTGTTTTATTTTCCCATAATTCTTCAAAATCTTTTCTTTTCCTATCTACTCTGGATTTATCGTTCCAAGAAGTAAAAACATCAACTGATTCAAAGTCACGAGTCTGGGTTGAGAATGATTCTTTTGATGTTCCAGTAAAGGCAACCATTTGATCATGCTCATCTAAAAATAATCCAATTCTCTCCGAAAAAGAATCTGTAATTTGTTCTGAATTTGGGATTGCTACCTTTAGCTCAATTTGGCCATTATTTACAATATCTTGTAGTTTTTGAATCTTGGAATCTTTAATAAACTGCCCATCAAATCGCTTTGTATATTTTTCAGAAAACAATTTGGTTAAAGTACTTAATTCTGAAATTTTAAATCTGTGACCAGTTATCATTCGTAATTTAGCTTTTCCTGAAGAGAAATTATCAAATGCCATTGCAATGGTCGCCAATGACTGGATAGATAAAAAGTCTACACATCTATCATATTCAATACAATGACTTAAACAAGGAAAGAAAAATTCTGCCACTATATCATCTCTATCAGAACGATATTCCTCTTTCAAACCTATATCTCTAAGACCCAACGTTAATTGATGGTAATTTCATTATTTAAAGAAACAATTTTTGTTAAACACAATTACTTTGAGGGCTAAAAACAGAAAAAATTAACAAAACCGGTTTTAATCCGGAATTCTTTAAAAATATCAAATTGGAACCAGGTTTGAACACAAAAAATCTCAACGAATCCTTAATTGAAACTATCCAGGAGCGCTTATTTTACGCTGAGATAAATTTAGATAAAATTCCAACTTCAATTCCAATTGATATATTTCCTAAAGATAAAATTGCTGCAGAAATCGCCATCGATGGATTTTTATTTTATTCTAATGGAGCGCTAGACTTGGTTTTTGCAGAAATAAATAGAAAACTAAGCCTACAATTGGATTCCAAACAACTTCATCCTTCCATTATTCTTCAATCTCTTGAGGGTTTAAATTCAGAACATGCAATAACCCTAAGAGAGGAATTCCAAAAATATTTTCAAAAACCGACACATGAAGAAAGAATAATTTCTGATCAAGAATATACTGATGGTTTAAATCGATATGGAAATGACATTATTGGTTTTCATGCGGAATATGAAGATAGAAACGGGATAAAATACCAACATTTTTGGAATCGAGTCAGCAGTAGATTATGGGAAATCAGAAATCAACAATTTTTGGAAACTTATGACTCGATTTTAAAAAATTTAGGAAAAAGAGGAAAAGGAAAGCCAAGAAATTATTTACGAGTAAAAATTGCTGAAGATGGTCAACCAATAGCTTTTTGGGATTCTGCTCATTATGAAAACCCCAAAAGGTATTACATCAATATTTTATCTCTGGTTAAACGGTTTATTGATAAGATCCTTGGAATTTTAAATCACCAAAGCATTCTGAAATAATAGAAATTGTAAAAAACCTTTCAAAAATCTCATCGATCACCTTTTTTATTTCAAAAAACAAAAAGATCGAAATTTTTTGGGATTTGCCCTCATTTTGTGCGCATTTTTAATAGCAAATGTTAAAAGATAAAGCAAGCTCAAAAAATTTGATGAAGTTCCTCTTATTTCTACTTCCAATATTGATGGTAAGTACAGGCCTAGCATATGCAGAGCCTTTTGAAAATATTCAATCTTCTGTTTTGGATTATACAGAAAATACTGCTACCGTTCAGATTTCTTGGAACCAAGATGAGACGGCCTCTTCATATGAAATTGGTTGTGTTAGCTGTTTTCCAAATACTGAAGAATCAACCTCTAGCACTAGTATAACTCTCAGCGAGATTACAACTTTCCCAAATAGCTCTATTGCTATGCTTTATGGATTGGCATATGATTTGGAAGGTAATCTTATTGCGGCCAAACAAATTTTTGTAAATTTAGAGTCTTGAAATAGCAGTTATTAACTCATTTAAAATAAAACAAAAAATGCAAAAAAATGGTTTAGAGTACTCTAACATTTCTCCAACAGAGTGGTTCTTACTGCATCAATTTCTTTATGATTTAAAAAAAATAAATTCTAATTGTCTCTCTGTCTATTATCAATATGGAAAAGAAAAAGAAATTATTTCTTTATTAAAAGAGAGAAAGAGAACTCCACAATTTGAAAAAATAGAATCAATAATTGAAAAAAAAATTAAAGACCTTTACAAAAATCATTCTTCAGCCGGAAAATTTGCTAAAACATTTTGTATTTTTGGATGGTTAAAAAATGAAAAAGTAAAAATCAATCATATAGGAACCTCAAAGAAATTACCTTTTATCTATATGGCAAGTAAAAAACCATACACCAAACCCTTTCGAGATGTTCTAAAAACAAATTTTGAGGTATTGCTTGTTGTTATTGATCAAAAATCAGCAAGGATTCAAAAATTCAATGGAAGTCAACTAGTTCAAGAAATTAAAATTAAAATCCATCTGCAAGGACGGCATAAAAAAGGCGGACAAAGCCAAGGTAGATTCCTTAGAGCAAGACAAACCAAAATTCATGTTTTTTTTAAAAAAGTAGCAAACAAAGTCAAATTAATGGGTTCTAATTCTGAGTTAATACTTTTAGGAGGAATTGGATCGGCGAAAACAGAATTTTTTGATTATCTTGATACCGAAATGATAAAAAAATGTCGTTTTGTTGAAAATCTAAATTCTTCTACTTCATTAGATGATATCCACAAAAAATTAATTTATCATTTATACCAATATAGAAAAAAATATGTTTCAGAAATTATTGAAAAATATGAGAATCTAGTAAAGGAAGGTCTAACAGCAAAAAGAAATGATATTATTTTCAAAGCCTTGGAAAAAGGTGCTGTAGACACACTAATTGTTTCTGCAGATTATCACACCAATTTTCAATTTAAAAAAATAATCAAAATGTTAGAAATGGCACAACATACCTCTGCTAAAATAGAGTTTGCTACCTCTCCTAAAATTATCAAGAAACTTCACATTGATAATTCAGTTTTAGCCATCCTACGATACCGATTTAATTCCTAATTAGTTTAGTAAACCTCAAAAACTTTTTGGAAATTGAAAAATGAAATTAAACCAAAAAAAGATTTGATTACTTATTCTCTAGCAATGGTTATCAAATCTGATATTTGTTTTCCCTTTCCTTGAGGAAGAGCAGTTATTCCCCCATCCAAACTCTCAGTTTGGACTCCTTTTCCTGCAAGGGTCTTGACTGCCATTAAAGACGTGTTTCCCGCCATACACACTAACAATGATTTTCCTTTCGATCCTTTAAGATCCTCTGTTAATTCTTCTGGAATTTGTTGTGAAGTTAATAATTTCTCAACGGTTCTTGCCTTTGGAACTGCAATCTTTGTTTTATCAACACCTAATGATTTAGCAATTAACTCTATTCCTTCTTCTCGAGGTGTATATTGTGTATGAATCCAAATTATTTTGTCGTATTCGTCTACACTTGATACTGCATCATTTAGAGAAACCCTGATTCTATTTTTATTTGACATTTCCAATAAATTTTTTTTGTATTTTTGTATTCCATCAGCCACAATTGCTACAAATTTACCACCATTACCGAAATTTGCCATTTGTAAAATCGCGTAAAGTGCAAGTGCGCTACTTTCTCCTATATCATGGCCCTTATCTACAAAAAACTTTAGAAGAGGTTTAACTTGCTCAAAATCCACTTCATGTTGGCCGGAGTAAATTTCTGGTTTGTATAATTTTAATCCAAAAGCCTTATCTTTAGTTCTTATTCCTGCTACATCTTGACCTGCAGCTGGAAAAACAATATGCACAGATTTTTTATCATATTTTTCAGAAACGTAATTGCTCAGCCCTCCAGATGTGCCTCCGGTTCCAAAGGTACACACAATTCTAAAATTATCTAATGATTTTCCATTTTCTTGCAACTGTTGGTCGATTTCGGCTGCAGTTACAGTTTTATGCACATCAATATTTAGTTCGTTGTCATATTGTTCTGGACAAAAACAGCCATAGATTTTTGCAAGATGCTTGGCTAGATTGATGATATCTTGGTCCACCAAAAGCGATTGTATTTCATCGCTTGATTTATCAAAAATGGCTGGATCAAAACCCATCCCTGATAATTGTGAACGGATGTTGGCAGCTGTTGCTTTTGCTGCCAATTCATTAGCACTTCCCTTCATTCCTGGGGCAGGACATATATCCATATCAAGATCCATTATTCGAATATTTTCATTCCTAAGTTCTTCAAAGACTCCTTCTTGTAATTTTCTTGATACAAGTGCAATTACATTTAGTCCTAGTTTCGATAATTGTCCAAGAGCTATTCCAAAGTTTCCCGAAGTTGCCTCAATTATTGTATGTCCGCTTTTGAGATTTCCGGTAGCAATTGCATTGTTAATAATGTGAACTGCAGGTCTAACTTTGATTGAACCGGTAAGCAGATTGGAATCAAATTTTCCAAAGACCTCTAAGTCACTTTCATCAAAATTTAGATTGTAAATTGTTTTTGCACATTCTTTCAAATCTTTTGTAAGGTCGATTAATGGAGTTCGATTTACAATCTCTTTTTTTCCATGATTCTCCTCTAAATGAGGAACTTTACTCCAAATTTCTTGTTGAAATTTCTCAAGAAGAAGGCTGTCTACCTCGTTTTCCTTATTCATATCCACTACTTTATCTCCTCTGTTTACCATCACAATTATTCTCATATAAAATCCTGATGTGTTTTTTCTACTACATTTTTTATTTAATTCTAAAATTTTCTAAAATAACTTATATCTTACAACCTGGATTAGAAATAAGAACAAAATGACTACCCTAAAAATTATTGACATAGAGGGAATCGGCCCTGCATATGCAGAAAAACTTGAATCAATTGGAATTAATAATTCTGATAATTTACTGGAACAAGGAAAAACTCCTGATGGCCGAAAAGACCTTGTAGAAAAGACTGGGATATCTTCAAAATTAATTATGGAGTGGGTAAATCTCTGTGATTTAATTAGGATAAAAGGTGTTGGGGAAGAATACTCTGATCTTCTTGAAGAGGCGGGGGTGGATACGGTTGTTGAACTTGCAACCCGGAATGCGGAGAATCTGCACAAAAAAATGCTAGAGGTAAATGAAGAAAAAAATTTGGTCCGAAGTCCACCTACTATTGATCAAGTAACCGCTTGGGTGGCAGAAGCCAAAACTCTTCCAAGAGGAATCGAATACTAATTCTCAAATTTTTCCCTGTATTTTTTTATTAAAAAATTAAAGACATGCTCTCAAAAAATATGAAATCATCATTTTAGATAATGTTAGAAAGGATTTTATTTTGATTGGAATGAGGTTTATCAATGGTTTTAAAAGTAATCGAACTTGTGGGTTCATCTTCTCAAAGCTGGGAAGAAGCTACAAAAGACGCAGTAAGCAAGGCACAAGAAACTGTAAAAGAAATCAAAGGTGTTGACCTAATTGCACAAACAGCCGTTGTAAAAGATGGTAAAATTACTGAATATCGTGCCAATGTCAAAATTGGATTTGTTGTAGAATAAATCTACCCATATTCTATTTTTCTTTAAATGGATTGTATTTACTATCATTTTTTATTTTAAATATTCAATTTTTTTTTGGGAAATTTCTTTAAAAAATAAGACTTTTAGCCTAAATCTAATCGAAATAGTATGTGGAGATATATGAAAAACTTGGTGAGTTTTTTCTAGGTAAACATTACAATTTATCAAAGAAAGTAGAAGAGGAATTTCCATTACTTTATGATGCAAAAAATCTTACAACACATGCAGTTTGCGTTGGAATGACTGGCAGCGGAAAAACGGGTCTTTGTATTACTTTAATGGAAGAAGCCATTTTAGATAAAATTCCTATTATCATTATTGATCCAAAGGGAGACTTGGGAAACATGCTTCTAACATTTCCCAATCTTCGTGCAGAAAACTTCCGTCCATGGATTAACGAAGATGATGCCAGAAGGAAAAAAATTACTCCAGAAGAATTTGCAAAAATGCAAGCACAGATGTGGAAAAATGGTCTTGCAAGCTATGGACAAAAACCAGAAAGAATAAAAAATTTAAAAAATTCAGCAGAATTTGTTATTTACACGCCAGGAAGCCAAATGGGAGTCCCAATCTCAATACTATCTTCTTTTTCTGCTCCTTCAGAGGAAATCATAAAAGAACCAGACCTTTTTCGAGATAGAATTTCTACGACTGCCACTAGTCTTCTTGAACTTTTGGGAATTAATGCAGATCCGGTTCAAAGTAGGGAACATATTCTACTTTCTACTTTATTTGATCATTTATGGCGAAAAAGAATCGAGGTGGACTTGGGAACAATAATTCAATCAATTCAAAATCCCCCATTTCAAAAAGTAGGATTCATGCAAATTGAAACCTTCTTTCCAGAAAAGGATCGTCTCAAGTTTGCTTTACAAATAAATAATTTACTTGCTGCGCCTGGGTTTCAAGGTTGGCTTACTGGACAACCACTTGATATTGATCAAATTTTTTACACTCCACAAGGAAAACCACGAGTGGCCATTTTCTCTATTTCCCACCTACCTGAAACAGAAAGAATGTTTTTTGTTTCCTTATTGCTTAACCAAATTCTAAGCTGGATGCGTACTCGCTCAGGCACTTCAAGCTTAAGGGCATTACTCTACATTGATGAAATTTTTGGATATATGCCCCCAGTTTCTAAACCTTCATCCAAGAAACCCCTACTAACTTTACTTAAACAAGCAAGAGCATACGGGTTAGGATTAGTCCTTGCAACTCAAAACCCAGCCGATTTGGATTACAAGGGACTTTCCAACACAGGAACTTGGTTTATTGGACGACTCCAAACTCAGCGTGATAAAGAGCGTATGCTTGATGGATTAGAAGGAATCTCTAATGGGAAAAATTTCAATAGAGACGCGATAGATAAAACCATTTCAAGTTTAGACAAGAGAGTTTTTCTTCTTCATAATGTTCACCAATCAGAGCCAACAATTTTTCATACTAGATGGGCAATGTCTTATCTTCGTGGGCCACTCACTCGCAACCAAATACAAGTTTTAATGAAAAACAAAAAAAATATTTCAGTTTTAGAATCAAAAAAAACTAGTTCTACGCCAAAACCATCTGAAAATTTCCAATTAACATTACCCTCTTACCCAATTCTTCCTCCAGGCATTCCACAATTTTTTGTTTTTGACAAAGATTCCTCATATAATTTTCAAGCCACGGTCTTAGGAATTGCTACAATTCATTATCAAAATCCAAAAACAAAGAAAAAAGCGCATACTGAAAAAGTTTATTCCTTGGTTTATTTGGATGAGGATCTTCTAGATGTAGACTGGGAAGATGCAGAAGATGTTTTAATAAAAGAAAGTAAACTAAGAAAAAGAGTTCCAAAAAATGGAAGATTTACTACCCTACCTGACCAAGCTACAAAGGCTAGGAGTTTTTCTAAATGGAAAAGGGAATTTAAAAACCATCTTTATCGAAATAAAGGAATAGAATACTTTGAAAGTAAAAATTTCAAAATTACCTCAAAACCATTGGAAAGTGAACGTGATTTTAGAATTAGGTTAGGAGAAATTGCAAGAGAAAAAAGAGATTATGAATCAGAAAAACTCCGTAAAAAATACAAAACAAAAACTGATTCTCTGTTAGAACAACTTAGAAAAGCCAAACAGCGGATAGAAAAAGAAAAAGAACAATCTAAAGGGCGTAAATTGCAAACGGCAATATCCATTGGAGCATCACTTCTATCTGCTTTTTCAGGTAGTGGTGGCCTAAA
This sequence comes from Nitrosopumilaceae archaeon, assembly GCA_028279545.1. GTDB lineage: Archaea > Thermoproteota > Nitrososphaeria > Nitrososphaerales > Nitrosopumilaceae > Nitrosomaritimum. The sequence continues at coordinate 50,093 of JANQNN010000002.1, forward strand.
CATGTCAACTTTGAGTAGAGCTACTACTGCAGTTAGCAGTGCGGCACGGCAAGGAAAGGAATATGGCGATATTAATCGTGCAGGAGAAACAGCTGATGCTATTATTGAAAAAATTGATGCAGTAAAAAGTGAACTGCAACAAGAAATAGATAAACTTGAGGAACGATTTGATCACTTATCTGAAGAATTAATTGTAAAGGAAATTAAACCAAGAAAATCTGATATTCAAATTAAAACTGTGGCTTTAGTATGGATATCTGAATAGCTCCCTAGATTCTTAAATCACTACAAGCAACTTTATTATTTTTTATTCTTGTTTGTAAAAAAATCCAAGAAAAAAACAGATCTATTATATGGTAAGACAATGTAATGATAGTATGGTAATTCATTGTGAATGTGGGATTTGTCAACATCAAAATGAACCCGAATGTATTAAAAAAGAATGCCATTGTTGTAGCAATTTTCATTTACGTTCAGGTTGAGCCTAATTTTTACTTGTTACTCTTCAAAAATAAATTTTCTAGAATTTGTCAATAAACTATTTCATTTTTGATATTCAACAGAAACCATTTTAACATGGGTTAATTACGAAGTTTTATTGACAGTATTGAAGATAATAAAAATAGAAGGAATTGGACCTGCTTACGCAGAAAAATTAAACTCAATTGGAATTAAAACGTCTAATGACCTTTTGAAGCAAGGAAAAACCCCTCAAGGAAGAAAAGAACTTTCAAAAAAATCAGGAATATCTGGAGATTTAATTTTAAGATGGGTTAATCTTTCGGATTTAATTAGAATTAAAGGAGTGGGAGAAGAATATTCAGATCTTCTTGAAGCTGCAGGAGTTGATACTGTAGTTGAAATGGCTACACGAAACGCGGATAACCTTTATGAAAAAATGTTGGAAATTAACAACAAAAAGAATCTTGTTCGAAGAACTCCTAAGTTAAAGGATGTAAATTCTTGGGTATCACAAGCAAAAAAATTACCTAGAAAAGTAGAATACTCTTCAGAGAAGAAATCTCAACCAGAAAATTTTTCTGATCTTGAAGAAAAAATTTCACAGTTAGAAGAAAAAATTGCAAAATTTTCAAATCAGAAAGAAATTAAACCTGAAGCTAAACCAGCCGAACCAAAACCAAAGCCAGCAGAAACAAAACCTGCAGAACCCAAAAAGGAGACTCTTCCAAAAGGCACTGTGAAAAAACCAGCA